>NZ_JBIUXU010000021.1:0-86860 GCF_044744165.1 Streptomyces sp. NPDC087420
CGACGACCCCCGCGACCGGCGCGTCCGACACCTCCGCCTTCACCCGCCGCTCCCGCAGCCGCCACGCCCTGATCACCACCGCCACCGGCACCCCCCCCCCCCCCCCCCCCCCCCCCCCCCCCCCCCCCCGCCCCCCCCCCCCCGGCTGCTGTGTGAGAGGTGGCGCCGGGGCCGTCAGGGCCGTGCGGCGGTGGTGGTGGACGGCTGGTGGGGTCCAAAATAGGCCACGTGTGCAATATAGCGCGTTTGCAAGTATACGGCGTACGCAAGTATTGTCATCGCTCGTAAAGCGCTCGCGCAATTTCCACGGAAGGTCCTCACCCATGCCTCTCGCGCTCCTCGCCCTGGCCATCGGGGCGTTCGGCATCGGCACCACCGAGTTCGTGATCATGGGGCTGCTGCCGGAGGTGGCCACCGAGTTCGGCGTCACCATCCCCACCGCGGGGTACCTGGTCACCGGCTATGCGCTGGGGGTGGTCCTGGGCGCGCCGCTGATGACCGTCCTCGGCACCCGGATCTCCCGCAAGCGGATGCTGATGCTGCTGATGGGGCTCTTCGTGGCGGGCAACGTGGTCTCCGCGCTCGCCCCCACCTTCGGCGTGATGCTCACCGGACGGGTGATCGCCTCGCTGGCGCACGGCGCCTTCTTCGGCATCGGCTCGGTGGTCGCCGCCGGTCTGGTCGCCCCGCACAAGAAGGCCGGGGCCATCGCGATGATGTTCACCGGACTGACCGTCGCCAACGTCGTGGGCGTCCCGCTCGGCACCTACATCGGCCAGAGCGCCGGCTGGCGGGCCACCTTCCTCGTCGTCGCCGGACTCGGCGTTCTGGGGCTGGCCGGTGTGGCGGCCCTCGTACCCGAGCAGCCGAGGCCCGAAGGGGTACGGCTGCGCCACGAACTGGCCGCGTTCCGGAACGTACAGGTCCTGCTCGCCATGGCGATGACGGTGCTCGGCTTCGGCGGCGTCTTCGCCGCGATCACCTACATCACCCCGATGATGACGGAGACGGCCGGCTTCGCCGACTCGTCGGTGACGTGGCTGCTGGTCCTGTTCGGCCTCGGCATGGTCGGCGGGAACCTGCTCGGCGGGAAGTTCGCCGACCGCCGCCTCATGCCCCTGCTGTACGTGTCCCTCGGCTCCCTCGCCGTCGTCCTGGCGTTGTTCACACTCACCGCCCACAACAAGGTCGCCGCCGCGCTGACCATCCTGCTGATCGGCGCGCTCGGCTTCGCGACCGTGCCGCCGCTCCAGAAGCGGGTCCTCGACCAGGCGTCGGCGGCTCCCACCCTGGCCTCCGCCGTCAACATCGGCGCCTTCAACCTCGGGAACGCGCTGGCCGCGTGGCTCGGCGGCCTCGTCATCGCGGGCGGCTTCGGGTATACCGCGGCCAACTGGGTGGGCGCGGCGCTGGCCGGGTCCGCGCTGGTCCTGGCGCTCGTGTCGGGCGCGCTGGACCGCGGGGCCCCCGGCACCGGCCGGGTCGTGGTGGCGAAAGGCGCGTCCGTGCCGGAGGGAGCCGGCGAACGGGTCGACGCGACCCACCACTGACCACCGCGCCGCCCCCTGAACGCGCGTGGCACAGTTCACACGCCCGGTGGGCGGACGGGCGGAACGCGCCGGAGTGGTTGAGCGTTCATTGACAGTGGGCCCTGGCCGGCATCCCCCGAACCGGCCGGGGCCTGCCTCATGCCTCCGGCGGCACCCGGAGCTGGAACACGGCCCGGCCCTGCGCCACCCCGTTGACCTGGACCTCCAGCGCGTGCTCCCCGGCGTAGAACGTCCGGGTGGTGATGAGCTTGAAGGACCGGCGACGGGCGAGGACAACCGTCTCCCCGGGGGCGAGGGTCACGGTGGTGAGCTTGAAGACCTTCGGGGCCGTACCGCCGTTGGCCTTGCGGTAGTGGACCACGTAGTCGACCGCCAGCCGCGTCTCCACCGCCGAGTCGTTCGTCAGCGTGACCTCGAACGGCAGCTCGTCCCCGACGGACAGCGAGGTCGCGCCGAGGACCGGTCCCGCAACCGTGAGGGCCGCGGGCGGCGGGAATCCCAGCAGCCCGAGCGCCCCGGGATGGCCCTGCTTCACGAGGGTCCGCAGCGCGTGGCGCACGACCTTCGCGGTGTTGCCGTCGGGAGCCGCGGCCCACGCCGTCGCGACACGCACCGCCAGCTCCGGGCTGGTGTGGCTCACGTCGTTGAGGTGGTTGGCGACCGACCGCCGCACATAGTCCGACGGGTCCCGGTACAGCGCGTCGAGGATCGGCACCGTCGCCTCCTGCCGCTCCGCCAGCGGTTTGACCCGTACCGCCCAGGGCAGGCGCGGCCGGGTCCCCTCGCTGGCCAGCCGCCGTACATGCGCGTCCGGATGAGCCGTCCACCCCTGGATGTCCGCGAGGGCGCGGTCGAGGTCGGCGTTGAGCAGGCGGCGCAGGGCGAACTCGGCGGTCAGCCGGGGCGTGAGATCGGCCAGCAGCGCCAGGGCGTCGTCGAACGCGCGCGGATCGTCCGAGGCGAGCGCCCGGGTCGCGACCGCGTCGGTCACCGGCCAGATCATCCAACCCGTGAACTCCGGGTCGGCCAGGGCCGACCGTACGGTCTTGTCGAAGTCGGCGTAGGACGCGGGCAGATCGGTCAGCAGGGCGTCCCGCAGCAGATCGTTGCGGGCCCGCAGCCCGACCCCCGCGAGCGACGCGGCGGCCCGGCGCAGGGCCGGCAGCTCCGGTCGAGGCGCGACCGCCTCCAGGCAGCGGACCAGGCCGGTGGCGGCGGCGGGGCTGATGAGTTCGTCTGCTGTGGGCACTGACTTCTCCCTGAGGGGCGGTGGCTCGGCTCGTCGGTGGCTCGTCGGCGGCTGGTTCCGCACCCCTTGCTCTCCCTGACGTCCCAGGTGAGGACGGGTGACGCAGCCATGTCCGCACTCTAGGGCAGGGGTCTGACACTCCCCGGTGCCCGGCGGGCGGGCACACTGGTGGCGCTGGCTTTTCCGGCCTTCCCGGCAGTGCCGACGTCAAGGAGAACGACGCGTGACCCCACTCTTCCCGGCCCTCGCCGCGCGTGCGGACCGGCCCGCGCTCCAGTTCGGCGGACACACCCTGACCTACGCCGAACTCGCCGACGACGCGGGCGCGCTGGCCCTGCGGATCGCCGGGGCGCGGCGGATCGCGGTCTGGGCCACGCCCACGCTCGCCACGGCGGTGGGTGTGGTGGCCGGCCTGCTCGCCGGGGTGCCCGTCGTCCCCGTCAACCCGAAGAGCGGGGAACGCGAACTCGCGCACATCGTCGCCGACAGCGCCCCCGAACGTGTCCTGGTGGAGGCGGGCGTCGAACTGCCGCCGGGACTGGCCGCACCGGAGCGGGTGGACATCGTGACGCGCGCGACCCGTTCGGGTTCACTTCCGGAGAGGGGGAGGGAGAGGGAGAGGGGGACGGACGGCGTGCCCACGGGCTCCGCGACCACGGGCGGCGGTCCCGCGCCGCTGCCTCCCGAGCCGTGCCCCGAAGCGCCCGCGCTGATCGTCTACACCTCCGGGACCACCGGGCCGCCCAAGGGGGCCGTCCTGCCCCGCCGGGCCCTGACCGCCAGCCTGGACGCGCTGGAGGACGCCTGGCAGTGGACCGCCGACGACGTCCTCGTCCACGCGCTGCCGCTCTTCCACGTCCACGGACTGATCCTCGGAGTCCTCGGCCCGCTGCGCAGAGGCGGGTCCGTCCGCCACCTCGGCAGGTTCGACACCGCCGGGGTCACGCGGGAGCTGTCCTCCGGGGCCACCATGTTCTTCGGCGTACCGACGATGTACCACCGCCTCGCCGAGGCCCTGGCCGACGACCCGGCGCTGGTGAAGGCCCTGGCCGGGGCGCGGCTCCTGGTGTCCGGCTCCGCCGCGCTGCCCGTGCACGACCACCGGCGGATCACCACGGCCACCGGGCGCGCGGTCGTCGAGCGGTACGGCATGACGGAGACCCTGATGAACACGAGCGTGCGCGCGGACGGCGAACCGCGCGCGGGGACCGTCGGCGTACCGCTGCGGGGTGTCGAACTGCGCCTGGTCGAGGAGTCGGGCGACTCGATCGAGGCGTACGACGGTGAGACGGTCGGTGAGATCCAGGTGCGCGGCCCGAACCTCTTCACCGCCTACCTGAACCGGCCGGACGCGACGGAGGCGGCCTTCACGGACGGCTGGTTCCGCACGGGCGACATGGCGGTCCGCGACCCCGACGGCTACGTCCGCATCGTCGGCCGCAAGGCCACCGACCTGATCAAGAGCGGCGGTTACAAGATCGGCGCCGGGGAGATCGAGAACGTACTGCTGGAGCATCCCGGGGTACGGGAGGCCGCGGTGACCGGCGAACCCGACGCGGACCTCGGCGAGCGGATCGTGGCGTGGATCGTGCCACGGGACGCCGGCGCCCCGCCGTCCGCCGAGGAGTTGGCCGACCACGTCGCGGGCCAGCTCGCCGCGCACAAACGGCCGCGTGTGGTGCGCTATCTGGACGCCCTGCCCCGCAACGACATGGGCAAGATCATGAAGAGGTCGCTCGGTGTCTGACCGGTTGAGCGCCCGCGAGGCCGTCGCCGTGGTGACCGGCGGCGGGGACTTCGCCGAACTGCCCGCGCCCCAGGACATCTCCGCGCCGGACGGACCGCTGGCCTGGGAGGGGTACGGCGAGCAGCGGCGGCGCGCGCGACGGGCGACCGGCGAGGCCGAGTCCGTCGTCTGCGGCACCGCCTGGGTCGGCGCCACCCGTGCCGTGCTGATCTCCTTCGAATTCGGCTTCCTCGGCGGCTCGTTGGGCGAGGCGACGGGCGACCGGATCGAGGCCGCCCACACCCGGGCGCGCGAGGAGGGACTGCCCGTCGTCTCGCTCATCGCCACCGGCGGCAGCCGGATGCAGGAAGGCATGCGCGCGCTGCTCCAACTCCAGCGGGTGGCGCGGCAGTCGGCGCTGACCCGGGAGGCCGGGCTGCCCCAGGTTGCCGTCGTGCGCGACCCGACCACCGGCGGCGGCTGGGCCACCCTGGGCGCGGGCGCCGATGTCGTTCTGGCCCTGCCGGACGCCCAGATCGGCTTCGCGGGCTCACGGGTACGACCCGTGGACGCCGACCCCCACGCGTACACGGCCGGGGCACAGTTGACGTCCGGTCAGATCGACGCCGTCGTGGAGTTGGAGGCATTGGCCGCCACGGTCGGGAGCTGGCTGGCGCTGCTCACCGGAGGGGTCCGCGCGGACGCCGCCCCGCCGCCCGAGGGTCTCGGTGGCACCCCGCTGCCCGCCACCGGCCGGGAGGCCGTTTTCCGTGCCAGGTCGGCCGGGCGCCCGCGCGCCGAGGCGTACCTGGACGCGTACTTCAGCCGCCGGGAGGAGATCACCGGCGACCGCTGCGGGGGTACGGACCCCGGCATGCGCTGCGGGTTCGGCCACCGGGCGGGCCGAACCTACGCGTACGCGGCGCAGTGCGGCACGGCCACGCTCCCGGCCGGCTACCGCACCGCGGCGCGGCTGATCCGGCTCGCCGGCCGCCTGGGCATCCCCGTCCTCACCCTGGTGGACACCCCGGGCGCGGCCAACGACGCCGAGGCGGAACGCGCGGGGGTGGGGGCGGCCGTCGCCGACGTCTTCGCGGCGATGGCGACCTCCCGGGTGCCGGTCACCACCCTGCTGATCGGCGAGGGCGGCTCGGGTGGTGCGCTGGCCCTGTCCGCGCCGGACAACACGTGGGCCACGAAGGACAGTTACTTCTCCGTCATCGCGCCCGAACTCGCCGCGGCGATCCTCAAACGCGCCCCGGCCGAGGCGGGCACGACGGCCGACCAGCTCGGACTCCGGCCGCAGGACCTGCTGGAGCTGGGGGCGATCCGTGGGATCGTGCCCTGAGAGGCGGGCCAAGCCATGAATTCTCATGGGCCTCTCACCGGCTTTTCAGTTGAAATGCTTAGGCTTGGGCGCGTGACTTACTCGACTCCCCCCGGCTGGCATCCCGATCCAGGGCACACAGGCGACGGCCCCCGCCTCGAACGATGGTGGGACGGTTCGGCCTGGACCGACGAGCTCCGTTCCGCCACGCCGGACCGGGAGCAGGACCAGGACCGGGATCCGGCCCCCGTCCAGACCCCGGAACCGACCCCGGAACCGGAACCGACCCCGGAACCGGATCAGGCCCAGGCCCGGGACGCGGTCCTGACGCAGGACGCGGGCCCGGCCCAGGACCCGGCTCAGGCCCAGGACCCGGAGCGGCCCGATCAGACCCTGGTCCAGGGCGCGGTCGACCGGCCCCAGGGCCCGGACCTGTTCAAGGGCCCGCCTCCCGCACCCGTTCCGGACCCGGCCCACGGTCACCCCGCCACGGTCACGGCGCCGGTCCCCGGTCCCGTACCGGCCGCGCAGCCCGCCGGGGCGGGTTGGGGCCAGCCGCCGTACCCGCCGTATCCGCTGGGCACGGCACCCGGGACGGCCCCCGGCACGCCGAACCGCAAACGGCGGATCGCGTTCGGGGCGATCGCCGCCGTTGTGGTGCTGGCCGTCGCGGGTGGCTCCTTCCTCCTCGGGCGCGGCACCGACGACGACAGCGACCACGCCTCCGCGGCGGGCGACGGGGGTTCCTCCGCGGCACCCTCGCTGCCCGGCGTGCCGGACCCCGGGCAGCGCGGCCAGAGCCCCGCGCCCGACGCCCCGCCCGGCCAGGGCGAGGGCGGCGGCGGGGGAGGCGGCGAGGACGGCGCTCCCCAACTGCCCCAGCCGCAGACCGAGGACGGCTTCGCCACCGACGGGGCGAGCGGCATCAGCATTCCGGTGCCGACGGGCTGGAAGGGCGAGTCGGGCCCGATCGGCGCCGGGGTGACGACCGGGGACTACCCGTGCCCCGGGGAGACGTCGCAGACCTGTGTCCTCGGCGGGGTGTTCTCGGCCCCGGCCGCCGCGCTGGAGATCAACGCGAAGACGGCCAAGGACGCGGCCGAGAAGGACATCGAGGCCAACGCCAAGGACTCCTACGGCGGCGCCACGTACGGCGAGATCTCCTCGCACCAGCAGCTCAAGGCCGAGGCGGTGACCGTCGCGGGCCAGAAGGGCTACCTGGTGCGGTGGAAGGTCGTCACGAGCAAGGGCGACGACGGTTACGTCCAGTCGCTGGCCTTCCCGTCCCCCGCCAACCCGGAGCTGATCGTGGTCGTACGGTCCGGGTTCGACGTCAACGTCAAGGCGCCGAAGCTCACCGTCATGGACGACATCACGAAGGGGATCAAGAAGGCGGCCGGCGGCGGCACCGGCACCGGACAGGGCGTCTGAGCCCCACCCGCAGACCGCCTCGGGCCCCGCGAGACCCAAGGGGCACCCCGTACTCCCGCAGGCGATCGCCGGGCGGACCTGAACAGGTCCGCCCGGCGTCGTCGTGTCCGGGGGCGGCCGGGCCGCGGGCGTGTCCGCGCACGACGGAGCCGGGAGCGCCCCTCTGGCCGTACACTCGCCCCATGGGTTGCACACGTGTGGTGAGGGAGTGCCTGCGACAGGCCGCCTGCGCACTGTGCTCGGCCGCCGCCGACGCGGTGTCCTCGGGCCCCGGCCCGGTGTCCGCACCGGAAGCCGGTTGTCGCGCCCTGCACGGTCACGGCTAACACCCCGCCTGCACCGCCGACCCGCCCGCACCCCCGTCCGGCCGTCGCCGGCCGGCCGCGCACTCTTCTCGCCCCCGCCGCACGGGACTTCACCGCACCCGCACCCGCCTCCACCGCCGCCGTACCAGCACGCCCCCCACCGCAGCACATCCCACCGCAGAGCGCCGCCCGCCGGGCCGGCCCTGTGGTGTCCGGTCCGACCCGGACACCGTCACCGCCCGCACCACCCCCGTCACGCGACGCCACCGCGACCCGTCGGCGCCTTCCCGGCGCCCGCGGCGAGCGGGCCCGTGTCGCGCCTTCGAGAGGACCCCTGTGAAGTTGAGCGAACTGCTCGCCGGGCACGACCACGAGATTCTTCAGGGCGATCCGGAGACGGTGATCACCGCGGGAACCGCCTTCGACGCCCACCGGGTGTCACCCGGATCGCTGTTCATCGCGGTGCCCGGACACCGTGAGGGCGGCCCCGAGTCCGTCGGCCCCGCGCTCGCCCGGGGCGCGGTCGCCGTGCTGGTCGACGCCGGGGCCCCGGACCTCCCCGCCTCCGTCTGGGCGGACACCGACGTCTGTGTGGTCCGCGTCCAGGACACCCGCACGACGGCCGCGGTGGTCGCCTCCCGCTACTACGGCGAGCCCGGGCGCTCGATGGACATGGTCGCCATCACCGGCACCAACGGCAAAACGTCGGTGTCGTACATGGTCGAGTCGGTGCTGCGGCTCGCCGAGGGGGCCACGGTCGGGGTCATCGGGACCGCGGGAAGCCGGATCGGCGACGAGCTGATCCCCATGCCGAGGTCGGTGCTGACCACCCCCGAGTCGCCGGACTTCCAGTACCTGCTGGGGCGCATGCGGGACCGCGAGGTCGGTACGGTCGTCCTGGAGGCCACGTCCATGGGGCTGTTGACGCACCGCGTCGACCACTCCTTCATCGACGTCGGCATCTTCACCAACCTGACGCAGGATCACCTGGACGACCACGGCACGATGGAGAACTACCGGGACGCCAAACTCCGGCTGTTCCAGGGGCTCTGCCGCCGCGCGGTCGTGAACGCCGACGACGCCGTGGGCGCCGGGATCGTCGCGCTGATGCCCGGGGCCGTGACGACGTACGCCCTCGACACCGACGCGGACTACCGCGCCACCGACCTCACCGTCGACGCCTTCGGCACCCGCTTCACACTGCACCACGAAGGACGCAAGTACCCGGCGGCCATCCCCGTGCCCGGCCGCTACTCGGTCGCCAACGCCCTCGCCACCGTGGCCGCGTGCCACCTCCTCGGACACGACCTGCGCGGACTGGTCGCCGCCCTCGACCGGATGCCGCCGATCCCGGGCCGCTTCGAGCGCTTCGAGACTCCGGCCGGCACCTCGGTCATCGTGGACTACGCGCACTCGCCCGACTCGCTGGAGAAGGTGCTCACCACCATCCGCGGGTACGCCAAGGGCCGGATCATCACCGTCTTCGGCTGCGGCGGCGACCGCGACATCACCAAGCGGGCCGAGATGGGCGAGATCGCCGGCACCTACTCCGACCTGTGCGTCCTCACCTCGGACAATCCCCGCGACGAGGACCCCGAGGCGATCCTGGACCAGATCGCGCCGGGCCTCACCGCCACGGGGACGCCCTTCGAGCGGCTCGCCGACCGCCGCGCCGCCATCGCCCACGCGCTGGCCGCCGCGGGCCCGGACGACGTCGTGCTGATCGCCGGCAAGGGCAGCGAGCCGTACCAGATCGTCGGCGAGGAACTCGTACCGTTCAGCGACATGGCGACGGTCCGCGAACTCGCCCTGTAAGGGACGTTCCGGAGGAGTGACCGCCTCCCCCGGTGTCACTGGGGGAAGCTCGGCCACACCCCCAGCTTCGTCACGGCGGCGGTGGTGATGCCGGAGGCGCCGCCCGGGAGGAGCAGGCTCGTCTGCTCGTAGTCCTTGTCGCCGATCAGCAGGTCGGCGTCGCCGTCCCGGTCGGTGTCGCGCAGCCGGAGGTTCAGCCCGAACCTCTCGTCGGCCGTGGGGCTCCCGGGTACTCCGGCGGTGGAGCGGGTGAACCACTGCGAACCGGTACCGGTCAGGCCCTTCTTGCCGCCGCGCAGGAGGTGGACGCCGCCCGCCGCCGCGGCCGAGCCGACCTTCTCCTCCGCCGAGTTCACCGCGAGGTCCGGGTAGCCGTCGCGGTTGGTGTCGCCGGCGGAGAGAGCGACGCCGAAGCCGTCGTTCTTGGTGGCGCCCGTGGCGACGCCCGCCGTGGACTGGGTGAGGCGGTACGTGGTGGTGGGGCCGGACGCGCCGCCGCGTACGACGACGACCGAGCCGGCGCCCTTGTTGTGGGCGGTGTCGCTGACGGCCAGGTCGCCGTAGCCGTTCTTGTCGAAGTCCGCGATGACGCCCGTGGGGCTGTAGTCGGGGGCGGTGTTGTTGATCGGTGTGACCTTGGCGGCGGGCTTGACGGTGGTGCCGCCCCGCAGGAACCAGGCGTCCTGCGTCATCTTGTCCTTGCGGTAGCCCTGGCCGAGGACGTACAGGTCGGTGGCCTTGTCCTTGGTGACCTGCCCGGCGACGAGTCCGGTGGGTTCGAGGATGTCGGGTGAGCTGAGGGGCAACGTGTGCTTGGTGACCTTGCCGGTCGTCCCTGTCTTGGAGAAGCCTCCCCGGAAGATGTAGGCGGTGTCGAGGGAGTCGACGACCGCCAGGTCCGGCTTGCCGTCGCCGTCGAAGTCACCGGTCTCGACCGCCTTGCCGAAGCCCCGGTGGGTGACGGCGCCGACGGGGAGCCGGGTGGCCTTGGCGCCGAGGCCGGACTTCGCGCCCCACATGATGACCACCGCTCCCGAGCCGGTCTTGCCGCTCACCTTCTCGGTGAAGTCGGTGACCGCGAGGTCGGCGTAGCCGTCCCGGTCCAGGTCGGCGGCGGCCAGGTCGTCACCGAAGGCGTCCCCGGTGCCGCCGGCGTCCCCGGCGGCCCCGGGAATGTTCGGGCTGTTCTGGGTGAACGTCTTCCTCACCGTGCCGGGGCCGGTCGCGGTCCCGTAGGTCACGGCGAAGGAGCCGCCGAGGGAGGCCTCGGCGTAGTCCCGGTAGCCGTCACCGTTGAAGTCGTCGGCGTACTTCGCGGGCGCGGCCGCGGCCGACCCCGCGAGGGCCAGCAGCCCGCCGCCCGTGAGGGACAGGGCGGTGGCGGTCGCGAGAGCGAGCCGGAGCGGGCGGGACGTCCTGTGCGTGAACATGCGTCTCCTGCGTGCGCGCGGGACCGGTCGGGACCGGTCCCGGGTGATCTTGTGAAGCGAATACAGGAGAAGACGCACGACCGCGGAAGAGGGTTGTAGCGCGTCGCCGTCCGGCTTCGGTCCGCCGCCTCTACTCAGACCGGCCTGAGTGCGCGTGCTCATGCCCGGAGCTTTCCGGAGGGCGAGTATCGGTGCAGCGGCGCGGCCGAGAGTGCCGGTTGGATCCCGCTGAAACGATTATGGAGAACTCCTGATGTCCCGTCGTATCGTTCTGTCGCTGACCGCCGCCGTCGTTGTCATCGGGGGCACCGGGGCCTTCGTGCTCGCCCGGGCCGGGGAGCCGTCGCTTTCTCTGGCACACAGCACGGCCCGCTACGCGGCCCCCGACGGCGAGCGCGACGGGTCCTTGACCTTCACCACCGACGTCACGTCGTCCTCCGGCGTCAAGGACGTGAAGGTCCTGGCCTGGCCCGCCAAGTCGTCCTTCGCGGAGCGGGGGTTGACCACCAAGGACATGGCCGCTGTCGAGTCGGCCGACTGCGAGCCTCTCGGTGAGGACACCGTGCGCTGCACCTACAAGGCTGTTGTCACCCGCGCCGACGCGGAGGTGTCGCCTCGCGGTGTCTGGCACCTCGCCGTTCAGGTCAGTGCCAAGGACGGCACCACGAAGCTGGAGACCAGGGCGGCCGACTTCACCGTCGCGTAGCCGTATCGCGGAAGGACGGCGGGGTCCGGAACGGAAGGCGTGTCCGCCGCGTCCGAGGTGCATGAGAATGCCGCGCCAAACCGCCGTCCTGTTCCTGAGCGCCGGGCTGTTGCTCTCCGGTTGCTCGTCCTCGTCCGGCGACCCCGGCGACGAGGGGTACGCCGGCCCCACCCTGCCCGCCCGCACCTTCGCCAAGGACAAGTGGCAGGAGGGGCCGGCCAAGCCCGGGCAGCACAAGCCGTATCCGTACGACGTCAACACACACTGCGGGATCAAGTGGCTTTATTTCGGTGGTCGTTGGTGGATCCTCGACCATGTGTTCCCCGGTGTCGAGCAGGTCAGGGGGACGCCGCCGTCGCAGGATGGCGGGAGACTCGCCGGCTACATGACCCTGATCGGCCCCGACACCGCCAACTTCGACGCCGCCGGGATGCCCACGATGCAATTTGTGCCGGCCAAGAGGAAACCGCCGGGCTGCGCCTAGGGCGTGTCGCTACCGAGGACGTACAGCTCGGGGAGGTTGACCACGATCGCCTCCTGCGTGCTGCGGGCGATCACCACGACGGCCTCGTCGTCCGGGCTGGGGTTCTCCTCGCGGTGCGGGACGTACGGCGGCACGAAGATGTAGTCGCCCGGCGAGGTGCGGATGCGGATCTCCTCGGGCGTACCGCCCGAGTTGTCGAGGAACACGAACTCCGGGTGTCCCTTCACCACATGGATCGCCGTCTCCGACTCGCCGTGGTGGTGGTTCGAGGACGCCGTTCCGGCAGCGACATGGGTCTGTCCCATCCAGATCCGCTCCGAGCCGACACTGGCGCCGCTGATCGCGGCGAACCTGCGCATCCCGCCGGTCTGCGCGGTGTCGCCGTCGAGCGCGTCGGCGCGGATGTGGTGGAGACGGGCCCGGAGCGGCAGCGTGCTCTCCCCGGCGGGGTCAGGACCGTGGTCGTCACCGGAGAGGTCGGGGTGGAACGCGTCCATGGAGTTCCTGCTCTTGAGGGCTGCGGGTGCGAGTGGCCGGGACCGAACGTAGAGAGGGCGGCGAATGGATGTCAAGATGTGTCCATTGCCGCCGAGCTGGTCCTCACCGGTTGCCGGACGCTTCTCGGACGGTGCTCGGCGGACTCGGCACGCTACGGGGAGACGGTACGGATGCAGATATCGGCGAAGGCGGACTACGCGGTGCGGGCGCTCGTGGAGCTGGCCGCCGACAGCGGGCGGCCCCTCACTTGTGAGTCCATCGCGTCCTCCCAGGACATCCCGTTCCGCTTCCTCAAGTCCGTCTTCCGCGACCTGCGGCAGGCGGGTCTGGTGCGCAGCCAGCGGGGCTGCGAGGGCGGTTACTGGATCGGCAGGGACGCGGCCGAGATCAGCGTGGCCGAGGTGATGACGGCGGTCGACGGGGAGTTCCTCACCGTACGTGGCGAGCGCCCCGGCGACCTCGGGTACCCGGGCGCCGCCGGGACGCTGCCGGACGTGTGGCGCGCGGTCGAGGCCGCCGCGCGGGCGGTGCTGGGCGGTACGAGCATCGCCCGGCTCGCGGCCGGGGCGGCGCGCGACGTGGCATCGGCCCGGCTCGCGCCTGAGGATGTACGTGACATGCCGTCGTCCCGGTCCGACGCCGAGGACGTACGCGACGTGGCGTCGGACCGACCCGCGGCGGTTCGGCCCGCGGCCGTTCCCGCATGACCCCGGCCGAGCCCGGGGGCGCGTACCGGCCGGCCCTGGACATCACCGAGTTCACCGATCCGGTCTGCCCCTGGGCCTGGGGCTCCGAGCCCGTCTTCCGCCTGCTCAGGCTGCGCCTCGGGCACCAGCTGGGCGACGGCGTGCGGTGGCGCCGGGTCTTCGGCATCCTCTTCGACGACGATGACGACCCCGCGCCCGATCCGGACGCCGAGGCGCGGTGGTACGAACGGTTCACCCACGAGGTCGGCGCCCACACCGGGGCGCCGTACGCGCCACGGCTGCGCCGGGTGGCCCGCAGCAGCTGGCCGGCGTCGCTCGCCGCCAAGGCGGCGCAGGCGCAGGGGTCCGAGGTGGCCGAACGGGTCCTGCGGCGGCTGCGCGAGACCATGTTCGTCCTCGGCGCCCCCGCCGACACGCCGGACGGCGTCCTCGCCGCCGTGCAGGGCGTTCCCGGACTCGACGCGGACCGGCTGCGGGACGACGCGGCCGCCCCGGGGACCCGGGACGCGGTCCGCGCCGACTGGGCGGAGACCCGGCGTCCGCTGCCCGAGGTGGTGGATCTGGACGCGCCGGGCCCGCACCCCGGCCGGGCCAAGGAGGTGGGGGACCACCGCCGTTACGCCCTGCCGACGCTGGTCTTCGACGGCCCCGGGGGCCGGGTGTGCGTCCCGGGATGGCGTCCGGTGGAGACCTATCTGGAAGCGGCCCGCACCGCCGCGGGCACGGCTGCGCCGGCCCCTCCCGTACAACTCCCCGCCCGGGAGGCACTGGAGCGGTGGCGCACCCTGACCGGCCCCGAACTCGCCCTGCTCACCCGCGAGTCGGAGCCTCCGGAGGACGCCGTACGCACCGACACGGGCAACGGTCCGCTGTGGCTGCACCCTACGGAAATGCACCCTCATGGCTGACGAAACCGCAGGTCGTCAAGGTCTCGTCCAATGAGACACCTAGAGGTGTCCATTGACAGTCGGGCGCCGGGCCGTGAGGATACGGGCATGCATTCGATGCACCCCGGTGTGGTCTGCCGCTACGTGGATTACCGGCGCACTTCCAGCGCCCTCTGTCGCTGACCCGACCGCCGAACCGGCCCGCTGATTGAGGCCTTCGGCACTCCGGCCCTGTCCCGGGCCCTTCCGGCGGACCAGCCGTGAGCTGATCCGCGGGGGATCGGCCGGACTGGCCGTGGCTCGTTCCCCGCACCGCGACGGCGGTGCCCCCGGGGCGTACCCGGCCGGGGGCGATCTCTTCCCACGCGCTGCGTCCCCGCGACCGGAGTTCCCGGCGCCGCCCCGTCCCAGTGCCGCGGCGGCCGGCGCCGTACACCCGCGAACCCTCCCGCGCCCAGGGCCGGGCCGCCCCGCTCCCGATTCCGGCGTCCGCGCCGACACCTCACGCCAACGCCCCGCGCCCACACCGTTGTTGACGCGTGTCTCCGGCAGGCCCCGGCCTCCTCGCCGCTTGCTCCCGACTTCTTCGTTCTGCGTTCTTTTGTGTCCTTGTCCCGTTCTGTCCGGGCCGCCCGACCGGGCGTCCAGGCCCGCCCGCGTACCCGAACGCTCCGGTACGGCCGAGAAAGGTGGCGCTCCCATGCCGATCCTCCGCCCCTCCACCAGCAGCCCCGCCCCTTCGCTGCCCGGAACTCCGTCCCGCCCCGGTCCCGGGCGGCGGTCCTTCCTCGGGCTCTCGCTCGGCGCCGGCGCGGCGCTGGCCCTCACCGCCTGCGGCGGAGGGTCCGCCTCGACCGCGGGCGGCCGGACCGCCACCCTCAAGTGGGGCTGGTCACTGCCCACTTCGTGGGACCCGGTCACCTCGTCCGCCGGCTGGGACGTGCACTCCCTCTCCCTCGTCTACGCGGGCCTGACCAAGCTCGACCTCACGGGCAAGGCCGTCCCGGCGCTCGCCACCTCCTGGAAGTACAACGCGGAGGGCACGGTCGTCACCTTCACCCTGCGCGAGGGCCAGAAGTTCAGCGACGGGACCCCCGTCGACGCCACCGCCGTGAAGAAGAGCATCGAACGCGGCCGTGACTACGCGAAGTCGCTGATCGCCTCCCAGCTCATCGGCGTCAAGGACGTCACCGCCGTCGACCCCGGCACCGTACGGCTGACCCTCGCCGCACCGGACTTCCAGATACCGGCCCTCCTCGCCGGCAAGACCGGCATGATCGTCAACCCCAAGGTCTTCGAGAGCGACGCCGCCGGGATCGCCACCAAGCCCGCGGGCTCCGGTCCTTACACCCTGGTCTCTTACGTCCAGAACGCCAAGGCCGTGCTGCGGCGCAACCCGGCCTACTGGGACGCGGGCCGGATCAAGGTCGAGAACTTCGAGATCTATCCGCTTCCCGAGGCGTCCACGGTCGTCGCCGCGCTCACCTCCGGGCAGTACAACGTCGCCCAGATTCCCGGCAGTCAGGTCGAGGCCGCCAAGGCCGCGGGCCTGGAGGTCCAGGTCATCCCCTCCATGGTGGTCGCCGTCCTCGACCTCAACCTCGGCAAGGCGCCCTTCAACGACGACCCCGACGTCGCGCTGGCCATCAAATACGCCATCGACCGGCAGGAGTTGCTCAAGACCGCGGCCTTCGGGCACGGCGAGGTCACCGTCCAGCCCTTCCCCCAGGGGTACGCGGGTCACGACGACGCGCTCGACAAGCTCTTCCCGTACGACCCCGAGAAGGCCAAGCGGCTGCTGGCGAAGGCCGGTCACGCCGACGGGCTCGACCTGACCCTCTCCACTTCCATCCCCGAGGGGGTGCCGGAACTGATCCAGGCGCAGCTCAAGAAGGTCGGCATCAACGTCACGATCGACACCGTCCCCCAGACCCAGGCGACCCAACTCGTCTACATCCAGCGGAGCAAGGCGCTCTTCGTCGACCAGTTCGCGGGGCGGGACTCCGCGACCCAGGCCTTCCAGGTGCTCTTCGGCAAGGAGGGCCTGATGAACCCGGGGCGTACCGTCTCGCCCGAGCTGGAGAAGGCCCTCGACGTGGTGCGCCGCACGCCGCTCGACGCCGCCGAGTACCCGGCCGTGCTCCAGAAGGCCACCGGTATCGCGGTACGGACCATGCCGAACGTCTTCCTCTACACCGTGCCGCGGATCCTCGCCCGCAACACCAAGGTGTCGGAGATCCCCGCGTACACCGTCGTCCAGCGGTTCGAGGGGGTGACCGTCGCGTGACCGCCCCCGTACTGACCGGGGCGGCCAGGCCGTCACCGCCCGAGGGGGCCCGGCCCTCCTGGCTCCCGCCGCTGCGGCGCCGGCTGTCCGGAGCGCCGCGCTCGCTGGGCCGGGTGCTCGCCGTCACCGCCACCGTGTTCGTCCTGGCGTCGCTCCTGACCTTCGCGCTCGGCGCCCTGTCGGACGCGAACCCGGCGGCCGCCGTGCTCGGGGACCAGGCCACCCCGGCCGACATCGCCCGGATGCAGGCGGAGTTCGGCCTCGACCGGCCGCTGTACGCGCAGTACCTGAGCTGGCTCGGGCACGCGCTCACCGGAGACCTCGGGGTGTCCTGGTTCACCAGCGCGCCGGTGGCCGACAGCATCTCCCAGGCGCTGCCGGTGGACCTGTCCATCGCCGGTCTCGCGCTCCTGCTGGCCGTCCTGCTCGGCGGCGGGGCCGGGATCGGGGCCGCGCTGGACAACGGCGGGCGGTTCGACCGGGCGGTCACGCTCGTCTGCTCGGTGCTGGCCACACTGCCGCCGTTCCTCATCGGCATCGTGCTGATCGTCGTCTTCGCGGTGCAGCTCGGGGCGCTGCCGACGGGAGGGTACGTACCGCTGGGCGAGAGCCCGGGGGAGTGGCTGCGGTACGCGATCCTGCCCGCGTTCGCGCTCAGCCTGGACGCCGCGGCCTCCCTCGCACGGCAGTTGCGGACGTCGCTGGTCGGCGCGTTGCGCGAGAACTATGTGACGGGGGCGGAGATGCGGGGGTTCTCGTCGCGGCGGGTGCTGTTCGGGCATGTCCTGCGCAACGCGGCGGGGCCTGCGCTGAGTGTCCTCGGGCTGAGCGTGCCGGTGATCCTGGGCGGCGCGGTGGTCACCGAGAAGATCTTCAATCTGCCGGGCATCGCGCAGCTGTCCCTCCAGTCGGCCGAGCAGCACGACATCCCGGTCATCCAGGGGACGCTGCTGGTCACGGTGGTGGTGGTGCTGATCGCCAACATCGCGGTCAACGCGGCGCTCGCGGCGCTGAATCCGGCGGCGCGCAGAGGCGCGGCGGCCGGGCGGCGGGCCGCCGCGGACGGGGGCGCGTCATGAGGACCCTTCGCCGTACGTGGCGGCTGCGGTCCGCGCGGATCGCCCTGGCCGTGCTGGCCGTCGTGGCCCTGCTGGCGATCGCCGGGGGAGCCGTGGCCCCGCACGATCCGCTGGCGCAGAGCCCCGCGGACATGCTCCACGGTCCGAGCGCCGGGCATCTGCTCGGTACGGACTACCTGGGACGCGACGTCCTCAGCCGGGTCCTGGCCGGTACCGGGCGGTCGGTGGTGGGCGCGCTGGAGGCCGTCGGGGCCGCGATGCTGCTCGGCATCGTGCCCGGCATCGCCTCGGTGTGGCTCGGCCGTACCGTCGAATGGACGGCGCAGCGGGCCGCCGACACTTTGATGATCATGCCCTTCACGGTCTTCGCGATCGCGGTGGTCGGCGCGCTGGGCAACGGCATGCACCAGGCCATGCTCGCGCTGGGCGTGCTCTTCGCACCGTTGTACTTCCGGGTGACGCGGGCCGCCGCGCTGGGCCTCAAGCAGGCGCAGTACGTCGAGGCCGCCGAGCTGATGGGCGCGTCGCGGTGGTGGATCCTGCGGGTCCACGTCTGGGGCAAGATCCTGCCGACGGTCGCGGTGACGACGGCCCAGGCGGTGGGCCAGGCGCTCCTGGTGGTCGCGTCCCTGACCTTCCTGGGCCTCGGCGTCCAGCCGCCGGCCCCGACGTGGGGCGGCATGCTCGCCTCGGACCTGGGCTACCTGTCCCAGCAGCCCTGGGCCCCTCTGATCCCGGGCGCGGCCATCATGCTCACGGTCGGCGCCCTGAACATCCTGGCGGACGCGGTACGCGACAGCGGCGGTGCGGCTGCCGCCGTCCGCGCGAAGAGTCCGAGGCGTTTGCGGGCGCCGCGCGTGCCTCGCGGGGCGAGGCCCGGTGCGGCGGGACGGCCTCCGGCCGGGGACCGGGCGGAGCGGACGGCGTTGCCTCCGGCTCCGGCCTCGGCCTTCCACCAGGCCACTGCCAAGGCCCAGGCCTCCATCCCGGTCCAGGTCCAGGCCCAGGCCCAGGCCTCCGCCCCGGCCCGGGAAGGTGCTTCAACCCCTGACGGGTTCCGGGCAGCGGCGTCGGAACCGGCATCGACATGGGTGCGGGCGCGTGGTTCGGTTCTGAAGGAGGCTCAGGTCCCGGACGGGACCCAGGCCCAGGCCTCGGCTCTGGAGCGGGCCCAGGACTCGGACCGGCCTGCTGCATCGGCCCCGGCGCAGGCCCTGGCCTTGACGTTGGCTCCGGTTCGGAACGTGGCCCCAGAGGGTGACTCGGCCCCGGTGCCGGCGTCCGTACCCGCGTCGGCGCAGGCACCGGCTCGGACCTCGGGCCCGGAGCGGGCCCAGGCCCAGGCACCGGGCCAGGCCTCGGGCCAGGCCTCGGTTCAGGAGCGGGCCCAGGCCCCGGACCGGGCTGAGGTCCAGGTGCGGCCCGCGGCCGTATCTCAGGCCCGGGTTCCGGCCGAGGAGCTGGTCCCCGAGCGGGCCGAGGCCCAGGTGCGCCCTCCGGCCGCAGACCGAGCCCGGGCCGTCGCCCGGGGGCGGGTTCAGGCCGAGGACCAAGTCCCGGGCCGAGTCCCGGAGCTGGGCGAGGGCCGGGTTCTCGATCCGTCGGCGTCCTCGGTCGACGGGGCCGCGCCCGCCGTGGCCGTGGCTGATGGAGGCGGAGCCGCCGCTCAAGACCGGGCCGGAGAGTCGTACGACGAGTCCCGTGCCGTCACGTCCGGCGGCGAACAGCGTGAGGAGGTGGAGCGTCATGTCAGCACCGGCTGAGACCCTGGGGCGGCCGGCCGTCGCCGGCCCCGTCCTGACCGTCGACGGGCTCGACGTCACCGTGTCGGGCGGCGCGCGCGCCGTGCAGGGCGTGTCGTTCACGCTCGGCCGCGGCGAGGCCGTCGGCCTGGTCGGGGAGTCCGGCAGCGGCAAGAGCCTGACCTGCCGCTCCGCGCTCGGCGTCCTGCCCGCCGGCTGCGAGGTCACCGGCGGCCGTATCACCCTGGGCGCCACCGGCTCCGGCGCGCCCACCGAGCTGAGCGCGCTCACCCGCAAGCAGTGGAACGCCGTCCGGGGCAGCCGCGTCGGCGCCGTGTTCCAGGACCCCGCCTCGTACCTCAACCCCTCCCTGACCGTCGGCCGCCAGCTCGCGGAACAGCTCCGCGTCGGACGCGGACTGCCCAGGGCCGCCGCCCACATCCGCGCCGTCGAGCTGTTCGGCGCCGTCGGACTGCACCGGCCCGACGAGGTCTTCCACCAGTTCCCGCACGAACTGTCCGGCGGCATGCTCCAGCGGGTCCTCATCGCGATCGCCGTCTCCTGCGAGCCCGAACTGCTCATCGCCGACGAGGCCACCACCGCCCTCGACGTCGTCATCCAGGCCGAGATCCTCGAACTGCTCGCCCGGCTCAGGGCGGAGCGGGGACTCGCGCTGCTCCTCGTCACCCACGACCTCGCCGTCGTCGCCGAGAGCTGCGACCGCATCCTCGTCATGTACGCCGGCGAGATCGTCGAGGACGGCCCCACCGCCGAGGTGCTCGCCGCGCCCTCCCACCCCTACACCGAAGCGCTGCTGCGCGTCGCGTCCATCGGGGTGTGGGGCCGCCGCGAACTCGACATCATCCCCGGCCGGCCGCCCGAGGCCGGCGCCGACCTGCCCGGCTGCCGCTTCGCCGACCGCTGCGCCCACACCACCGCGCAGTGCACGGCCGGACCCGTCGCCCTGTACGAGCTGGGTGACGGGCGCCGCGCCCGCTGCCTGCGTCCCGCCGCCTCCGGAGCCGCCCTATGAACGCCGTCCTCACCCAGGAGAGTCCCGCCCCGCTCCTGGAGATCAGCGGACTGACCGTCTCGTACGGCCGCCGCGCCACCGCCCTGCGCCGGGCGGGCAGCACCCGGGTGCTCTCGGGCGTCGACCTCACGGTACGGGCGGGGGAGATCCTCGGGATCATCGGCGAGACCGGCTCGGGCAAGACGACCCTGGCCCGCGCCACCGTCGGCCTGGTGCGCCCCGACGCGGGCGAGATCGGTTTTGAAGGCCGCGACGTCACCCGGCTGAACCGCCGGGACCTCCGGGACTTCCGCCGCACCGGCCGCGTCCAGTACATGTTCCAGGACCCGCTCCGCTCCCAGGACCCGGAGTTGACGGTACGTCAGGTCGTCGCGGAGCCGCTCGCGTCGGTCGGCGCCGCCACCCGCCAGGAACGCGCGCGGCGGGCCGACGAGGCCCTGACCCTCGTCGGCCTCGACGCCGAGGCGCTCGGCCCGCGCACCCCGGCCCAGCTCTCCGGCGGCCAGCGCCAGCGCGTCTCGCTGGCCCGCGCCATCGTCACCCGCCCCCGGCTGTTGCTCAGCGACGAGCCGGTCAGCGCCCTGGACGCCTCCAACCGCAACCTCGTCCTGAGCCTGCTCGACCGGCTCCGCCGCGAACTGGGCCTCGCCGTCGTCGTCATCTCGCACGACCTCAGCTCGCTCGCGGGCATCGCCGACCGGGTCGCCGTCCTCTACCGCGGCCGGCTCGTGGAACAGGGCCCCATCGGCGAGGTCCTGGAACACCCCAGGCACCCGTACACCGCCCTGCTCACCGCCTCCGCGCCCAGCGTGCGCCGCGAACACCGTCTCCTGCCCGCGCAGTTGCGCCCGGACCCGGCCGGGGCCGCCGGCCGTGCGCCCTGGCCCGACGACGAGGGCTGTGTCTTCGCGCCCCGCTGCCGCTTCGCGGGTCCCGCGTGCCGGGAGGAGCCCGGCTCCGCCCCCGTGGCCGCCGGAGCCCAGGACACCCGTACCGCCCAAGCCGCCGGAGACGCACGGGAATCCGCCCCGCACTCCGCCCCGCAAGCTGCCGCGGAAACCGCCCTCAAAACCGCCGCTCAAGCCACCGCTCGACCCACCACGACACAACTACCTTCCCCCGCAGGGGAATCCGACCCGTCCAGGCCGTCCCACACCGTCGCCTGCCACCACGCCGCCACCTGGCGCGGCGGTATCGGCTGAACAGGAGAACCCACCGCCATGGCCATCGAATTCATCGGCATCGCCGCCACCCAGGAGACCAGCGAGAGCGGCTCCCGCACCCCCGTCACCGGCCGCGACGGCGTCTCCACCCAGACGGAGACCGAACAGGCCGCGGGGCCGGTCGTCCAGCCCGGCTACCTCCGGGAACTGGCCCGCGCCCACGAGGAGTCGGGCTTCGACCGGGTCCTGGTCGCCCACTCCTCCGCGAGCCCCGACGGCTTCACCGTCGCCGACCAGATCCTCACCCACACCGAACGGCTCGGCGTCCTGCTCGCCCACCGCCCCGGCTTCGTCTCGCCGACCCTCGCCGCCCGCAAGTACGCCACCCTCGACGCCTTCCACCCCGGCCGGATCGCCCTGCACGTCATCACCGGCGGCGACGACGCCGACCAGGCGCGCGACGGCGACTTCAGCGACAAGCCCACCCGCTACCGACGCACCGACGACTTCCTCGACGTCGTCCGCAAGGAGTGGGACTCCGCCGAACCCTTCGACCACGAGGGGGAGTTCTACCGCGTGAAGGGCGGCTTCTCCGCCGTACGCCCCGCCGCCCCGATCCCCGTCTACTTCGGCGGCGCCTCCGGGGACGCCGTCCGCGTCGGCGGCAAGCACGCCGACGTCTACGCCTTCTGGGGCGAACCGCTGGCCGGGATCGCCGAGCGGATCCGCGAGGTACGGGCCGCCGCCGCGCCGTACGGCCGTGAACCGCGCTTCAGCGTGAGCCTGCGCCCCATCCCCGCCGCCACCGAGGAGCAGGCCTGGGAGCGGGCCAGGGAGATCCTGCGGCTCACCGAGGAACGGGTCGGCGAGACGGCCAGGGCCTTCAACCTCGACCACTCCGCGCAGCGCGGCTCCCAACGACTGCTGAAGTACGCCGCCCAGGGCGACGTCCACGACAAGCGGCTGTGGACCGCCATCGCGAGGACCACCGGAGCCGCGGGCAACTCCACCGCCCTGGTGGGCAGTTACGAGCAGGTCGCCGAATCCCTCCTCGACTACGTCTCCCTCGGGGTGTCCACCCTTCTCATCCGGGGCTTCTCCCCCCTCGCGGACGCCCGCGACTACGGCACACTCATCGACCTCGTCCGCGCGGGCGCCGAGCGCACCGGAGCGGGCCGGGTCAAGGTCCCCGCATGACCTCCCCTCCCGCGCCGGGTCCCGCCGCGCCGCCGGCCGGTTCCCTCCCGACGACCTCGCACTGGGGCGCGTACAGCGTGCGCCCCGGCACGGGCGCCGGGGGCGGCCCCGGCGGCACGCCCCACGGTGACCTCGGCATCCGGCCGCACCCGGCCGACCCCTCGCCGTCCCCGCTGCTGGGCAACATCGACGGGGCGCTGCGCCACCCCACCCGGGTGCGCCGCCCCGCCGTGCGCCGCGGCTGGCTCGAACACGGGCCGGGACCCACCGACCGGCGGGGCCAGGAGCCCTTCGTCGAGATCGGCTGGGACGAGGCGCTGGACCTGACGGCCGCCGAACTCGCCCGGGTCAGGGACGAGCACGGCCCGGCGGCCGTCTTCGGCGGCTCGTACGGCTGGGCCTCGGCCGGGAGGTTCCACCACGCCCAGAGCCAACTCCACCGCTTCCTGGCCCAGTTCGGCGGCTACACCGCGTCCCGCAACTCCTACAGCCTCGGCGCCTCGCTCGTCCTGCTGCCCCACCTCGTCGGCGCGGCCGGGGCACAGGCCGTGCTGCGCGCCGCGTCCAGCTGGCCCACCCTGATCGCGCACACCGAGCTGATCGTCGCGTTCGGCGGCATCCCCGCCAAGAACGTCCACGTCACCCCGGGCGGTGTCACCCGCCACCGCACCCCCGGCCACCTCGACGCACTCGCCGCGGCCGGCACCAGGGTCGCGCTGATCAGCCCGCTCCGCGCCGACCTGCCCGAAGGACTCGACACCGACTGGCACGCCATCGTGCCCGCCACCGACACGGCCCTGATGCTCGGCCTCGCCCACACGCTCCTCACCGAGGGCCTGCACGACCGCGCCTTCCTCGACCGCTGCACCACCGGCTTCGACACCTTCGCCCGTTACCTCGACGGACGCGCCGACGGCACCGCCAGGAGCGCCGACTGGGCCGCCGCGATCTGCGGCCTCGACGCCTCCCGTATCCGCGCGCTCGCCCGCCGCATGGCCGCCTCCCGCACCCTGGTCACCGTCACCTGGTCCCTCCAGCGGATCCAGCACGGCGAACAACCCGTCTGGGCGGCCCTGGCGCTCGCCGCGATGCTCGGCCAGATCGGCCTGCCCGGCGGCGGGTTCGGGCACGGCTACGGCTCGATGGGTGACGTCGGTGACCACGGACCCCCGCTGCGGCTCCCCCATCTTCCCCAAGGCCCCAACCCGGTCGGGGAGTTCATCCCCTGCGCCAGGATCGCCGACCTGCTGCTCCGCCCCGGTGACACCTACGACTACGACGGCGAGACCCGTACGTACCCCGACATCAGGCTCGTCCACTGGGCCGGCGGCAACCCGTTCCACCACCACCAGGACCTGGGACGGCTCCGCCGCGCCTTCGGCCGGCCCGACACCGTGATCGTCCACGAACCGCACTGGACCGCCACCGCCCGGCACGCCGACATCGTCCTCCCGACCACCACCACGCTGGAGCGCGAAGACCTCGGCGGCGGACGGCGCGACACCCATCTCATCGCTATGCACCGCGCCGTCGACCCGGTCGGCGAGGCCAGGGACGACCACGCCATCCTCGCCGGACTCGCCGGCCGGCTCGGCTTCGGCGAGCGCTTCACCGAGGGCCGGACCCCGCGCGCGTGGCTGGAGCACCTGTACGGCTCCTGGCGCGAGGAACTGCGCGCCACCGGCACCGACGTACCGGAGTTCAAGGAGTTCTGGACGGCGGGGGACTACGAACTACCCACTGGGACGGCTGAGTTCACGCTCTTCGAGGACTTCAGGCGCGACCCCGTGCGCCACCCTCTGGACACCCCGAGCGGACGCATCGAGATCACGTCCGAGGCCGTCGCCGCCCTGGGCCTGGCCGACTGCCCCGGCCACCCCGTGTGGCTCGAACCGGACGAGTGGACCGGCGGCCCCGCGGCCGGCCGCCACCCTCTCCTGCTGATCGCCAACCAGCCCGCCACCCGGCTGCACAGCCAGTTCGACGTCGGCGCGCTGAGCCTGGGCGCCAAGGTCAGCGGACGCGAGGCCGTCCAGCTGCACCCCGCCGACGCGGCGGCCCGCGCGATCCGGGACGGCGACGTCGTACGGATCTTCAACGACCGCGGGGCCGTACTCGCCGGGGCCGTCCTCACCGACGGCGTACGGCCCGGGGTGCTGCGCCTGCCGACGGGCGCGTGGTTCGACCCCGTACCGCAACAGGACCCGCATCAGCCGCCGTTGTGCGCGCACGGCAACCCCAACACCCTGACGGCCGACGTGCCCACCTCCCGCCTCACCCAGGGCTGCACCGGCCAGCACGCGCTGGTCGAGGCGGAGAAGTACACCGGCGACCCCCCGCCGGTGACGGTCCGGCGCCCGCCGCCCCTGCTCGACGGCGGAGCCGTACCCCGCCACCGGCGCGCCGCGCGCCGCCCCACCGCCCACCCGCACCCCGACCAGCCGGAGACCCCGTGACCCGCGACCCCGTGACCCGTACGAACAGGACCCCGGACCAGGGCCGCGCCCCCGCGCTGCCAGCGCTGCGCCTCGACCTGCTGCCCGCCGTCACCGAGAGCCTCGCCGCCCGCGCGGCCGAGCACGACCGCGACGCGTCCTTCCCCGCCGAGGCCTTCCCCCTCCTGCACGGGGCCGGCCTGCTCACCGCCACCGTCGCCGCCCGGCACGGCGGCCCCGGCGCGGGGCTCGCCGACACCGCCCGCATCCTGCGCGCGCTGGGCGCGGGCGACCCGGCCGTCGCGCTGGTCACGGCGATGACGCTGTTCACCCACGCGGCCGAGGCCCGTACGCCCGGTGGCTGGCCGCCCGCCCTGTACGCGGCCCTCCTCGGCGAGTCGGCCGAGGGCCCCGCCCTCGTCAACTCTCTGCGCGTGGAGCCCGAGTTGGGCAGTCCGGTTCGGGGCGGCCTGCCCGCCACCACCGCGCGCCGCGACGGCGACCGGTGGCTGCTGACCGGACGGAAGATCTACTCCACCGGAGCCGTCGGCCTCAGCCGGCTGCTCGTCTTCGCACGGACCGACGAAAGCCCCGTGCGCGTCGGCTCGTTCGTCGTGCGCGCGGGCAGCCCGGGACTGGAGATCGAGCCGACCTGGGACCATGTCGGCCTGCGCGCGAGCCGCAGCGACGACGTGGTCCTCGACTCCGTGTCCGTACCGCTCGGCGACGTCCTCGGCCTCGCCGAGGCGGGCGAGACGCCGGGCGCCCGTCCCGATCCCGAGACGGGTGCGTGGAACGCGCTCGGGCTGAGCGCGCTGTACCTCGGCGTGGCGGGAGCGGCCCGCGACTGGCTCACCCGCTTCCTCCACGAACGTGTCCCGACGTCCCTCGGGGCGCCGCTGGCCACCCTGCCCCGCTTCCAGAGCGCCGTGGGCGAGATCGAGACCGCGCTGTTCGGGGCGGACACCCTGGTCGACACGCTCGCCGCCCGGGTCGACAACGGCGACCGTACGGCGGCCGGACAGGCGGGCGTCGTCAAGGTCCTCGCCACCCGGGCCGCCATCACCGCCGTCGAACAGGCCGTCGCCCTGACCGGCAACCACGGGCTGACCCGGGCCAATCCGCTCCAGCGGCACTACCGGGACGTCCTGTGCAGCCGGGTCCACACCCCGCAGGACGACTCCGTACTCCTCACCACGGGCCGTGAGGCACTCGCCCGTGTCCACGTTCCCGGCCCGTCCGACCAGCGGTCGCACGACCGCCGGTCCGCACCGAAAGGCAACTGATCCATGACCGACCAGAGCTCCTCCGTCCCGGCCCCCGCCCCCGTCGCCCGCGCCCCGCACTCCGTCGAGTTCATCGGCATGATCGGTACGCAGGACGCCTCGGAGACGAGGCCGCCCAGCGGCCCCCAGATCGACCGGGCGTACACCGCCCGCTTCGCCCGCGCCCACGAGGACGCCGGATTCGACCGGATCCTCATCGGCTACAGCTCGGGCAGGCCCGACGGCGCCCAGGTCGCCGCGTACGTCGCCGCGCACACGGAACGGCTCGGCCTGCTGGTCGCCCACCGCCCCGGCTTCATCGCGCCGACGCTCGCCGCCCGCAGCTTCGCCACCCTCGACCAGTTCACCGGCGGGCGGGTCGCCGTGCACACCATCACCGGCGGCAACGACGTCGAGCAGCGCAGGGACGGCGACTACCTGGACAAGGAGGAGCGGTACGACCGCACCGACGAGTACCTTTCCGTCCTGCGCCGGGCCTGGTCCTCCGGCGAGCCCTTCAGCCACGAGGGCCACCACTACCGTTTCGAGGACTACGGCTCCGAGGTCCTGCCCGTCCACGCGTCCGGCATTCCCCTTTACTTCGGCGGTTCCTCCGAGGCCGCGTACCGCGTGGGCGGCAAGCACGCCGACACCTTCGCGCTGTGGGGCGAGCCGCTCGCGGAGACGGCCGAGCAGATCGCGTCCGTCCGCGCGGCGGCCGTCGCGGCGGGCCGTACCGAACTCCCGGGCATCAGCGTCTCGTTCCGCCCGATCCTCGCGCCCACCGAGGAACTCGCCTGGGAACGCGCCCATCACATCCTGGACACCATCAAGTCCGGTGCGGGCAAACCCTTCTTCGCCCAGGCGCGCCGCCACCAGGGCCCCGACGGCCCGCAGAACACCGGCTCGCGGCGGCTCCTCGCCGCCGCCGCGAAGGGTGATCTGCACGACCGCGCGCTGTGGACGCCGACGGCCTCCGCGACCGGCGCGGGAGGCAACACCACGGCGCTGGTGGGCACTCCGGAGACCGTCGCCCAAGCCCTGCTCGACTATGTGGACATCGGGGTGACGACCCTGCTCATCCGGGGGTACGACCCGTTGGACGACGCCGTCGACTACGGCCGCCACCTGCTCCCGCTCGTCCGCCAGGAACTCGCCCACCGCAAGGCGGCCGCAGCCGCCGCCGCGTCGGCCGAGCCCGCTCTCGCCCCCGCCGGAAGCGCCCGATGACCGACCTGTTCAGCGCCCCGGCTCTCAGCACCCCCGTCACGGCGCGCAGTTGGCACCAGCCCGAAGGGATCGCCCCGCGCGGCACGCTGCTCGTGCTGCCGGGCCGGGGCGAACACCCCCTGGTGTACGAGCGGTTCGGGCGCCGGCTCGCCGCCGACGGCTACCGGGTCCACGCGCTCCCCACCGCACCCGGCGACCGGGCCGAGGACGTCCTGGCACGGGCGGCGGAGGCCGCGGGGCCCGATCCCGTCGCCCCGGTGATCCTTGTCGGCAGTGACACGGGCGCCCTCCAGGCGCTTCACACGGCGGCCGACGCCGACCCCCGGCTGCCGGTGGCGGGCATCGTTGTCGCCGGGGCCGCACCGACCGTGCCCGTTCCGGCGGCCGGCGTGGCGCGGGACGCGGCGGGCCCCTGGGAGACCGAGCTGGCGGCCCGTACCGCCTGCCCCGCGCACCGCAAACGGCTCACCGACGACGAGGAGTTCGTACGGGGACGCCTCGACGCTCCCGTACCGGACCGGCTGCGTTCCGAGGCGCGGCCCGCCGTCCCCGCCCTCGTCCTGCACGGCGGGGCCGACCCGATCACGCCCCTGGGCCAGGCGCGGGAGCTGGCGGCCCGGCTGCCGCGCGCCACGCTCGGGGTGGTGCACGACGGGCTGCACGACGTGCTCAACGACGCCTCGCACCGGACCACGGCGGCGGTTGTTGTCCTGTGGCTGGAGCGGCTGCGGGCGGATCCCACCGGGCGCCCGATCCTCACGGTCGAAGAGGCGGAAGACGCGGCGGACGCAGCAGACGCGGCAGAAGCAGCAGAAGCAGAAGAGGCAGCAGACGCAGAAGAGGCAGAAGCAGCAGAAGCAGAAGAGGCAGAAGCGGGCAACGAAGCCGCGGCAGCCGAACAGGGCGAAGAAGGCGCGGAAGGCGCGCGTTCGTGAGCCACCACCTCGTAGGAAGGGAAGCGGCATGACCGTGTCCATCGAACGCCCTGCCGGAGTCGCCCAGGGGCCGGTGCCCGCCACCGGCGACGAGATACTCCGGCGCACCCTGCGGCGGCACGCGGCCGGGGTCACCGTGATCACGGTCCCGGGCCCGGCCGGTTTCACCGCGACCTCCTTCACCTCCGTCTCCCTGGAGCCCGCCCTCGTCTCCTTCTGCCTCGGTCTCACGGCGTCCACGTTCCCGGCCGTGCAGCGCGCCGACCGCTTCGCCGTCCACGTACTGGGCACCGAGAACACCACGCTGGCCCGGCAGTTCGCGCGCAGCGGCATCGACCGCTTCGACGGGATCCCCTGGACGGAGGAGGCCGACGGGCTGCCGCTGCTGGACGGCGTACCGGCCTGGCTCACCGCCCGGGTGACGCTGCGTCAGCGGGTGGGCGACCACATCCTGGTCGTCGGCGAGATCGACGCGGGCGGCGGGCACGGCGAGGGGGACGCCCTGGTCCATCACAACGGCGCGTTCGCCGTGCCCGTACGCCTGCCCTCGCAGACGGGGGAGTGACGCGACGACGACAGCGCCCGAGCCCGCCCCGCGACCGACGAAGCACGCCCCAGGGCGTGCTTCGTCCGGTTACTGACCGCGTTTAACGGAGGCACGAAAGGAGAGGGGCGCGCGCCAGGCGCATTGGGGCCCGCCGCGGACTCGCGAATGCGCGGGGTGGCCGAAATGACTGATTTACATTCGTTGATATTCAGTCAAAAGGTGCATCGATTGGCTGGAACCTGCCACCTGGTGCCGATTGGCATATGACCTCGGCTACCTCGTTTATTGCCCCCGGTCAAGTACTTGTCAGTAACGGCGCAAATGTTCGTCTTTGAGTGTCGCGATCCTCTAAGGTGACTGGCGTGAACGGGTGAAGGCGGGGTACTTGTACCCGGTCTACCGTGCATGCCGGTATTGGGGGTGTTATCGCCGCTCCGCGTGGCTGAGATCGTGCCGCGAGGGAGTCGAGTGCCGAACGGTGTCGCTGAGAAGTGGCGTCCGGAACGGCATACGGGGGACAAGGCTGATGAACACGCCGTGGAAAGACAGAGAACAGGTGGGGGGAAAGACCGTGACTAATCCTTTCGACGACGAATCCGAGCGGTTCGTGGCGTTGGTGAACAGCGAGGGACAGTATTCGCTGTGGCCCGCGCGTCTCGACATTCCGGGCGGCTGGCGCGCCGAGGGACCGGAAAGCTCGCGACAGGAATGCCTGGACGCGATCGAGGACGCCTGGAGCGACATGCGGCCCGTCAGTCTGGTGCGGGCGATGGAGGACAGCGCCGGGTAGGTCGGGCGGCCGGACGGCCGGACCGCCCAGGTGGCCGGACCGCCCAGGTGGTCGGGCCATCGAGGATGGCCGGCCGGCCCGGCCGGCGCGGCTCCGAAGCTCCGACTCCTTCGAGCTTGCTCTCGTCCGAGCAAAATCGATCAGGGATGGTCGGAGATCGGTCGTGTCCGATCCATAAGTCAGGTCCCCTTCATGCGCTGTCCATAAAACATCGGCGGCCCGCTCTGCCGCCGTCCGTAATGTGCTAAGGAAGCGCGGTCTCGCACCGGACGACGGCCCGAATGACCGTCGCTGGTTCGAGCCTGCCGCGGCGCCGGGCGCAAAGGCGCGGCGGCTTCCTTTCGGCTTTCACCGGTCCGTTCCCAAAAGCGGGCGCAACGGCGAGGGTGGTTTCGCCATGCCTTCTCGCTGTCCCTTAAAATCTTCCCGAAGGTGTCGATCGGCATGCAAGAAAACAGTCCCCTCTCCACAGAAGTGTCTCCCGAAGAGACAGAAGATACTTTCGAACTGACCACGGCCCAGCAGGGCATGTGGTACGGGCAACTGGTCGACCCGGACAGCCCGAAATGCAATATCGGGGAATGCATCGAGATCCGTGGTGACCTCGACGAAGGGTTATTAGCGGCCGCTCTCGACCGGGCCGTCGCCCTGTGTGACAGCCTCAACCTCGAGATCGTCACCCGGGACGGAACGGTTCGCCAGCGTGTCGCCCGCCCCTCCCCGCCCCGGACCGGCCTCCTCCGCCCGGTCGACCTGTCGGGCGCCGACAACCCCGTCGCCGCCGCCGAGCGCTACATGGCCGCCGACATGGCCACCGTCGACCGGCTCGACGCACCGCACCACCACTACGCGCTGCTGCGCCTCGCCCCCCGGCTGTACTACTGGTATCTCCGCTTCCACCACATCGCGATCGACGGCCTCAGCGGCGCCGTCTTCACCCGTACCGTCGCCGATCTGTACACACGCGCCGTGCGGGGCGAGGACCTGGACGCCATCGAGCTGCCCGCCGCGCCCCTGCGCGACCTCGTGGCCGGTGAAGTGGCCTACCGCGGTTCGGACCAGTACGAGGCGGACCGCGCGTACTGGACCGGCAAGTTCGCCGGCCTGGCCGCCGGCCACCTCACGGACCCGGCCGGCGCCGGAGACTTACAGGACGGACGTGACGGTACGGCGCTCATCCGCCGCCGCGCCGACGCCCCGGCGGCCGACGAGCTGTCCGGCACGCCCGGCGGGCTGCACACCCGCGAGACGCTGCCCTTCGCCGTCTTCGACGACCTGCGCCGACTGGCCGCCGGCCACCGCACCACCTGGTCCGCGGTCTTCGTGAGCGCGGTCGCCGCCTACGTCGCCCGGGTCACCGGGAACCAGGACGTCACCGTGGGCCTCGCCTCCAACGGCCGCCACGGCGGGCTGCGGCACATCGTCGGCATGACCTCCAACGTCCTGCCGCTGCGCCTGACCGTCACCGGGGACATGACCGTCGGCGGCCTCGTGCGCACCGTCGCCGCCGAGATGCGCGGAGCCCTGCGCCACCGCCGCTTCTCCCGCGAACAGCTCGCCCGTGAACTGCGGATGACGGACGCCGCCGGGCGCCTGAGCGACATCGTCGTCAACATCATGGGCTACAACTACGACCTCGACCTCGCCGGCACCCCCGCCCCCTCGCGGCTGCTGTCCCTCGGTCCGGTGGACGACCTGTCCCTCTTCGTCTCCGAACGGGCCGAGGGCAAGGACCCGTTGATCGGCTTCGACACCAACCCGGAGCTGTACCGGCCCGAGGACGTGCGGCTGCACCAGCGGGCCGTCGTCTCCTTCCTCTCGGCGCTGGCCGGCGCGGACGCCGACGTCCCCCTCCGCGACCTGCCGTTCCTCGACGCGACCGGCGCCGGGACGCTGCTCGCCCAGGGCCGGGGGGCGGACCTGCCCGCGGAGACCGTCGGATCCACCCTGCCGGAGGTGTTCCGCGCACAGGTACGCGGGACGCCGGACGCCCCCGCGGTGGTGGACGGTGCCGTCACGCTCTCGTACCGGGAGCTGGCGGAATTCGCTGACGCCCTGTCAGAGGCCTTGTGCGGCTGGGGCGTCGGAACCGAGGACGGTGTCGGTGTCCTGGTGGACCGTTCGGCGGCCCTGGTGTCCGCCACGCTGGGCGTGGTGGGCGCCGGAGCCGCGTACGTACCGATGGACGCGGCCTGGCCGGCCGAACGGCTCGACCAGGTCGCCGACGTCGCCCGGGTCCGGGCCCTGGTGGTGGACGCGGCCCATGCCGACCGGCCCTGGGTACGGGAGACGGCGGCCACCCTACCGGTGATCGTCGTGGACGATCACGGCGGCCTTCTACGCGGGGTTCCCCCGCGGCGGGGAGTGCGGCCGACCGTGGCCCTCGGCGGCCGGCTCGCCTACGTCATGTTCACCTCCGGCTCCACCGGCCTGCCCAAAGGCGTCGGCGTCAGCCACGCCGACGTCCTCGCGCTGACCGCCGACACCACCTGGAAGGACGGCGTGTCCGACGCGGTGCTGATGCACTCGGCCTACGTGTTCGACGCCTCCACGTTCGAGATCTGGGTGCCGCTCCTGAACGGCGGCCGCGTGGTGGTCGCGCCGCCGGGCGTCCTGGAGGCGCGGGTCCTCGCAGAGCTGGTGGACCGGCACGGGGTCACCGCGCTGTTCCTGACGACAGCCCTGTTCAACGTCGTCGCCGAGACCGACCCCGCGGCGTTCGCCGGGCTGCGGCTGGTCGCCGCCGGGGGCGAGACGGCCACCCCGGACGTGATGCGGCGCGTGGCCGCCGCCGCTCCCGGCACCCGCGTCCTGCACGTGTACGGCCCCACGGAGACCACGACCTTCGCCACCCGCCACCCGGTCGACGCCGGCACGGCGGGCGTGCCGCCCATCGGCCGGCCCCTCGACGGGACGGTCCTGTACGTGCTCGACGGCTCCCTCGGCCTGGTGCCGCCCGGCGTCGTGGGGGAGCTGTACGTGAGCGGCCGGGGCGTCGCCCGTGGCTACCAGGGCCGCGCCGCGCTGACCGCCACCCGGTTTGTCGCCGACCCGTACGACGGGGGCGGCGGGCGCATGTACCGCACCGGCGACCTCGTGCGCTGGACCGAGAGCGGCGCCATCGAGTACGTCGGGCGCGCGGACGGACAGGTCAAACTCCGAGGGTTCCGCATCGAGTTGGGCGAAGTCGAGAACACCCTGGTCACCGACCCGGAGGTGCGCGCCGCGTGCGTCCTGGTCCGCGAGGACATACCGGGTGACCGCAGGCTCGTCGCCTACGTCGTGCCGGCCCCCGGCGCCCGGCCGGACGAGGCCACCCTGGCCCGCAGACTGGCGCGCAGCCTGCCCGCGTACATGGTGCCCTCCGCGTTTGTCCCGCTCGACGCGCTGCCCCTCAACGGCAACGGCAAGGTCGACCGCCGCGCGCTGCCCGTGCCCCGCGCCGCCGTCACCACGGGCGGCGTCCCGCGCACGGCCTGCGAAGAGGTCCTGGCCGGCCTGTTCGCCGACGTCCTGGGCATGGCCGCCGTCGGGGTGGACGACAACTTCTTCTCCCTGGGCGGCCATTCGCTGCTCGCCACCCGTCTCATCGGCAGGACCCGGGCCGCCCTGGGCGCCGAACTCGACCTCCGTACCCTCTTCGACCACCCCACGGTCGCCTCTCTCGCCGCCGTCCTCGACACCTCCGGGGTGGCCAGGCCGCCCCTCGTTCCGCAGGACCGGCCCGACGCGGTGCCGCTGTCCTTCGCGCAGCAGCGCCTGTGGTTCCTCAACCGCCTCGAAGGCCCCAGCGCCACCTACAACGTGCCGCTCGTGCTGGAACTCGACGGTCCGCTGGACCCGGACGCCCTGCGCGGCGCGCTGGCCGACGTGGTCGTACGGCACGAGAGCCTGCGCACCGTCTTCGCCGAGGACGACGGGGTCGCCCGCCAGGAAGTCCTGGACGCGGGGGCCGCCGCGTCGCTCGTCCCTCTCGTCGTGGAGCTGCCCCCGCCGGGGGAGCCCGCGGACGCCTGGGCCGGGGAAACGGTGGACCGGCTGACCGCCGTGCCCTTCGACCTGGCCGGTGACGTCGCCGTCCGCGCCCACCTGCTCCGCCTGGCCCCCGCCCGTCACCTCCTGGTCCTCGTGCTCCACCACGTCGTCGCCGACGGCTGGTCCCTCGCCCCGCTGAGCCGTGACCTGGGCGCCGCCTACCGCGCCAGGACCGAGGGCACGGGTACGGGCGGCACGTCCGGCCTGCCGGCGCCGCGCGTGCAGTACGCCGACTACGCCCTCTGGCAGCGCCGGCTGCTCGGCGACGACAGCGACCCGGACAGCCTGGCCGCCCGTCAGCTCGCCTTCTGGCAGGAGGCGCTGCGCGGCGCCCCCGACCTGCTCGACCTGCCGGTCGACCGGCCGCGCCCCGCCGTGCCCAGCCACCGGGGCGACACCGTCCCCTTCGAGCTGCCCGCCCCCGCGCACGCCGCGCTCACCCGGCTCGCCCGCGCCGCCGGCTGCACCCCCTTCATGGTGCTCCAGGCGGCCCTCGCCGTGACCCTGCGCGCCCACGGCGCCGGTGACGACATCCCGCTGGGCACCGCCGTGGCCGGACGGACCGATGAGGCCCTGGACGATCTGGTCGGCTTCTTCGTCAACACGCTCGTCCTGCGCACGGACCTGTCCGGCGACCCGACCTTCCGTGAACTGCTGGACCGCGTCAAGGAGTTCGACATCGCGGCCTTCAGCCACGGTGACGTGCCCTTCGAACGGCTCGTGGAGGCGGTCAACCCCGAGCGGTCCGGCGACCACCACCCGCTCTTCCAGACCATGCTGGTCCTCCAGAACCAGGAGCGGGCGGGGCTCGACCTGCCCGGCGTCACCGTCCACGACCGGTCCCGGCACACCGGGATCAGCAAGTTCGACCTGACGTTCTCGCTCACCGAGGTCACAGCGCAGACAGAACACACAGAACACACCGCACACAGCACGGCTGGCATCGCCGGACACCTGGAATACGCCACCGACCTCTTCGACGCCCCCACCGCCCGCGCCCTCAGCGCCCGCTTCGCCCACGTCCTCACCCAGGCCGTGACCGACCCCGACCGCCCCGTCGCCGGCCTCGACCCGCTCCTACCGGGCGAGCGGGACGTCCTCCTCGGCCAGGGACGCGGTACGGAGCGCCCGCTGCCGACCCGTACCGCTCCCGAGGCGATCCGCGCGTGGGCCGTACGCACTCCCCACGCCGTCGCCGTGCGCGACGCGCGTAGGAGCCTCACCTACGCCGAACTCGACGCCCGCGCCGACGCCGTCGCCCACGTCCTGCGCGAGCGGGGCGCGGGCCGCGAGGACCTGGTGGCCCTCGCCGTGCCCCCGTCCGTCGACACCCTCGTCGCCATGCTGGCCGTGCTGCGGGCGGGCGCCGCCTACCTGCCCGTCGACCCGCGGTATCCGGCCGCGCGCATCCGGCACATGCTGGACGACGCCCGGCCCGTCCTGCTGCTCACCACCACCCGCGCCCAGGCGGACCTGCCCGCCCACGACGTGCCGTGGCTCGCCCTCGACGACCCCGCCGCCCTGCCCACGGGACCCACCGCGCCCGCCCAGGACACCCCCCACCCGGCGGATCCCGCGTACGTCATCCACACCTCCGGCTCCACCGGCCGCCCCAAGGGCGTGGTCGTGCCGCACGGCGCCCTGGCCAATCACATGGCGTGGATGGCGCGGTACCTGTCCCTCACCCCGGACGACCGGGTCCTCGCCCGCACCTCCACCAGCTTCGACGCCTCCGTGTGGGAGCTGTGGCTCCCGCTGATGAACGGCGCCCAGGTCTGTGTCCTGCCCGACGACGCCAACCGGGACCCGCACGCCCTGGTCTCCTGGATGAGCCGATTCGACGTCACCGTCGCCCAGTTCGTGCCCGCGCACCTGACCCTCGTCCTCGCCGAAGCGGCGCACGCCGCGCCGCTGCCCCACCTGCGCGCCGTCCTGTGCGGCGGCGAACCGCTGCCGCGCGCCCTCGCCGCCGACATCACCGGACTGTGGCGGGCCGAGGCGCACAACCTGTACGGACCGACCGAGGCGACCGTCGACGCGACCGCCCACCGGGTCGGAGATCCGGACTTCGGCGGTCCGGGGACGGGCAGCCCAGGCACCGCCGAGCACGCGGACCCCGGCACACCGTCCGAGACCGTGCCCATCGGCCGCCCCGTCGACACCACGCGCGCCTACGTCCTCGACGGCCGGCTGCGGCCCGTACCGCCGGGTGTCACAGGGGAGTTGTACCTGTCGGGCCCCAACCTCGCCCGCGGCTACCTGCACCGCCGTGGTCTGACCGCCGAACGGTTCGTCGCCGACCCCTTCGACGCCACCGGCGCCCGCATGTACCGGACGGGCGATCTCGTACGGTGGAACGGGCAAGGGCTGCTCGACTACGTGTCCCGCGCCGACGACCAGGTCAAACTCCGCGGTTTCCGCGTCGAGTTGGGCGAGGTCGAGGCCGCGCTCCTGGCGCGCCCCGGCGTCACGGCCGCCTGCGCCGTGATCCGCGAGGACGAACCCGGCCGGCGCCACCTTGTCGCCTACGCCGTCGCCGGCGACCCGGCCCCGCGCCCCGCCGCCCTCCGTGACGGCCTCGCCGAGAGCCTGCCCCACTACATGGTGCCCGGCACTGTCGTCCTCCTGGACGACCTCCCGCTCCTGCCCAACGGCAAGGTGGACCGACGCGCCCTGCCCGCACCCGCCCCGGGCCCCGACACGTCCGCCGGCGCGGGGCGGCGCACTCTCCAGGAGGACCTGCTCGCCGGGATCTTCGCCGACGTCCTGCACGTGCCCTCGGTCGGCCCGCACGACAGCTTCTTCGACCTCGGCGGCCACTCGCTCCTCGCCATGCGTGTGGTCAGCCGCGTCCGTTCCGTCCTGGGCGCCGAGACCGCCGTACGTACCCTCTTCGAGCACCCCACCGTCGCGGGCCTGGCCCGCGTCCTCGACACACCGGGCCACGCCCGCCCGCCGGTGGCACCCGCCGCGTCGCGGCCCGATCCGCTGCCGCTGTCCTTCGCGCAGCAGCGGTTGTGGTTCCTCAACCGCCTCGAAGGCCCCAGCTCCGCCTACAACATCCCGCTCGTCCTGGAACTCGGCGGCCGGCTCGACCCGGAGGCCCTGCGCGCCGCCCTCGCCGACGTCGTGGAGCGGCACGAGGCGCTGCGCACGCTGTTCCCCGAACGGGACGGCGTACCGCACCAGTTGATCCTCCCCGCCGACACCGCCACGCCTCCCCTGCCGGTGGTGAGCACGGCGCCCGCCGATCTGGAGGCGGCCGTCCTGGCCGCCGTGCGCGAGCCGTTCGACGTCGTCACGGACCTGCCGCTGCGCGCCCTGCTCCTGCGCTCGTCACCCGCTCACCACGTCCTGGTGCTCGTCCTGCACCACATCGCGGGCGACGGCTGGTCCCTCGCGCCCCTCGCCCGCCATCTCGGCGACGCCTACCGGGCCCGTCTCGCGGGCCGGGCACCGGAGCCACCGGCCGGTACGCCGCTCCAGTACGCCGACTACACCCTCTGGCAGCGGGCCGCCCTCGGCGACGGCACTGACGGCAGCGATGACGGCAGCAACGAGAGCAGCAACGAAGGCCAAGACGCGCCGCCGAACGTGCTGCGGCGCCGGCTCGACCACTGGCACAGCGCCCTGGCCGGTCTGCCCGGGCTGATCGATCTGCCGCTGGACCGTCCGCGCCCGGTCACCACCGACCCCAGAGGGGCCGTCCACACCTTCGACGTACCACCGTCCCTGCACACCCAACTCCTCCTTTTGGCAAGGGAGTCGGGCAGCAGCCTGTTCATGGTGCTCCAGGCGGCGGTGGCGACCCTGCTGCACCGGCACGGCGCGGGCGACGACATCCCGCTCGGCTCGCCCGTCGCCGGGCGTACGGACGAGGCGCTGGAGGACCTGGTCGGGTTCTTCGTCAACACGCTCGTCCTGCGCACGGACCTGTCGGGCAACCCGACCTTCCGTGAACTGCTCGTACGGGTCAGGGAGTTCGACCTGGCCGCCTACGGGCACCAGGACGTGCCGTTCGAGCGTCTTGTCGAGAGCCTGAACCCCGTCCGGGCACGTGACCACCATCCGCTGTTCCAGACCATGCTGGTCCTCCAGAACCAGGAGACCGTCCGCCCCGACCTGCCGGGGCTCACCGTCGAGGACCGGCTCGTCCACAACGGCCTGAGCAAGTTCGACCTCACCTTCGCCTTCACCGAGGAGCGGGGCGGGGGCGGCCTCACCGCCGGGATCGAGTACGCCACCGCTCTCTTCGACCGGACCACCGTGGAGGCCTTCGCGGCCCGTCTGGTCGGCCTCCTGGAGCAGGTGGCGGCCGACCCCGGCCGGTCCGTGGCGGGCTACGACCTGATGACACCGGACGAACGCACCCGGGTGACGCGCTGGGGCACCGGTCGCGGCCTGCCCGCGGGCACCCCGGACACGCCGGGCACCCCGGACGCGGCCACCCTGCCCGCCCTCTTCGCGGCCCAGGCGCTCCGCACCCCGGACGCCGTGGCCGTCACCGGCGAGGACACCACCCTCACGTACGCCGAGCTCGACCGGATCTCCGCCGGCCTCGCCCGCACCCTGGTGGGCCTCGGCGTCGGCCCGGAGGACGGGGTCGGGGTGGTGCTCGGCCGGTCGGCCGCCGTGGTGACGGCGTCCCTCGGCGCGGTCCGCGCGGCCGGCGCCTACGTCCCGCTGGACGCCCGCTGGCCCGAGGAACGGCTCGACCAGGTCGCCGAAGTGGCGGACGTACGGGTCCTGGTCGTCGGCGAGGACACCGCCGCCGCCCCCTGGGTGACCGCAAGAGCCCGTCAACTGCCGGTTGTTGTGGTGGACCGGCTCGGCCGGGTCCTGCGGGGCGCGCCCGAACGGCCGGGACACCCCCCCGACGTGCCGGGCCCCGGCGCCCTCGCGTACGTGATGTTCACCTCCGGCTCCACCGGCCTGCCCAAGGGGGTCGGCGTCACCCACGCCGACGTGGTCGCGCTCACCGCCGACTCGGCCTGGCGGGACGGCGCCGCCGACGCGGTCCTGATGCACTCGGCGTACGTCTTCGACGCCTCCACGTTCGAGATCTGGGCGCCGCTCCTGCACGGCGGCCGGGTGGTCGTCGCACCGGACGGCGTCCTGGAGGCGCGCACCCTCGACATCGCCGTCCAGGAGCACGGAGTGACCGCCGTCTTCCTGACGACAGCCCTGTTCAACGTGATCGCCGAGACCGACCCCGGCACCTTCGCCGGCCTCCGACTCGTCTGCGCCGGTGGGGAGTTGGCCTCTCCGGACGCGATGCAGCGGGTCGCCGCCACCGCGCCAGGCGTACGGGTCCTCCATGTGTACGGACCCACCGAGACCACCACCTTCGCGACGCGCTACGAGGTGGCGGCCGGCCTGCCGTCGGGCCCGCCGCCCATCGGGCGGCCCCTGGACGGCATGCGCCTCTACGTCCTGGACGCCTCCCTGGGGCCCGTACCGCCGGGTGTCGTGGGGGAGTTGTACCTCGCGGGACGCGGCGTCGCCCGCGGGTACACCGGGCTGCCCGCCCTGACCGCCGCGCGGTTCGTGGCCGACCCGTTCGACCCGGCGGGCGGGCGCATGTACCGCACCGGCGACCTGGTCCGCTGGACCCGCGACGGGCAGATCGCGTACGTCACCCGTGCCGACGGCCAGGTGAAGCTGCGCGGCTACCGCATCGAACTCGGCGAGATCGAGGGCGTGCTGGCCTCCTGCGAGGGAGTCGCCGACTCCTTCGCCGTCGTCCGCGAGGACACCCCGGGCGACCGGCGGCTCGTCGCGTACGTGGTGCCCGCCACCGGGTCGAGCCCGGAACCCGGCGACCTGGCCCGGGCCGTCGGCCGGTCCCTGCCCGCCTACATGGTGCCCTCCGCGTTTGTCCCGCTCGACGCGCTGCCGCTGACCGTCAACGGCAAGGTGGACCGGCGCGCCCTCCCGGCGCCCGCCCAGCACAGCCCGGTCCGCGGGCGCGCGGCCCGTACCGCCCGCGAGGAGATCGTGTGCGGACTCTTCGCCGACGTGCTCGGCCTCGACGGCGCGGGAGTGGACGACAACTTCTTCGCCCTGGGCGGCCATTCACTGCTCGCCACCCGTCTCACCGCGCGCATCCGTACCGCACTCGGCGTGGAGGCCGAGGTGAAGACCCTCTTCGAGCACCCCACCCCGGCCGCGCTCGCCGCCGCGCTGGACGGCGCCGCGAAGGCCAGGAGCCGCCTGGAGCGCGTCGCGGACCGCCCCGACCCGCTGCCCCTGTCCTTCGCGCAACAGCGCCTGTGGTTCCTCAACCGGTTCGAGGGGCCCAGCGCCACGTACAACGTGCCGCTCGTGCTGCGGCTGGACGGTCCCCTCGACACGGACGCCCTGGAGAGCGCCCTGGTGGACGTCGTGGAGCGCCACGAGAGCCTGCGTACCGTCTTCCCCGACGCCGACGGGGTGGCGCGCCAGCTCGTCCTGGACGCCCATGACGCCGACATCGACCTGACACCCCGCTCCATCGACCCCGGCACTGACCCCGACCCCGACGCCGACGCCGACGCCGACCCCGACCCCGACCCCGACCCCGACACTGGCCCCGACACCGATCCCGCCCGCCTGGACGAGGTGCTGTCCGCCGAGGTGGCGCACGCCTTCGACGTGAGCGCCGAACTCCCCGTACGGGCCCGGCTGGTACGGCTCGGCGCCGAGGCGCACATCCTCGTGCTGGTCGTCCACCACATCGCGGGCGACGGCTGGTCCCTCGCCCCGCTCGCCCGCGACCTGGGCACGGCGTACCGGGCGCGCACCGAGGGGGAGGAGCCCGCCTGGACGGAACTGGGCGTCCAGTACGCCGACTACGCCCTGTGGCAGCGCGCGCTGCTCGGCGACGAGGACGACCCGGCCAGCCGGGCCGCCCGCCAGCTGGACTTCTGGCGTACGGCCCTCGCCGGAGCCCCCGACCTGCTCGAACTGCCCTGCGACCAACCGAGACCCGCTGTCACGGCGTACGGCGGCGACGCGTTCACCTTCCCGGTCGACGCGGACACCCACCGGGCCCTCGCGGACCTCGCGCGGTCCCGGGGATGCAGCCTCTTCATGGTGCTCCAGGCGGCCCTGTCGGTGCTGCTGTCCCGGCACGGCGCCGGTGAGGACATCCCGCTCGGCACCGCCGTCGCCGGACGCACCGACGAAGCCCTCGACGATCTGGTGGGCTTCTTCGTCAACACCCTGGTCCTGCGCACCGACCTGACCGGGGACCCCACCTTCGCCGAAGTGCTGGACCGGGTACGGGAGTTCGACCTCGCCGCCTACGCCCACCAGGACGTGCCCTTCGAACGGCTGGTGGACTCCCTCAGCCCGGTCAGGGCCCAGAACCACCACCCGCTCTTCCAGACCATGCTCGTCCTCCAGAACCAGGCGGACGCCATCGTCGACCTGCCGGGTCTCACGGTGACGCAGCAGCCCGTGCGGACCGGGATCAGCAAGTTCGACCTGACCTTCACCTTCGCCGAGAGACACGACGGCACGGGCCGGCCCGCCGGCCTCGACGGCGTCCTGGAGTTCTCCACCGAACTCTTCACCCCCACCACCGCGCACACCCTGGCCGCCCGGCTCACCCGCGTGCTCGCCTCGCTCGCCGCCGACCCCGGCCGCCGCGTCCACACCGTCGACGTCCTGGACGCGGCCGAGCGGCGGAGCCTCGCACACGCCGCCCACGGACCCGTCCGGCCCCGGGCGGCGGCCACGGCGCCCGAGGCGTTCCGCGCGCAGTGCGCCCGTACACCCGCCGCGATCGCCGTGCGGGACGGCGCGTACCGCCTCACCTTCCGTGAACTCGACCAGCTCTCCGACGACTTGGCGCACCACCTGCACGACCGGGGCATCGGCCGCGGCGACCTCGTCGCGCTCGCCCTGGAAGGCACCGCCGACCAGGTCGTGGCGATGCTGGCGGTCACCAAGGCCGGGGCCGCCTACCTGCCGGTCGACCTGGAGTACCCCGCGGCACGGATCGCCCACATGCTCGCCGACGCCCGTCCCGCGCTGCTCCTCACCCACGGCGCCGACCGCGCCGCCCGCCGCGGCCTGTCCCTGCCGAGCCTGGCGCTGGACGACCGCGCCGCCTGGTCCACCGGGCGCGCCGCGCCGCCGGCCGCCGCGCCGGACCCGCGCGACGCGGCGTACGTCATCTACACCTCGGGCTCCACCGGCCGCCCCAAGGGCGTTGTGGTCACCCACGCCTCCCTGACCAACCACATGGCGTGGATGGCGGGACACCTCGGCCTCACCGACGACGACCGGGTCCTCGCCCGCACCTCGCCGAGCTTCGACGCCTCGGTGTGGGAGACCTGGCTGCCGCTCCTGCACGGCGGCTCCACCTGCCCCGTGCCGCCCGTCGCCAACCACGACCCCGCAGGACTGCTGGCCCGGATGCGCGACACGGGCGTGACCGTCGCCCAGTTCGTTCCCTCGCACCTCTCGCTCATCCTCACCGAGACCGGTCCCGACGACGCGCCCGCGACCCTGCGGGCCGTCCTGTGCGGCGGCGAACCGCTGTCCCGGTCCCTGGCGGAGCGGGTCGGGCGCGCCTGGCGGGCCGAGGTGCACAACCTGTACGGGCCCACCGAGACGACCATCGACGCCACCGCCCACCACCACCGGGGCGGGGGGCCGGACACCGCCGCGCGGGACGGGGGCGTGCCGCTCGGCCGCCCCGTCGACAACACCCGCGCCCATGTCCTGGACGCCGGTCTGCGGCCGGTGCCACCGGGTGTCACCGGCGAGCTGTACGTGGCGGGCGACGGGCTCGCGCGCGGCTACCTGGGGCGCCCCGGCCTGACGGCCGCGCGCTTCGTCGCCGATCCGTACGGCCCCGCCGGGAGCCGCATGTACCGTACGGGCGACCTCGTCCGGCAGGACGCCGACGGGCTGCTGACCTACGTCTCCCGCGCCGACGACCAGGTCAAGCTGCACGGCTTCCGTATCGAGCTCGGCGAGATCGAGGCCGCGCTCACCGCCGTCGACTCCATCGCCGCCGCCTGCGCCCTCGTGCGCGAGGACCGGCCGGGCGAGCGGCGTCTGGTCGCCTACACCGTTCCCGACCCGCGGAGCGGCCACGCACCTCTCGCCGACGGGGAGTTGCGCGCGCGGCTCACCTCGGTCCTGCCGCCGTACATGGTGCCCACCGTGTTTGTGCCCCTCGACGCGCTGCCGCTGCTCCCCAACGGCAAGACCGACCGCCGGTCCCTGCCCGTCCCGGCGCGCCCGGCGGCCACCCGGCCGGGCGGAGAGCCGCGTACCGAACGCGAGCAGGTCCTCTGTGACGTGTTCGCCTTCGTCCTGCGCGCCCAAATGGTCCGCACCGACGACGACTTCTTCGCGCTCGGCGGTGACAGCATCCTCTCCATCCAGCTCGTCAGCCGCCTCCGCGAGGCCGGCCTCGGGGTCACCCCGCGCGACGTCTTCGCCCACCGCACGCCCGAAGCCATCGCGGCGGCAGCCACCGCACTCGACCAGCGGATCGCGGCCCCCGCCGATCCGGGCACCGGCGAGCTGCCACCGACTCCCATCATCGCCTGGCTCCTGGAGCGGCCCGGCGCCATCGACGGCTACAACCAGTCCGGGGTGCTGCGCACACCCGCCGGCGCCGGCGAGGACTCCCTCGTCGCGGCCCTCCAACTCCTCCTCGACCTCCACGCGATGCTGCGGCTGCGGGTCACCCGCCCGGCCGGGGGCGGACCCGTCCTCGAAGCGATGCCGCCCGACGCCGTGTCCGCCCGCGACCGCTTCACCCGCGTCGACGTCACGGGCCTCGGCGCCGGTGCCACCCGCGCCGCTGTCACGGAGGCCGGCGAACAGGCCCGCAGGCGGCTGCGGCCCGCGGAGGGGAACGTGGTCCAGGCAGTCTGGGCCGACGCCGGACCGCACGCGCGCGGGCGGCTGCTCCTCGTCGTGCACCACCTGGCCGTCGACGCGGTCTCCTGGCGCGTCCTCGCCGCCGATCTGGCCACCGCCTGGCACACCGTCAGCAGCGGGGGCCCCGCGACCCTGCCCCCCGTCACCACCTCCTACCGGCGCTGGGCCCAACTCCTCGCCTCCCAGGCGCGCGGCGCCGGCCGCGAGGCCGAACTGCCCCGGTGGGAAGAGGTGGTGAGCGCCCCCGACCCACAGCTGGGATACCGGCCGCTCGACCCCCACCTGGACACCGCCGACCGCACCCGCACCCTGACCACCCATCTGCCCGCCACGTGGACGACACCCCTGCTCACCACCGTCCCCGCCGCCTTCCACGCCGGCGTGGACGACGTCCTGCTCACCGGCTTCGCCCTTGCCGTCCGCTCCTGGCGCGCGGAACGGGCCGCCGCCCGCGGCGAACACCGGCCGGCCGGCACCGGCGTCCTCCTGGACCTGGAGAGCCACGGCCGCGAGCAACTCGCCGACCACCTCGACCTGTCCCGTACGGTCGGCTGGTTCACCAGCCTCTACCCGGTCCGGCTCGACCCCGGCCCCGGCGACACCCGCGACCCCCGGAACTTCGACGCCGCGCTGGTCGAACGCGCCCTCAAACGCGTCAAGGAACAGCTGCGGACCGTCCCCGACCACGGGGTCGGCTACGGCATGCTGCGCCACCTCAATCCGGCCACCCGCCCCCGGCTGGCCGCCGCGCCCACGCCCCAGATCGGCTTCAACTACCTGGGCCGGTACGCCGCTCCGGCCGACGCGGACGACGGCGGGGGGCCGGGAACGGAAGCCGACTGGGACGTGCTGCTCGACGGCGGCGGCCCGCGCAGCCAGGACCCGGACATGCCCGTCCACCACGTCCTCGACATCAACGCGCACACCGAGGACCTGCCGGAAGGACCGCGCCTGGTGATCCGCTGGACGTGGCCCAGCGACCTCCTCAAGGAGGAGGACGTGGAGGCCCTGTCCGACACGTTCGGCCGCGCCCTGCGCGCCCTCGCCGAACACACCGAACGACCCGACGCGGGCGGCTGGACGCCGTCCGACCTTCCCCTGGTCTCGCTCAACCAGGCCCAGATCGACCGACTTCAGAACAAGTGGGGTGGACGCAAGTGACCGGGTTCCAGCTGGAAGACGTACTGCCGCTGACGCCGTTGCAGGCAGGCATGCACTTTCACGCGCTGTACGACTCCCACGCCGTGGACGTCTACACCGCGCAGTTCGTCTTCGACCTCGAAGGCTCCGTCAGCGTCCCCACGCTGCGCGCCGCGATCGCCGGCCTGCTGCGGCGGCACGCCAACCTGCGGGTCGGTTTCCTTCACGAGGACTTGGACGAGCCGGTGCAGGCCGTCGCCGCCGAAGTGGCCGTGCCGCTGGAGGAAGTGGACCTGACCGGCACGGACTTGACGGGTGCGGTGGGCACCGGCACGGACGGGACGGGCACGGACGGGACCGGCACGACAGCGGAACGCCTCACCGCGTTCCTCGCCGCCGACCGCACGCGCCGCTTCGACCTCGCCACCCCGCCGCTGATGCGGTTCACCCTGGTGCACACCGCGCCGCGACGCCACCGCCTCGTCATGACGAGCCATCACATCCTGCTCGACGGCTGGTCGATGCCCGTGCTGGTACGGGAGTTGTTCGAGTTGTACGCGAGCCGGGGCGACGACAGCGCCCTGCCGCGCGTCGCTCCGTACCGGACCTACCTCGCCTGGCTGGCCGCACAGGACCGTACCGCCGCTCTCGACACCTGGCGCACCGCCCTGGCCGGGGTCGAGGCGCCGACCCTGCTCGCCGGGCGCGGAGGCGCGGACGTGGCGAAAGCCGGCGACCTGCCGGAGACCCTCGTCCTCGACCTGGACGAGACGACCACGCTCCGGCTGCGGGAGACGGCCCGCGCCCACCGGCTGACCCTCAACACCCTGGTCCAGGGCGCCTGGGGGCTGCTGCTCGCCCACCTCACCGGACGCCGTGACGTCATGTTCGGCACCACCGTCTCCGGCCGTCCGCCGGAGATCCCGGGCGTCGAGTCGATGGTCGGCCTGTTCATCAACACCGTGCCGGTCCGGCTCCGCCCGGCGCCCGGCGAGACCCTGGCCGCGCTCCTGACCCGGCTCCAGGAGGAGCAGGGCCGTCTCCTCGGCAGCCAGTACGTGGGCCTCACCGAGTTGCGCGGCGTCACCGGGCTCGACGAACTCTTCGACACCCTGGCCGTGTTCGAGAACTACCCGCTGGATGCCGAGGCGCTCCGTACGGCCCAGCAAGGACTGCCCGATCTCGCGGTCACCGGGTTCAGCGGCACCGACGCCGCCCACTACCCGCTCACCCTCACCATCGCACCGGGCGACGCCCTGCGGATCACCTTCGGTTACCGGGCCGCCGTCCTCGACCGCGACGAGGTGGCCCGTACGGTCGCCCGCATGCGGCGCCTGCTGACCGTGATGGCGGAAGGGCTCGACGGCCGCGCCGACACCGTCCCCGTCCTCCTGGACGGGGAGCGTGACACCCTGCTCTCCCAGGGGCGCGGCGCCGAAATCACCGGCGCCGACCTGGACATGAGCGTCCCGGACGCCGTCGCCCGGCACGCCGCCCGCCACCCGGACGCGGTCGCCGTGACCGGGGCCGCCGAGGAACTGACGTACCGCCAACTGACCGATGTGTCGGACGAGTTGGCCCGGGCCCTCACAGGCCTCGGGATCGGCGCCGAGGACGGTGTCGGCATTCTCCTCGGCCGTTCTGCCGCCCTGGTCACCGGCTCCCTCGGGGCCCTGCGCGCGGGCGCCGCCTACATACCCCTCGACCCGCGCTGGCCCGTCGAACGGCTCGTCCGCGTCGCCGGGGTGGCCGCCGTACGCGCCCTGATCGTCGACGAATCCACCCGCTCGCACCCGTGGATGGGCCGACTGGGCCCGGACGTCGCTGTGGTGACCGTCGACGCCGCGGGCCGGGTCCGGCACGGCGGCCACGCCACCCCCGGGACCGTCCCCGCCACCCCCCGGACCCTCCCCGCCGTCCCGGGCGGCGCACGGCTCGCCTACGTGATGTTCACCTCCGGCTCCACCGGCCTGCCCAAGGGCGTCGGCGTCACCCACGCCGACATCACCGCCCTCGCGGCCGAGCGGACCTGGGGGGACGGCGCGGCCGACGCCGTCCTGCTGCACTCCGCGTACGCCTTCGACGCCTCCACCTTCGAGATCTGGGCCCCTCTCCTCAACGGCGGCCGCGTGGTCGTGGCCCCCGACGGCACCCTCCAGCCCGCCGTGCTCCGCGACCTCGTCGCCCTGTACGGCGTCACGGCGGCCTTCCTGACCACGGCCCTGTTCAACGTCATCGCCGAGACCGACCCCGGCGCCCTCGGCCTGCTGCGGCTGGCCGCCGCCGGCGGGGAGGCCGCCGCGCCCGGCGTCCTCCAGCGCCTCGCCGCCGCCCACCCCGGCACCGCCGTCCTCAACGCGTACGGGCCCACCGAGACGACCACCTTCGCCACCCTGCGCCGCGTCCGCCCCGACGACACCCCCGGCCGCGTGCCCCCGATCGGCCGGCCGCTCGACGGCATGCGCGGGTACGTCCTGGACGCGGCGATGCGGCTCGTACCACCTGGAGCCGAGGGCGAGTTGTACGTCGCCGGCCCCGGCGTGGCGCGCGGCTACCTGGGGCGGCCCGGCCTCACCGCCACCCGCTTCGTCGCCGACCCGTTCGCCGGCGACGGCAGCCGTATGTACCGCACCGGCGACCTCGTGCGCCGGGACGCCGACGGCACCCTGCACCACGTGGCCCGGGCCGACCAGCAGATCAAACTGCGCGGCCACCGCATCGAACCCGGCGAGATCGAGGCGGTCCTCCGTACCGACCCGTCCGTGCGCGGCGCCTGCGTCCTGGTCCGCGAGGACCTGCCCGGCGACCGCACCCTCACCGCGTACGTCGTCCCCGCACCCGGACACACCCCGGACCCCGACCTGCTCGCCGCGCACATCGGCCGCCACCTGCCCGCGTACATGGTGCCCACCGCGATCCAGCCGCTCGACGCGCTGCCCCTGACCCCCAACGGCAAGCTCGACCGCGCGGCCCTGCCCGCCCCCGCCCCCGCGCCCGGCGCGGCGGGCCGGCCGCCGCGCGGCGCCCACGAGGAGATCCTCGCGGGGCTGTTCGCCGACGTCCTCGGCGTGGACCGCGTCGGCGCCGACGACAATTTCTTCGCCCTGGGCGGCCACTCCCTGCTCGCCACCCGCCTCGTGGGCCGCGTCCGCACCGCCCTGGGCACCGAGAGCGAGATCCGTACCCTCTTCCAGAACCCCACCGTCGCCACGTTCGCCACCGCCCTGGAGGACGCGGCCCGGCCCGCCCGCCCCGCCCTCGTCCCGCGCGAACGGCCCGCCGTGCTCCCGCTGTCCTACGCGCAGCAGCGCCTGTGGTTCCTGCACCGGCTCGAAGGCCCGTCCGCCACGTACAACATCCCCTTCGCGATCCGCATGGACGGCCCGCTCGACACGGACGCCCTGCGCCAGGCCCTCCGGGATCTCGTCACCCGGCACGCCGCCCTGCGCACCGTCTTCCCCGGGGACGACGGCGGACCGCGCCAGCACCTCACCGCCCCGGACGACGTCCAACTCCCCTTCGCCGTCGAGGACATCGACGCGACCGGACTTCCCGACCGCGTCAGAGCCGCCGCGACCGAACCGATCGACATCGAGCACCGCCTCCCGCTCCGGGCGACCCTGCTGCGCCTGGCCGACGACGCGCACGTCCTGGTCCTCGTGATCCACCACATCGCCGCCGACGGCTCCTCCCTCGCCCCCCTCACCCGGGACCTCGGCGCCGCCTACCGCGCCAGGACCCGCGACGGGGAACCCGGCTGGACCGCGCTCCCCGCCGACTACGCCGACTACACCCTGTGGCAGCGCCGCCTGCTCGGCGACGAGAAGGACCCGGAGAGCCTCGTCGCACGTCAACTCGTGCACTGGAAAGGCGCGTTGCACGGACTGCCGGAGGTGATCGACCTGCCGTGGGACCGGCCGCGCCCCGCCGTGCCCCGGCACACCGGCGCCACCCACGACTTCACCCTCGACGGCGCCACCGCCCGAAGGATCGCGGACCTCGCCCGCGCCGCCGGGTGCAGCGTCTTCATGGTGCTCCAGGCCGCCCTGTCGACGGTCCTCTCCCGGCACGGCGCGGGCGACGACATCCCGCTGGGCACGGTCGTCGCCGGGCGCACCGACGAGGCCACCTCGGACCTCGTCGGCTTCTTCGTGAACACTCTCGTGCTGCGCACGGACCTCACGGGCGACCCGACGTTCCTCGAACTCCTCGACCGCGTCAAGGAGTTCGACCTCTCCGCGTACGCCCACCAGGACGTCCCCTTCGAGCGACTCGTGGAACTGCTCAACCCCGCACGCTCGCAGAACCATCACCCGCTCTTCCAGACCATGCTCATCCTCCAGAACCACACCCCCACCGCCCCCGTCGACCTGCCCGGCCTCACCGTCGCCGGGGTACCGGTCGACCTCGGAGTCAGCAAGTTCGACCTGTCGTTCACCTTCACCGAGACGTACGACACCGGCGGCACGCCCAGCGGCATGCGGGCCACCGTCGACTACGCGACGGAACTCTTCGACCCGGCCACCGTCCGCGGCCTCGCCGAACGGCTCGTCCTGCTGCTCACCGCCGTCACCACCGACCCCGACCGCCCGCTGCGCGCGTACGGCGTGCTCACCGGCGCCGAGCGCACCCGCCTCACTGCCTGGGGCACGGGACCCGCCGAGGACCGGCCCGCGTCCACGGTCCCCGCGCTCTTCGCGCAGTGGGCCCGGCGCACCCCGGACGCCCCGGCGGTCCGTGACGCCGGCACCACCCTCACGTACGGCGAGCTGGACAGCCGCGCCGAGGCGCTCGCCCGCCGGCTCATCGCCCGGGGCATCGGCCCCGAGGACCGGGTGGCCGTCGCCCTGCCCCGTACCCACGACCTCGTGGTGGCCCTCCTCGGTGTCCTCAAGGCCGGGGCGGCGTACGTGCCGCTCGACCCCGCGTACCCGGCGCCGCGCCTCTCCTACATGCTGGACGACGCCCGGCCCCGGCTGCTCCTCACCACACCGGCCGTCCACCGAGGCCTCCCGGACTCCCCGGTGCCCAGCCTGTACGCCGACGACCTCCGGGACGGCACCCCGCCGTCCGCGCACCCCGGCGCCCCTACCGGCCCCGGCCCGTCCCCGCTCCCGGCGCATCCCGCGTACGTCATCTACACGTCCGGCTCCACCGGCCGCCCCAAGGGCGTCGTCGTTACCCACCGGGGTGTCGGCGCCATGGCGAGGACCCAGAGCGAACGCCTGCGCGTCGGCCCGGGCAGCCGGGTGCTGCACATGGCGTCGGTCAGCTTCGACGCCGCGTTCTGGGAGCTGTGCATGGGACTGCTCTCCGGGGCCTGCCTGGAGATCGCCGAACGCGACGCCCTGCTCCCCGGTCCCACCCTCGCCGCCCTCGTCCGCGAACGGGGCGTCACCCACCTCACCCTGCCGCCCGCCGCCCTCGCGGTGATGCCGCCCGGCTCGCTGCCCGCCGGGACCACGATGGTCCTCGCCGGTGAGGCGTGCCCGCCGGCCCTGGTGCACGCCTGGGCGGGGGAGCGGTTCCTGACCAACGCGTACGGCCCCACGGAGACCACCGTCTGCGCCACCATGAGCGTCTTCCAGCAGGCGGACGGGCCGGGCGCGCCCGGCCGTACCGTGCCCATCGGCGTACCCGTCGACGGCACCCGGGTCCATGTCCTGGACCACCGGCTGGAGCCCGTGCCGGCCGGCGTCGTCGGCGAGCTCTACGTGTCCGGCGCGGGGCTGGCCCGCGGCTATCACGGCCGGGCCGCCCTGACCGCGTCCCGATTTGTGGCCGACCCGTTCGACCCGGCGGGGGGCCGTATGTACCGCACCGGCGATCTGGTGCGCTGGACGGCCGGCGGGGAGCTCGTCTACGTGTCCCGCGCCGACGACCAGGTCAAACTGCGCGGCTTCCGCATCGAACTCGGCGAGATCGAGGCCGCCCTCACCGCCCTGCCCGGTGTCGCCGCCGCGTGCGCGGTGGTCCGCGAGGACCGGCCGGGGGACCGGCGCCTCGTCGCGTACACGGTGGGCGGGACGGAGGCCGATCCGCGCGCCCACCTCGCCGCCACCCTGCCCGCCCACCTGGTCCCCGCCGCCTTCGTACGGCTCGACGTCCTGCCCGTCACCCCCAACGGCAAGACCGACCGGCGCGCCCTGCCCGCGCCCGACCTGGTGGTGACGGCCGGTGGCCGCGCCCCGCGCACCGCCCGCGAGCGCACCCTGTGCGAGGCGTTCGCGGAGACGCTCGGCGTGCCCGAGGTCGGGGTCACGGACGACTTCTTCGCCCTGGGCGGCCACTCCCTGCTGGCCGTGACCCTGGTCCAGCGGATCGAGGAGAGATGCGGCCACCGCGTCTCCCTGCGCGCCCTGTTCGCGGCGCCCACGGTCGAGGGCGTCGACCGTCTCCTGGGGCGTACGGAGGACGACGGGAGCGAGACGCCCGACACGAGCGACGAGACCACCGCGGGGCCGGACCTCACCGCCGAGGTGCGGTTGGCCACGGACATCACGGGCGCGGGCCGGAACGTTCTCCGCCCGGCCCCTGCGCCCGCCGCCCGCGGGCTCTCGCGCCCCACCGCCCGGCCCCTGCTGACCGGCGCCTCGGGCTTCCTCGGCGCGTTCCTCCTGCGGGACCTCATCGAGACCACCGACGGCCCGGTCGACTGCCTCGTACGGGCCGCGGACGAGCGGAGCGCGGGGGACCGGCTGCGGGTCAACCTGGAGCGCTACGGCCTGTGGCGCCCCCGGTACGAGGCCCTGATCCGCCCCGTCCCCGGTGACCTCGCCGCCCCCGGCCTCGGCCTGTCGCCCGAGGAGAGGACCGCCCTGGTCCGCCGCCTCGGCCCCGTCCTGCACAACGGCGCACGCGTCAACTTCGCCGCCCCGTACGGTGATCTGCGCGCCCCCAACGTCGGCGGCACCGAGGAACTGCTGCGCCTGCTCGCCGACTCCGCCTCACCCGGCATGCACTACATCTCGACCACCGGCGTCTACGCGCCGGCGCCCGGCCCCGACCCCCTCACCATCACGGAGTCGACCCCGGCGGGCCCCGCGTCCGGCCTGCCCGACGGGTACGCGCGCAGCAAGTGGGTCGCGGAGGGACTCGTCGGCCTGGCCCGCGAACGCGGCCTGCCGGTGACCGTCTACCGCCCCGGTCGCATCAGCGGCGACACCACCACCGGCGCCTGCCAGGACCGGGACCTGCTGTGGCGGCTCATCAAGGGATGCCTCCAGGCGGGAGCCGTACCGGACCTGCCGTACGGATCGACCGACTGGGTGCCCGTGGACCACGTCAGCGCGGCGGTGGTGGCGCTCTCCACGGCGGGCCAGACCGGCGCGGAGACGTACCACCTCACCAACCCGGACGCACCGGGCCTGGACCGCGTCTTCGAGGCCGCCACCCGCCTCGGCCACGCACTGCGAACGATCCCCGCCCCCGACTGGCAGTCCCTGGTCGCGGCACAACCCGACAACGCGGCCCAGCTCTTCCTCGGCGAAGAGACCCGCCCCCGCCCCGAGGCAAGGGACCACCGCCGCTTCGACTCCGGCCAGACGACCAAGGCGGCAGCGTCCCTGGGCGCCCACCAGCCACCCCTGACGGACGAGGTCCTCACCCGCTACCTGACCTACTTCCACACCACAGGCTTCCTGCCCACCCCTTAGAACCAAGGGCGTGTCCGCGAAGTGGCGTCGCGAGCCAGACGCCACTTCGCGGACACGCCCCAGGGCCGAGCCGCTTCCTACGGCAGCGGCTCGGCGACCTGGCCCATGTGGAGGGCGGCGAGTTTCCAGCGGCCGTCGTGTTTTGTCAGGAGCTGGGTCAGGCGGAAGTAACCGTCCGCGTCGCGGCCGTCGTTGACGCTCTGCTGGCGTTGCAGACCGATCGCGACGGCCGCGTCCCCGTGGACGCGTACCTCGACGTCCTCCCAGTCGAACGAGTCATGGATGAGACACCCCGACGCGTAACGATCCAGCCACTGCGGTTTGTCGAGGACAAAACCGCGCGGCCCCACCCCGCGGAAGTCGTCCGTGAGGAGGCCGTCGAGCGAGCCGACATCACCGCGCAGCTCCGCACGCGCCCAGCACCGGCCGAACTCCGCCAGGTCCGCGTGCGTGTCCTTCGTCCCGTCCACGTCCTTCTCCCCCTGTCGGAGTCCCACCCGTGTCCTGCCGTCTCCCGCGCCCCGGCCGGTCCGGTCCGGCGGGTCCGGCCGGACCACAGCCTCCACCGGCCCCCGCGCCCGGCGCGTCCCCCGGGATGAGGAGGGGGTGATGCTCCCGCCGGAGTAGTCGTGCGGAACATCTCCTCATCACCCGTCGGGCGGACCATGTCTTTTCGGACACGCGGACCGTTCGCCGCCACCCGTACGTGCTGTTTCCCCCCGGACTCCGCGCGTGTCCCGTACGGGGTCGCGTACGGTGATGACAGCCGCTCCCGCTCTGGCGACCCGGCCCCGGCCCCCGGCCGTGAGGCTCAGCTCGGCGATCGCCGCACAGCGCACCACATCGAGAACTCGACGCCGATGTCCGGCGCGCACTGTCTGGGAGAGAGCATGTCCGAAGGGGCCCCGGCACTGACCGGGACGACGGATGGCGAGCTGCTGTCCACACTGTTCGCCCATGCCGCCGCGGGGATGTACGCCGTGGACGGCGCCGGCCGCGTCATAGCCTGCAATCCCTGGGCGGAACGGATCCTCGGCCACCGGCCCGGCGGCCTGACCGGCCTCGACGCGGAGCGTGTCCTGCACGCGTCGCACGACGACATCAAGCCGGGCGAGCGCGCGGTCCTGCTCCGTGCGGACGGCACCCCGCTGCCCGTCTGGTGGACGTCCGCCCCGCTCCCCGGGCAGGGCACGGTGGTGGTCTTCCACGACACCGGAGCCGAGGGGGAGCGCAACGAACGGCGTTCCGACCGCTACGCCCACAGCGAGATCGCCCGGGAACAGGCCGAATTCGACCTTGCGGAAGCGACCTGGCTCGGTGAGCTGACCCTGGCGCTGGTGAGCACGCTGGAGGCGGAGGAGGGGCTGGCGCGCCTGGCCCGGCTGCTGGTGCCCCGGCTCGCCGACAGCGCGGTGATCGACCTGATCGCCGACCGCGGCCGGGTCCGCAGGACCGCGTGGACCCACCGGGAACCGGACCACGTGCCCGCCGGGGTGCTGGAGGCGGACCCGCCGCTGTTCGGCGACGCCTCGACGGCCCCGCTGGCCCAGGTGCTGCGGGGCGGCCCCACCCAGCTGCTGAACGCGCCTTTCCTCACGACCCTGTCCGGTACGTCCCCCTCCGCACCGGTACCGGTGGCCCCCGCACCTCCCGGCCCCACGCCCGCGGCCACGCCGCCCCCGGCCACCGGCACGGGCCACCTTCCGCCGCCCGGCGCCCCCGTACCCCCGGCCGCCCCGCCCCCGCCAGCCGCCGCGGCACGTACCGACGCCCTGGGACGCGCCACCACCGCGATGCTGGCCGACCTCGGCGCCGCCCAGGCGCTCATCGTGCCGCTCCGCCTCCGCGACAGCACCTTCGGCACGCTCACGCTCACCCGGTCCGCCACCACCCCGCCGTTCAACGACGCCGACCGGGTGCTGGCCGAGGAGGTCGCCCGCCGTACCGCCCTCGGGCTGGAGAACGCCCGGCTGCACGCCCAGCAGGCCGACATCGCCGCCACCCTCCAGCGTGCCCTCCTCACCGACCTGCCCCACGTCGAGACGCTGGAGCTGGCCGCCCACTACCAGCCGGCGGAGCACACCGCCGAGGTCGGCGGCGACTGGTACGACGCCTTCCTGCTGCCGGACGGCGATCTCGCCCTGGTCGTCGGCGACGTCACGGGACACGACATCCAGGCCGCCGCCCGGATGAGCGAACTGCGCAACATGCTGCGGGCGTTGGCGGTCGACCGGCCCGAGGAGGATCCGGGCAGCATCCTCCAGCGCCTGGACCGCGCCCAGGCGCACCTCCGGCTCGCCGACGCCGCCACGGTCGTTCTCGCCCGTCTGCGGGCGGGCAAGGACGGCGCCTGGCGGCTCAGTTGGTCCACCGCGGGCCACCCCCCGCCGCTGGTCGTCTCGGCGGACGGCACGACCCGCTATCTCGACGAGGCGCACGCCATGCTCATCGGTCTGCTGCCCGCCACCGCCCGGCCCACCGTCACGACCGAACTGCCCCCGGGCTCCACGCTCCTGCTGTACACCGACGGGCTGATCGAGTCGCGGACGCAGGACATCGACAGCGGACTGGGGCGGCTGCGCGGGTACACCGCGGCCCATCACACCCAGCCGCTCGACCGGTTGTGCATCGATCTGGCCAGGCACCTGGGCGACACGCGTGACGACATCACACTCATCGGGGCGCGCATTCCGCCCCGGAGATGAGACCGGTCCCGCAGGCCGTCCGGGAGGCCGTCCCGCAGACCGTCCCGGAGGCCGTTCCGCGACCGGTCCCGGTACCGGTGCCGGAATCGCTCCCGGAACCGGTACCGGACCCAGAAACGGAATCTCATCGGCCGCCTGGAGCGGGGGCCGGGAACGCACCCGGCGGAACGCCGGAATTCGCTTGTCGAAGTGAGCCCATGACGCCGCGTCCGGGCGTGTTCATCAAGTGAAGGGCCGCAAAGTTTTTTCCTGACCGGTCGTGAGGGCGCCGAACGCCCCCGGCGACGGCTCCGCGCCCCGATTCCGCCCGTACGGAAGAGGTCTCCGCCCGCCCCGCAGGCAACCCCTCCCACCTGCGCGGACACCACGCCTCCCGCACCCCCGCCGGAAGCCCCCCGACAGGGAGAGCGCTCTCCCCGTCGGCGCGGCAACGGGGCGTCCCAATGTCTCCTTTGTGTTAAATACCTGACGGTCCGTCAGTTCCGGAACTTGACGCAGCACCTTGACGCCCCCTTTACACAGCCCTAACGTCCGGCACTCAGGGGCACCGATACGGAACCCCTCGCCCCCCACCACCGGATTTCCCGTCCGGCCGGTGCCCCGGCCCGCCGCCGGAGTGTGCCGGGCGCGGGATCCACGACTCCCTTTGGAGCGCCCATGAGATCATCGCGGTCCGAGAACGGCCGCCCCGTCCGCGGGGGACGCCGCAAGGCCCTTCTCGCCGGATTAATCGCGGCGTTGGCGGTCGCCGCCCAGCTCGTGCTCGGGCCCACCGGTGTCCCCCAGAAGGCCGCCGCCCAGCCGGCCGGAGCCCAGGTCGTACGCGTGGCGGAGTTCCTCGCCGAATGTAATTTCAGCCACCGCCTGCCCGACGACCCCATCGTCGTGCCCGGCATCCCCGGCGGCTCGCACATGCACAGCTTCTTCGGGAGCCACGCGACCAACGCGTACACGAACCTCGGAGACCTCAAGACGGCGGCGACCACCTGCGACCCGCAGGTCGACCTCTCGTCCTACTGGGTACCGACCCTGTTCGTGAACAACCAGCCCGTCGAGCCCACCGGCACGACGTTCTACTACCTGGGTGAGGGCGTACGCGACGACGTCATCGCCCGTACCCAGCCCATCCCCGAGGGCCTCAAGATCGTGGCGGGCAACGCCAAGGCCACCGGTCCGAACGACAACACCCGGGCGCGCTGGTCCTGCCTGCACGCCGGACAGGTCAACCCGTCGACGGACTTCGTCAACTGCCCCGCCGGCACGATGCTGGAGTCGTACCTCGACTTCCCGCAGTGCTGGAACGGCAGGGACCTCGACTCGGCCGACCACAAGAGCCACATGTCCTACCCGGTCGACGGAGCATGCCCGGCGAGCCACCCGGTGCCGGTTCCTAAGCTGCGTCAGGTCCTGCGCTACCCGGTGAACGGCAACCCGGCCGGCTTCAGACTGGCCTCCGGGCCCGGCTATACCATGCACGGCGACTTCTTCAACGCGTGGCCGGTCGCCGAGATGGACCGCCGGGTGCGGGACTGCATCCGGCCGATCATCAAGTGCGGCGCCAACGGAATTCCCTCGTGATGCCGCGGGGCGGCGGCCGGCCGCACCCCGGCGGACCGCCGTCCCGTCCCGGCTCCCGGCCGGACGGGCCCGGCCGGGGGCGTACGAGCGGAACGGCGCGGGGGACCGGCAGGACCGTACTGCCGGGGATCCTTCTGGCCCTGGCGGTCCTCGGACCGCTCGGCTGCGGTGCCTCGCCGGCACCGTCCGGCACCGAGCCCGCGCGCACGGCCGCGGTGAAGGAGCAGGGCGGACAGGCCGCTCCGGCTCCCTCCGCCTCCGCCTCCGCCGTCGCGGCGGGCGGGTTCAACGACACCGACCGCGGGTGGGCCCAGCTGATGACGGCCATGGACGAGCGGACGCTGCTCCTGCTCGACCTGGTCGCCGACCGCGCGAGCGACGCGGAACTGGCGGACCTCGCCCGCAGCACGACGGTGACCCACCGGGCGGAACTCACCCGGCTCCGCACGATCCTCAGGAAGACGGGGGCGGACGGGGCCAATCCGCACGAGGGCCACGACATGAAGGGGATGGTGACCGACGACGAACTGCGGACGATCACCGCGAAGCGCGGTACGGCGTTCGACGACCTCTCCATGACCTACCTCCGTGAGCACCTGGAGCAGAGCGTGCTCGTCTCGCGGGGCGAACAGAGCGCGGGCGCTGCCGCGGAGGCGAAAAAACTCGCCGGAGAAGTGACGAAGCGGCGCACGGAACAGCTGGCGGCGCTGCGGCCGCTCGGCGGCTGACCTCCACGGAGGACCGCCGCTCCCGGGCCGGGAACCCCACGCCCCCAGGGCCTGCCACAGAGATCAGGCCCCCGCCCGGGAGCGGCCCGCCAGGAGCGCGCGCCGGGCTCGGCCCGGTTCACGGTACGTCCACAGCCGCGATGCCCAGACCCAGCGTCTCGGGTGCGCTCGCGTACGGCAGCCCCTCCAGCGGGCGGTCCGTGCAGAAGCGCGCCATGAGGTCCGCGAAGTCAGCGATCCGCTCCACCGGCGCCAGGTGGTCGGTCTCGTCGATGGTCAGGAAGCGCGCCTCCGGGAGCTGCGCCGCCACCTCGCGCCCCATGGCGGGGGTGCAGAGGGTGTCGTGCTCCCCGGTCACCACCAGGCTCGGCACGGCCGGCACCGGCTCCGGGCGGTACCACTCGTGCCGCATCAACCGGGTGTTGTGCTCGGCCGACTTGCTCAGCTGTTCGGGATCCTGGCCGGCGATCTGCTGGTAGACGAGCCGGGACACGGCGGCGTGCTTGCGGACGCGGCCCGTGCCGGGCGGGGACATGAAGCGGTCGGCCAGCTCACGCGCGATCGTCTCGGTCTCGCCCCGCTCGATCATCACGGCCCAGCGCTCCATCGCCGCCGCGTAGTCCGCCGGGATACGGGTCGTCATGCCGACCAGCAGCAGCCGCGCCACCAGATCCGGGTAGTGCTGGGCGAAGCGCAGCCCCACGGCGCCGCCGTAACACGCGGCGACGAGATTGACGCGCGGCACGCCGAGCTCGGTGAGCAGGTGCCGGACGCTCGCGGCGAGGAAGTCGACCCCGTACATCGAGGGAAGGAAGTCCGCGGTGCCGTACCCCGGCAGGTCCACCGTGATCACCTGCCCCACCGGGCCGAGCCACTTCTCGTGCCGCACCCAGGAGTTGCGGTCCTGGGAGGAGCCGCCCAGCACCAGCACGGGCTCCGTCACCGGGTCGTCGTGGTGGACGACCCGGCACGTGTAGCGGAAGCCGTCGAACGTGAGATCCCGCTCCTCGACCCGGCCGGTCGTCCCGCCCGCGCGCCCGTCGACCGCCTGCCCCGGGATCAGTGGGCGAGCACGGGGCGATTCCTGGTCCTGGGCGAGGACGGCGTCGATGGACATGGGTGACTCCAGAGCTCCGGTACGGACAACAACGTCCCTGCCTAGCAGTTGGCCCGCCCCGACCGGACATCACTGACCCGATCGTGGGCGGTTCGCGCCTCCCGGTCCGCTGGTCCATTCGACTCTCGCTCAGCAGGACCGGTATCCGGGGCGCCCGGCGGGGTCCGCACCCCCGGCGCACACTCCGGTTCGAGCCGGGGCGGTGGACGCCCCCTTGACTTCGAGTGCGCTCCAATTCGTAGCCTCGGCGCATGACTACGCCTCAGCACAAGATCGGGTCCGGGTCCGGGTTCGGAGCCCGGAGCACCGCGCGGGAGGTCCTGCGGGGGATCGACCTCACCGGGAAGCTCGCGATCGTGACCGGTGGCTACTCCGGTCTGGGCCTGGAGACCACCCGCGCCCTGGCCGGCGCCGGCGCCCGTGTCGTCGTGCCCGCCAGGCGGCCCGCGGCCGCGCGGGAGGCGCTGCACGGCATCGAGAACACCGAGGTGGACGAAGTGGACCTCGCCGACCTCGGCAGCGTGCGCGGCTTCGCGGATCGGTTCCTGGCCTCGGACCGCGCCATCGACCTGATCATCAACAGCGCGGCCGTCATGGCCAGTCCGGAGACGCGGGTCGGTCCCGGCTGGGAGGTGCAGTTCGCGACCAACCACCTCGGCCACTTCGCCCTGGTGAACCGGCTCTGGCCCGCGCTCGTGCGCGGCCGGGCCCGGGTGATCGCCGTCTCCTCGGCCGGCCACCGCAACTCGCCCGTCCGCTGGGACGACCCGCACTTCGCGCAGGGGTACGACAAGTGGCAGGCGTACGGCCAGGCGAAGACGGCCAACGCGCTGTTCGCCGTACACCTCGACCAGCTGGGCAAGGAGTCCGGGGTGCGTGCCTTCTCCCTGCACCCCGGCGGGATCCTGACGCCGCTGCAACGCCACCTCGCCCAGGAGGAGATGGTCGCCGCGGGCTGGATCGACAGCGACGGCACTCCGATCAACCCGGCGTTCAAGACACCCGAGCAGGGCGCGTCGACCCAGGTGTGGGCGGCGACCTCACCCCTGCTGGCGGACCGGGGCGGGGTGTACTGCGAGGACTGCGACATCGCCGAGCCCGCGGGTGACGGCGAGTTCAAGGGAGGGGTACGGGACTACGCGACCGACCCCGCGCAGGCGGCCCGGCTGTGGGCGCTCTCGGCCGAACTGACCGGCGTCGACGCGTTCGTGACCACCGCCTGAGCCGTGCCTTGGTGACCACCGCCCGAGCCGTGCGTTCGTGACCACCGCCCGAGCCGTGACCCCTGACGGGGAGGGGCCGTACCCGACCGGGACGCTGTTGGTTAATTCGGCCCCTGCTGTGCCCCGTCGAGCGTTAGTTCGGCGGGGCACAATGCTGCGAAGTGGCTGGTGCGGGTGCGGGCCCGGGGTGTGCCGGCGAGGTGGGCGTCGATGCGGGCGAAGTTGATCGCGGCCCCGGTGAACTGGTGCTGAAGGCTGGTCTTCGCGAGGCCGCGGTAGCGGGATCTGCGCAGGCCGCAGCGCCCTACTGCTTGGGAGATAGTGCCCTCGACGCCGGCCCGGATCTTGTAGCGCTCTTTCCAGGCGTCGCTCTGCTGCCCGGCGCGGATACTGCGGATGGCATCGTGCTCGGTCTGCTGTTGCCGCAGCATGAGTTCCCGGCGGCGGCCGGTGGCTGAGCTGACGCATGAGCGCAGGTGGGGGCAGGGGCCGCAGCGGCTGGCGGGGAACCTGACGCGGATGACGGGCAGGCCCTTGGAATCGTTGCGGGGGTACCAGTCCGTGGCGGCGACACCGCCGGGGCAGGTCACCTGCCGGGTTTTCCAGTCGACGGTGAACGCGTCCAGCGTGAAAGCGCCCTTGGCCTGGGACGAGGTGTTCTTGACCAGCGGCCCGTGCAGTTCGACACCATGGCGGTCGCGGGCGGCGAGAACATGGGCAGCGGTGGGATATCCGGCATCCACCCAGTGCTCGGCGGGCAGGCAGTCCCGGGAAGCGAGAGAGGTGTGGATCTCCTCGTTCATCGTGCTGTCCGCGACACTCGCCACCGTGGTGGCCACGTTGGTGATCAGGTTCGGAGCGTTGGTCTCGCCGCAGGTCTCGGTGAGATGGACCTTGTATCCGTCCCACATGGTGTCTCGTTTGACGCCGACACGGGCGTCGGGGTCATAGGGGTTGACCAGGCGCGTCGCGCCCGGCGGCCGGTCTTTTGGGCCCCGCCGCGTCACCTCGCCGTCCACCCGGTGGAAGCTCTGCACCCAGACCCGGCGCAGGATCTCCACCTCATCGAGAGCGCGGAGCGCTGCGGGGGCTTCGGCGGCGAAGACCGCTTCCAGCAGGTGTGTCCCGTCCCGGCCGATCCGTGACCCCACCTCGTCCCGCTTCGCGCGGGACTTGGGGAACCGGGAGTCCTCAGCCCGGGAGGCGTAATGCCTGAACCAGTCCGGCTCCGCGATCTCGGACAACCATTCCGGGGCAGCCTGAGCAAGCGCGTTCAACGCCGCCCGCAGCGTCTCGGCCACCTGCTCCAGCCAGCACAGATCACGGGCCGCCGAGAGCACATGCGTGGCGTCCGTGCGGGCCCGGCCCGCGCTCTTGAGCAACCCCTTCTCCCGGGCGGCGGCCAGCACACCATCCAGCACCCGCCGCCCACCGTCCGCCCCGGCCAACCGACCCCGGAACTCCGACAACACCGAGAAGTCGAAGCCGGGATCGTCGAGTTGGAGCCCGAGTGCGTACTTGAAGTCGATCCGTGCCCGCACCGCCTCCGCGGCCTGGCGGTCGGTCAGCCCCTCCACGAACTGGAGCACCGACACCAGCGCCAGCCCGGCGGGTGACCAGGCGGGCCGGCCCCGTGAGGCGAACAGATCCGCGAAGTCCTCGTCGCGGAACATCGGCCCCAGCTCGTCCCGGACCCGGATCGCCAGGCTCCCCTTCGGAAACGCCGCCCGGGCCACCCGCACCGTCTCCGCCGGAATGGCGGCCCCCGGCCCCTTCGACTGCATCAACATCGACACCCACCCCACACCACAACGTCGGTCCCCATGACCACAACCGGGTCATGAGGACCGACGTCACGCGAAGGGCCGAATAAACCAACAGCATCCCGACCGGGTGCGGCCCCTCCCCGTCACGTGGTCCTGCGATGGGTGAGCGTCGTGGGAAGCGTGAGGTACTGCCGGGGTGCGGACGGGTCGTTGATCTCCTCCAGCAGCAGCCGTGTGATGGTCCGCCCGATGTCCTCACTGGCCTGATTGACGCTGGTCAGGGGCGGAACCGTGTGCCGGGCCACGATCGAGTCGTCGAAGCCGATGATCGCCACGTCCTCCGGGACCCGCCGCCCCCGCTCGCGCAGCTCGGTCAGCGCGCCCGCCGCCATGACGTCGGACGCGACGAAGACGGCGTCGAGCCCGGGGCGCCGGTCCAGCAGCTCGCCCATCGCGGCCCGGCCGCCCTCCTCGGTGAAGTCCGCGGACACCGCCAGCGACTCGTCCGGGGGAGTGCCGTGCTCGGTGTGGGCGTCACGCCACCCCTGGAGACGGCTCCGGCCGACGTCCATGTCGAGCGGTCCCGCGATCGTGGCGACGGTGGTACGGCCCCGGCCGAGCAGATGCCGTACGGCCTGCGCCGCCCCGCCCACGTTGTCGGAGTGCACATGGCTGAGCGACTCGTCCGGCGAGCGCCGGCCCGCCAGCACGGTCGGCATCTGCGTCTTCTCCAGGAACGCGACGAGCGGGTCGTCCTGGTGGACCGCGACCAGCAGGACACCGTCCACCCGCCGCGCCTCCACGAACCGCGTCAGCCGGTACAGCTCGCGTTGGTTCCGTACGAGAATCAGCAGCAACTGCATCTCGGTGTCGGCCAGTTCCGTGCTGACCCCCCGGATGACCGCGTTGAAGTACGGCTCCGCCGCCAGCCGGCTCTCCGACTCGGGTATCACCAGCGCGATGCTGTCGGTCCTGCTGGTGACCAGGCTGCGGGCGGCCGGATTCGGTACGTAGTTGAGCTCCGCGATCGCCGCCTCGACGGCCGTGCGGGCCTTCGCGCTGACGCCGGGGGCGCCGTTCACGACCCGGGAGACCGTCCCTCTGCCGACGCCCGCCAGCGCGGCGACGGCTTCAAGAGTCGGCCTCTGACCCCTCGGGTGGCGGCTGCTCATCACGTCTCCTGACTCTCGCTCCGGTGGTGCGCCGAAGCGCTCACGTGGTGATGGTGCTCGGTGGTGCGGACGACGGAAGTGGAGAGCCGGCGTCCGGACACATTCACGCAACGGAACCGACTTCGACTCTTGACACGGCCTGGCGTCTCCCGAGAGTCTTCCACAACCGTTTGGGAGCGCTCCCAGTTTATCTGGGAACAGCTCCCTGATCCAGTCGACCGTGAGCCGCAGCAGGCGCGCGCCTGGGCGCCGCTGCTAGGAGGAAGCACATGGGCACTGCCCGCAAGCGCTTCGGATCCACCCTCGTTTCCGCCACCGCCCTCGCGGTGTCCCTGGTCCTCGTCGCCGGCTGCGGAAGCGGCGACGAGGGCAAGGCGCGCACCAAGGACGGCAAGACCGTCATCAGCCTCGGACTCTTCGGAGTCATGGGCTACAAGGAGACCGATCTCCTGGACCGCTACATGAAGGAGAACCCCGACGTCACGATCGAGACCGACGTGGCCGGGGACGAGCAGACCTACTACACCGCGCTCCAGACGCACCTCGCCGCCGGCAGCGGTCTCAAGGACATCCAGGGCATAGAGATCGGCCGGGCGAAGGAACTGGTCGACACCCAGGCCGACAAGTTCGCCGACCTGTCGAAGACGCCGGGCCTGGACCACTTCCTGCCCTGGAAGCAGTCCCAGGTCACCACCGGCGACGGCAAGGTGCTCGGCCTGGGCACGGACATCGGCCCGATGGCGGTCTGTTACCGCAAGGACCTGTTCGAGCAGGCCGGACTGCCCACCGACCGGGCGGAGGTGGCGAAGCTCTGGGAGGGCGACTGGTCGAAGTACGTCGATGTCGGCCGGACGTTCAAGCAGGGGTCCAAGGACTCCAAGGTCGCCTACATGGACAGCTCCACCGGACTGTTCAACGCGATGATCTACGGCGACGAGAAGCAGTTCTACGACGAGGACGGCAAGCTGATCTACCAGGACAACCCGGTGGTGAAGGACGCCTGGAAGCTCGCCGCCGACGCCGCGACATCGGGGCTCACCGCCAAGCTCCGCCAGTTCCAGCCCGGTTGGGACCCGGGTCTGTCCAACGGCACCTTCGCCACGACCGTCTGCCCGGCCTGGATGCTCGCCCACATCAGCGAGAAGGCCGGCCCCGCGAACAAGGGCAAGTGGGACGTCGCCAAGGCACCCAAGGGTGCCAACTGGGGCGGTTCGTTCCTCGGCGTGATGGAGGACAGCCCGGTCAAGGAGCAGGCGGAGAAGCTCGTCGCCTGGCTGACCGCGCCCGAGCAGCAGGCGTACATCTTCGAGAAGCTCGGCAACTTCCCCTCCTCGAAGACGGCACTCGACATCCCCGCGGTCGCGAACGGTACCTCCCCGTACTTCAGCGACGCCCCGATCGGCCAGATCTTCGGCGACGCGGCGAAGGAGATCCCGGCCAAGCAGGTGCTGGGACGGAAGGACGGCACGATCAAGGACACGTTCTCGCTGGGCCTGCAACTGATCGAGGCGCAGGGCAAGAGCCCGGACGACGCGTGGAAGACGACGGACGAGCGGATCCAGAAGCTCACTCGCTGACCCGGCCCGACCCCGCCTGACCTGGTCCCCGGGGCCTCGCGGCCCGGCGCGCCGTGCGCACCGGCCGCCGGACGGGCCGAACAGTCCCGTCCGGCGGCCGCAGATCCCCCGTCCACCCCACCACCCCACGGAAGGAAGCCCGCGTGGCCACCTCCATCGACCCCCGGCAGTCGCGGCGCAACATCCTCCACCGCCTGGACCTCGGAGCGGTGCCGTACACCTTCATCGCCCCGTTCTTCCTGATCTTCGGCGCCTTCGGCCTCTACCCGCTGCTCTACACCTTCTGGATCTCGCTGCACCGCGTCGAGCTGTCCTCGCTGGACACCATGGAATGGCGAGGTCTCGCCAACTTCACCGAGCTGTTCGAGGACGACCGTTTCTGGAACGCGCTGAGCAACACCTTCACCATCGGTGTCCTCTCCACCGTTCCGCAGCTGCTCATGGCCCTCGGCCTGGCCCATCTGCTGAACTACCGCCTCCGCGGCTCGGTGTTCTTCCGGGTCGCCGTCCTGACCCCGTACGCGACCTCCGTCGCCGCCGCCGCGCTCGTCTTCACCATGCTCTTCGAACGCGACTTCGGCATGATCAACTGGGTGCTGGGATTCTTCGGCGTCGACAATCTCGACTGGGAGAGCCAGAAGTGGCCCGCCCAGTTCGCCATCTCCACCATCGTGATCTGGCGCTGGACCGGCTACAACGCGCTGCTCTACCTCGCCGCGATGCAGGCGATACCCAAGGACCTGTACGAGGCCGCCGCCATCGACGGCGCCTCCCGCTGGCAGCAGTTCCGTAACGTCACCGTCCCGGGGATCAGCGCCACGATCGTCTTCACCATCGTGCTCTCGACCATCGGCGCGACCCAGCTCTTCGGCGAACCGCTCATCTTCGGACAGGGCCCCAACGGCATCAGCGGCGGCGCCGACAACCAGTACCAGACCCTCGGCCTGCTGCTCTACGAAGAGGGCTGGAAGAACTACCAGATGGGCCGGGCCTCGGCCATCGCCTGGGCGATGTTCCTCATCCTGATCCTGATCTTCGTGCTCCAGCGTGTCCTCGCGCGCGTGCTGTCCCGCACCCCACGCCCCGTCAAAGCGCCCCGCCGCGCCCGCCCGTCCCGTACCTCCTGACCAGGGAGCAACAGCCCCATGACCACCGACATCGCACCGGTCCTGGCGGACGCGCACGGCCGGACCACTCCCACCGCACCCGACCGGCGGAACAGGTTCCGCCGCGTCCTGCGCCCGGGCGCGGGACGCCAGCACCACGCCGGACCCCTCGCCTACGTCCTGCTCGGATTCGCCGCGCTGGTCTCCCTCTTCCCCCTCTACTGGACGATGGTGGCGGCCTCCACCGACAACACCCGCGTGTCGCAGACCCCGCCGCCGTTCCTGCCGGGACCCAACCTGTTCAAGAACCTCGCCACGGCCTGGCAGGACGCCGCGCTCGGCAAGGCGATGCTCAACAGCCTGATCGTCGCCGGGGTGATCGCCCTGTCGACCGTCTTCTTCGCCACGCTGGCGGGCTTCGCGTTCGCGAAGCTGCGCTTCAAGGGCCGTAACATCCTGCTGTTGCTGGTCATCGGCACGATGTTGGTGCCCCCGCAGCTCGGAGTCGTACCGCTGTTCATGATGATGGCCGACCTCGGCTGGGGGCAGTCACTGCCCTCCGTGATCTTCCCGACCCTGGTCAGCGCGGTCGGTGTGTTCTTCATGCGGCAGTACCTGACGGAGGCGCTGCCGGACGAACTCATCGAGGCGGGACGGCTGGACGGCGCCCACTCGCTGCGCATCTTCTGGAGCATCGTCCTCCCGATCGCCAGGCCGCCGATGGCCGTGCTGTTCATGATCACGTTCGTGCACGCCTGGAACGACTTCTTCTGGCCCTTCATCGCCCTCGACATGACCAACCCGACCGTTCCCGTCGCCCTCACCCAGCTCAGCGCGGGATACGTACGGGACCAGTCGGTGATCATGGCGGGCGCGCTGCTCGGCACCCTGCCGCTGCTGGCGATGTTCCTCGTCTTCGGCCGCCAGATAGTCGGCGGCATCATGCAGGGCGCCGTCAAGGGCTAGGGCTGGGGCGGGTCCGCCCCGGGGCGCCGTCACGGGCTGAGGGCGCCCCCGCTCGAACACCCCCTTCTCTCCCCACCGTTCGACATGTCCGACTCTCACCCACGCGGAAGGACCCTTGTGGCCACCTCAGCACCCACCACCGGGCGAGCCCTGGAAACGGCGGCTCCCCTGACCTTCCCGGCCGGTTTCCTCTGGGGCACCGCCACCGCCGCCTACCAGATCGAGGGCGCCGCGCAGGCCGACGGCCGTACGCCCTCCATCTGGGACGTCTACTCCCGCACGCCGGGGAAGGTGCGCAACGGCGACACCGGTGACATCGCGACCGACCACTACCACCGCTGGCGCGAGGACATCGCGATCATGGCCGACCTCGGGGTCGGCGCCTACCGCTTCTCGGTGTCCTGGCCGCGCGTCCAGCCGGGCGGCCGGGGCCCCGCCTCCGCGAAGGGGCTGGACTTCTACCGCGGGCTGGCCGACGGACTCCTGGACAAGGGGATCCGGCCCGTCGTCACGCTCTACCACTGGGACCTCCCGCAGGAGTTGGAGGACGCCGGCGGCTGGCCCGAGCGCGACACCGCCTTCCGCTTCGCCGAGTACGCGGGCCTCGTCGCCGACGCCCTCGGGGACCGGGTGGGAAGCTGGACCACGCTCAATGAGCCGTGGTGCAGTGCCTTCCTCGGGTACGGCTCCGGCGTGCACGCCCCCGGCCGTACGGACCCCGCCGACGCCCTGCGCGCCGCCCACCACCTCAACCTCGGCCACGGCCTCGCGGTCCAAGCCCTGCGCGAGCGCCTCCCCGCGACCGCCCAGGTGTCCGTCACCCTCAACCTGCATCACGTACGGCCGCTGACCGAGGACCCGGCGGACGTCGACGCGGCCCGCCGTATCGACGGCACCGCGAACCGGGTCTTCACCGGCCCGATGCTCGAAGGGGCCTACCCGGCCGACGTCATGGCGGACACCGCGACCGTCACCGACTGGTCGTTCGTCCACGACGGCGACACCGCGCTGATCCACCAGCCGCTCGACTTCCTGGGCGTCAACTACTACTCGCCGACCCTGGTCTCGCACCACACCGGACCCGCCGCCCACCGGTCCGACGGCCACGGAGCCAGTGAACACAGCCCGTGGGCCGGCGCGGACGAGGTCGCCTTCCACCAGACACCGGGGGAGCGGACCGCGATGGGCTGGACCATCGACCCCGAGGGTCTGTACGAACTGCTCCTGCGGGTCAAGCGGGACCACCCCGGCCTGCCGATGATGATCACCGAGAACGGCGCGGCCTTCGACGACTACGCGGGCCCCGACGGCGAGGTCCGCGACCCGGAGCGCATCGCCTACCTGCGCGAACACCTGGCCGCCGTACACCGCGCGATCGGGGCGGGCGCGGACGTCCGCGGCTACTTCCTCTGGTCGCTGCTCGACAATTTCGAATGGGCGTACGGCTACGGCAAGCGGTTCGGGATGGTGTACGTGGACTACGCGACGCAGCGCAGGATCCCCAAGTCGAGCGCGCACTGGTACGGGCGCCTGACCCGCTCCGGCACGCTGCACCCGGCGTCGTAGCGGCCCCTGTTCATCCGTTCATCCGTCATCGTGCGCCGGGCGGGCCGTCGCGGGCCCGCCCGGCGCACGCCCATGCCTTCGGTTGAGCTGTACATGGTGCGGGCTTGATCGGGCTTTGGCCAACGCATGTCCCTCCGATGAACAGTTGATAGGGAGAGTGACTCCTTGTGTGTGGTGGCCATCTATCGGGTCCACCGTGCGCGTCCATCCACAACGCAGGGGGTTACATGAGATCCAGCCGACCGCGCCTGCGCGCCGGACTGGCCTGGGCGGCGACTCTGCCGCTCGTCGCCGGCGCTCTCGCACTCGGCGTCCAGTCCGCGGGTGCCGACACCGGCCCCGCCGGACGGGACACGCTCCACGGTTCAAAGCCGCTGTGGGCGACGCAGAAGGCGGACCGGGGGAGCACCCCCGACGCGAACAAGGTCACCGCCCGCGTGTATCTCGCGGGACGGGACAGCGCGGGCCTCGCCCGGCTCGCCCAGGAGGTGTCCGACCCCTCCTCCGCCTCGTACGGGAAGTACCTGGCCCCGAAGCAGGCCGCCGCGCGCTTCGGCCCGACCGCGGACCAGGTCGCGCGGGTCACCGCCTGGCTGAAGTCCGCCGGGCTCAAGGTGACGGGCACCGGCCGGCACTACCTCACGGTCACCGGTAACACGGCCGCGGTGGAGAAGGCCTTCTCCACCGAGCTCCACAACTACGCCAAGGGCGGGCACACCTACCGCGCCCCGGTCGCCACCCCCTCGGTGCCCGACTCGCTGGACGGCGCGGTCCTCACCGTCACCGGGCTCGACAACGCGCCCCACCAGGCGAGCCACGACGACACGCTGCCGCCCCCCGACGCCGTGTTCCGCAACGCCGGTCCGTTCTCGACCTACTTCGGGTCGAAGACCGACAAGTCGCTGCCCTCGGCGTACGGTTCGAAGGCGTCGTACGCGATCAAGGGCTACACAGGCACCCAGCTGCGCGCCGCCTACGGCGCGAAGGACTTCACCGGCAAGGGGGTCACCGTCGCCATCACCGACGCGTACGCCTCGCCGACGATCGCCCAGGACGCGGCCACGTACGCCAAGCGCAACGGCGACAAGAAGTACCGCGGGGGACAGCTCTCCCAGGTGCTGCCGGCGGACTACAACAGCACGGAGGAGTGCGGCGCGTCGGGCTGGTACGGCGAGGAGACCCTCGACGTCGAAGCCGTGCACGCGGTCGCGCCCGACGCGGACCTCGTCTACGTCGGGGGCGCCTCCTGCTTCGACGACGACCTGCTGGACTCGCTGGGCAAGGTCGTGGACGGCGGGCTCGCCGACATCGTCTCCAACTCCTGGGGCGACCTGGAGTCCAACGAGACCCCGGCGTCGGCCGCCGCCTACGACCAGGTGTTCCAGACGGGCGCCGTCGAGGGCATCGGCTTCTACTTCTCCTCCGGTGACGACGGCGACAACGTCGTCTCGACCGGCACGAAGCAGGTCGACATGCCCGCCAATTCCGCCTGGGTGACGGCCGTCGGCGGTACGTCGCTCGCCGTCGGCAAGAAGAACGCGTACCAGTGGGAGACGGGCTGGGGCACGTACAAGGCCAACCTCTCGGCCGACGGCCGCAGTTGGACGGACTTCCCCGGCGCCTACACCTCCGGCGCCGGCGGCGGCACCAGCGTGACCGTGCCGCAGCCGTTCTACCAGCGGGGTGTGGTGCCCGGCTCGCTCGCCAAGGCCAACGGCACCACCGCGATGCGGGCCATCCCCGACATCGCGGCCGTCGCCGACCCGAACACCGGCTTCCTGGTCGGCCAGACCCAGACCCTGCCCGACGGCACCCAGGGGTACGACCAGTACCGCATCGGCGGTACGTCGCTGGCCGCACCGGTCATCGCGGGTGTCCAGGCCCTCGCCCAGCAGGCCAGGCACGGCGTTCCGATCGGCTTCGCCAACCCCGGCATCTACCAGCGGTACGGCACCTCCGCCTACCACGACGTGACCGACCACCCGCTGGGTGCCGGCCGCCAACTGGCCGTCGTACGGAACGACTTCGCCAACAGCACCGACAGCGCCGACGGCATCCTCACCTCGCTCCGCAGCCTCGGCAAGGACAGCTCGCTGTCCGCCGTGGCCGGCTACGACGACGTGACGGGGGTCGGCACCCCGGCGGCCGGTTACGTGAACTCGTACCGCCACCGCTGACCGCACCACCCGTTCCCCGACCGCCGGGCGGCCCGATCCACGGGCCGCCCGGCGGTCGGCGTTCCCCGGGGCGCCGGACCGCCACCGGGCCACACACCCCTCCCCGTCCCACCGCCACCCGTCCGGCCCTTCGCGGCGCCGCGCCTCTCCCGCCCCCGCCTGACACCATCGGAAGGACGGCGCCGGGCGGAGCGGAAGCCCCCGGGCGGGAGCACGGAACGAAGGGCGGGACACGCGTGCCGGACAACCAGCGGCGCCGGACGGACGTGGTCGTGGTCGGAGCGGGGATGGCGGGCCTGGCCTGCGCCGCCGACCTGATCAGGGCGGGACGGTCGGTGCGCGTCCTGGAGGCCGCCGACGCGGTGGGCGGCCGGATGCGCACCGACCGGCACGAAGGCTTCCTCCTCGACCGCGGTTTCCAGGTGTTCAACACCGCGTACCCCCAGGTGAAACGCCGGATCGACCTGCGAGGGCTGCGCCTGAGGCCGTTCACTCCCGGCGCGCTCGTACGGACCGAGAACACCACCCTGCGGTTCACCGACCCCAGCAGGCAGCCGGGCGCCGCCGCCGGTCTGCTGCCAGGACGGCTCGCCCCCGGCCGCGATCTGCTGGCGCTCGGCCTCCTGACGGCCCGGGACATGCTCGGGCCCGTCGCCGGACTGAAGCGGCAGCCGGACCGTACGACCCTCACCGCCCTCGCCGACGCGGGCATCTCGCCCGACCTCGTCGAACGGTTCTTCCGGCCCTTCCTCTCCGGGGTGTTCCTGGAGGACGAGCTGGAGACCTCCTCGCGCTTCTTCCACCTCGTCTGGCGCAGCATGCTGCGCGGCACGCTCTGCCTGCCCAGCGCCGGCATCGGGGCCGTACCCGCTCAGCTGGCGGACGGCCTGCCGCCGGACACCGTCCGCCTGGAGACGCCGGTCGCGGAGCTGACCGACGACGGCGTCCGCTGCGAGGACGGTACGGAGTGGCCGGCGGACACCGTCGTGGTGGCGACGGGCCCCCGCGCGGCGGCACGGCTCCTGCCCGGCCTCGACGTGCCCGCCACCCGTACGGTCACGACGTACTACCACGCGGCCCTCGCCCCGCCGCTGCGCGAACCGACCCTCCTGGTCGACACCCGCCGCCGCTTCCTCAACACCTGCGTGATCAGCGAGGCCGTGCCCGGGTACGCGCCCGCCGGCCGGTCCCTGGTCTCCACGTCCGTCCTCGGGCCGGAACTCCCCGGCCGGGAGGCCACCCTCCGCGCCGATCTGGCCGACGCCTACGGCGAGAACACCAGCGGGTGGGAGCCGCTCGCCACCTATACGATCGAGGACGCCCTGCCCGCCATGCCCCCACCCTGGCCGCTGTCCCGGCCGACCCGGTTCGGCCCCGGGCGGTACGTGTGCGGCGACCACCGGGCGACCGGCTCCGTGCAGGGAGCCCTGGCCTCGGGGACCCGCGCGGCCCGTGAGGTACTGGCGGCGGACACCGCCCCTGACCCGGCGGAAGCCCGGCAGGACCCATCAGCGGCACGACGAAAGGAAAGCCAGTGACCGGTACAGCCCCGGCCCACACCCTCAACGACGGCACGACGCTCCCCGCCGTCGGCCTGGGGACCTATCCGCTCAACGGCGCCGAGGCGGAGACCGCGGTCGCCGGCGCCCTGGAGCTCGGCTACCGGCTGATCGACACGGCCGTCAACTACCGTAACGAGGCCAGTGTCGGCCGGGGTCTCGCGCGTGCCGGCGTGCCGGTCGAGGACATCGTCGTCACGACCAAACTCCCGGGCCGCGACCAGGGTTTCGAGGAGACTCTCCGCTCGTTCGGGGAGTCGCGCCGTGCCCTGGGCCTGGAGCGCGTCGGCCTCTACCTCATCCACTGGCCGCTGCCGCGCGTCGACAAGTACGTCGAGTCCTGGAAGGCGATGATCAAACTCCGCGAGGACGGTCTGGTGGCCTCCATCGGCGTCTCCAACTTCACCGCCGCGCACCTCGACCGCCTGGAGGCGGAGACGGGCGTGCTGCCCTCGGTCAACCAGATCGAGATGCATCCCCTCTTCCCTCAGGAGGAGTTGCGCGCGGTGCACCGGGCCAAGGGGATCCGCACGGAGAGCTGGACCCCGCTCGGCCGCGGCACCGACCTGCTGAAGGACCCGGGGATCAGCGCCGTCGCGCGGGCGCACGGCGTCACTCCGGGACAGGTGGTGCTCCGCTGGCACACCCAGGTGGGCGCCGTACCGATCCCCAAGTCGGCCAGTCCGGAGCGGCAGCGGCAGAACCTCGACCTCTTCGGGTTCGACCTGACCGAGGACGAGATCGCCCGGATCGAATCGGGCCCCCACCGCAGGCTCGGCGGCGACCCGGACCACCACGAGGAGTTCTGACCGCCCGCGCGCCACACCCCGCCCGGACCGGGCTGTTGAACCGTGGACGAACAGCTGCGCACGCGCCGGTGAAACCGGCGGTCCGCGGCCCCCGCCGACCGTACGGTGACCGGACGATCCGGACCGGTCGGGTGTTCGAGTCGCGCGTTCAGGGGGGCCTGGGGACCGTGGAGTGGCTCAGTACGGAAAACGTCGTCGCCCTGGGCACGGCGCTGCTCGGCATCCTCGCCTCGCTGGGCGTCCTCTGGTTCGAGCGCCGGGTCCCCGCCCACCGGCGCATCGGCTACCGGATCCAGCTGGACACACCGGTCGGCAGCGCGGAACGCCCCGGCCGGGCCGGCGTGCGGCTCGGCTTCTTCCAGGACAACCCGCACCTCTCCGACGCCACGCTGGTCCTGCTGCGCATAGAGAACAACGGCTCGCAGAGCATCGGCGACGGCGACTACACGGGGCGGGAACTCCACGGCCTGACCGCGGTGTTCACCTCCCGTACGATCCACGGGCTGGCGGTCACCACCCCGCCGGGCGACGAACACCTGCTGGACCACTTCACCCCGGCCGCCGGTCTGCGGCACGCCGAGGACACCGTCTACCTCCCGCGCGTCCCGCTCAACCGGGGCCGGCACTTCAAAATCCTCGTCCTGCTCACGGGCGGCGCGGTCGGCGATCCGATCCGGGTCGCGGGAGGGCTCAGGGACGGGGACGTGTCCCTGAACCGCAGCACCACGCCGGACGACACCCCGCCACTGTTCAGCAGGGCCTCCAGCATGATCACGGTGTTGCTGACCGTCTGCGTGGTCACCCTCGCGTCGATCATCGTCGTACGTGACGACGCCCCGCCCCCGATGGGCTGCGCGCGGGGGAGCCTGACCATCACGGGATCCACCGCCTTCGCCCCGGTCGCCGAGGAGCTGGCGGCGAAGTACGAACAGGACTGCGCGGGCTCCACCGTCACCGTGGACGCCCGCAGCAGCCGCGACGGGGTCAGGGAGCTGGACGAGCGCGGCGCCGCCGCGAAGGGCGGTTCGCCCGCCCTGATCGCCCTCTCCGACGGTCCCAAGACGACCGGGTTCCCCCGCCTGCGGGAGAACCGGGTCGCGGTCTCCGTCTTCACTCTCGTCGTGAACGACAGCGTGCCGCTGAAGAACCTCTCGACCGCGGACGTACGGCGTCTCTACCGCGGGGACGTGTCGAACTGGAACCAGCTGCGCGGACCCGGCCAGGTACGCGGCCCCGACCTGCCGATCGTCCTGGTGAGCCGTAACTCGGGGTCGGGCACCCGCGACATCTTCCAGCGCCGGGTGCTCGACGCGTTCGAGCAGGCGGACTCCTCCACCGACTGCCGTCACAAGGACGACGCCACGGCCAGGGTCTTCCGCTGCGAACTCGACAGCACCGACCGGGTCCTGGCCACCGTCGCGGACACGCCGGGCGCGATCGGCTACACGGACCTGCGCTCCGGATCCACTCCCGAGGGGCTGCATCCGCTGGCGCTCGACGGGCGGATCGCGTCGGTGGACGCCATCGCGGACAGCGCGTATCCGTACCGCGAGATCGAGTACGCCTACACGTACGGCGATCCGCCGGCCGACTCGCTCGTCTCCAGTTTCCTCAACTACCTGATGAGGGGCAGCGGCCAGGACGTGGTCCGTACGCACGGGCACCTGCCGTGCGCGTCACCGGAGGGGCTGCGGATCTGCGCGGCGATGGGGTAGGGGGCGCCCCGTCGGCCCGGCCTGGGCTGGGCTCCAGGGCTCCAGGGCTCCTGGGTTCAGTGGAACTGCGGGACGATCAGATACAGCCCGTAGAACACGGCCGCGGCGCAGGCGAGGAAGCACAGCCCGGCGACGGCCACCGCCGGCGCTCCCGGTCGGCCCGCCCCGGCGCCGCGGGCCCCGTACGCGGTGCTCCCGCCGCCGCCCGGGCGCTTCCCGTCACCCGGCTCCCCGCCCTCCTCGACCGCTGCCAGCGCCCGTACCCCCAGCGAGAAGACGATCACGATGCCGACGGTGGCGCCGACGCTGACCACGGCGACCTCGCCCAGAGAGCTCCAGTGCGGATCCATCAGTCGCTCCTCCCGTTTCCTGAGCCGTGTCGGTCACGACCCGTCAGACATTCGCCTTGGCGGGCCCCGGGCGGATCGTCACTGCATGGTCGTCGTTGACGTTGCGGGAGGTGACGCGGGTGCGCCGGGACATGATGAAGATGAACGCGGCGAGAGCCGCGGCCACGACGGAGACGACCACGATCCCGAACGTGCCGCCGTTCACGACCACACTCGCGGCGAGCGCGCCGACGGCCGCGGCGGCGGGCAGGGTCACGCACCAGGCGGCGGCCATGCGTCCGGCCGTTCCCCAGTGGACGTGGGCGAGCCTGCGGCCCACCCCCGCGCCGAGGATGCCTCCCGCGCAGACCTGCGTGGTGGACAGGGCGAAGCCGAGATGGGCGGAGGTGAGGATGACGGTGGTCGCGGAGGACTCCGCCGCGAAGCCCTGCGGGGCGCGGATGTCCGTGAGTCCCTTGCCCATCGTCCTGATGATCCGCCAGCCGCCCAGATACGTACCGAGCCCGATGGCGAGCCCCGCCGAGCCGATCACCCACGCCGGCGGTCCGGCACCGGGCCCGAGCGCGCCCGCCGAGATCAGGGTGAGGGTGATGATCCCCATCGTCTTCTGCGCGTCGTTGGTCCCGTGTGCCAGGGAGACGAGGGAGGCGGAGGCGATCTGCCCGAGCCGGAAGCCGTGGTCCACCGAGGACCGCCGGCCCCGGTGGGTGAGACGGTAGGCGAGGTACGTGGCCATGAGCGCGGCGACCCCCGCGATGAGCGGGGAGGCCACGGCGGGAAGGAGGATCTTCTCGACCACCTTCTCGAAGTGCACGCCCTGCCGGCCCGCCCCCACCCACACGGCGCCGATCAGCCCGCCGAAGAGCGCGTGCGAGGAGCTGGACGGCAGGCCCATCAGCCAGGTCGACAGATTCCACAGGATGGCGCCGATCAGCCCCGCGAAGATCATCCCAGGGGTGACCAGACTGTCGTTCACGATGCCCCCGGAGATCGTCTTCGCGACCTCCGTGGACAGGAACGCGCCCACCACGTTCAGGACCCCGCTGATGAGGACCGCGACCTTGGGACGCAGGGCTCCGGTGGCGATGGAGGTGGCCATCGCGTTCGCGGTGTCGTGAAATCCGTTGGTGAAGTCGAACGCGAGCGCGGTCACGATCACTATTGCCACGAGGAACGTGATGTGGTCCATTCGCCCCATACAAGCGCAGCCGCCCCCGTGGGAAGGAGATCCGGTGGACCGACACCGGATGCTTCCTTCCAAAGGGTCAGCGGACCGCCCAGGACCGGGCCCAATCGCCACGACGACGACGGACGCGGCCCGTGGGCTTCCCACATGACGCGGGAGGGCGGGACGGACCGGACGGACACCACCGGTGGCCGGGCCGGGACCGGTGGCGGCATCGACGGGGGCGGCGAGCCGGCGCGCGCCGTGCGGGCCGCGATCGAAGGGGAGTTGCGCCTCCTCGACTCGGAGGTACGGTCGTCGCCGGCGCTCGTCTCGGCGCTCCTCGACCCGGAGTTTGTGGAGTTCGGGGCGTCGGGGGCCCGGTGGGACGGCACGTCGATCCTGGAGGTCACCGGCGACGGTTCCGTCACGGAGCGGGCGCCGGTTGACGTCACCGGTCTGGCGGGGCGGCTGCTCGCTCCGGGGCTCGTCCATCTGACGTATGTCTCGGCCCAAGCGGGCCGCCGGGTACACCGCAGCTCGATCTGGCGCCTGACCCCGGACGGCTGGCGCCTGTACTTCCACCAAGGCACCACGACGGGCGGTCCGGACGTCTGAACCGGTGGCCGGGCGTGCCCCCGCCGCGCTCCCCGTCCACCTGCCGGCGGCGTTCGCGTCAGGCCGCCGTGTCCGTGTCGGTGGCCGGCGCCGTTCCGTCGCGGCGGCCTCGCGGGGCCCGTAGCTCGCGCAGTTCCCTGACCAGTGCGCGGACCGCCCGTGTGCGGGACTGTTCGGGTGTGGTCACGTAGCCGACCTCGCGGGTCGGGCGGTCCGGTCCGAGATCGGTGATCTCGAGTGTGGGCGGTGCTCCCGTCAGGGACAGCGCGGGCATGATCGCCATGCCCAGACCGCTGCTCACCATCGAGAGCACCGCTCCGTCGTCCTCCGCCTCCACCGTCGCGCGCGGGATCCACTCCTGCGCGGCCCACCAGTCCTTCGTGTACGACGTGCAGTTCTCGGCCCAGTCCACCAGCGGGAGCGATCTCGGGTCCGGGTGGCCCGCCGGGTGCACCAGCGCGTACGGCTCCTCGATCAGGACCGACCGGATCAGCCCCGCCGGCATCGGCGCACGGGTACCGATCGTGGCGATGCCCAGGTCCGCCCGCCCGGCCGCCACCTCGCCCGCCGCCCCCGGCCCCACCTCCCGCACGATCCGCACCTCCGGGTCGATCCCCGGATGACGGACCCTCAGCCGCTCCAGCGCGGCCGGCAGCAGGTGCAGGGCCGCGCTGCGGAAAGCCGCGATCCGCAGAGGCCCCGCCAGGGTCTCCGGCCGCGCGCCCCGCGCCGCGGCCCGTGCCTCCGCCACCATGACGTCCAGCAGCCGCAGGATCCGCCGGGCGTGGGCCACGGCGCTTGCCCCGGCCGCCGTGGGCCGCGCTCCCCGCCCGCTCCGTTCGAAGAGCACCGCTCCGACTTTGGTCTCACTGCTCCGCACCGAGTGCGACACGGCGGACTGGGTCAGCCCCAGCACCGCGGCCGCCGCGGAGAAACCACCCTTCTCCGCGACCGCCACCAGGACACGGAGTTCGTGCGGGGCCAGGTCGGCCATGGGGCGCTCACCTCGTCCTATGAGGAACATTCATGGGCCGGGCGGCCCCATGAGCCCAACCCCCTGCCCGCCACCGGCATTCCTTGCCTACGGTCACCACCATGACCGCCCAGACGCCTCCCGCCCCCACCCCCGCGACCGCGATCGCCGTGCACCAGACCGCCCGCCCCCACGGCTTCCCGACCCCGGACCTCTTCGCTTTTGTGAAGAGTTCCGTCCCGTCACCGGCCCCGGGCACCGCGCTCGTGGAGAACCTGTACCTCTCCGTGGACCCGTACCACCGCGAGATGATGGACGGCGACTTCGCGCTGGACGCGCCGCTGGAGGGCCGGGCCCTCGGCCGTGTCCTGGTCTCCAGGGACCCGGGTCTCGCCGAGGGCGACCTGGTCTTCCACCGCCAGGGCTGGCGCACCCACGCGCTGGTCACCCCCGGCGCCGCGGGCACCAGGAAGCTGCGGCGGTACGAGGGCGTTCCCCTCGTCGCGCACCTGAGCATCCTCGGCGGCACCGGCCTCACCGCCTATGTCGCGCTCACCCGCACCCTGCGCCTCGCGGAGGGCGAGGACCTGTTCGTCTCGGCCGCCGCCGGCGGCGTGGGCACCGCGGCCGGCCGCATCGCGCGGCTGCTCGGCGCCGGCCGGATCATCGGGAGCACGGGCTCGGCGGCCAAGGCCGCGTACCTCACCGAGCAGGTCGGGTACGACGCCGCCTTCAATTACCACGAGGGCCCGGTGGGGGAGTCCCTCGCCAAGGCGGCGCCCGACGGGATCGACGCCTGCCTCGACAACGTCGGCGGGACGCACCTGGAGGGCGCGATCTCCGCGCTGCGCGAGCACGGGCGGATCGCGCGGGTGGGCACGGTCGCCCAGTACAACGCCACCGAGCCTCCCGCGGCCCCGCGCAATCTCTCGGACATGGTGGAGAAGAGCCTGCGGATGGAAGGCATGCACGTCCGGAACCACACCGACGTGCAGGGCGAGTTGGAGGAGTTCCTCGTCCCGCACCTGCGCAGCGGGCGGATCAGCCCCGATGTGACGGTCACCGAGGGATTCGGCGAGACCGTGCACGCCTTCCTCGGCATGCTGCGCGGCGACAACACCGGCAAGGCCGTCGTCCACGTCGCCCGACCCGCCGCCCGTCCCGCTTGAGCGGCAACCGGGCTCGTCCGATCGTATACGGGGAGAGCGCTATCCCCCGCCCGGCCGCCTCCGTGCATCCGGTGTCACGACCATATAGTTTTAACCCTGAACTAAAGCGGCCCGCTCGCGGCCGCCGAGGAGAGCCGAGCTCCGGGGCCCGGTGCGCGCACGTCGCGCACCGGGCCCTTGCCGTAAGGACGTTGCCGTCAACTCCGTCGACTTCCGGCCTTTCGGACGACTGTCGAGGCAATTTGACCACGCCCTTGACAAATTAAGTCCCCGTTGCCAGCATGCAAAAACTCGCGCGAGTCTCCGCACCACCTTGATGCCGCATCGAAAGCTCTCCCCAGCTTCCCCCTAGATCGGTACGGCTGTTGCCCAGGTGACGGGACATCACCCGGGCGCAGGCTCCTCCCTCAGTGACACGGCAGCGTGCCGGTCGCGCACGCGTGCCCGCATCGCTCCCCCCGCAAGGTCAGGAAGGACGCTCCATGTCAGGACTGTCAGGACGGTCACGCCCGAGACGTGCGTGGTTGAGGTGGCTCACCGTGTTGGGCCTCGTGGTGAGCGGAGGTGCGCTCGCCGTCCCCACGGCCTCCGCGCACCCCGGCCACCCCGAGCATGAGGCCGCCGCCGCGGTCATCCCGACCGGTGACTACCAGCAGGTGCAACTTGCCCTAGGAAACGCCGAGTTGGGCGAGGCGATGTCACTCGCCGTGCTGCCCGACCGTGCGGTCGTCCACACGGCGAGGGACGGTACGGTCCGCTTCACCGACGCTGCGGGCAATACCAAGACGGCCGGCAAGCTGGACGTCTACACGCACGACGAGGAAGGCCTCCAGGGCATAGCGGCCGACCCCGGCTTCGCCACGAACCGCTACCTGTACCTGTACTACTCGCCGAAGCTCACCACCCCCGGCGGCGACGCCCCCACCACCGGCTCGGCGGCCACCTTCGAAGCGTGGAAGGGACACCTCAACCTCTCCCGCTTCACCCTCAAGGCCGACAACACCCTCGACCTCGCCAGCGAGAAGGTCGTCCTCGAAGTACCCAACGACCGCGGCCAGTGCTGCCACGTGGGCGGTGACATCGACTTCGACGCCGCCGGGAACCTCTACCTGACCACCGGCGACGACACCAACCCCTTCGAGTCGAGCGGCTACGCGCCGATCGACGAACGGACCGACCGCAACCCGCAGTTCGACGCCCAGCGTTCCTCCGGGAACACCAACGACCTGCGCGGCAAGGTCCTGCGGATCAAGCCCACCGCCGCCGGCGGCTACACCGTGCCCGCGGGGAACCTCTTCACGCCCGGTACGGCCAGGACCCGTCCCGAGATCTACGCGATGGGCTTCCGCAACCCCTTCCGGATGTCCGTCGACAAGGCCACCGGTATCGTCTACCTCGGTGACTACGGCCCCGACGCGGGCGTCACGGACGGCGCCCGGGGCCCCAGCGGCCAGGTCGAGTTCAACCGGATCACCACCCCCGGCAATTACGGCTGGCCGTACTGCACCGGCACGAACACCGCCACGGAGACGTACGGCGAGTACGCCTTCCCCAGCGGCCCGTCCGCCGGGAAGTACAACTGCGGCGCACCGGCCAACAACTCCTTCCGCAACACCGGACTGGCCACCCTCCCCGCCGCCAAGACCTCCTGGATCAAGTACGGCGGTGACGCGGGCACCCCGCCCGAGTTCGGCGGCGGCTCCGAGTCCCCCATGGGCGGTCCCGTCTACCGCTACAACGCCGCGCTGAACTCCAGCGTCAAGTTCCCCCAGTCCCTGGACGGCCGCTTCTTCGCCGCCGAGTACGGCCGCAAGTGGATCAAGGCCATCGAGGTCAAGGCCGACGGCACCCCCGGTGTCATCGAGGCCTTCCCCTGGACCGGTACGCAGGTCATGGACCAGGCCTTCGGCCCCGACGGCGCGCTGTACGTCCTCGACTACGGCACCGGCGCCAACAACCAGGCCCTGTACCGCGTCGAATACGTCGGTGGCAGCAACCGCAACCCGGTCGCCAAGGCCGCCGCCGACAAGGTCTCGGGACCCATTCCGCTGACGGTCGCGTTCTCCTCGGCCGGCAGCTCCGACCCCGAGGGCAAGGCCCTCACCTACGCCTGGGACTTCGGCGACGGCACCAGCTCCACCGCCGCCAACCCGAGCCACACGTACACCACCAGGGGCACCTTCCGTCCCACCCTCACCGTCAAGGACCCGGAGGGCCTGACCGGCTCCGCGAGCCTCGTGGTGACGGCGGGCAACACCGCGCCCACGGTCAACCTCACCAGCCCCGGTGACGGCCAGCTCTTCTCCTTCGGCGACACCGTTCCCTTCCAGGTCTCGGTGAGCGACCCCGAGGACGGTGCCATCGACTGCTCCAAGGTCAAGGTCACCTACCTCCTCGGCCATGACGAGCACCGCCACCAGATCACCCAGGCCACCGGCTGCTCGGGCAACCTCTCCGTACCGGCCGACGGCGAGCACGACAGCGCCGCCAACATCTACGGCGTCTTCGACGCCGAGTACACGGACGCCGCCGGGCTGACCACGCACAGCGCGCGCATCCTCCAGCCCCGCCACCGCCAGGGCGAGCACTTCGGCGCCCAGAACGGCGTCCAGGTAGCGGCCCACACCTCCGCCGAGGGCGGCAGCACCGTCGGCTTCACCGATAACAACGACTGGATCTCCTACAAGCCGTACGTCCTCGGCAACGCCAACCGCTTCACCGCCCGGGTCTCCTCGGGTGGCGTCGGCGGCACGCTGGAGGTCCGTACGGGCTCGGCCACCGGCACCCTGCTGGGCACGGCGACCGTGGCACCGACCGGCGGCTGGGAGAACTTCGTCGACGTCTCGGCGAACCTGACCAACGCACCGTCCGGCTCCACGGAGTTGTTCCTCGTCTTCAAGGGACCGACGGGCCAGGGCAACCTCTTCGACCTCGACGCCTTCACCTTCACCACCGGCACGAGCGGCGGGTCGAGCCAGACCGTCGAGGGCGAGTCGTTCAGCTCGGGACAGGGCGTCCAGGCCGCCGCCCACACCCCGGCGAGCGGCGGAAGCACCCTCGGCTACATCGAGAACGGTGACTGGGCGGGCTACGCCGCCGTCCCCACGGCCGGCGGCAAGACCTTCAGCGCGAAGGTCTCCTCGGCCGGCGCGGGCGGTACCATCACGATCCGCTCGGGCTCGGCGACCGGCGCCGTGCTCGGTTCGGTGGCGGTCGCCAACACCGGCGGCTGGGAGACCTTCGCCAACGTCACCACGACCCTGACCGGTACGGCCTCCTCCGGAGCGCTGTTCCTCACCTTCACCGGTGGCGCCGGGTCCCTGTTCGACGTCGACACCCTCACCCTCACCAAGTGACGCGCGGGAAAGGGCCACTGATGTTCCGTCAACTCCGGCGCCTGCCGACCACCGCCGCCTCGGCGCTGGTCGTCGCCCTCGGCCTCGCCGGGTCGCTCCTCACCCCGGCGGCCACGGCGCAGGCGGCCGACCCCGCCTACAAGGTGCTCGTCTTCTCCAAGACGGCGGGCTTCCGCCACGACTCCATCCCGGCCGGCACCCAGGCCATCAGGGACCTCGGCGCGGCCAACAACTTCACGGTCACGGCCACCGAGGACAGCAACGCCTTCACCACCGCCAACCTGGCCGGTTTCAAGGCGGTGGTGTTCCTCTCCACCACCGGTGACGTCCTCAACGCCACCCAGCAGTCGGCCTTCCAGTCGTACGTCGACGGGGGTGGCGGCTACCTCGGCATCCACGCCGCCGCCGACACCGAGTACGACTGGCCGCAGTACGAGCAGATCGCCGGCGCCTGGTTCAAGAGCCACCCGGCGATCCAGCAGGCCACGCTGAGGACCGAGGACCGGGCCAACCCGGCCACCTCGCACCTCGGCCAGACCTGGAACCGCACCGACGAGTGGTACAACTACCGCACCAACCCGCGCAACAACGTCAAGGTGCTCCAGAACCTGGACGAAGGCAGCTACAGCGGCGGCGAGATGAGCGGGGACCACCCGATCACCTGGTGCCACCCGCAGGGCAACGGCCGGTCCTTCTACACCGGACTCGGCCACACCCAGGAGTCCTACGCGGACCCCACGTTCCGGACGCTGCTGCTCGGCGGCATCCGGTACGCGGCGGGCTTCGCCAAGGCCGACTGCCGCGCGGAGACCGGCTACACCACGCTCTACAACGGCTCGACCACCGGCTGGTCCCAGGCCGGTCCCGGCAGCTTCACCAACACCGACGCCACCCTCACCTCCACGGGCGGCATGGGCCTGTACTGGTACCAGGCGAAGCAGTACGCCTCGTACTCCCTCAAGCTGGACTGGCGGATGCCCGGGGACGACAACTCCGGTGTGTTCGTGGGCTTCCCCAGCTCCACCGATCCCAACTCGGCGGTCAACCAGGGGTACGAGATCCAGATCGACGCCACCGACACGGCGGACCGGACGACCGGTTCGGTGTACGGCTTCAAGTCGGCGGACATCGCGGCCAGGGACGCCGCGCTGAACCCGCCCGGCGCCTGGAACACGTACGAGATCCGGGTGGAGGGGGAGCGGCTCCAGGTCTTCCTCAACGGCGCGAAGATCAACGACTTCACCAACACGGACCCCGTCCGCTCCCTCCAGCAGGGATACATCGGGATCCAGAACCACGGCACCGGTGACGACGTGTCCTTCCGCAACGTCCGGATCAAGGAGCTGGGCGGTACGACCCCGCCCGCGTCGTCCACGTACGAGGGCGAGTCGTTCACCTCGCAGCAGGGTGTCCAGGCGGCCGACCACGGTCCGGCGAGCGGCGGCAGGACACTCGGCTACATCGAGAACGGCGACTGGGCGGGCTACTCCCAGGCGTCCCTCACGGGTGCGAAGACCTTCACGGCGAAGGTCTCCTCGGCCGGCGCGGGCGGCACCGTCCAGGTCCGCTCCGGCTCGGCCACCGGACCGGTGATCGGCTCGGTCGCCGTTGCCAACACCGGCGGCTGGGAGACCTTCGCGACCGTCTCCACCACGCTGACCGGCACACCGACCGGACCGGTGTTCCTCACCTTCACCGGCGGCGCGGGTTCCCTGTTCGACATCGACACCTTCACGATCGGGAGGTAACAGGCCGCACCGGCGCGGCTTCACGAACCGGCAGGGCGGGTCCCGGACACACCGGGGCCCGCCTCGCCCTGTTCACAGGGCCGGCGGTCCGCCCGCGGTGGCCCTGACGGTACGGGCGTGGGTGACCGGCCACCCGTAAGCCCCCGGCTACGCGGCAGCCACCCGACCGTGGGCAGACCGTCGCCTTCCGGCCACCGCCTGCTGCGAGCCTCCACAGATGCTCGCCCTGAACGCGGAAGTGAACCCGCGCCGATGCCGGATGCTGGGGCTCGCCGGGTCCGTCGCGCTCATGACCGGCGGGCTGACCGCGGGCGCGCTCCCCGTACGCGACGCGCTGCTGCCCTCCTCCGGACGCGCCGCCCTCGGCGTCGTCTGCGCGTACTTCGGCCTCGTCCTGCTGATAGCCGCCTGGTGGTGGCTCGGCAGATCCGTCCGCGGCCCCCGCCCGCCCGCCCCGCGCGCCCTGCTCGTGACCCTGGGGATGTGGGCCGCGCCCCTCGTCCTGGGGCCGCCCCTGTTCAGCCGCGACGTCTACAGCTACCTGGCGCAGGGCGCCATGGTCGACGCGCGGATGGACGTGTACGTCCACGGCCCCGCCCACCTCGGCGGCCCGCTCGCCACCGAGGTGGCACCCGTCTGGCAGCACACCCCCGCCCCCTACGGCCCGGTGTTCCTCTTCGTGGCCGAGAAGACCTCGCTCCTCACCCGCCTCGACATGCCCGCGGGCATCCTCGGAATGCGGCTCGTGGCGCTGCTCGGCGTCGGGCTGATGATCGCGTTCCTGCCCTCGCTCGCCCGCCGCTGCGGCGTCGAGCCCTCGGCCGCGCTGTGGCTCGGCGCGCTCAACCCGCTGGTCCTCCTGCACCTGGTCGCGGGCGCCCACAACGACGCCCTCATGCTGGGGCTGCTCGGCGCCGGACTGGTCGCCGCCCTCGGCGCGATGCCCGCCCGCGCGGCCGTCCTCGTCTCCCTGGCCGCGCTGGTGAAGGCGCCCGCCGCGCTCGGCCTGCTGGCGGTGGTCGTCCTCTGGGCCGGCCGGCTCGACGGCCGGGGCCGTACCGCCAGAGCCGCCGCGCTGACCTGCGCCGTCGCCCTGGCCACCACCGTGGTCATGACGGCCCTGGCCGGTACGGGATACGGCTGGCTCGGCGCGCTCTCCACCCCCGTCTCGGCCGACAACTGGTCCCTGACCAGCGGACTCGGACGGCTCAGCGGGGCCCTGCTGGACAGCGTGGGCAGTGGCCTCGGCGACCTCGCGGTCCCGGCGTGGCGGCGGCTCGGCCTGGTGGCCACCGTGCTGACCGTGGCCCGGCTGTGGCTGCGCCGCGCGCACCGCGTACGGCTCGGGCCGGTGTACGCGCTCGCGCTGAGCCTGCTGGCGGTCTTCGTGCTGGGGCCGGCGTTCCGCCCGTGGTACGCGCTGTGGGGGCTGTTCCTGATCGCGGCCGCGGCGCCCGACGGACGCGTACGCCGGTGGGCCTCCGTCGGCAGCGGGATCCTCGCGCTCGGCATGCTGCCCAGCGGATCCCCGCCGGACGGCGCCCAGTTGACGTTCGCGGTCGCGGGCGGCGCGCTCGCCCTCGTCACGCTCTGGTGGATGTTCCTGATGTCGGAGCCCGGCGTCCTGCCCGCCCGTACCCGGGCCGCGTCGTGAGGTGGCCGCGCCGGGTCATGGCGCGGCCCGGGGGGCGGGCGGCCGTCGCGGTGTGCCTGGTCATCGCCACCGCCGTCTTCCTGGCGACCGTCCCGCTGTTCCGCGACTTCTTCGACGTCGGTGTGTACTACGGCGCGGTGGGGGACTGGATCCACCACGGCGGCCGGATCTACGACTACCTGAGCCCCGGTACGTCGTACGGCTTCACCTACCCGCCCTTCGCGGCCGTGTCCATGCTGCCGATGGCGCTGGTCTCCTGGCCGGTGGCCGTGGCGGTCAGCCTGGTCCTGAGCGTCGTGGCGTCGGTACTGCTGCTGAACTGGCTGGTGGGGCCCGTCGTCCGCCGCGAAGGCTGGCGCGGCTGGTTCGCGTGGGTGGTGATCGGCTGCCTCTTCGGCCTGTTCGAACCGGTCCGCGACACCTTCACCTTCGGCCAGGTGAACCTCCTGCTCGTCGCGCTCGTCCTCGCCGACGCCCGGCTGCTGGCCACCGGGCGCGGGCGGTACGCGGGGATCGGCATCGGCCTCGCGACCGCGATCAAACTCACCCCCGCGCTCTTCATCGGCTACCTGCTGATCACCGGCCGCCGCGGACAGGCCGCGGTCGCCGCGGGGACGGCGGCCACGGCCACCCTGGTCGCCGCCGCCGTCGACCCCGGGGCCTCCAGGGATTTCTGGACGCGGGCGCTGTGGGACACCGGACGCGTCGGCGAACTCGGCTATGTCTCCAACCAGTCGGTCCAAGGGGTCCTGTCCCGCCTCCGGCCCGAGGACACCGGCCACACGGTGTGGCTGGTGTGTGTGGCCGCCGTCCTCGCCGTGTGGGCGTACCGCGCCCGCGCGGCCGTCCGGGCGGGTGACGACCGGGCCGGGTTCGCGCTGACCGGACTGGCCGCCTGCCTGGTCAGCCCGGTGACGTGGGTGCACCACCTGGTCTGGGCCGTCCCCGCCCTGGTCGTCCTGGCCGACACCGCCCTGCGCCGGGACTCCGGAGGGCGGCGCAACAGCGGACTGCTGACCCTGTGCGCGGTGGTGTACGTACTGCTGTGCAGCAGCGTGGTGTGGTTGTGGCGCGACGGCGCGACCGGCCCGGACGCCTTCGTCGGCTCCAACGCCTACGTCTGGATCACGCTCGGACTGCTGGTCGCCCTGCCGTCGCGTACGACTCCGCCGGGCCACCACCTGCTGGTGGACGAGGTGGCGCGGCGCCGGCCCGGAACCGTACCCCCGCACACCGTCCCCGAGGTCTCCCCGCTGAAGAGGCAGACGCTCAACCGGCCTTCGCCGGGGGTGCCTTGATACGGCCCTCGATCGTCACCACACCACGCCCGGCGACCTCCGGCACGAGTCCGTCGCCGACCGTGACCCGCAGGGTGCTGGGGCGTGTCCGCGAAGTGGGGTCTGGCCCGCGGCGTCTGGCACGCGCGCTCGCCGCGTTGTCGGACCGAGCGAGTACATCCAGTACACGCTCGGTCCTCCGCCTTGCGATCGCACGCACCAGACGCCGCGGGCCACGCCCTTCGGGCGA
>NZ_JBIUXU010000022.1:0-75421 GCF_044744165.1 Streptomyces sp. NPDC087420
CCCCACCGCGGGGGCGGGCGGGGGGGTTGGCCACCCCGTGCCGGGGGCGGGGGGGGGGGGCTCCGCGCCCCCGCCCGCGGGCGGTTCGGTCTGCCTCACCCCCCCCGGGGGGGGGGGGGCGGCGGCCCCCCCCCACCCCTCGTCACGGCGAAGTGTCACGCGTGAGTGTTACGTATGTGCTCCCGTGACGCTGCCGTCAGCGGGCCGTCAGCGGGCCGTCAGCGGGCCGTCAGCGGGCCGTCAGTGGGCGCGGGCCGCTCCGCGACGCCGCATGAAGAACAGGACGCCGCCGCCGACGGCGACCAGGGCCGCCGCACCCGTGGCGGTCGCCACGACGTTGCCGCTGCCGGTCTCGGCGAGCCCGCCCTGGGCGCTGCTGGACGTCGAGACCACCGGCGACGCCGACTCGGACGCGGAGGCCGAGGTGGACGCGTTCGGCGACGCCGACTCGGTCTCCGTGGGCGAGACCGCCCCGGGCGCCGTGGTCGACGGCGTCGCGTCCGGGGTTGTCGTCCCGGACGGAGTCTTCGTGGGAGTCGGGGTCGTGTCCGGGACCGTCCCGGGCGGAGTCTTCGTGGGGGTCGGGTTGGGCGTCGGGACGGTCTGCGTGGTGCAGTCCTTCGTACCGCCGTTCCAGGACGCGATCAGCTTGTCCTTGATGACGGGACGGTCCGGGCCGATCGGCAGCTCGCCGTGCTCGAAGCCGTCGTTCGCGTCCGTCTTCCCGTCGAACTTGACACTGCCGCGGTAGAGGTCGACCTGCGCGAAGCAGCCGACGTCCGGGACAGCGATGTCGAGGGTGTCGGTCGCGCCCTGCTTCACGTTCAGGGTGTCGAAGTCGTGGAAGACCTGCTTGCCGGAGGTCGGCCACGTCGGCCCGAACGTACGGTACGAGGCGAGCGAGGCGGTGCAGGACTCCGCGTCGCCGGCGGCGCGGACCTTCACGTGCACCTTGCCGTCCTCGGACGGCTTGAGGTTGAGGTCGTCGACCTGGACGGAGGCCTTCCAGGCCACGCCGTCGAGGGAGAACTCACAACGGTCCGTCGCGGTCTTCACACCGGCGCCCGTCCCCGGCTTGTAGTCCGAGGGCTGACCCTTGTCCCAGCCATTGCCGCCCGGGCAGTCGCCCGCGTACGCGGACGTGGCGGCCACGGCGGACAGGGCGACGGCCGCTGCGCTGACCCCCAGCAGACGCCACACGGTGACATGACTCGCTTTGGGCATGAAGAATCCAATCCTGGCTTCACAAAGCCCGGCGCGGGCACGCGGAAAGGCAGCGCCTCTCAGAAGGGCACAGCCTCTCGGAAGCGCACACTGGTGCCGCGCAGGGCTGGATGGTCGAGGGCGCTCGGGGGAACAACGGTCCCCGGAGCGACATCAGGCATCGTGGGTCCTGCGGTGCGGGCGTGTCAACTCCCGTCACACCGCGCACAATCCACTGGTCAGTGGAGAGTCCCCGGGCGGGTCAGTGGCAGTGGCCGTGCCGGCCGAGGGTTTCCACGGGAGTGGCGCCGGGCCGGGTCCACTGGGGTACGGGGCGGCTCGTCGGACCCCAGGTGGCGACGCCGTCGGCGTCCGAGCGCCAGTACCAGCAGGCCTGGTGGTCCACGGCCGGGTGCCCCTCGTGGACGTCACCGAGCACGGGCCGCCCGTCGGGGTGGTCCTCCCATGCCTCGCCGCGCCCGTAGGGCGTCATGTCGAGCAGGCTGAGGGACCCGTTGACCGGCTCGTTGCCCCGGCCCGTCGTGGAGTAGGTGAGGAACACGCGGTCGCCGTCGCGCAGGAAGGCGGTGAGGTATCCCATCTCCCCGCCGACCGGCTCGTCCACGTCACGTACCGAGTACCAGGGCCCGGTGTAGCCCATGAACGCGGCGAAGGAGGCCACCTCGTCCCAACGCCCCGTCGTCAGCACGGCGAACGAGACGCCGCGCGCGTTGAGGTAGACGGCGTCCTTCACGTGCCAGGCCGTGGTGGTGCAGCCCTCGCACTGCCCCTGGTGGGGTGTGTCGTCGTACCACATGTGCTTGTAGACGACGAGTTCGTCGCGGCCCTGGAAGAGGTCGAGGAACGGCACGGGCCCGTCCGGCCCGACGACCTCCACCGACCCGTCGAACTCCACCATCGGCAGCCGCCGCCGGGCCGCGGCGATCGCGTCGCCCTCATGGGTGTGCGCCTTCTCGCGGACCAGCAGCTCGTCACGCGCCGCCTGCCAGGTGGCCAGGTCGACGACGGGCGGCTTGCCGGGAAGGTCGCCGCTCGGGTCGCGGGGGTGGGCGGTCATGGGATCCTCCGGGGTGGCGTGTCTGTCCGGGTGTTGTACGTCACGGCGTCACGGCGTCGTACAACTCTCGCCGGAACAGACTGGCCATCCGGCCGGAACTCATCGCCACCGGCGCGCCCGCGAACGCGCGGCGAGTCGGTAGCCTTCGTCGTCATGATGCGCGCGTGGATGCTGCCGATGCTGCTGGTGCTCTGCGGATCGGCCGTCGCGGCCGGAACGGCCCTCCGGGGAAGCCCCTGGGGAGCCGCGGCGGTCCTCCTGGTGTTCGTGGCGCTCGCGGGTGTGCACTCGCCCCTGGTGTTTCCGAGGTCGATCGGCGCGCTGGAGGCCCAGCGCCGCAGCGCGGCCGACGGCCGGCCGGTGGTCTTCTGGCGGTCGGGCTGCACGTACTGCCTGCGCCTGCGCGTCCGGTTGGGCCGTCACGCCCGCCGGGCGCACTGGGTCGACATCTGGCGCGACCCGGAGGGGGCGGCGGTGGTGAGGGCGGCCAACGAGGGCAACGAGACCGTACCGACGGTGGTGGTGGCGGGCCGGTCCCGTACCAACCCGGATGTGGCGTGGGTACGGGAACAGCTTTCCGCCGCCTCGGGGTGAGGGGGAGCGGGCGACGCGTATCGGCGTAACGCCGTATCCGCGTATCGCCGTATCCGCGTATCGCCGTATCGCCGTATCGCCGTATCGCCGTATCGCCGTATCGCCGTATCGCCGTATCGCCGTATCGCCGTATCGCCGTATCGGCGTATCGGCGGGGAGTCCGCGCCGGTCAGTGTGCTCCCGGCCGGAGGTCGCGGCGCCAGAAGGTCGGTAACCACCAGCACAGCACCGAGCGGTCCTCGGGCCAGGGCGTACGTCCCTCCGCCTCCACGTTCTCCAGGCCCTCCCAATCCTCGAAGGAGTCCCGCGACGGGTCGATGGGACGCCAGGCCGGGTCGAGCGTCTCGTCCGCCGTCGGGGGACGTACGTACCGCTTGCCATGTTCGTCGCAGGCGCCGAAGTCCTGGAAGTTCCGCTGAGCCTCCGTCAGCGATATGCGATTGGCGCCGCCCGCCATCGTGGGCCAGCGGAACTGGACGCCGTCGTCCTCCCAGAAGCAGATGGGACAGATCTCGTGGGAACCGGGCATCTCGTCGAGGACGCGATGGCCGCAGCATGGGCAGGGGTATGGGTTTCTCACCCGCGCATTCTCAACCCGGTCGGAGCCCCATGGAGCGCCTTCGCGTCATCGAGGAGACAGGCGGTGGTCACGCGTCCCCGCGTCAGGTCTGGTACCTGTCGTACGGCTCCAACGTGGACCTCGGCCGGCTCGCGTACTACATCGCCGGCGGCCGCCCGCCCGGCGCGGCCAGGATGTACCGGGGCTGCCGGGACCCACGGCCGCCGGAACGGTCCGTGCCGGTGGAGGTCACGGGCGCGGTGTACTTCGCCACCGAGTCGCCCGTGTGGGGCGGGGGACGGGCGTTCTACGATCCTGACGCGCCGGGGCGCGTGCTGGGCAGGGCCCACCTGGTCACGGCCGGGCAGTTCTCGGACATCGCCGCGCAGGAGATGTACGGGGAGCCGGGCACCGATCTCGACCTGGCCGGGGTGGTGAGCGGCGGCGGGCGGGTGGTGCGGGGTGAGGGGCGTTACGAGACGCTGGTGTGTCCTGGCGCGCTCGACGGAACGCCGGTGGTGACGTTCACGGCGCCCTGGGGTGCCGGGGACATCGAGCCGAACGCCCCCTCCGCCGCGTACATCGCCTTCCTGGCGAAGGGGTTGCTCGCCACGGGTGCGTGGGATGTGGACACGGTCGTGGCGTACGTGGCGGCGTGTTCCGGTGTGTCCGGGCGGTGGACGGAGCGGGAGCTCAGGGGCTTGGTCGACGGGTAGCGACGGGTAGCGGCCGGTAGCGGTGCTCGGCGCCGTTCGCGGCCGCTCGGTGTCGGAGCCGTCCGGCACCGGCTGGACGCACTCGCCGAGCAGCTCGACGCGGCCGGCCGCGCCGGCGACGTCGAACGGGCCAGGGCCGTCCAGGCCGAACGCACCGCCCCGCTCGCAGGCGCCCACCTGCGTGTTTCCCCGCACACCGGCCGCTACTCCCGGTACCGGCCGGGCCGGGGCGGCCCCGCCCGCTGGCGTGTGTGACCTGTGTCACGTACGGATGGTACGTAGGGGAGTTACGCCTCCCAGGCAGAGCCTCGAAACTCCGCGAGACCGGAAAAACGGGAGACGGACATGTCCGACGACACACATCAACAGAACCACCCCGAGTTCTTCGGCGCCCTCGCCGCCGACAGCCACGGCAGCCCCGACCAGGCCCCCGACCACCGTCCACCCCTCGTCCTCCTCCACGGCCTCGGATACGACCGGCGCCAGTGGGACCCGACCCTCCGCGCGCTCGCGGTCACCGACCCCGGCCGGCGGGTGCTCTCCTTCGACCTGCCGGGCCACGGCGACTCACCCCGCCGCGCCTCCTACCGCTCCGACGAGATCGCCGCCGTCGTGCACGAGGCGGTCACCGACGCCGGCCTCGACGCGCCCGTCGTCGTGGGGCACTCGCTCGGCGGCGTGCTCGCGACGGTCTACGCCGCGAAGTACCCGGCCCGGGGCGCCGTCAACGTCGACCAGCCACTCCTGCCCGGCACCTTCGCGGAGGTGCTGCGCCGCGCCGAACCGGTGCTCAGGAGCCCGGCGTACGGCGAGGTCTGGGACTCCATGATCGCGAGCATGCACGTCGAGTTGCTGCCCCCGGCCGCCCAGGAGCTCGCCCGGTCGGCCACCCCCGCGCAGGACCTGCTGCTCGGGTACTGGAACGAACTCATGGACACCCCGCCGAAGGACCTCGACGAGGGCGTCACGCGCGGTCTCGGCGCCATCCGCGCGGCGGGCATCCCATACCATTATGTGAGCGGGGAGCCGCCGGCCCCGGCGTACCGCCACTGGCTGGAGTCGGTTCTTCCCGACGTCTCCGTCACCGTCCTGGCGGGCAGCGGCCACTTCCCCCACCTGTCCCGGCCCGCCGAACTCGCGGCGATCCTGGCCGCCTTCCGTTGAGAACGTGGACGAAAGTGTCCCGGACCTCGTTCGTTCCGAGACCCGGGACACCGTCATTCACGCGTGCGAAGCGCCTGGACAGCGCCTACTTGGTGAAGTACAGGTACTGCCACGCCCCGTACGTCGTCGAGTTCACACTGTCCCCCGACGTGCCGTTGATGTACGACGACCGCACCCGGGCGCGGATCCCCGCCCCGCCCTTGCCGGGGCCGCCCAGCTTCACCGCCGACTTCCCGTTGCCGCCCAGCGCGAAGTACTCCGGGTCGCCCGTCGAGTACCACGTGCCCCCGGAGTAGACCTGGAGCTCGAACCGCTGGTGGCGGCCCTGGTAGTAGCTCATCGTCGTGGTCAGGAGCGGGTCGCTGGTCTCGCGGAACCAGTAGTACTTCGTGGAGCCGATCTTGCCCGTCTTGTAGTGCTTGGAGACGGCCGTGGAGATCTTGACCTTGGCGTACCCGGTCGACTTGACCGACTTTGACGCCGAGCGCGCGTCGCCCGCGAAGACGGCCGTGACGGCGGTGTCGCGCGTCATGTCCACCGTGACCGACAGGTTGCCCTTGGAGTTGACCTTGCCGGTCTTGACCAGCCGCTTCGGCTTGTCCGCGCCGAACGGGTCGGCGTAGATCTCGACCGTACGGCTCTTGTACGTCTTGCCGAGGTGCGCGGTGAAGGAGACGTCCGCGCCGTACGAGTAGAGCTTGCCGTTGTTGTTCAGGGTGAGGCTCGTCGCGGTACGCGAGACCTCCACGGTGTCGGAGGCCGAGACCTTCGCGTGCGTCGCGTCTCCCGCGTACGCCACCGTGTACTTCACCTTGCCGCCGGCCGGCGGGGTGTCCGCGAAGGCGAAGGAACCGTTCGCCGTCGTCTTCACACCGGGCAGCACCTTGCCCTTGGCCGAGTCGATGTCCGTGCGCGTCACGGTCAGGGCCGTACCCGCGGGCAGGGCCTTCGCCGAGGTCAGCTTGCCGGTGACGGTGAGCTTCTTGGCGCGGGTCGCCTTGGCGGGGGCGGCGACGGTGAGTTTGGGCAGGTACTTGGTGGGGTCGGTGTACGACCGCAGTGTGTAGACGCCGTTGCTGTTCTCCGAGACGGCGAAGACGCGGCTGCCGTCGGGGGCCCAGGCCAGCGCCCCGTCGACCTGCGTGTCGCCGCCGCTGTCGTTGCCCGTGTTGCCGTACTCGTACTCACGGATCGCGGTGGTGGAGCCCTGCTCGTAGAGGTGCAGGTCAGGGCCGTACCAGGAGCTTGTGCCCGACGCGACGGCGCCCTTCGGGCCGATCGCGACCGAACTGCCGTAGTCATTGGACGGGTAGCGGCGCAGCTCATGCAGATCGGTGGTGGAGTAGGCCGGGTTGTAGTACGGAGAGCCGGAGGCCGTGACGACCTCCGTGCCGTCGGGCGAGATGTCCAGGTCGCGGAGGTTGCCGCCCCCGTTGGCGGGGTCGCCGTTGGCGACCCGCAGCACCGCGCTGCCGGACGCCACGTCGTACAGCGCGACCGTCATCTGCCCGCGCTCGCCCAGGGCCAGCAGGCCGGGCGCGGCCGGGTCGGAGCCGAGGAGCGGCGGCTGGTAGAAGGACAGGCCGCCGTCCTGGTCGAGCGCCACGACCGGCTCGGCCCCGGACAGGTCGAGCGAGCCGAGGTTGCCGTAGGCGTCCTCCCCGTAACCGAACCAGAGCTTGCCGCCGGCGACGGCGAGGCTCCGCGGCTTCTTGGCGTCGCCGAGGGTGTACTCGGCGGCCTTCGTGTACGTGGCCGTGTCCACCGACACGATCCGGTTCGAGGCCGCGACAGCCGCGTACACCTGACCCGAGTCGGCCGAGAGGGCCAGGCCCTCGACGCCCGGCAGACCCGTGACGGTCTTCTGGACCGTGCCCGCGTAGTCGGTGACGACGAGCTTGCCGCCGGTCGGGTCGGAGACGTAGACGCGCTGGTGGAGCCCGTCGACCAGGACGTCGCCCGCGGACTTCAGGGAGAGGGTCCTGGTGGAGTCGGCGGCGGCAGGGGCCGCCGTGGCCGCGACGAGCGCGGCCGAGCTGAAGAGGACCGCGAGCGAGGTCGCGGCCGCGAGGGTGCGCGTGCGCACAGTGGTGATTACCCCCCAGGTAATGACCGCATCTAGTCACCCGCGGATCGCGGGGAGCGGTTGGCGCCAGCCTAGGGCACGGGTCTGACAGGAGGGCAGTGGGTTTCCCTTGAACGCCCGTGTGACCACCTGTGCAACCACCTGTGCGACCACCCCTGATCACAGATCCAGCACGATGCCGTCCCTCGGACGCGAGCAGCAGATCAGTACGTCGCCCTCGGCCGGCGGCTCGACCGGATTCGGGTCGTACGCGACGCCCCCGGACAGCAGGGCACTCTCGCAGTTGTGGCAGACGCCGGTACGGCACGACCAGCGGGTGGGTACGTCACACGCCTCGGCCAGTTCGAGCAGGCTCGCGTACCGGGGGTCCCACGGCACGGTGAGACCGCTGCGGCTGAACGACACGTCAGGACCGGGGGACGCGGGAGGTTCGGCGGGCGGGTGCGGGGCGTGTTGTACGGACGGCTTCACCCCGGGGTTCAGCGCGGCTCCCGCGCCGAACGTCTCGACGTGGATCCGGTCGGGCGCCATCCCGTACCGGGTGAGACCGGCGGTGAGGTCGTCCATGAACCCCACCGGGCCGCAGAGGTACGCGTCGGCGTCGGTCGGCAGTCCGAAGCCGCGGAGCGTCTCGGCGGAGAGGTGGCCGGGCGTGGTGTAGTCGACCCCCTGGCGGTCGTCGTCGGCCGGGCGGCTGTAGCAGATGTACGAGTGGCTCGCGGGGAGCCGGTCCAGCAGCTCGCGGCTCTCGGCGGCGAAGGCGTGTTCGGCGCGCTCGCGGGCGCCGTGGAGCCACCAGACCTCGCGGGGCGTGCCCGTACCCGTCGATTGATCCCTGCCCGTGTCCGCCAGCGCGTGCAGCATCGCGAGAACCGGTGTGGCGCCGACCCCGGCGGACGCCAGCACCACGGGACGTTCGCTGTCGGTCAGGAAGAACGTGCCGCGCGGCGCGGCCACGTCCAGCGTGTCGCCCACCCGTACCGTCGTGTGGATGAGCGTGCTGGCGGCGCCGTGCGGTTCCTGTTTCACACTGATGCGGTACCGGCCGTCTCCGGGGTCGTTGGAGAGCGAATAGCTGCGGATCAGCGGAGACCCGGCGCCGTTCGCGCGCCCGGGGTCCTCCGGACGCAGCCGCAGCGTGACGGACTGGCCGGGCAGCCACGCCGGCAGCCGGGAGCCGTCGGTGGCCGACAGGGTCAGGGAGAACACACTGTGGCTCTCCTCCCTGATGTCGTCGACCCGCAGCGGCCGGAAGCCCGCCCACGCGGGCGGCGGGCTGCTCGCGGCCGTGGTCAGCCCCGTGTTGCCGGACGATCCCGCCGGGGCGCCGCTGGCCTGTTCCTTGTCCGACTGCTCCTTGAGGCTGCGCAGCGAGGCCTGCCAGCCGGGACTGAGTGAGGAGATGCGCAGCGCCCGGTCGAGGTCGTCCCTCGGGTGCCCCGGCAGGTAGAGCAGGGAGTCGATGTCCGCGACCGTCATCCCCTCCGGCCCGTCGGCGACCTTCACGATCTCCTGCCCCGCCTCCATCTCGCCCTCGACCACCACGCGCATGTAGAAGCCCGGCCGCCGGTGCGAGACGAGCAGGGCCGCCATCTGCGGTTCCTCCATCCGCAGGCCCACCCGGTAACAGGTCACGCGCGGCTGGCTGACCTCGAACACCGCGTCGCCGATCCGATACCGGTCACCGATGCACACCTCGTCGTCCGGCAGCCCGTCGACGGTGAGGTTCTCGCCGAACTGCCCGGTCTCGATCCGGGCGCGGGCCAGGTGCTTCTCCCAGTGGCGGTACGAGTCCGTCTGGTACACGAGCACCGCGCGATGCTCGCCACCGTGCCCCTCCAGGTCGCCCTGGCCGTCGCCGTCGATGTTCAGGCGGCGTGCCATGCGGGGGCCGTCGACGGGGTACTTCCAGACGCCGGTGTGCACGGTACGGCCGTGCCACGGGACGTCCTGGGGCATGCCGACGTTCATGGAAGTCAGCGTCGCCACGTCTCTCGCCTCGCTCCCGCTTGCTCGGTGACTGCCCTGTTCGACTGTCGTGCGTCGACTGTCTTGCGCTCGCTCAGTGATTGGCCTCGGTGCGGCTGAGGGCGATCAGCACCTCCTGGGCGTGCGGCGTGTCCGCGATGTCCCCCAGTGTGAGCACACCCACCAGCCGCCGTTCCTCCACGACGGGGATACGGCGGATCGAGTGCGCGCTCATGAGGTCCGCCGCCTGGCAGACCGACATGTCGGGGGTCACCGTCACCAGGTCTCCCGAGCAGGCTTCGAGCGCCGTGGCGACGCCCGCGAGAGTCCCCTCGGCGGTGATCCGTACGGCGATGTCACGGTCCGTGACGAGCCCGTGCAGTTCGTCGCCCGAGGTGACGAAGACGCAGCCGACATCGGAGTCCCGCATGCAGGAGGCCACGGCGGTGAGCGACATGTACGGCGGGACGGTGACGGGTTCGCGGCTCATCCGATCGCGTACGAGGTGGGCCGCGACTGCTCGATTGTGGTGCATCGAGGGCTCCGCTCGGACTCGACGGACGTCGGCGCTGTCCTGTCCGGGATGGGACAGCCGTCCTTTCCAGCATGGGACAGCCGCCGCGGATCCGCATCCGCGCCCCCTACCCCCCTCTCCGCGCGTCCGGTCTCCGCGCATCCGGCCAGGGGAAATTTCGCGAGCGCGGGTCTTGGAGCCGTCAGGTCCGGGAGACTGGTGGTTTCTGGGTGTGTTTTCTGGGTGTTTGTGGGCGGGGTCCGGGGACGGGCGGCCCCGTGGGGAGGGGTGTGACCGTATGAGTCGTCGTTCCAGTGGACTGATCGGGGTCTGGGCCGAGGCGCAGCGGCAGCAACAGCGGCAGCGGGAGGCGCAGGAGCGGGCGGCGTTCCGGCAGCAGCGGGACACGGAGCGGCAACAGCGGTCGTACGCACGCGAGGTGGCGCGGTACGGCCGGGAGCAGCAGGCGGAGTACCGGCGGCAGCGGGAGGCCGAGGCGCGGCGCCGTACGGAGGAACTCGACGCGTGTGTAGCGGTGTTGGAGGGTCTGCTGGCGTCAGGATGCCGGGCTCCCGCCTTCCGTACGTCCGCGCTGACCCGGGTGGAGGAGATCGAGCCGTTCGCGCCGGGGCAGTTGGCGTATCCGGTGCCGGTGCCGGATCCGGCGCGGTACCAGCCGCAGGCCGGCGGCTGGACGGCCGGGCGGCGCGCGGCGGCGCAGCAGGAGGCGCAGGCCAGGTACGCCCACGATCTGCACGCGGCGCAGCAGGCGGAGGGGCGGCGGCTGGAGCAACTGACCGCGTACCGGCGGCAGTACGACGCGTGGGCGCGGTCGCGGCTGGCGGAGGTGCGGGGGCACAACGCGGGGGTCGCGGCGACGGTGGAGGCGTTGCGGGCCGGGGATCCCGAGACGGTGGTGGAGTACTTCTCGGCGGCGCTCTACGCGTCCACGGGCTGGCCGGAGGACTTCCCGCGCCAGGTGTCGGCCGCTTTCGACCGCGGGGCGGGGCAGTTGGTGCTCGACTGGGAGCTGCCGGGGTACGCGGTGGTGCCGGAGGTGAAGGCGGTGCGGTTCGCGCCGAGCCTGGACCAGGACAAGGAGTCGGCCAGGCCGGTGACGCAGCGACGGGCGCTGTACCGGGCGGTGTTGGCGCAGTGTGTGCTGCTGGTGCTGCGCGATCTGTTCGCGGCGGACGAGTTCCGTACGGTGCGTTCGGTCGCGCTGAACGGGTTCGTGGACGACTTCGATCCGGCGACGGGGCGGCGGGCCCAGGTGTGTCTGGCGTCGGTGCTGGCCGAGCGGGACGCGTTCGACGGCTTGAACCTGGAGCTGGTCAGCGCGGTGGACTGTCTGACGGAGGGGCTGCGGGGGCAGTTGTCGGCGCGGCCCGACCAGCGGACGGCGGTACGGCCGGCGCGGCGGCCGGACGAGGTGGGCTCGGGGGTGGTGTCGCACGGGGGCGGTGAGGAGCCGGACCTGCTCGCGATGGATCCGGTGGAGTTCGAGAGCCTGGTCGCGGAGTTGTTCCGGGCGCGGGGGATGCGGGCGGTCATGACGCAGCGCTCGAACGACGGCGGGGTGGACGTGGACGCCCTGGACCCGGACCCGATCAGCGGCGGAAAGATCATCGTGCAGGTGAAGCGGTATCGCGGGACGGTGTCGCCGAGCGCGGTACGTGACCTGTACGGCACGGTGCAGGGCGCCGGGGCGAACAAGGGCGTGCTGGTGACGACATCGGGCTTCGGGCCGGGCTCGTACACCTTCGCCAACGGCAAGCCGCTGACGCTGATCTCGGGCACGGAGCTGGTGGACCTGCTCCACCAGCACGGTCTGCGGGGGAGGTTGGGGGACGGCGGCGCCGCGCCGATGTCCGCCACGACGTCACCCCCGAACGGAACCACTCCCAACACTCCCAACACTCCCGCCGACCAGGACGACTTCAACACGCTGGGCATGACGTGGGCGGGGACGGTGGCCCTGGACGTGTGCGCCCTGGTGTGCCGGGGGAGCCGCGTCCTGAGCGACGACCACTTCGTCTTCTTCAACAACGAGCGGACACCGGACGGCGCGGTACGGATGGTCCCCGCGGCGGCGGCCGACCGGGCCGCGATACGGGTGGCGTTCGACGCCCTCCCGACGGCCGCGGACCGGCTGGTGATGGTCGCGGCGGTCGACCCGGTGGTGAACCCGGAGGCGGACCTGTCGGGCTTCACCGAGGCGGGCATCCGCCTACGGGACCGCGCGGGCACGGAGTTGGACCGCCTGGACGTCTCGGACGGCCGCCCCGGGGAGACGGCACTGGTCCTGGGCTCGTTCCGCCGGCGCGCGGGCGGCGACTGGGACTTCGTACCGGGCGGAAAGGGCTACCGGAGCGGACTGGGCGGCCTGGTGGGGGACTTCGGGATCGACACGGAGTAGCGGGGGCGTACGTCCGGTGGCGGCGCGGCGGCCTCCGCCGCCGGACGGCCCCTCAGCGCCCCCCAGCCGCCCCCTCACCGCCCCGACAACCGGTCCGCGACCCGGGCGATCGGGTCCGTGGTGCTGCTGCGGGCCGTCGACTCGCGGCGGTCCGCCGTGCGGTAGGCCGCGTACATGCCGTGGACTCCCAGCCACCGGAACGGCTCCGGTTCCCACGCGCGGACCTTGTGGTTCACCCACGGGAGCGTGGTCAGTTCGGTCGCGCCCGACTGGCCGGAGTCCCGCTGGACCAGGTCCCGCAGGGTGCGCGCGGCGAGGTTGGCGGTCGCGACGCCCGAGCCGACGTACCCGCCCGCCCAGCCCAGGCCCGTGGTGCGGTCCAGGGTGACGGTCGCGCACCAGTCGCGCGGCACGCCGAGGACGCCCGACCACGCGTGGTCGATGTGGACGCCGGCGGTGGTCGGGAAGAAGCGGACCAGGATCTCGCGCAGCGCCTCGACGGTTGCGGGCCGCGTGCGGCCGTCGTTGTCGGTCCTGGATCCGTAGCGGTACGGGTGCCCCCGCCCCCCGAGGGCGATCCGGCCGTCCGCCGTGCGCTGCGCGTACATGTACGCGTGCGCCATGTCGCCCAGGGTCTCGCGCCCCTCCCAGCCGATGGTGTCCCAGACCTCGTCGGACAGCGGCTCGGTGGCGATCATGGAGGAGTTCATGGGGAGCCAGGTGCGGCGGGAGCCCTTGAGCGCGGCGGTGAAGCCCTCGGTGCAGCGCAGGATGTACGGGGCGCGGACCGTGCCGTACGGCGTGACCGCGTGTTTCGGCCGGATCTCCGTGACCGGTGTCGACTCGTGGATCGTGACGCCCAGCGCCTCGACGGCCGCCGCGAGCCCCGTGACCAGCTTGACGGGGTGCAGCCGGGCGCCGTGCGGGGTCCAGGTGGAGCCGACGGCTCCGGTGACGCGGATACGTTCCGCCGTCTCGCGCGCCCCGCGCAGGACACGGTCGGTCTCGCCGAACGCGATCTCCACGGAGTGGAACGCCTGGAGACGGGCCAGCTGGGCGGGCGTGTGGGCGACTTCGAGGACCCCGCCCCGGTGGATGTCCGCGTCGATCTTCTCCTCGGCGGCGGCGCGGACGACCTCGTCCACGGTGTCGTTCATCGCCCGCTGGAGCCGTACGGCCTGGTCGTGGCCGTGCAGGCGCGCGTAGCGGTCGCGGCCCGCGATGCCGTTGTAGAGCCAGCCGCCATTGCGCCCGGAGGCGCCGTACCCGCAGAACTTCGCCTCCAGGACGGTGATGTTGAGGAAGGGGGCGGCCTTCTTGAGGTAGTACGCCGTCCAGAGCCCGGTGTAGCCGCCGCCCACGACGCAGACGTCGGCGGTAGCGTCGCCCGGCAGGGGCTCGCGGGGGGCCGGGACGCCGTTCTCGGCGTACCAGAAGGAGATACCGCCGTTCACGGTCGGGCTGCGCTTCGTCGTGCTCATGGGGCTGTTCATACGCCTGAGCCGTCGCCCTTGTCCATGCTTGTCCCCGCTCACCTAGAGTTCTCCCCGTGATCGACATCCCGGAGGAGCTGGCACGTACCCAGTCGAAGGCCAACGGGGAAGCGGGCCGCGCGTTTGTCGCGGGGCTGCCGGACCTGGCGGCGGAGTTCGTGGAGCGGTGGGAGCTGCGGCTCACCGGCCCCGCGATGTACGGCATGTGCGCGCTGGTGCTGCCGGTGGAGCAGGCGGACGGTACGGCCGCCGTGCTCAAGCTCCAGCTGCTGGACGACGAGTCCGTGGGCGAGCCGGTGGCGCTGCGGCTGTGGGAGGGCGCCGGGGCGGTACGGCTGCTGCGCCACGACCCCGTGACCGGCGCGCTGCTCCTGGAGGCACTGGACTCCGCGCGGGACCTGTCGGGGGTGGAGTCGCGGGAGGCGGTACGGGTCATCGCCGAGCTGCTCGCGCGGCTGACGGCGGTCCCGGCGCCGCCGGGGGTACGGAGCCTCGGTGACGTGGCCGCGCGGATGCTGGACGACGTACCGGCCCTGTCGGCGCGGCTGCCGGACGCGGCGGAGCGGGCCCTGCTGCGGGACTGCGCGGCGGCGGTGCGCGAGGTGGCGGGGGAGCCGGGGGACCGGCTGCTGCACTGGGACCTGCACTACGAGAACGTACTGGCGACCCGTCCCGGCGACCCCCGCGGCCCGTGGCTGGCGATCGACCCCAAGCCGCTGTCCGGCGACCCGGGCTTCGACCTGATGCCCGCGCTCGACAACCGCTTCGACGCGGCGGAGACGCTGTGGCGCTTCGACCTGATGACGGAGATCCTGGACCTGGACCGGCAGCGGGCCCGGGCCTGGACGCTGGGCCGGGCGCTCCAGAACAGCCTGTGGGACGTCGCGGACGGGGAGCGGGCCCTGCACCCGGACCAGGTGTCGGTGGCGCGCGCCCTGCTGGGCCGCTGACGCGGGCGGGGCCGAGTGCCACCCGCCCACCCCCCACCAGGCAAGCTGTCCCCATGATTCGTACCGCCACAGCCGCCGACGTCCCGGTGATCCACACGATGGTCCGCGAGCTCGCCCTCTACGAGAAGGCCCCTGACGAGGCCCGCGCCACCGAGGCCCAGCTCCACGAGGCCCTCTTCGGCGAGCACCCCGCCGCGTTCGCCCACATCGCGGAGACCCCGGACGGCGAACCGGCCGGCTTCGCGCTGTGGTTCCTCAACTTCTCCACGTGGCGCGGCGTCCACGGCATCCACCTGGAAGACCTGTACGTACGCCCCACCCACCGGGGCGCCGGCCACGGCAAGGCACTCCTGACCGAACTGGCCCGCCTCTGCGTGGCCCGCGGCTACGAACGCCTCGAATGGTCGGTCCTGGACTGGAACACGCCTGCCGTGGAGTTCTACCGATCACTCGGAGCGGTGTCGATGGCCGGGTGGACCATGAACCGGCTGACGGACGACGCGCTGGTCAGGCTGGGTGGGCCGGAGTAGGCCCTCAGGCGCGGCGGGGTGGGACGAGCTTCCCCAGGTCGAGGGTGACCTCGAAGGGCACCGGACGGTGGAGCGAGTCCCTGAAGATTCCCACGGGTACGTAGGTGGCGGTCGGCTCGTCGAGTTCGTAGACGTGGACCACCGGAGATCCGTCCTCGTCCTCGAGGCGCCAGTAATGCGGAATGCCGGCCTGCGCGTACTTGAGGAGTTTCACCGTGCGGTCCCGGTGGGCGGACTCGGGGGAGACGACTTCGACAACGAGTCGGACATCCTCTGGAGCGTACGAGGTGCGGTTCGCGTCGTACGGGAGGGTGGTCACCAGCAGGTCCGGCTCGGGACGGTTGCGGGCGTCGAGGCGGATCGTCATTTCCCGCTCGATCTCAACACCGCCGGTGGCCTGGTCCGTGAGCGCCACTGTGAGCGCGGTGACAACGCGGCCGTGCCAAGACCGCTGCGGGGACATCATGAAAACGAGTGCTCCGTCGATCAGCTCGGTGTGGCGGGGGGCCTCGGGGAGGCGGTCCAGGTCCTCCGCGAACCAGCCTTCCGCGCGCGGCGGGCGCATCCAGTCGGGCAGTGCGGTCATGGGACAAGCTTAGCGATTTCGCCGGTCGGGAGGAGGCCATCGTTCGGGTAGTCCTCCTAGGAGGTGACCGGCCCGCTCCTAGATCGCTGCCGCCGAGGCGTCCGCAGAGCCGTTGGATGCCTGGGAGCGGGGGGACTTGGCGTTGATCAGGACGGCGCCGATGATCGCCGCCGCCAGGAGGATGATCGCCGCCCAGGCGATGGCCACCGTGAAGCCGTGGACCGTGCCCGTGTCCACGATGTGCGATCTCTCCGCCGGGGTCAGGCCGCCCTTGCGGGCCGCCGCGGCGAGATGGGCCGTCAGGTACGTCGTCGTGCTGGTCGCCGCGATCGTGTTCAGCAGGGACGTACCGATGGAACCACCCACCTGCTGCGCCGTGTTGACCGTCGCCGACGTGACACCGGAGTCCCTCTGGGCGACCCCGGACGTGGCCGTCGAGATGACGGGCAGGAACGTCAGCCCCAGGCCGAAGCCCAGCAGGATCGTGCCCGGCAGGATGTGCGCCGGGTAGCTGGAGTGGGTGTCGATGAAGGTCAGCGAGTACATCCCGCCGGCGCTCAGCAGCAGCCCGGGGACCAGGAGCAGGCGCGGTGGCACCAGGGGGAGCAGCCGGGCGGAGATCTGGGTCGAGCCGATGATGATGCCCGCGGACAGCGGCAGGAAGGCCAGGCCGGCCTTGATCGGCGAGTAGCCGAGGATGTTCTGGAGGAAGAACGTCAGGAACAGGAACGCGCCGAACAGCCCGATCGTCGTCAGCGCCATCACGAGGACCGAGCCGCCGCGGTTGCGCTCCTTGACGATGTGCAGCGGCAGCAGCGGCTCCGGGGACCTGGTCTGCCACCACGTGAACGCGGCGAGGAGCACCACGCCGACGCTCAGGACCGTGAGGACCTCCGTGGACGTCCACCCGTCCGACTCGGCCTGGCTGAACCCGTACACGATCGCCACGAGCCCACCGCAGCCGAGGATGACCCCGGGGATGTCCAGATGCGCGTCCCTGGTGCCCGCGCGGTCCTTGAGCAGCGAGAACGCGCCGATGACGGCGAGGAGCGCGATGGGGACGTTCACGTACAGGCACCAGCGCCAGCTCAGCCACTCGGTGAGGATCCCGCCGAGCAGCAGCCCGATCGCGGAGCCGGCGCCCGCGATGGCGCTGAAGACGCCGAAGGCCTGGGCGCGTTCCTTGCCCGCGGGGAAGGTCGTGGTGAGCAGGGAGAGCGCGGACGGCGCCAGGAGGGCGGCGAAGATGCCCTGGAGCGCCCGGGAGAGGAAGAGCATCTCCTGCCCGGTGGACGCGCCACCGATCGCGGAGGAGGCGGCGAAGCCGATGAGCCCGATGATGAACGTGCGCTTACGGCCGACGAGGTCGGCGATCCGGCCGCCCAGGAGCAGGAGACCACCGAAGGCCAGGGTGTACGCGGTGATCACCCACTGGCGGTTCCCGTTGCTGATGTGCAGGGCGCGCTGGGCGGAGGGGAGCGCGATGTTCACGATCGTCGCGTCGAGCACCACCATGAGCTGCGCGGTCGCGATGACGGCCAGGGCCCACCAGCGGTGCGGATCGGCTTCGTCCGCGGGGGGCCCGGAGGGGTCGGCGGGGCCGGAGGCATCGGCGCCGGTCTGCGCGTCGGAGGCGTCGGCGTCGGCCTCCGCGTCGCCCGGTCGGCCGCCCGGTCGGCCGCTCGGAGAGTCGCTCGGGGGGCCGGGGGTCGACGGATCGCTCATCGAGATCTTCCTTCGCAGTGGACCTCTGCTGCCATGGCTCAGCTCAGAACACCACGAAATGGGCTATTTCGCTCCTTGGTGAAGAGGGGTGTACGTACCGGCGCCGGACCCCTGTACCGGCGCCGGTACGAGCTTCGCGGACGCGCCCTACGGCTCCAGTACGACCTTCCCCATCGTCGCCCTGGTCTCCAGCGCCCGGTGCGCCGCCGCAGCCTCGGCGAGCGGGAAGCGCTGTACGGCGGGGCGCAGCCGGGCAGCCGCCGCCTCCGCCAGGGAGCGCTCCTCCAGGACCCGTACGTCTCCGCCCGCCCTGCTCAGCATCACCGGGCCGAGGACGGACTCGGAGGTGATGGACCGGGCGGCCAGCTCCTCGTCCGTGAAGGTCAGCGGGGAACCGTCGTGAAGGCCCTCGCCCGACCAGCCGAAGACCACGTGCCGGCCGCCCTTGGCGAGGAGGTCGACGGCGGCGAGGGCGGTGGCGCCGCCCACGGAGTCGAAGACGACGGTGGCGCCGCGTTCGCCCAGACGGCCGCGTACCCGGTCGGGCCAGTCGGGGCGGGTGTAGTCCACGGCGAGGTCGGCGCCGTTCTCCGTCACGGCCGCGACCTTCGCGGGGCCGCCCGCGAGGCCGACGACGGTGGCGCCGAGGTTCTTCGCGTACTGGACGAGGAGCGTGCCGATGCCACCGGCCGCCGCCGTCACCACGACGATGTCGCCGGGGCCCAGGTCGGCGAACTGGACGATGCCCATCGTCGTGCGGCCCGTCCCGATCATCGCGACCGCCTGCGCCGCGTCGAGGTTCGACGGGATCTCGTGCAGCCGGGCGGCGTCCGTGACGGCCAGTTCGGCGTAGCCGCCGGGGACCATGCCGAGGTGGACGACAACCCGCCTGCCGAGCCAGGCGGGGTCGACGCCCGCGCCGAGCGACTCGACCGTACCCGCGACCTCGCGGCCGGGGATCGTGGGCAGCTCGGCGGGGGCGGGGAAGGGGCCCGGCATGCCCTGGCGCAGGGCCGTGTCCAGCAGGTGCACCCCGGCCGCGGCGACGGCGATACGGACCTGGCCGGGGCCGGGGACGGGATCGTCGGTCCTCTCGTACGTGAGGTTCTCGGCCGGGCCGAAGGCGTGGAGGCGGACGGCGTGCATGGTGGGCTCCCTGGGGCCGGGGGTGGTCTGGTACGGCCAGCCTCCGACGTCAAGCGCGCTTGAGGTCAAGGGCGGTGGGGGTGCGGGGGACCCCTTGCGGCTTCTGGGGCCCCTGAGGCCCCTGAGACCTCTGCGGCGCCCGCCCACCTCCGCCGTGCCCTACGGACAGCTGCTCGACCGCCAGAGAGGCCGCCGTGATCCCGCTGGCGAACGACACCTCCGAGAGCACGCCCGGCGCCGCCACCTGATCCCCCGCCAGATAGACACCGTCACCCCGGTCGACGCGCGGCCGGTCCCGCCACGTCGTGCCCGGCAGGTCCACGGCGCCCGTACGCCCGGTCGCGAGCGAGTCGCGGCGCCAGGCGACCCGCTCGCGCCAGCCCGGGAACCCCAGGTCGAGCAGGTGCTCGGCGCGCGCCGTCCCCTCGCCCTTGGACGCGCCGGGCCCGACCGGGAACTGCCCCTGGATCAGCTGCTCACCGGCCGGCGCCAGGGACGGATCCTGGGCCGTGAACCGTTCGAGCCAGGCGGGGGCGTCCAGTCCGGACACGATGTACGGGTCGCCCCGGCGCGTACGCAGCGCCAGGTCCAGCAGGACCGTACGGCCGCCGGTCCAGCGCAGACTCTCGTCACCGAGCAGGCGGCGGGCGGCGTCCATGGAGGTGGCGACGATGACGGGACCGTTCTCGGGAAGGACCTCGACCCGGGTGGCCGTCTCGATCCGTACCCCCAGGTTCCAGGCGCGCGCGGCCATCCGGTCGACGACCTGGCCCCAGCCGCCGACGGGGAAGCGGGCCTCCGGCGGAACGGCGGTGGCCCGGCGCAGCCGCTCCTGGACGAACGCGGCGGAGAGCGCCCCGGGATCGTGGTGGAAGAGGGCGACGGCGACGTAGTGCGCGGCGGCGCGGGCCGCCTCCGGTCCCGCGACGGAGGTCGCCCAGGTCAGGAAGTCGACGTCCACCGGAGCCCGTGCCGTCCTACGGAGGGCGAGCGTGAACAGGCCGGGGGGCGGAGTCCTGCGCAGGACTCCGCCCCGGTGGAAGAAGAACCGGGAGCCCTCGCGCAGGGGCGGCAGACCGGCGGCCGGGCCGAGCAGGCCGCGCTGTTCCAGCCAGGCCCGGTGCGGCCCGCGCCGGTACAGCGCGTGCGGCCCGTCGTTGGTGAGGTAGGGGCCCTCGGCGGTACGGGCGCGTCCGCCGAGGGTGTGGTGGGCCTCGTGGAGGGTCACGCGGGCACCTGATTCGGCGGCGGTGATGGCGGCGGTCAGTCCGGCGAAACCGCCTCCGACGACAGTGATGCGATCCATGGCTGCTGCTCCCCGTTCTCGGTCCTGCTCGGTCCTGCTCGGTTCTTCGCGTCCTCCTACGGATGTGACGGTTGCGGGCCCCCGGGATGTGACATCCGGGATCGGGACGTTGGCGTTGTCAGTGGGGTGGGTCACCCTGGGGGCATGGTGCGGAACACAGCGAGGGCGACGAAGGCCACGAAGAGCGGACCGGTGGCGAGGCGGCCGGAGGTACGGCTGCCGCCGCTGGTGCCGTACGACGCCGAGGACGGCGGCCTGGAGCCGGACGGGGACTACGACGGGCTGGAGTTCAAGGAGGTCGACCTGGCGGGGCAGGAAGGGCCGGGCTCGCGGTTCATGGACTGCGCGCTGCGGGAGTGCGGCCTCGACGGGACGGAGCTGGCCCGCGCGCGGTTCATCGACTCCGTGCTGAGTGGCGTACGGGGGGTGGGGACGGACCTGTCGGGGGCGTCGCTGCGGGACGTCGAGGTGCTGGACGCGCGCCTGGGCGGGACGCAGCTGCACGGCGCGGTGCTGGAGCGGGTGCTGTTCCGGGGCGGGAAGATCGACTACCTGAACCTGCGCAACGCCCGGCTCAAGGACGTCGTCTTCGAGGGCTGCTTCCTCTCGGAGCCGGATTTCGGGGGCGCGGTGCTGGAGCGGGTCGAGTTCCGTGACTGCGTGCTGCGGCAGGCGGACCTGAGCGGGGTGCGGATGACGGACGTCGACCTGCGGACGGTCGCGGAGCTGGACATCGCGCGGGGGCTGGACCGGCTGGCGGGGGCGGTGATCAGCTCGGCACAACTGCTCCAGCTGGCACCGGCGTTCGCGGCGCAGATCGGGGTGCGGGTGGAGGACACGCTGGGCTCGTAGCGCTACGACATCGATGAGGATGGGGGCCATGGAGCTTGCCACCCACAGCGCCACGCACATCGTGGTGCAACGCATCAGCACGTCGTGGACGAAGGAGTCCCGGGGTGGCCGTGGAGCGATCCTGAGAAGCGCGGCGCCCAAGGCCTTCCCGATTCCGTCCGGAGTGTCCTCCGGCCTGCACGAGGTGTCCTTGCACGAGTACTACTCGTTCCGGCCGGAGGTGCGGCTGGGGGACTTGGCGGAGTGCGGCATCGATCTCCAAGAGGCGGACGGGTTTCTGACGGTGGGCCCGCCGGAGCTGCTCCCGGGCGGCGTGCCGCGCCGCGACCGGCGCCGCTCGGCGGTGCGGCTCACCCCGGGCGAGTGGCTGCGGTGGCAGATCAACTACCGCTTCGGCGGGAACACCAACTGGACCTACCGGCTGGACACGTTCAACGTCGCTTACGGCCCCCCGACGCCCAAGGTGTTCCTGGGGGAGCCGGCCCACGGGGTGGACGAGCGCGGGACCCTGCGCTGAACCCGGCTCGACGTGTCAGGACATTACGAAGGCCCCGACCCGGGGGGAGGAGTCGGAGCCTTCGGTGTGCGCCCAGGACACGGCCTTGAGGTGGGGGGAGGAAGCGGTTGCCTGCTTCCCGGCCAATGCCCCGGCAATCTTCGTGTGCCCGACGCGCGGGGATGTACGCCTGCGGATCCGCGAAACGATGGGTGGGCTGTGTGGGCACTGTGTCGTGAAGGTGTGACGTCCCAGGTCAGCGCCCGACGGCCCCCGGATCAGATGCGGGGGAAGCGCGACTGGAGGTCCCACACGATCGGGTTGTCGGCCAGCCCCTCGTGCAGGTCGGCGAGATCGGCGATCAGGTCGTGCAGGAAGTCCCGCGCCTCCCGGCGCAGCAGCCGGTGCCCGAAGGTCAGCGGGGGCTCGTCGCCGGGCATCCAGTCGGCCTCCACGTCGACCCACCCGAACCGCCGGGCGAACAGCATCCGGTCCGCCGACTCGGTGAAGTCCAACTCGGCGTACTGCGGCTTCGCCGCCCGCGCGCCCCGCGGGTCGAGGTCGAGCTGCTCGACGATGTCGCACAGCGCCCACGCGAAGTCGAGCACCGGCACCCATCCCCAGGCAGTGGACACTTCCCGGTCCGCCTTGGTGTCGGCGAGATAGACGTCCCCGCAGAACAGGTCGTGCCGCAGCGACCGTACGTCCGCCATGCGGTAGTCGGTCTGCGGAGGATCGGGAAAGCGCCGGGAGAGGGAGTAACCAATGTCGAGCACGCGCCCGATGGTGTCACGCCGGTTCACCCATCTGGCCCCGGGATGCGGGCGGTGCGGCCGCGGGCCGATCTGCGAAGATCCGCCGGACAGGCCCTAGCATCGGCGGATGCGTCGGTATGTGGTCGCTTCGGTCTCCTCGGTCGCCCTGCTCGGGCTGGTCGTCGGGTGTGGCGGGTCGGGCGAGGGGAACGGAAGCGCGGTGCCGGACGTGTCCGGGAGTGCCGGGGCCGGGGATCCGTACTTTTCCGGGCTCGGGAACGGGGGATACGACGTCTCGCACTACGGGCTCACCCTCGACTACGCCCCCGCCACCCGCCACCTCGACGGCACCGCCGTGATCACCGCGCGGGCCACTGAGAACCTCACCGGCTTCCACCTCGACCTCGCGGGGATGGACGTCGCGTCCGTGACCGTGGACGGGCGGAAGGCCGCCGTCGACCGTGACGGTACGGAGCTGATCGTGCGGCCGCGTGAGGAACTGGGGCGCGGGGACACCTTTCGTACCGTCGTCAGGTACTCCGGTGTCCCGCGCCGCATCACCGACCCCGACGGCTCCGCCGAGGGCTGGCTCGTGTCCGGGCGGCGGGTCGTCGCGCTGGGGGAGCCGACCGGGTCGATGGCCTGGTTCCCCGGCAACCACCACCCCAGCGACAAGGCGTCCTACGACCTCGCCATCACCGTGCCCGCCGGCACCGAGGCCGTCTCCAACGGGGAGCTGGTCGGCCGGCGGACGAGCGGCGGCCGGACCGCGTTCCGCTGGCGGAGCACCGAGCCGATGGCCAGTTACCTCGCCACCCTCGCCATCGGCCCGTACCGCGTGCACGAGGTGAAGGGCCCCTTGCCGCTCTACACCGCCGTCGACCCCGGCGCGGGCCGGGCGGGGGCCGACCTGGTCGCCGCGCTGCCCGGGATCCTGGCGTGGGAGGAGAAGACCTTCGGCCCGTACCCCTTCTCCTCCGCCGGTGTGATCATCGGGCGCAAGGCGGACGCCGGGTACGCGCTGGAGACCCAGACCCGTCCCTTCCTCCCCGGCCCGACCGACGTCAGCACGCTGGTCCACGAGCTGGCCCACCAGTGGTTCGGCGACTCCGTGACGCCCGAGTCCTGGCAGGACATGTGGCTCAACGAGGGCTTCGCGACCTACGCGGAGTGGCTGTGGGCGGCGGACCACGGCGGTATGCCGGTGGCGGAGAGTTTCACCGAGGCGTACGACGACGAGGAGAACTGGGCCTTCCCGCCCGCCGATCCGCCCACCGCCGCCGACATCTCCGAGCCGCCGGTGTACGGGCGCGGCGCGATGGTCCTCCAGCGGGTACGGGACGCGGTCGGCGACGCCACGTTCTTCCGGATCGTACGAGGCTGGGCGCGGACGCACCGTCATGGCAACGCCTCCACCGCCGACTTCACGGCGTACGTGGAGAAGGAGTCCGGACGGGACCTCTCGGGGATCTGGGACAGCTGGCTGTACGGGGACGGCAAGCCCGACCTGTAGAGGCGGACGCTCACCACGCCTTGCGCAGGAGCCGGCACCGGTGGCCCCGCCTCCGGTCCGGGCGGCGGCCCGTCTCCTCGTACCCGAGCGCCGTCCAGAAAGCGGTGGCCCCGGTGTTCGCCTCCGCGACCGAGAGCCTGACGCCCGTGTGCCCCGCCGCGCGGAACCGGTCCTCGACGCGTCCGGCCAGCTCCCGCCCGTATCCGGAGCGCCGCTCGCGGCCGTGCACCATGAGGAGGGCGATCCAGGGGTCGGGGTCCGGTGCGGGGCTGGATTCGGCGAGTGCGGACACCCGGTCCGGGTCGTGCGCCAGGACCACCGCGACCGCCACGAGCCGGCCCGCCGAGCGGGCCAGCAGCACCTCCGCGTCCGGGTGCGCCAGATCGTCGGCGAGGGAGACCGCGACGTCCTCGGGCCGGATGCGCGCCGGGTCCGGGAAGTCCCCGCCGAGCTGCTGGAACGCGCGGTCCGAGGCGTAGAAGCCCGCCAGCTCCGTCAGCAGCTCCCCGGGCAGGGCACGGGACTCACCGGCCGTCACCACGTCGACGATCATGCGGGCAGGCTACCGGCGCCGCTCGGAATCAGGCCGTACGGACGCACGCGCGGGCGTGAGGACCTCGTGGCCCCACCTGGCGGCCCCACCGGCCGGCCCCACCCGGTGGCCCCGACGCCGGTGGGCCCCCGGCCGAAGCCGGGGGCCCACCGGGGCGTGACGGAGAGACGGGTCAGAGGTTGACGCCGAAGTCCGTGGCGATACCGACCAGGCCGGAGGCGTACCCCTGGCCCACCGCGCGGAACTTCCACTCCGCGCCGTTGCGGTACAGCTCGCCGAAGACCATCGCGGTCTCGGTGGCGGCGTCCTCGCTCAGGTCGTAGCGGGCCAGCTCGGCGCCGCCGGCCTGGTTGACGATGCGGATGTACGCGTTCCGCACCTGGCCGAAGTTCTGGCTGCGGGTCTCGGCGTCGTAGATCGAGACCGGGAAGACGATCTTGTCGACGTCGGCGGGCAGGCCCGCCAGGTTGACGTTGATCGCCTCGTCGTCGCCGTCGCCCTCGCCCGTACGGTTGTCACCCGTGTGGACGATCGTCTGGTCCGGCGTCGACTTGTTGTTGAAGAAGACGAAGTGGCCGTCGGAGACGACCTTCCCGGCCGGCGTGACCGCGATCGCCGAGGCGTCGAGGTCGAAGTCGGTGCCGGTGGTGGTACGGACGTCCCAGCCGAGGCCGACGGTGACAGCGGTCAGGCCCGGTGCCTCCTTGGTGAGCGAGACGTTGCCGCCCTTGGACAGGCTTACAGCCATGGGATGTCCCTTTCGTTGTCGTGTGCGGGCTTCGAGCTGTCCCGAAGTTACCGTCACCCGGCTTAACGCAGGCAGAGGACCGGGAGGTTCCACACCTCTTTACTTTCTTTACCCGAAAGGGTCCCTGTGAGGGCCTCTGGGCGGCCTCCGGCCGTTCCCGCGCCGAAAAGAGGGTGACGGAACCACCGCGGACACGGGACCATGGGGGCATGTCCGGGCCCTCGTACGTCATCCGCGGTTCGGTCTCCCTGCCGGAGGCCGAGCTCATGTGGCGTTTCTCGCGCTCCTCGGGCCCCGGCGGCCAGCACGTGAACACCAGCGACTCCCAGGTGGAGCTGCGCTTCGACCTCGCGAAGACGGAGGCGCTGCCGCCGGTCTGGAAGGAGCGGGCGCTGGAGCGGCTGGAGAGCCGGTTGGTCGGAGGCGTGATCACCGTACGCTCGTCGGAGCACCGCTCGCAGTGGCGCAATCGCGAGACGGCTGCCGTCCGGCTGACGGTGCTGCTGGCCGAGGCCACGGCCCCGCCGCCCCGGGCGCGCCGCAAGGGCAAGATCCCGCGCGGGCTCAACGAGCGCAGGCTCCGGGAGAAGAAGCAGCGGGCGGAGACGAAGCGCGGCCGCACGGGCCGCGACTGGACCTGACGGTCCAAGCCGGACCTGACGGTCCAAGCCGGACCTGACGGTCCAAGCCGGACCTGGCGGTCCAAGCCGGACCTCACGGTCCAAGCCGGACCTGACGGTCCAAGCCGGGACCCGACGGCCGAAGCCGGACCCGACGGTCCAAGCCGGACCCGCCCTCAGCCCCGCCCCAGCGTCCGGTACTTCCCCTGGAAGTACGTCAGCGGCCCGCCCTCCACGCTCGGCAGCTCCGCCGTCAGCACCCGCCCGATCACCAGCGTGTGGTCCCCCGCGACCACCCGTTGTTCCGTACGGCACTCCAGTACCGCCAGCGCCCCGCCCACCAGCGGCGCCCCGCTCACCTCGCCCCGCCGGTACGGGATGTCCTCGAAGAGCAGCCGGTCGCTGATCCGGCCCTTCATCGCGAAGCGCCCCGCGATGTGCCGCTGGCTCTCCGTGAGAAGGGACACGCCCCACAGCGGCTGCTCGTCCAGCAGGTCGTCCATCCGCGAGCCGTTCCGTACGCTCACGAGCACCAGCGGCGGGTCCAGGGACACGGACAGGAACGCGGTCGCCGTCATCCCCGCGTCCTGGCCGCCGGGACCGTCCGCGCTCAGTGCTTCCTCGTGTGCCGTCACCAGCACCACCCCCGCCGCCAGCCGGGACAGGGCGGCGCGGAACTCGTCGTTGCTCACCCCCTCAGGATGGGGGATGGGAACGGCTCGGGGAGCACGGGAATCGGGGCTCGCCGCGGGAGGCGTCGTAGGAGGGGTCGTCTGGGACACGCGGAAGACGCTAATCTCGGCTCTCCCCCGCCGCATCGGGCCAGGGGACCAGCCAGGTCCTAGGACCTGTCGTCGGACCTGTCGTCGTGACGGGCCCAGGACAGGATCGGGACCCGGCCGTCGCGATCGCCGAGATATCCTCGCGATTTGCTATCAGAAAAGAGCGGAGCGCCCCTACCAGGCACTCCGCCCGGTTCGTCACATGATGTGACTTGGGTCACAGTGGTGAGTATTTGTTGACCCTGTGTACCGGGTGCACAGCTCGCTGTGATTCAGTGACTGGGGACCGTGCAACACGAGAGCCGATGAGAATCCTGGAGTTGCTGTCGAGGTCTCGGGGAGAGCGAACGATGGAGACCGAGTCGGAGCCGTATGTCCGTCTTGCGACCCTGCGTCAGCTGCATCAGGCTGTCGCCGAACTCAACACGGCCCGAAGCCTGGCGGACACCTTGCAGACCGTCGCCGACGGCATCGTCAAGGGGCTCGGCTACGAACTCGCCTGCGTCAACGTGGTCCAGGCCGACGGTGACCTCGTCGTCGCCGCCTTCGCCGGGAGCGCCGCCGCCGAGGCGCTGATCACCGGCCGCGTCGGTTCCCGCGCGTCCTGGGAGCGCCGGCTCGTGATGGGGGAGGCCTGGGGCTCCCTGCGGTACATCCCGCACACCGAGGGCTGGGTCCTGCTGGAGGACGACGTCCCCCAGTGGCACACCGAGGGCCCCGACCCCCGCTTCGAGGACGAGTGGCACCCCGCGGACCGGCTCTACGCGCCGATGTACGCGTCGGGCAGCGGCAACGACCTCCTCGGCGTCATATCCGTCGACCGGCCGCGCGGCGGACGCCGTCCGGGCGCCTGGGGCCGCGAAGCGCTCCAGATGTACGCCTCCCAGGCCGCCATTGCGATCAGCAACGCTCGCCTGCGAGCAAACATGCAGCGCGCCCTGGTCCGCCTGGAGCGCGAGCAGGCCGCCCTGCGGGCCAGCGAGGAGTCCTTCCGCCAGGCCTTCGAGTACGCGCCCAGCGGGATGGCCATCGCCGAGATGGGCGGGGACCAGCACGGCCGGCTCCTGCGCACCAACGACGCGCTGTGCCGGCTGCTCGGCCGCCCCGCCTCCGCGATGCGCCGCTACTCCTTCTCCGACATGGTCCACCCCGAGGACATCGGCACCCTCCTCCGTACCTCCGCCGAGGGTGGCCGGGCCGAGCTGCGCCTGGCCCGCCGCGACGGCTCGTACGTCTGGGTCTCCCTGCGCAACTCCGTCGTCGCCGACACCACCGACGGCCCCCGCTTCCTCCTCACCCACGTCGAGGACATAGAGGAGCGCAAGAGCCGCGAGCTCCAGCTCGCCCACCGCGCCTCGCACGACTCCCTGACCGGCCTGCCCAACAGCGCGGAGCTGCGCGCGCGCCTCAGCGCCCGGCTCTGTTCGCGGCCCCACGCGATGCGCGAGACCGCGGTGGAGGCGCTGGACAAGGCGTACGGCGGGTACGACGGCATGGTCCGCTACGAGCCCAGTTACGAGGCGAGTGACGGGTACGACGGCCGGGACACGCGGGACACGTACGAGCCGTACGAGACGTACGAGAGCTACGAGGGGTACGACGGCTACAGCGAGACGGCGGGCGAGCGCGGCGGCCTGCGCGCCGGCGGCTTCGCGCCGCCCGGTTCGCCCCTCGACCACCACGTGCACATGATCGCGCCCGGCGATGTGGCGGGCGACGGCACCGACGACGGCACGAAGGGTCTCGCGGTCCTCTTCTGCGACCTCGACGGCTTCAAGTCGATCAACGACCGGTTCGGCCACAACACCGGGGACGCCGTGCTGATCGAGGTGGCGCGCCGGCTGACCACGGGCGTACGGGACGGGGACACGGTCGCCCGCCTCGGCGGTGACGAGTTCGTGGTCCTCGCCGACGGCCTGGGCGCGGCCGACGCCGCCGACCTCGCGGTCCGGCTGCGCAACGCGATCATCCCGCCGATCCGGGTGGACGGCAGGGCGGTCCGGGTGGGCGCCAGCTTCGGTATCAGCTGGGCGAGTTGCGGGATGTCGGTGGAGGAGGTCCTCCAGTCGGCGGACCAGCGCATGTACATCGAGAAGCGGTCGCGGAACAAGGTGCACCGCAGGGCGGGCTGACGGGCGCGGGCGGTCCGCGGCACGGCCGGACGATCTTCGGCGGCCCCTGCCCCGCGCCGTTCGGGACAAGGCCGGGACATCTTCGCGATGCTTTGTTCACCCGGGCCGGGAAGGCTTGGCGCCGGGCCGAGCGCCGTCGGGGGGCCCGTTCATTCGAGGTAGGCTCGGTCGGTCGGCGACGCTGGCGAGATGGTGAGGAGTGACCCAGGGATGACGGCCGGGAACAACGGCGCGAGCACACCCGAGGACGACGATCCGTTCGGCTATCTGTACGAGGACGGACAGGCGGCGGCCGCCAATCAGCGACGGCAGGGGGGGTACGGATACCCCGGTCCCGCGGCCCAGCCAGGTGTACCGCGGACGTCGTACAACCAGGTCAGAGCGGTGGGCGAGCGCCAGTACGGCCAGCAGTCGCAGGTCCCTCAGCAGCAGGGGTACGGCCAGCAGCAGCAGTACGGCCAGGCCCCCCACGCCGGTTACGGCCAGCAGCCGAACGGCCCCGCGCCGACCGGCCAGTACGGGGCCCCGGCGGCTCCGCACGCCTCCGAATCCACCAGCCGCGTACCGCTCCAGCGCGGCGGCGGACGGGGTCGCGGCCCCAACGGTCCCAACACCAAGGGCCTGCTCATAGGCGCGGTGGCGGTTGTCGCGGTGGTCGTGATCGGAATCACAGCGGCCCTCGTTTCGAGCGGCGGCGACGAGGACAAGAACAACGACACGGCTCCGACGGCCGCCCCGAGCGTCGGCGAGTCGGAGCAGCCCAGCGAGAAGCCCAGCCAGGAGGCGGGGGACAAGCCGGCGGAGCTGCCCAAGCAGGACGCTGCGACCCTCCAGCTCACCCCTCCCGCGGCGGTGGCGTCCGACATCCCCGGCGCGAAGGGCACGAACGGCGCCTACGTGTCGCTGAACGGTCCCGGCGCGGCGGCGACGTGGAAGGTGAACGTGCCCAAGGCGGGCGCGTACACGCTCTTCGTGACGTACGGCGTGCCGGGCAAGGACGCCAAGACCTCACTGTTCGTCAACAGTGAAGAGCGTCGCGACATAAACATGAAGAACTTCGCGAACGCGCCCGAGGGGGCGTGGGACAAGGGATGGACGGTCACCTACGCGTACGTCAATCTCGACAAGGGATCGAACACGTTCAAGATCTCCTGCGAGCAGGGCGACCAGTGCGAGACCGTCCTCGACCAGCTCGAACTGAAGGCGGGTCAGGTCGACCGCTGACGCGCCGTCAGGCGTCGGCGGTCTTCACGCGCTGACGCGGCATCACGCGCCGATCACCCGCAGGAACCCCGCCACCGTCCCGGTCATCGCCTCGCGAGCCGGGGCGAGGTATTTCCGGGGGTCCACGGCTGTCGGATGCGCTGTCAGATGGTCCCGTACGGCGGCGGTGAACGCCGAGTTGAGCGCCGTACCGACATTGATCTTGACCATGCCGGCGGCGACCGCCCGGCGGATCTCGTCGTCGGGGACGCCGGACGAGCCGTGCAGGACGAGCGGTACGGATACGGCTTCGCGCAGGGTGGCGATCAGCGTGTGGTCGAGGGCGGCGGTGCGTGCCGTCATCGCGTGCGACGAACCGACCGCGACGGCCAGCGCGTCCACGCCCGTCTCGGCGACGAAGACGACCGCCTCGGGCGGGTCCGTACGGACACCCGGGGCGTGCGCGCCGCGCGGCGGTTCGCCGTCCTTGCCGCCCACCGCGCCCAGTTCGGCCTCCACCCAGATGCCGTGGTCGTGGCCCCAGCGCACCGCCTCGGCGGTGGCCTTGAGGTTCTCCGCGTACGGCAGCTTCGAGGCGTCGAACATCACCGAGCTGAACCCCTCGACCGGCGCGGCCCGCAGCAGGTCCGCCGACTCGACGTGGTCGAGGTGCAGCGACAGCGGTACGGAGGCGGCGCGGGCGACGGCGGTCGCGGCGGCGGCGACGGCGCCGAGGCGGCCTCCGTGGAACGCCACCGCGTTCTCCGAGATCTGGAGGATCGCGGGGAGCCCGGCCCGCTCGGCCCCGGCGGCGATCGCCTCGGCGTGCTCCAGGGTGATGACGTTGAAGGCGGCGACGCCGTGTCCGGCGGTCGCGGCGGCGGTGATCAGCTCACCGGTGCTGACGAGTGGCACAGGCCCTCAGTTTCCCGGGCCGGGGGGCCCGTCCGTACGTGGTGCTGTCTGGCTGTCCGGTCGCGCGTGGGGCATGAGGAGGCGGGCTCACTGCGTGGGCTGTTCCGTCACCCGTACCCGCGCCAGCAGTTCGTCGTACGCCACCGGGTCGAACTCGCCCGCCACCGGTGACAGGACCGTCGCCGTCGACAGCGCCACCGCGCGGGCGAGGCGGGCCGGCCACGGGAGGTGCTCCACCAGCGCGGAGAGCAGGCCCGCCACCGCAGAGTCGCCCGCGCCCGTCGGGTTGCCCTTCGCCGGGGCCGGCGGTCCTGCCCGCCAGACGCCGTCCGGGGTCGCCGCCAGGACCCCGTCGGGGCCGAGCGAGGCCACCACCGCGTGGGCGCCCCGGCGCCGGGCGTCGCGGGTGGCGCGCAGGGGCTCGCGGGAGCCGGTGAGGCGGGCGAGTTCGTCGGCGTTCGGCTTCACCAGGTCGGGGCGGGCGGCGATGCCCCGCCGGAGCGGTTCGCCGCTGGTGTCGAGCAGGACGGGCACGCCCGCGCCCCGCGCCGCGCGGACCAGGTCGGCGTACGCGCCGACGTGGATGCCGGGCGGCAGGCTGCCGCACAGGGCCACCGCGTCCGCGCCGCCGAGCAACTCCTCGTAGCGGGCCAGGAAGGCGGCCCACTCGGCGGGTGAGACGACCGGGCCCGGTTCGTTGAGCTGGGTGGTGTCGCCGGTCGTCTCGTCGACGACCGCGATCGTACGGCGGGTGGCACCGGCGATCGGCACGAGCGCGTCCACGGGCGGGGAGAAGGCCGCGGGCGCGTCCACGGGCGCGTCCGCCGGCGGGGAGAACGCGCGACCGCGGGGGTCGGGAGCGACCGGCAGCAGTTCGCGCAGGACGTCGCCCGTCCTGCCGCCCGCGAACCCCGTCACCACCGTCTCGTGGCCGAGCGCCGCCAGCACCCGCGCCACGTTCAGCCCCTTGCCGCCCGGCCGCTCGGTCACCTCGCTCACGCGATGCGTGGCGTGCGGGACCAGCCGGGGTGTGCGGTACGTGATGTCGAGCGCGGTGTTGAGCGTGACGGTCAGGATCACCCCTCATACCCCCCAAGAACGCGCCCGTCCGGTCGATTACCGGGGTGATCATGTCAAAAAGAAGGCGGCAGGCCCAGACCCCGGGCCGACCGCCTCCCTGATGACGCGTAATGACGTATCCGTAACGACGTATCCGTAACGATGTATCCGTAACGATGTATCCGTAACTACGCATCGATGACGCGTGACGACTTATCGCTAGATCAGCACAAAATCAGCCCAGTTGGGGCTCGATTACCCATTCGCCCCGGTGCAACACGCCCTTGACCGAGAATTCCGCGTCCAGGACGACCAGGTCCGCGTCCTTGCCCGGCTCCAGCGACCCGACCCGGTCGTACAGGCCCAGCAGCTTCGCCGGGTTGGCGGAGATCGCCCGCACGATGTCCCCGACCGGCAGCCGGTCCACCGTCGCGGCCCGCCTGAAGGCCGTGTCCAGGGTCAGCGTGGACCCGGCGATCGAGCCGCCCTCCACCAGCCGCGCGACGCCCTCCTTGACCTCCACGGCCAGCGGGCCGAGCTGGTAGAGCCCGTCGCCGAAGCCCGCCGCGTCCATCGCGTCCGTGATGAAGGCGACGCGGCCCGCGCCCGCGCGGTGGAACGCCAGCTCCAGCGCGGCCGGGTGCAGATGGGTCCCGTCGTTGATCAGCTCGACGGTGACCCGCTCGTCCTCCAGCAGCGCGGCGATCGGCCCCGGCGCCCGGTGGCCGAGCGGCGGCATCGCGTTGAAGAGGTGCGTGGCCACGGTCGCGCCCGCGTCGATGGCCTCGACGGTCTGCTCGTACGTCGCGTCCGTGTGCCCGATCGCGGCGATGACGCCCAGTTCGGCCAGCAGCCGTACGGACTCGATGCCGCCCGGCAGTTCGGTCGCGAGCGTCACCATCCTGACCGTCCCGCGCCCCGCGTCGACCAGCTTCCGTACCTCGGCCGGGTCGGGGTCGCGCAGCAGCTCCTCGCTGTGCGCGCCCTTGCGGCACGGCGAGATGAACGGGCCCTCGAAGTGGATCCCGGCCAGGTCGCCCTGCTCGACCAGCTCGGAGAGGATCCCGGCGCGCTGGGCGAGGAAGTCCGCCTCACCCGTCACCAGGGAGGCGACGAGTGTCGTGGTGCCGTGCTCCAGGTGCGTACGGACACCCTTGAGGACCTCGTCCACGGACCCGGAGGTGAACGAGGCACCGCCGCCGCCGTGGTTGTGCATGTCGACGAAGCCCGGCACGACCCAGTGGCCCGACAGATCCAGGGTCACGGCGTCGGCGGGGGCGGCGCCCGTGATCCGGCCGTCCTCGACGATCACCCGGCCGCCGTCCACGGTGCCGGTGGGCAGCACCACTCTGCCCCCGGTCAGAACGGTGCTCTTGGCGCGTGCGGCCATCAGGCGGATACCTCCGTGGAGAGACGGTCGGATCGGCCGGAGCCGTCGGAATGATCGATGCCGGCGCCTGCGCCGGAGGCGGAGCCTGTGCCTGTCTCCGCGTCTTTGTCTCTTCCGCCCCCGGAACCCGCCAGCAGGTCCCACGCGAGCAGCCCCGCGCCCAGGCAGCCCGCGGTGTCCCCGAGGGCGGCCGGCACGATCTCGGGGACCTTCTGGTACGTCACGCGCCGGTCCACCGCGTCCCGCAGCGGTGCGAACAGCGTCTCGCCGGCCTCGGCCAGCCCCCCGCCGATGATGAGGGTGCGCGGGTCGAGCAGGGTCAGCGCGGTGACCAGTCCGGCGGCGAGCGCGTCGACCGCGTCCAGCCACACCCGTACCGCCGCCTGATCGCCCGCGTCCACGGCCCGCGCGCAGTCCGCCGCGTCGGCCGCCGGGTCGCCGCTCGCGGCCGCCCAGGCGCGCGTCACGGCGGCGGCGGAGGCGATCGCCTCCATGCAGCCGCGCTGGCCGCACCCGCACTCGGGCCCGTCGGGGCGGACCACGACGTGGCCGATCTCGCCCGCGTACCCGTGCGCCCCGGCCTCGATCGTGCCCTCGATGCCGATCGCGCCGGCGATGCCGGTGCCCAGCCCGACGAAGAAGAACCGGTCGGCGCCCTTGCCCGCGCCCAGCCGCCCCTCGGCGAGGCCGCCGGTGCGTACGTCGTGGCCGAGGGCGACCGGTACGCCTCCGAGGCGCTCGCCGAGCAGGTCGCGCAGCGGTACGTCCCGCCAGCCGAGGTTCGCGGCGTACACGGCCGTCCCGCTCTCGGCGTCCACGATGCCGGGGACGGCGACACCGGCCGCCACGGCGCTCTCGCCGAAGTGCTCGATGCCGTACGCGCGCAGGTCGGCCGCGAAGTCGAGAATGGTCTCGACGACCGCGTCGGGCCCGCGCTCCCGGTCGGTGGCCCGCCGCGCTTCGTACAGCAGCGCGCCGTCCGCCCCGACCAGGGCGGCTTTCATACCGGTGCCGCCCACATCGAGGGCGATGACGTGTCTCACAAGAACAGTCTCGCGCGTAGACCCTTGAAAGGTCTAGTCCACTGGACTGGATTGTTGCGTGTCCATACAAAGGTCTGACGCGGTCCCGGCCTTGAGAGATGCCCGGTTGAGACGTTGCCGAAGCGAAACCCCGCAGTTGTGGACCTTAAACCTCCGGATAGGGGAAAATCACTGCCTTGTAACAGGGCGCCACAGGGGACCGACTGGGACCTTACGTACACCGGAAGAACAAGGGTGGGGACAGAGCTGTGCAGCAGCGCTACCTGGGAGTGACCGCGGCGATAGCCGCGATGGGCATGACAATGGCGCTGGCGGGTTGCGGTGCCACCGGGTCGTCGGGCGACGTCACCCTCAAACTCGTCGCCGCCGACTACGGGACCGGCCCGGCCAACAGCTCCGAGAAGTACTGGTCCGCGCTGGCCAAGGACTTCGAGACCAAGAATCCCGGGATCAAGATCGACGTCGACGTCCGCTCGTGGAAGACCGTCGACGCGGACGTCGCCTCGATGGTCAAGCGGGGGGAGGCCCCCGACATCGCGCAGATCGGGGCCTACGCCGACTACGTCAAGCAGGACGCTCTCTACAGTGCGGACGAACTCCTCAACATCCCCACCCAGGCGAACTTCCTGACGCAGCTGTCCGACGCGGGGAAGGTCAACCGCATCCAGTACGGGCTGCCGTTCGTCGCGTCCACCCGGCTGCTCTTCTACAACGAGAAGCTCTTCAACGAGGCCGGGCTGAGCGCTCCGAAGACCTGGGCCGACATCGAGTCGGACGCCAAGGCGCTGAAGGAGAAGGGCGTCACCACGCCGTTCGCCCTGCCGCTGGGGACCGAAGAGGCGCAGGCCGAGACGATGATGTGGCTGCTGAGCGGCGGGGGCGGCTACACCGAGACCGCCGACGACTCGTACAGCATCGACTCGGCCCAGAACGTGAACACCTTCAGGTGGCTCCAGAAGAACATGGTCGGGGCCGGGCTGACCGGGCCCGTGGCGCCGGAGAAGCTGGACCGCGCGGCGGCGTTCACGGCGTTCAACGCCGGCAAGGTCGGCATGCTGAACGGCCACCCGACGCTGATGCAGGAGGCCGAGAAGGCCGGCATCAAGGTCGGGATGGTCCCGCTGCCTGGCATCAACGGCACGTCCAAGTCGTCGATGGGTGTCGCCGACTGGATGATGGCCTTCAAGCAGCCCGGCCACCGCGAAGCGGCGGGCAAGTTCCTGGACTTCACGTTCAGCGACAAGAACGTGCTCGACTTCGTGGGCCAGTACGACCTCCTGCCCGTCACGTACAGCGCGAACGAGGCGATGGCCGCGGATCCGGAGTACAAGGACCTGAGCAAGTTCCAGGAGGCGCTGCCGACGTCGCAGCTGCCGCCCGTCGGCAAGACGTCGTGGGCGAAGGTCAGCGAGAGCATCAAGAAGAACATCGGCAAGGCCGTCGAGCCGGGTGTGAACCCGTCGACGGTGCTGGGGGAGATCGCGCGGGACGCGGTCACGGCGGAAGCCGCGGAGTAGCGTGCCGGATCCCGAACCCGAAGAGGCCGCGCCCTCCGCCGCCCCCTCCACCCCTTCCCCCTCCGACCTCCCGGATCTCTCGGAGCGGGACAGGGCGGTGCTGGCGATGGAGCGGCGCGGCTGGCCGGGGCCCGGGGCGAAGGAGCGGGCGATCCGGGAGGGCCTGGGGATCTCGCCGACCCGCTACTACCAGGTGCTGGGTGCCCTGCTCGACGACCCCCGGGCCCTGGCCCACGACCCGGTCACGGTGAACCGCCTGCGCCGCGTCAGGGCTGCCCGCCGGGAGCGCCGTTGAGGTCGTCCCGTACCTCCCGCCCGGTGGGCGGTCGCTGTTACTGATGTCCTCAATCGCCGGACGGGCTTGATTGTGCCGGGCAGGGGGCTGTTCAAGCCCGTCCGGCGATTGAGGACAATCAGTGAGCCGCGCCGAGGTACCGGGCCGCACGGATAAGGTCATGGACATGGGCAGCCCCGAGATCCCCCTGCCGAGTCCCTCGACCCCCGCCGGCGCCGAAGGCCTGGCCGCGTTCCTCGCGCGGCCCGCCAAGGCCGTCGTCGCGCTCGACTTCGACGGCACTCTCGCCGACATCGTCCCCGACCCCGAACAGGCCCGCGCGCACCCGCGCGCCGTCCCGGCCCTGGCGGCCCTCGCGCCGCACGTCGCCTCCATCGCCGTGGTCACCGGCCGCCCGGCCGAGGTCGCGGTCCGGTTCGGCGGCTTCGCGGGGGTGCCGGGCCTGGAACACCTCGTGGTCCTCGGCCACTACGGCGCCGAGCGCTGGGACGCGGCCACCGGCACCGTCAGCGCCCCCGCCCCGCACCCGGGTGTGTCGGCCGCCCGCGCCGAACTCCCCGGCCTCCTCGACGGGTTCGCCGCCTCGCGGGGCACCTGGATCGAGGAGAAGGGCCAGGCGTTCGCGGTCCACACCCGCAGGGCCACCGACCCCCAGGCGGCCTTCGACACCCTGCGCACCCCCCTCGCCGCCCTGGCCACCCGCCACGGCCTGGTCCTGGAACCGGGCCGCATGGTCCTGGAACTGCGCCCGCCCGGCGTGGACAAGGGCGTGGCCCTGACGGAGTACGTACACGAATCAGGCGCCGAGACCGTCCTGTACGCGGGCGACGACCTGGGCGACCTCCCGGCCTACGCGGCGGTCGACACCCTCCGCGCCAACGGCCACCCGGGCCTCCTGGTGTGCAGCGGCACCGAGGTCCCGGAACTGTCCACCAGGTCCGACCTCACCCTCCCGGGCCCCGCAGCCGTGGCCGACTTCCTGGCAGCCCTGGCGCAGGCGGTGTCCCGAACCTGACCGCGGCCACCGCACGCCCGCGCCCGACACCGCGCCATCAGGCGCGCAGCGCCTCCAGTTGGTCCAGGAACCACTGGGACGGCGGGAGGGCCGTGGCCGCCGCCGCCAGGCGTTTGGTGCGTTCCGCGCGTTCGTCCTGGGGCATCGTCAGGGCCTCGTGGAGGGCTGTCGCCGTCGCCGTGACGTCGTACGGGTTCACCACCAGCGCGTCCTCGCCCAGCTCTTCGTACGCGCCCGCCTCGCGGGACAGGACCAGGACGCAGCCGTTCTCGGAGACCACCGGGATCTCCTTCGCGACCAGGTTCATGCCGTCGCGGATCGGGTTGACCAGGGCCACGTCCGCCAGGCGGTACGCGGCCAGGGAGCGGGCGAAGTCGTCCTTGACGTGGAGGACGACCGGGAGCCAGCCGTACGTGCCGAAGTCCAGGTTGATCGCGTCCGCCACGCGCTGGACCTCGGCCGTGTAGTCGCGGTAGACCGACAGGTCCTGGCGGGAGGGGTAGGCGAAGGCCACGTGGACCACCCGTTCGCGCCACTCCGGGTGGTCGGTCAGCAGCTGCCGGTACGCCAACAGGCCGCGGACGATGTTCTTGGACAGTTCCGTACGGTCCACCCGGACGATCGTCCGCCGGTCCGTCCCGCCGATCTCCTCGCGCAACGACGCGATGCGCTCGTCCACGTCGGGGCGGTGCGCCCGTTCGCGCAGGAAGTCCGCGTCCGCGCCCAGGCCGTGCACGCCGATGCGGGTGTTGCCGGTGCCGCCCAGCAGCTCCGTACAGCAGGCCGTGAAGGCGTCCGCCCAGCGGTGCGTGAGGAACGCCGCGCGGTCCGCGCCCAGGATGCCCCGGAGCAGCTGGCGCGCGATGTCGTCGGGGAGCAGCCGGAAGTAGTCGACCGGCGCCCAGGGGGTGTGCGAGAAGTGGCCGATCCGCAGGTCGGGACGGAGGGCCCGGAGCATGCCGGGCACCAGCGCCAGGTGGTAGTCCTGGACGAGGACGGAGGCGCCGTCGCCCGCCTCGTCCGCCAGCGCCTCGGCGAACGCGCGGTTGTACGCCTCGTACGACGCCCACTGGGCGCGGAACTCCGCGCCGAAGGACGGCTCCAGCGGGGTCTGGTAGAGCAGGTGGTGGACGAACCAGAGCGTGGAGTTGGCCACCCCGTTGTACGCGTCCGCGTAGACGTCGGGGGCGATGCCCAGCATCCGTACGCGCTGCCCGCCCGTGTCCTCCGGGTCCAGCCGGCCGCCCGTACGCCGGACCGCCTCGCGGTCGCCGTCGCCGAGCGCCGCGCACACCCACACCGCGTCCGTGTCGGGGCCGATGGCCGAGAGGCCGGACACCAGCCCGCCGCCGCCGCGCCGGGCCTCCAGCGCTCCGTCGTCGCGGAGCGTGTACGAGACGGGGCCGCGGTTGGACGCGACGAGGACCTGGGCGGCCTGCTCGGAAACCATGTGCCGAAATCTAGCCCGTACGGGAAACGCTCAAACGTACGGAGGTGGTCCGGGCGTGGTGCGTGGCTCAGTCGCCCCCGCGTCCCCTCGCCGCCGCCAGCGCCACCACTCCCGCCCCCGTCAGCGCGACCGCCACCCCGCCCAGCAGCCACAGCCGCTCGGCGGTGACGCCGTCGGCCGCCGCCGCGAGGAACCACAAGCTCAGGGGAGTGTTCATAAGTGTGCAATATAGGCAAATGAGATCATCGCGGGGTGTTACGCCGCGCGGCCGGCCGTGTACTCCGCGATCTCCCGCATCGGCGGCCGCTCCTCCGTGTCCACGTCGTACGTGCGCGGTTCAAAGCCGCGCTCGCCCCGCTCGAACTGCGTCAGCTCGGGCCGTACGAGGTGCGCCCCCAGTTGTGACCCCAGGTACGACCGCGACAGGCGCAGCTGCGCCGTACGGTAGATCGCCGCCGCCATCCGCCCCAGCGCCCGGTCGTCCTGGTGCCGGTGCAGGCGCGTGCCCACGTCGACCTGGCCCAGCGCGTCGAGCCCCACGCTGTGCAGCGCGTCCACGAGCAGCCCCAGCTCCACGCCGTACCCGACGGGGAACGGCAGCCGCTCCAGCAGGGTCCGCCGGGCCGCGTACTCTCCGCCGAGCGGCTGGACGAACCCCGCCAGGCGCGGCCAGTGCAGATTCAGCAGCGGCCGGGCCACCAGCTCCGTCACCCGTCCGCCCTGGCCCGGGGAAGCGCCCCCACCCGTACCCAGCGGCCTGTCGTACATCGCCTTCACCAGCTGTACGTCAGGCTCCGTCAGCAGCGGCCCCACGATCCCCGTCACGAAGTCCGCCGAGAACTCCCGCAGATCCGCGTCCACGAAGCACACCACGTCCCCGCCCGTCACCAGCAGCGACCGCCACAGCACCTCGCCCTTGCCGGGCAGCGCCGGCAGCCGCGGCAGGATGTCGTCCCGGCGCACCACCCGCGCGCCCGCCTCCGCCGCGACCTTCGCCGTGGCGTCGGACGAACCGGAGTCGATCACCACCAGCTCGTCGACCAGCGGCACCTTCTCCATCAGCTCACGCCGGATCACCGTCACGATCCCGCCGACCGTTTCCTCCTCGTCCAGCGCGGGCAGCACCACGCTGACGGTGGTGCCACGCGCGGCCTTCGCCGCCAGGAGCCGGTCGAGCGGACGGTCGGCCACGGACCAGGAACGCCTGGTCAGCCAGCGTTCCACCTCTTCCAGCACGGTCGGTTCTCCCTGAAAGTGATCCATCTCGCGGTGCGGACCACTATCTCCAGGGTCCGCTCCTTCGGTTACAGTCTTGAACAACACGAATGACCACCGCATGTCGGGGGTCATCCGGTGGACAAACGCTCGGATCGCGGGACCGACCCCGGATCCGATGCCATACCGCTCATCCAGAGGGGCAGAGGGAACGGCCCGTTGAAGCCCCGGCAACCCTCCCGCCGACCGCGAGGTCATGGTGGGGAAGGTGCCAATTCCGTCTTGCGGCGAAGTACGTCGTGAGGAAGATGAGGAAAGGGCCTCGCCTCCATGTCTGTGCAGACCGTCCCCACGCCCGGTGTCACCCCCGGTGCCGTCGATCTCGGACCCGCCGCCGCCCTCTCGTGCCGCGAATGCGGCGAGCGCTTCGACCTCGGCCCGATCTTCGCCTGCGCGTCCTGTTTCGGGCCGCTCGAAGTGGCGTACGACCTGCCGAGCGGCACCCCCGAAGAGCTGAAGAAGCGCATCGCCGAGGGTCCCGACAACATCTGGCGCTACGCGCCGCTGCTGCCCGTCCCCGCCGACGTGGCGACCAAGCCCAACATCAACCCCGGCTTCACCAAGCTCGTCAAGGCCGACAACCTCGCCCGTGAACTCGGCGTCACCGGCGGCCTGTACGTGAAGGACGACTCCGGCAACCCGACGCACTCCTTCAAGGACCGCGTCGTCGCCATCGCCGTCGAGGCCGCCCGCGCCTTCGGCTTCACCACGCTCTCCTGCTCCTCCACCGGCAACTTGGCCGGCGCCGTCGGCGCCGCCGCCGCCCGCGCCGGCTTCCGCTCCTGCGTCTTCATCCCGAGCGACCTGGAGCAGGGCAAGGTCGTCATGGCCGCGGTGTACGGCGGTGAACTCGTCGGCATCGAGGGCAACTACGACGACGTCAACCGCTTCTGCTCCGAACTCATCGGCGACCCGCTCGGCGAGGGCTGGGGCTTCGTGAACGTCAACCTCCGCCCGTACTACGGCGAGGGCTCCAAGACGCTCGCGTACGAGATCTGCGAACAGCTCGGCTGGCAGCTGCCCGACCAGCTCGTCATCCCCATCGCCTCGGGGTCGCAGCTCACGAAGATCGACAAGGGTCTCCAGGAGCTCATCAAGCTGGGCCTCGTGGAGGACAAGCCGTACAAGATCTTCGGCGCCCAGGCCGAGGGCTGCTCCCCGGTCTCCGCCGCCTTCAAGGCGGGCCACGACGTCGTACGGCCCCAGAAGCCGAACACCATCGCCAAGTCCCTGGCGATCGGCAACCCGGCCGACGGCCCGTACGTCCTCGACATCGCCCGCCGCACCGGCGGCGCCGTGGACGACGTGAACGACGAGCAGATCGTGGACGCGATCAAGCTGCTGGCCCGCACCGAGGGGATCTTCGCGGAGACCGCGGGCGGGGTGACCGTCGGCGTGACGAAGAAGCTCATCGACGCCGGCCTGCTCGACCCGACGCTGACGACGGTCGTGCTCAACACGGGCGACGGTCTCAAGACGCTGGACGCCGTGGCCCCGACCACAGGACCCACCGCCACGATCCGCCCGAGCCTCGACGCGTTCCGCGCCGCCGGCCTGGCCCACTGAGCCACCGCTCGCACTGGGCCGCCGCGCGCCGCGTCCCGTCCCCGCGTCCCGCCCATCACTGAAGGAAGGCACCCCACCATGAGCGTCAAGGTCCGCATCCCCACCATCCTCCGTACGTACACCGGTGGCCAGGCCGAGGTTCCGGCGGAGGGCGAGACCCTCTCCGAGGTCATCCAGTCGCTGGAGGCCAACCACCCCGGCATCGCCGCGCGCGTCCTGGACGACGAGGGCAAGCTGCGCCGCTTCGTCAACGTGTACGTGAACGACGACGACGTCCGGTTCGAACAGGGCCTCCAGACGGTGACCCCCGCGGGCGCCGGCATCTCGATCATCCCGGCGGTCGCCGGCGGCTGCTGACGCCTGATCACGGGGACGCCCGACGGGTGTCCTCGGCCCCTCCGTACAAGAAGTGGCCCCCTCCGCACAGGAAGCGGAGGGGGCCATTCTTTATGGTTGAGCGCGGTAGAGTTGGGAACACCCCCTCGCGGCCGGTGCCGAGCGCATACGAGAACGCGACAACCTGGGGTCAAACTCTCGGTGACTTTTGCGGGCACATGTGTGTTTTGCCCGGCCCGACTTGCCCCGGAACGCAGTCAATCCGTCGCTATGTGTGTTCGGTCGTGCCCAGATTTCTCGTCCGATTGACCTGTTGCAGAGGGCAGTTGGGCAGATACATTCAGCCGCGGTCGAAGCGTTCCGGCAGTAATAGGGGAGTAAGGCATGGCTCAGGGCACCGTCAAATGGTTCAACGCGGAGAAGGGCTACGGCTTCATCGCGGTCGACGGTGGTGCGGATGTTTTCGTCCACTACAGCGCGATCCAGATGGACGGCTACCGCACCCTTGAAGAAGGTCAGCGAGTTGAGTTCGAGATCTCGCAGGGCCAGAAGGGTCCGCAGGCGGACATGGTCAAGCTCGCCGTCTGATCCCGGCGCGATCGGCCACCGACGCACTCACGCCGAGGGGCCCGTATCCCATACAGGGATACGGGCCCCTCGTGCGTGTACGGGACCCTCGCGCGGGGGTGCCGGGCCGGGGGAGGAGCTTGCACTCTCGGGGGTCGAGTGCTAATCATTGGCGTTAGCACTCTGCAAGTGAGAGTGACAACTTATGGACCGGGTCAGTGAGGCCCGGAGGGACCGGTGGAGCAAGGAACCGCCGGGCTCTCAGGCCGTCCGTCGCGGGCGCGGGCGCGGTCCGGAGCAATCCACCCCAGTCCGGGAGGACCACTTCACATGGCCAAGATCATCGCGTTCGACGAGGAGGCACGGCGCGGTCTCGAGCGCGGGATGAACCAGCTCGCCGACGCCGTCAAGGTCACCCTTGGTCCCAAGGGTCGCAACGTCGTCCTCGAGAAGAAGTGGGGCGCCCCCACGATCACCAACGATGGTGTTTCCATCGCCAAGGAGATCGAGCTCGAGGACCCGTACGAAAAGATCGGCGCAGAGCTGGTCAAGGAAGTCGCCAAGAAGACGGACGACGTCGCCGGTGACGGTACGACCACCGCGACCGTCCTCGCCCAGGCACTCGTCCGCGAGGGCCTGCGCAACGTGGCGGCCGGCGCCAACCCGATGGCCCTCAAGCGCGGGATCGAGAAGGCCGTCGAGGCCGTCTCCGGTGCCCTGCTGGAGCAGGCCAAGGACGTGGAGACCAAGGAGCAGATCGCTTCGACGGCCTCCATCTCCGCCGCCGACACCCAGATCGGCGAGCTCATCGCCGAGGCGATGGACAAGGTCGGCAAGGAAGGCGTCATCACCGTCGAGGAGTCGCAGACCTTCGGTCTGGAGCTTGAGCTCACCGAGGGCATGCGCTTCGACAAGGGCTACATCTCGGCGTACTTCGCCACCGACATGGAGCGCATGGAGTCGTCCCTGGACGACCCGTACATCCTGATCGTCAACTCCAAGATCGGCAACGTGAAGGACCTCCTTCCGCTGCTGGAGAAGGTCATGCAGTCGGGCAAGCCCCTGCTGATCATCGCGGAGGACGTCGAGGGCGAGGCGCTGTCGACCCTGGTCGTCAACAAGATCCGTGGCACCTTCAAGTCCGTCGCCGTCAAGGCCCCGGGCTTCGGTGACCGCCGCAAGGCGATGCTGAACGACATCGCCATCCTCACGGGCGGCACGGTCATCTCCGAAGAGGTCGGCCTCAAGCTGGAGAACGCCGGTCTCGACCTGCTGGGCCGCGCCCGCAAGGTCGTCATCACCAAGGACGAGACCACCATCGTCGACGGTTCTGGCGAGAGCGACCAGGTCGCCGGCCGCGTGAACCAGATCCGCGCCGAGATCGAGAACAGCGACTCGGACTACGACCGCGAGAAGCTCCAGGAGCGCCTCGCGAAGCTGGCCGGCGGCGTGGCTGTCATCAAGGCCGGCGCCGCGACCGAGGTCGAGCTCAAGGAGCGCAAGCACCGCATCGAGGACGCGGTGCGCAACGCCAAGGCCGCCGTCGAGGAGGGCATCGTCGCCGGTGGTGGCGTGGCTCTGCTCCAGGCTTCCTCGGTGTTCGAGAAGCTCGAGCTCGAAGGTGACGAGGCCACGGGCGCGAACATCGTCAAGCTCGCGCTGGAGGCTCCGCTCAAGCAGATCGCCGTCAACGGTGGTCTCGAAGGCGGCGTCATCGTCGAGAAGGTCCGCAACCTGCCGATCGGTCACGGCCTCAACGCCGCGACCGGCGAGTACGTGGACATGATCGCCGAGGGCATCATCGACCCCGCGAAGGTCACCCGTTCCGCGCTTCAGAACGCGGCCTCCATCGCGGCGCTGTTCCTCACCACCGAGGCCGTCATCGCCGACAAGCCTGAGAAGGCCGGCGCGGGCGGCGCCCCGGGCGGCATGCCGGGCGGCGACATGGACTTCTGAGCCCGCTGCCGTACGGCCGTACGGCACCTGCTCGGAGCGTTCCTGAACCGAGGGCGGTACCCCTTCCGGGGGGTGCCGCCCTCGGGCGTTTCCGGAGCGGGGGTCCGGTATCAGCGGGTGTAGTCCTTGAGCTTTTCCGTCTCCAGGGTGATGGCGACCGGGTCGGGCACCTTCACGGTGGCGCCGTACGGAAAGGACGTGCGGGTCTGGTACTCGCCGTCGCGGGGGTCGGTGTAGACCACGACCTTCTCCGCGTTCCGGTCGATCAGGAGGTAGACGGGGATTTCGGCCCCCGCGTAGCCGTCCCGCTTGTGGATGTGGTCGCGCAGGCCGGTGTCGTAGTCGTGCGAGGTGACCTCGACCGTCATGAGGACGCCGTCGGGATCGGCCCACTCGCCTTCCTGCCGCACGAAATGGTCGAGCGGTGCGAGCGCCCCGTCCGCCCGGGCGCGGCCCGTGCGGTAGCTCTCCACCTTCAGGCCCTGCTCCGGATACAGACGCAGGTCGGGACGCTGTTGGAGACAACGCTCCAGCAGCCACATGACGATGGCCCCGTGGAGCTGGTCCGGCAACGGCTTGACCACGAGTTTTCCGTCGATGAATTGGAGCGTGACGCTCTCCGGGGCCTTGCGGGCGAGTTCTTCGAAGTCGTCGATGGCCATCTGCGGCCGTGCCTCGGTGCCGGGGCTGGGGGTCATGGCGTCGCCTCCTCGCCTCCATGATGCCCCGGTCCGCTACGGCCCGGTCGCGCCCAGCGGGAGTTCCAGTTCCGCCCAGACGATCTTGCCGCCGGGGGCCGTGCGGGTGCCCCAGCGGTGGGAGAGTTTGGCTACCAGGAAGAGGCCCCAGCCCTTTTCGTCCTCGGCGCGGGCGTGGCGCAGGCGGGGGGAGCGGTCGTCGGAGTCGAAGACCTCGCAGACCAGGGCGCCGTGGCGGATCAGGCGGAGGCGGATGGGGCCGGCGCCGTACCGGATGGCGTTGGTGACCAGCTCGCTGACGATGAGTTCCACGGTGGCGGCCAGCTGGTCGAGCCCCCACGAGGAGAGCTTGGCGACGGCCAGGGCGCGGGCGTTCGCGACCAGGGCGGGGTCGGTGGGCAGCACCCAGGTGACCACGTGGTCCGGGGGCAGTGAGCGGGTACGTGCCAGCAGCAGCGCCACGTCGTCCTGGGACGCGGCCGTCGACACCATCGTGTCGACCACCTCCGCGCAGACCTCCTCCAGCGGGCTGCCCGTCCCGCCGCAACTGGCCAGCGCCTCGCCCAGCCGCCCCAGCCCGACGTCGATGTCCGCCTCGCGGGTCTCGACCAGGCCGTCGGTGTAGAGGGCGATGACACTTCCCTCGGGCAGTTCCATCTCGACCGACTGGAAGGACAGCAGCCCGAGGCCGATCGGTGACCCGGCGGGCAGCTCGGGGAAGGTGACGGTGCCGTCCGGGAAGACGATCGCGGGGGGCGGATGGCCGGCGCGCGCCATGGTGCACCGCCGCGTGACGGGGTCGTACACCGCGTACACGCAGGTCGCCCCCATCACCGGCGTGCTGTAGTTCTCGGCGTCGGGCTCCGCGTCCTCCTCGGTGAGGCGTACGACCAGGTCGTCGAGGTGGGCGAGCAGTTCGTCCGGCGGCAGGTCCATGTCCGCCAGGGTGTGTACGGCCGTGTGGAGCTGCCCCATCGTCGCCGCCGCGTTGATGCCGTGGCCGACGACGTCGCCCACCACCAGGGCCACCCGGCCGCCGGACAGCGGGATCACGTCGAACCAGTCGCCCCCGACCCCGTCGTGCAGATCCGCCGGGAGGTACCGCGCGGCGACGTCCACCGCGTGGCCGCCCGACAGGTGGCGGGGGAGCAGGTTGCGCTGGAGGGCGAGGGACGCCGTGCGCTCGCGGGTGTAGCGCAGGGCGTTGTCCAGGCTCAGGGACGCCCGCGCGGCGAGCTCCTCGGCCAGCAGGAGGTCGTCCCTGCTGAATGGGGCCTTGGTGTCGTTACGGGTGAAGACGGCGACGCCGAGGATCGTGCCGCGGGCCCGCAGCGGGACCACGATCATGGAGTGGACGCCGGTCTCCCGGATGACCCTGCGCCGGCCGGGGTCGTTGTCGAGCCAGGTGCCCGGACCCGTCTTGATGACCGGCTCGAACTGCGACTTCCCCGTGGTCATGGCGGACGTGAAGGGCGAGACCCTGGGGACGTACACGGCCTCCCCGATCGCCCACAGGGACTCGGGGGTGCCCTCGTGGATGGACGCGACCCCGCCGCGCCGGAAGACCGGGATCGTGCCGTCCCCGGACTCCAGCCGTTCGAGGGGCTCCCCGCCGAGCGGCAGGGTCTCGGCGAGATCGACGGTGGTGTAGTCGGCGAGGAGCGGTACGGCGACGTCGGCCAGCTCCTGGGCTGTGTGCATGACGTCGAGCGTCGTGCCGATCCGCGTACCCGCCTCGCTGAGGACGGAGAGCCGCTCGCGCGCCCAACTGCTCGTGATGTCGACCGCGATGGAACACACCCCCAGCGGCCTGCCGTCCATCCCGTCGAGCCGGAAGAACGAGGACGAGAAGACCCGCTCCTCGTGCAGGTCCTGGGCGATCCAGCGGAACTCGTGGTCGATCACGGGGGTGCCGGTCCTGAGGACCTGGAGCATCGCCGCCTCGACCGCGTCCGTGTCGAATCCCGGCAGCGACTCGGTCACCCGCAGGCCCAGGCGCTCGTGGCGCAGGGCGCCGCTCTGGCGTTCGACCGTGCTGTTGAGCCAGACGCAGCGCAGGTCGGCGTCCCAGATGGACAGCCCGATGGGGGCGCCCTCCAGGAGCGACCTGACCACCACACCGTTCATCGTCGGCCGTGCGGAGGACTCGGAGAGCGGGGCCGCCGAGAGGAACCAGTCGGTACGGCCGTCGGGGCCGGCCAGCGGGGAGGCCTGGAGGGTGACGTGGACGCCGTGCCCCTCCTGGTGGCGCAGCTCGACCAGCTCCGACCAGGGTTCGCCGGCCCGGACGCGGGCGGGCCAGGCGGGGACGAGGGGGGAGGCGGTGGGGGTGCCGGCGGTGGGGGCGTCCGCGCCCGGGCCGGCGGCTACGGGGCCGGTGGCTCCGGAGGTGCTGGCTTCGGAGGTGGTGGCTCCGGGGGAGTGGCCGTGGGGGGAGTGGCCGCCGGGGGAGTGGAGCAGATGGGTGGCGGAACGGTCCACCACGTCGGCCGCCCGGTACCCGAGCAGCTCCTCCGCGGTCCTGGTCCAGCCGATGACGGTCCCCCGCGCGTCGATCACGGCCACGGCCGCGCCGGCCATGTCGAGGGCGGTCTGTGCGGGGCCGACCTGGAGGGGGTCTGCCTGTGCGGGGCCTGCCTGCGTGGGGTCGTCCTGCGGGGGGCCGGACGCCACCGGGCGGCTGTCGGCACCGGGCATCTCTGCTCCGGCATCGCCCTCGGCATCGACCATCAGTGAGATCCCATCCGCACGCACATGTCCCTTATCGCATGGTTTCATACTTCCCCATGCGGGGGCGGGCGTCAGGGGCAGACGCCGGGGCGGGCGTCAGGTGGCGCGGGCCGCCTTCAGGGCCGCGCGCAGATGGCCCCCGGACTCCGCGAGGAGCGACGCGGCGCGGGTGGCGTCCACCTCGCCGAGGATGGTGAGGATGGCGGGCTTCACCTCACCGTCGGTGGCGGCGAGCGCCGTCTCGATCTCCGGGTCGGAGGCGCCGGTGGCCAGCGAGACGATCCGCCGCGAGCGAGCCCGCAGCTTCTCGTTCGAGGCGCGGACGTCGACCATCAGGTTCCCGTACGTCTTGCCGAGCCGGATCATCGTGATCGTGGAGATCATGTTGAGGACGAGCTTCTGCGCCGTACCGGCCTTGAGGCGGGTCGATCCCGTGAGCAGTTCGGGGCCGACGACCACCTCGATGCCGTGTTCGGCGGCGGACGCCAGCGCGCTGTCCGCGTTGCACGACAGGCCGATGGTGAGGGCGCCGAGACCGCGCGCGTACTCGACCGCTCCGACGGCGTACGGGGTCCGGCCCGACGCGGAGACGCCCACCACCGTGTCGTCCGCGGTGAGCTTGAGCGCGGTCAGGTCGGCGGCGGCCAGCTCCTTGGAGTCCTCCGCGCCTTCGACGGACGTCACCATCGCGCCGGGCCCGCCCGCGATCAGTCCGACGACCTGCTCCGGGGCGGTGTTGAACGTGGGAGGGCACTCGCTGGCGTCCAGGACACCCAGCCGTCCCGCCGTGCCCGCGCCCGCGTAGACCAGCCGGCCGCCGCGCGCGGCCCGCTCGGCCACCGCGTCCACCGCGGCGGCGATGAGGGGCAGTTGGGTGGCGACGGCGTCGGGGACGGTGCTGTCCTCGCGGTTCATGATCCGGGCGATGTCGAGCGTGGGCAGCTGGTCGATCTCGGCCAGCTCGGGGCGGAACGCCTCGGTGGTGAGGGCGTCGAGCTGCGCGCGGAGCTCGCCGTACGTGCCGTACGTGCCGTGTGTGCCGTGCGTGCCGGGGGTCGAGCCGTATGTGCCAGGGGTCGAGGTCATGAAGAAGCGGCTTTCTTCTGCGGGTGGGGGCGAGGGGGTGGGGCCGGGGGGCTTCCCCGCACCGGTCAGCGTGCGGTGCGCGGGCTGTGGCGGTGCGCGAGGGCTTCGTACGACGCGGACAGCGCGGGGGCCGCCGTTTCGTACGTACGCTGCGCCACGCCTATGAACAGGCAGTCGACAACGAGCAGCTGGCTCGTACGGCTGGACATCGCCGCCGGGCGCAGCTCGCTCTCGCGGGCCGTGGAGGTGGTGAGGACGTGGTCGGCGTACTGCGAGACGGGGCCGTCCGGGCGCCCCGTGATCGCGACCGTCGTCGCGCCGCGGTCGAAGGCGACCCGCAGCGGTTCGATCGCGTCCCAGGTGGAGCCCGAGTGGGTGATCGCGATCGCCACGTCGCCGGCGCGGAGCTGGACCGCGTGGGTGACGGCGAGGTGCGGATCGCTGTGCGCCTGGGCGATCAGTCCGATACGGGACAGCTTCTGGGCGAGGTCCATGCCGACGAGCGCGGAGGCGCCGATGCCGTAGATGTCGATCCGGCGGGCGGCTGCCGCCGCGGTGACGACGGCCCCGAGCTGGACGGTGTCGAGGGCGGCGGCGGTGTCCGCGAGGGTCTGCTGTTCGTCGTACGCGAGCTTGGCGACGACGTCCGCGATGGGATCGTCCACGGCTATGTCGGCGGTGACGGCGGGCGCCCGGCCCGACTGCTGCTGGGCGGCGAGGCCGGCGAGCGCGAGGCGCAGGTCGCGGTAGCCGGGGTAGCCGAGGAGACGGGCGGTGCGGACGACGGTCGCCTCGCTGGTGCCGGTCAGCTCCGCGAGACCGGTGACGGTCAGCGCCGCGCAGCCGGCCGGGTCGCCCGCCACGGCCTCGGCGACGAGCTGCATGGACCGGGTCATGGAGGGCGCGAGGGTCCGTACCTTGGCGGCGAGGGCCGCGGGTGCGGGCGGGGCGTTCGTTTGTGTGGCCGCGCTGAAACTTTCCTTCACGTCCTGGGTCATGGCTGAAAGATATTTTCGGACACGGTCGGTGGTCAAGCCCGTGGAGGGACAATATGGGGATGGACGAAGTGAACAACGACAACGCGTTGGAGCAGGCGCTGCACGGCGCCAGGGCCCTGGTCCTGGCCGACCTCGTCGCGTCCGGTGTCGCGGAGGCCGAGATCGTGTCACTGGTGGAGGACGCGGTGTCGCACCGCCGCTGGTGGGTCGAGCAGTGGCCGGAGGGCGTGGGGTTCGTGGCCGGGCTGGTGGCGCAGGACGTCCAGGACGCCCTGCTGGAACGTTACGGCCGCTGGCCGCTCTGCCCGGTCTGCGCGACGGTCGAGCCGCACGCTCTGGAGGTGGAGCCTGAGCTGGGGGCGGATCCGCACTGGGTGTGCGCGAAGGAGGCGGTGGTGGTGGGGCCGGTGGGTGGCTTGCCTGGCGGGACGCGGGGGGCTTCGCCTGGCGGATCGCCCGGGGGGCCTTTCGGGGGGCGCTTGGGCGGCGGCCTCGAGGAGCCGTTCGATGAGCCGTTCGGCGGTGCGGCGGATGGGCCTTTCGGTGGCCCCGCGGATGGGCCTTTCGACGGCCCCGCCGACGGGAGGGACGCCCCGTGACCGTCTACATCGACCCGCCCACCTGGCCCGGCCACGGGCGGATGTGGTCGCACCTGGTCAGCGATGTGTCGTTCGAGGAACTGCACGCGTTCGCCGCGTCGATCGGCTGTCCGGCGCGCGCGTTCGAACGGGACCACTACGATGTGCCCGAGAACCGCTACGAGGACGCGGTGGGCGCGGGTGCGGTGCGGGTCGGTTCGAAGGAGCTGGTACGGCGGATCACTGAGGCGGGCCTCAGACGTCCTAAGGGGCGGTCTTAGGCCGGTGGGCCGCGCGTTCTCGGTGACCGGGTTGCGGTTCGTGTTGTCCTCAATCGCCGGACGGGCGTTCTGGGGCCGGTGGGCCACGCGTCTGGGTGACCGCGTTGCGGTTACGGTTGTCCTCAATCGCCGGACGGACTTGAGGGTGCCCGCTGCGGCCCGGTGGCCTGGGTGCGGGTTGTTGCCGGGGGCCGGGCAGGGGCCATGTCCTGCACTGCATGTTTTACGTCGCGTTCAGCCAGTCCTATTGGTCAACGATCGCCACGCGACACAAAACACGCTCTACGTTCCGGACACGACCCCTGCCCGTCCCCCTTCCAGGCCCGCGTTACTACCCGGCCCGCTCCGGGGCGGGCGGGGTCGTTCACTTCCCGTCCGGCGTGAGGGGGGTGGGGTCGGAGGAGGTGCGTGTGTCCGGACGTAAAGCGTGTTTTGTGTCGCATGGCGACCGTTGCTAATTGGACCGGTTGAACGCGACGTAAAACATGCAGTCCGGACATACGTACCTCCGGAGGCCCCGCCCCCCGTCACCACGACAAACCAAGCCCGTCCGGCGATTGAGGACAAGCAGTAACCCGCACGGACGTCCGACGCTTCCGGCGTCCAGCGGCCCGCATACGCCACCAGCCGGTCGACCACCGCTCCAGGCGGCGGCATCGCGGCGAGCGGCGCCACCCCGCGAAGCGCGCCGCGTCGCCGTTCGTGCCGAGCGTCACCACCACGTTGACCCGTTCGCCGTGCAGCGCCCGGATCATCGTCTTCAGGACGCCCGGCAGGTTGCCGTGGCCGGTGCCGAGGGTGACGTACACGGGCGTGACGTGGTCGGGGCGGAGGGGCCAGCGCTCGGTGAACTCCCACTCGCCCCCGCCACGCTCGCCGTCCGGCCCCCGGCGTCCCGCAACGACCTCCTCCACCGCACGCCGACGCGCTCGGCGGGGCCCGCGACCACCTCGTGCCCCCGGTCCCGCGCGGCCGTCACCAGGGGGAGCAGGGGCGCGAGGTGGCTGTGGACCGGCACGGACGTGAAGAGCAGACGCATGGGGCACCACCACCCTTCCCGGTGACGCGGCCCCCGTCCTCGTACGTACCCCTACAACGCCAGCCCGCCCCACACCACGCGTCGCGCGGACAGCGGGCACCCGGCACCTTATGCGGTGACGCCGAAGGTCACGCGGTAGTCGCAGGCCCCCTTGCACGGCATAGTCGCGGAGTCGTCGAAGGCGTAGGAGTACGCGTACGGCTCGGCCCGCTTGAACACCTGCGTGTAGTCCACCGGCCAGCGCGAGGGCACGCAGTTCTCGCGGCCCGCCCACTCGTCCTCGCAGCAGTACGTCTTGCCGCCGAACGCCGTGCACGGATTGGTGCAGCCGACCACCCGCCCGCCGGCCGTGAACCGCATCTTGTCCGGGCACGCGACCCGCTTCGTACAGCCGCCGGCCGAGCATCCGGAGGCGCTGACGGGGTCCGTGGTGTCGCCGCGGGTGATGTTGATGTACATCGGCAGGTTCGAGCCGTCCACCATGCTCACGTCGTAGAAGTCCATCGCACCGGGCTTGGGCGCGCTGAGCGCGAACTCGGCGAGCGTGGCGGGGGTCGCGCCGCTCCCGGTGCACTGGAAGCCGCCCGCGCAGTCGCCGGTCTCGCAGTGACCGTTCCCGGCGGAGTCGAAGGAACAGCCGGTACGCCCCCAGAACCGCCCGATCCAGCCGCTCGGCACCTCGACCGCGACCCGCTGCCCGGGGGTGAGTTTCCAGCCGGTGGCGGCGAGGGGGTGCTCGGGGCTGCCGAGGGCGGCGACCCAGACGGTCTGGCTCTCGTTGTTGACGAAGGAGACGATCCGGGTGTCGGCGGTGCCGCGCTTGTCCGTGGCGTCGGCCGTACTCCCACCCCGGGCCGGGGTGGCGGCGCCACCCCCACCCTTGCGAACAGCGGCCCGCTTCTTCTTGGGCTTGGCCTTGCCGGCCGCCGATGCGGAGGGGCTGGCCGAGGCGGAGGGAGCGGGAGGCGAGGCGGAGGGCAGGACGACGGTCGGGGGCGCCTCTGGCACACCGGCCGTCCGTACGGAGTCCACGTCCGCCGCGGCCCCGAACAACGAAGGCCAGACCAGCGCCACCACGGCGGCCCCCGCCGCGACAACCCCGGCGGCCCCGGCCCACCAGCCCCGCCCGCCCCGAGTCCGCTTCGCCCGGTGCCGCGTTCTCGCCATCGCCGTACCTTCCACCGCTCGCCGATACGGGGCCCCGATGGAGTCCCCTTATCGGAGACGGCCCGAACCCCCACCCCGACAACAAGAACCGGAACACCGGTTTTGTGGTCAGGAGTTGGACGCGAACCAGGTCTCGGCCTCGTGGCGCATGCCGAGCGCGGTGGCCTGGAGCGCGACGTCGTGGAAGGGGAGGCGGAGGCGTACGGCGACGGACGCGAGGGTGGGGAGGGTGAGTTCCGCGTCGTATGGGGTGTCGACGGTCGGATCCGTCTCCTGTGACAGGGACTTGATCAGGTCCGTCTCGGCCTGCCGCTCCAGGTGCCAGCTCTTGGGGATCTCGGCGACTTGGTAGCCGAAGTCCGTCAGGGAACGTGCCACGTCCGCAGGGGGACGATTTACGTGTTCCGCCACGGCGTACAACGTGGTGGGCGAGACCATGACTTCCTCGTCGAGTGGAGTGGCCCATCCAACTGCATTGACATCATGCTCCTGGAGTTTGGCGAGAAACGAGGGAGCGGGTTCGCAGGTGTAACCGAGGTCGATGAGGCGGGAAGCCGTCTCTGCCATGGACAGGCCTGAGTCGTCCGCGCGATCCGCGATGGCGTTGAGTGACACGGGCTCGTCCGGATGGGGCCAAGCCTCGCTTGAGCGTGACCTGTACTTCACGTAGAGGAAGTTGACGTCGCGTCTGCTGGGCAGCGGCCGGTCCGTGGGGAGCACGGGAACGGTGAAGCCCAGCGCGCGCAACTGCGCGGCCACGGCCTCCGGTGTCTGCGCGGTGTGGTGGGCCACTCCCACCACGTGAGGTATCGGCACTTCACAGTCGACGTCAAGGGAGACGTTGTTGTAAGTGAGGAGTGCCAAGTCGTCGTCCTGGACGAGCCGACCCGGATTGCTGTACTCCGGTGGCAGAGAGAAGCCGGTGTCCTCAAGCAATCGCGCCACCGTGTCCAGGTTTGCTCCGGAAGCGTGGATGACGCAGACGAGTTGTGCGACGGTGATGTTCCTGGCCCGATCGAGAGGCACGGGATCGGCGTGGCGCGACCACAGGCCCTTCAGCACGTGGCGTTCCTCCGCCGTCCAGGTGCCGGAGTCCGGGTATTCCTCCGGGACGTTGAATCCCAGTTCGTGGAGGCGCGCGGCCGCCTGGTGCGTCGAGCGCTCCCCGAGCGCCGCACTGAAGCAGATCTGAGCCGTGGACAACTGGTCTCCGGCGAATAGCCATTCGGACGGGGAGCCGATGGGGTGGAGCAGGAGAAGATCGTCCTCGCCAACCTGCTCCAGACCGGTTGGAGGCACGACCTGATAGCCAAGAGTCGCCAGACGCTCGGCAACCTCTGCCGCCGTGAGCCCAGAGTCCCCAACCAGGGAAAGAACCTTGTCCAAGGTGATTTGCTGCGTTTCGGGGGCCCAGGTGCGGAGGTTCCGAATGCTCATGATGCCGGAGTTCAGCACAAATCGTGAGGGGTTCCGGACGAAACTGGGGACGCTGTCCGGGCCGGTGAGCCACATTTTGTACGTGTCGATCGCATCGGCCCCGGAGGATCGGTGGTCGTGGGTGACCAGGACTTGATCCGAGGGCCGGGCGCTGGGCAGAGGGAGTGACGCCTGGAAGGAGTCCGCCGGATGGCCTCCCACACCGGCCCGGTAGAGCGTGCGCAGCCGCCACCGGAGCACGGCCGTCGGGACGGTGCGGAAGTAGGACGCCGCATGTGCGCTGGGGTCGGCCGGGTACCGACCTGTGGCCAGAGCGAGAAATATGCTGTCGGCGAGGAAGAAGCCCACTTGGTCGAAGGGCTTTTCCACATCCCCTACGGGCCATGGCACTTCGCTTGCGTACGCTCGTGTGGCCACCGCGTCCCCGAAGCGTACGGAGGAGTTGCTCACCCGATCCAGCCAGTCCGGTGTCAGCAGTGGGAGTGCGGAGGAGAACAGACTCGGCAACGCCTCGTGCAGGAGCGCGTTGACACGCTTGCCTTCGTCCGAGCGGATCGTCTTTCTGTCCACGCTCAGTTCGGGTTGCCGGTCCTCGTTGAGATTGACCACGGCACCGTACGCCTCGTAGGTGGTGCTTCCGCCGCCTCCCTGAGTGCGTGTGGCCAGGAGCCCGTCCACCAACAGCGAACCCGTGCCGTCCACCCACCACACCTCGGGCCGATCGGACGGGTAGCTGGCCCCGGTCAACAGGAACATGTCCGAATCCTGGGCCCAGTTCAGCTCCGGCCCGCTCGTCGACAGCTTGTCCGGAACCCACGCATGCCGTCGCGACCCATGCTCCGCCGTAGTCCGGTAAGGCGCCAGCCACAGCACCTTCCGCAGCGTGTCCACACACGACACCCGCTCCTTGTGGTCCGTGAGCAGCAGCCGTACCGTCGTCCCGGCCCGCGTCCCCGGACCCAGGTCCTCGATCCGGAACAGGTTCCCGGGTCCCGCGATCTTCACCTGGAGGCGTCTGCCGAGGCGGCCGTCGCGTTCCATGCGGCACGTCGTCACCTCGATCTCGTCGGCGAGCATGAAATAGCTCAGCACGCCGATGCCGAAGCGGCTGTTGGGGTGCAGTTCGAGGCAGGGCTCGCCCAGCTCCGCCCACGCCGTCTGTTCGTCGATGTACTCCGGCAGGTCGACGAAGCGTGTGCCGCCCTGGGAGAAGACCTTGCTGAGTTCGTGGATCCCCATGCCGACGCCGTTGTCCCGGCACTCCAGGTACGCGCGGCCCTGTTCGTCCGCCTTCTGGACGAACTCGATCAGGCCTTCCCACTCCTCCGGCGACTGACCGGTCCGGCGCAGGTACTCCGTACGCCTGTCCCGGTAGCGGACCGCGTCCAGAGCGTTCTGGTACAACTCCCTTACCGCCAGCTCCCGTTCGCCGTACAGCTCCTCACCCATGAGCAGTTCCTGCACCCGGTCCTCCGCCAGCTGGAAGCGGATGCCGTCGGCGAGGTGGGCCGGGGTGTTGCCGCTCAGGCGTACCCGGTCGGCGTCGGCGTAGGGCGGCAGGGCGTGCAGGGGGGTCAGGGCCGGCGTCCGGTTGATGTCGCGGAGCAGGGCGTCGACCCGTTGGGCGTGCTCGCGCAGGGCGATCTGGACCGCCGGGTGTTCGCAGACCGCGTTGAGGGACCGGCCCAGGCCCGACGTGCGCCAGTCCGCGGTGTGGATCGTTGTCATCAGGTCGCCGAGGTCCACGCTGTCGGAGATCCCGATGTGCTCGACCAGGATCTCGGGCAGGTCCACCGGATCCATCGCGAAGGCGTGGGCCGCCTTCAGCAGGGACGTGACGAGTGAGTCGCGCAGCTCGTGTTCGTCCCGCGTGCTGGCCGCGATGACGTCGTGGTCGCCCTGGTCGCCCTGGTCGACGCGGCGTGGCACGGAGAAGGGAGACGTCCGCAGCTCTTGGAGCAGTTGCTTGAACCGTTCCCCGGAGAGCGCGTCCCTCACCCACTCCGGGCACTCCGGGCCGCTCGGCGGCGGACCGAGGAGCGCCTTGAGGGCCTGGAACGTGTAGAGCTCGGGCTGTCTGATCAGCCACCGGTGGAAGAGCCACCAGCGGATGCGGTCGGCCGATCCGTCCGGGGCGCCGCGCTGTTCCAGTGTCCGCAGCCGGCGCTTGAGCCGGGGGAAGCCCTTGGCGAACTGTCCGAAGCGGTCGCGCTCGGGACCGCTCAGCTCCGCCGTCTCGGTGACCACACCCGCCCGCAGCGCCGCCTCGTGGGTCCAGAAGGCCTGGCCCACGAGCGGCAGGAGCACCATCAATGCGGCCTCGCTCGGGGACAGTTCGGCGCCGGGGGACAGCTTGTTGGCGAGGAACCCGAGTCGGTCCTGGGTGCGTTTGGCCAGTTCCTTGTCGTGCCATGGGTCGTCTGCCAGCGCGGTCGCCGACGTCTCGTAACCCTCGGCGAGGCGGGCGGCGAGGGCGCCGCAGATCTCCCGGAGCGTCTCGCGGACGGGGCCGGCGGCCGTGCGTTCCCACACGGGGTGCGCGGTGGTGTTCCGTACCCACGGATGTTCCGTGACGTCCCGGGCGGCCCCCGGCAGGACCGTGAACTCCGGCCACGGGACGTCCGTCTCCACCCGGACCCGCTGGACCTGCTGCTTCTTGTCGTAGGCGAGGTGCAGTTCGGCGACCCGCGCCTGTACGGCTTCCTCGAACTCGTCCATCCGCAAGCTGTGGGCGGCCCCCGGCACGGCACCTGACACCACGTCAGAAATGGCGCGGGAGAACAGGCTGAACGACTCCTTCGGCTTCGTCCCGACATCGACGCCCGGCCGGACCTCCTCCGACTCGTCCACGTACAGGGCGTATTGGGCCGTGGAACACGCGTACACGTACGCGACCTTGCGGCGCAGCGCCGCCGCGATCTTCGGCCGTTCCCAGCCGGGCATCCGGGTGGCGGCCTTCGTGTTGCGTGACGCTCCCTCCCGGCAGGCGTCGATGAGGAAGATGACCTGGCCGGCGGGGGACTCCTCCAGCTCCTTCCGCCAGCCGATCTCGATGCAGCTCTCGGCGAAGGAGCCGCCTTCGTAGAACGCGTCCTCCGGAATGAGGTAGTCGGCACCCTCGAAATGGACGCCGTGGCCGCTGAGCATGATGAACAGCGTGTCGCCCCGGCCGGCGTCGCGCAGGAAGCGCAGGACGTGGCGGTTGACGGCGTTCGGCGTGATGCCGCGCGGCGACTCGGCGATCTCCACCGGCTGGAAACCCCGCTCGGAGAGGGCGCCTTCCAGGCGTTGGAGATCGTCGCGGATGAAGGGCAGCGATTTGATCGCGGGCTCGTCGTAGTCGCTCGCCCCGATCAGCAGTGCCTTGTGGCGTGCCATGGGCGCGACGCTACGAGGGGCGCTTGAAGGTGAGGGTCAGGCCGCGCGTGCCCTGGACCTGCCCGCTGCCGATGAGCTGGACCCCGCCGCTCGCGGTGACCTGGAAGGAGAGCTGGGCCTCGGCCAGCGGCAGGGCGCCGCCACGGTCGGCGACCTCCTGGAAGACCTTCTGGAGGGCGTCGACGGTGTCGGCCAGGTTCTTGCGCAGGGGGCCGAGGGGGACGGACCGCAGGACCGCTTCACCGCCGTGCCCGAAGAGGCCGCCCATGGCGTTGCCGTCCTCGTCCTCCTCCACGACGTCGACCCAGAACGGCAGTGTCTGCCCCTCGGTCTGGTCGGACGTGTGCTCCGTCATCCCGTGCCCCCTGAAGCTGATGGAGGCTCAACTCTAGGGCGTGGACTCGCGGGTGGGGAGGGTTCGCCCGGTCCGCCGCGAGCCCGTGATGATTTTGCTGGTGGTCCGGCGGTGGTGGCGCAGGGACACGACGGTGAGGGCCGCCGCCAGGGCGGTCATCGAGGCGCCCGCCCAGGCTGTCGCGGCGTAGCCGAGGTCCGCGTCGATCACTCTGCCGCCGAGCCAGGGGCCGCTGGTGTTGCCCAGGTTGAAAGCGGCGGTGGAGGTGGCGCCGGCCAGGGTGGGGGCGGCCGCGGCGAGGTTGAACATGCGGGCGCTGAGGGCCGGGGCCGTGATGAAGGCCGAGAAGCCGAGGAAGAACGCCAGGGGGACGACGACGGCGGGGTGCGAGGCGGTGAGGGCCAGGGTGATGAGGAGGATCGTTGATGCGCCTATGCCGCCCAGGAGGACACCGAAAGGGTGGGCGTCGGCGAGGCGGCCGCCGGACGTCGTACCGGCCAGGGCGCCGATGCCGAAGAGGGCGAGCACGGTCGGGACCCAGCCGCTGTCCAGGCCGGAGACGTCGGTCAGGAGCGGGGCGAGGTACGAGAACGTACAGAAGATGCCCCCGCCCGCGAGCGCGGTCAGCACGATCGCCAGCCAGATCTGGCGGTCGGCGTAGAGGGACAGTTCCCGCCGGACCAGCGGCTTCTCGGCGGGGAGGGGGATGCGGGGGATCAGGGTCAGTACGCCGACGAGCGCGACGGCGGAGGCCGCGGCGACCGCCCAGAACGCCGAGCGCCAGCCCAGGTGTTCACCGAGGAACGCGCCGGCGGGGACGCCGAGCACGTTGGCGATGGAGAGCCCGCCGATCATCACCGACATGGCGCGGGCGCGTGCGGTGACCGGCACCATCGCGATGGCCACCCCGGCGCCGACCGCCCAGAACCCGGCGCAGGCCAGGGCGCTCACGACACGCGACGCGAAGAGGATCTCGTACGTCGGGGCCACGGCGCCGGCGACCTGGCCGAGGCCGAAGACCGAGATCAGGGCGACGAGGGTGGCGCGGCGCGGCAGCCGGAGGGTCGCCACGGCCAGCAGGGGCGCCCCGACGACCATGCCGATGGCGAAGGCGGAGATGAGGAGTCCGGCCGTGGGGATGGACACGTCCATGTCGTCGGCGAGGTCCGGCAGGAGGCCGGAGAGCATGAACTCGCTCGTCCCGAGGGCGAAGACGGACAGTCCCAGGGTGTGAACGGCTATCGGCATACGGGGCTTGGGCACGAGGTGACAACGCGGAGACCGTCCGTCGCATTCCCCGGGGCGGTCCCGTCACGTTCCGGGGATCACCCGGTCAGGGTGCGCAGCTCCGCCGCCAGGTTCCTGCGGGCGCGGGCCTCCCACTCCAGTTCGCCGTGCGGGGTACGGAACAGGCGGGGCAGGTCCAGGAGTTGCTCCAGGATCGCCGCCCGGCCCGCCCGGAAGTCGTCCTCGGGGACAAAGCCGTACTCCTCGCGCACCGCCGCCGCGTACGTGTCGTACGCCTCCGGGGCCGAGCCGAGGACGGCGAGGTCCGCGTCGCACAGGACGGCGCCGTTGCGGTCGTCGTCGGCGGCGGCGTGGGTGGTGGTGAGGCGGACGAGCCGGGCCACCTCGTCCGTACCCTCCTGGCTCAACCCGGCCTCGGGGAGGGCGAGTTCGGCGAGGCGGGCGGAGCGCTCCTCGTTCTCGGTGCGGTCCGGGCGGTAGACCGCGTCGTGGAACCAGGCGGCGAGGCGGACCAGGTCCGGATCGTCGGCGTACCGCACCAGCGTGTCGATGTGGTCGAGGACCGCGCGGAGGTGGTCGACGGTGTGGTAGCGGCGCTGGGGCTCGGACCAGCGGGTGAGCAGCTGGTCGGCATAGGGGTACGGGTCACGGATCTCCGCCTCCCGCGCCGCGTCGCGCAGGGCGGTGGCGAAGCGGTCGCGGAGGGCGGGGCCCGGCGCGGAGTCCGGGCCGTGGTCGAGGTCGGGCATGCGGCCGACGATACGGGTCGGGGCGCCGCGCGGAAGCTACGAGGGGGGTGACAGGGTCTTGAAGTTGCGCAGCCGCAGGCTGTTGCCGACCACGAAGACCGACGAGAACGCCATCGCCGCGCCCGCGATCATCGGGCTGAGGAGTCCGGCGGCGGCCAGCGGCAGCGCGGCGAGGTTGTAGGCGAAGGCCCAGAACAGGTTCCCCTTGATCGTGCTCAGGGTGCGGCGGGCGAGGCGGACGGCGTCGGCGGTGGCCCGCAGGTCGCCGCGTACGAGAGTCAGGTCGGCGGCCTCGATGGCCGCGTCGGTGCCCGTACCCATGGCGAGTCCGAGGTCGGCCTGGGCGAGCGCGGCGGCGTCGTTGACACCGTCGCCGGCCATGGCGACCGTCCTGCCCTCCGCCTGGAGCCGCTTGACGACGTCGACCTTGTCCTCGGGCATGACCTCGGCGATGACCTGGTCGATGCCCACCTGGGCGGCGACCGATTCCGCGACGGCCCGGTTGTCGCCGGTGAGCAGGATCGGCGTCAGGCCGAGGGCGCGGAGCTGCCGTACGGCCTCGGGGCTGGTCTCCTTGACCGCGTCGGCGATCTCCAGGAGGCCGCGCGCCTCGCCGTCCCAGGCCACCGCGATCGCCGTACGGCCCGCCGCCTCGGCCGATTTCCTGGCCGCGTCGAGCGCCTCGGGGAGGTGGATCTCCCACTCGGCGAGGAGCTTCACGCGGCCGACGAGGACGGCGTGGCCCTCCACGACACCCTGGACGCCGAGGCCGGGGAGGTTGGCGAAGTCCTCGGGGGTGGGCAGCGTACCGGCGCGTGCGGTGGCGGCCTCGGCGACGGCGCGGGCGAGGGGGTGCTCGGAGGCGTGCTCCAGCGCGCCCGCCAGACGCAGGACGTCGCGCTCGTCCGTACCGTCCGCGCTGTGGGTGGCGAGGAGGGTCATCCGGCCGGTGGTGACCGTACCCGTCTTGTCGAGCACGATCGTGTCGACGCGGCGCGTCGACTCCAGCACCTCGGGGCCCTTGATGAGGATGCCGAGCTGGGCGCCGCGGCCGGTGCCGACCATCAGGGCGGTCGGGGTGGCCAGGCCCAGCGCGCAGGGGCAGGCGATGATCAGCACGGCGACGGCGGCGGTGAAGGCGGCGGTCGCCCCGGCCCCCGCGCCGAGCCAGAAGCCGAGCGTGGCGAGCGAGAGCCCCATGACCACCGGGACGAACACGGCGGAGATCCTGTCGGCGAGGCGCTGGGCGGCGGCCTTGCCGTTCTGGGCGTCCTCCACCATCCGTGCCATACGGGCGAGCTGGGTGTCGGACCCGATCCTCGTGGCCTCGACGACGAGCCGGCCCCCGGCGTTGAGGGTCGCGCCGGTGACGGGGTCGCCGGCGGAGACCTCCACCGGGACGGACTCGCCGGTCAGCATCGAGGCGTCCACGGCCGAGGAGCCCTCGACCACCGTGCCGTCGGTGGCGATCTTCTCGCCGGGCCGCACGAGGAAGCGGTCGCCGACCCGCAACCGCCCGGTGGGGACGACACTTTCGCGGCCGTCGCGCAGGACGGTGACTTCCTTGGCGCCCAGTTCCAGCAGCGTGCGGAGGGCGGCCCCGGCCTTGCGCTTGGCGCGCGCCTCGAAGTAGCGGCCGGCCAGCAGGAACGCGGTGACGCCGGCGGCGGCTTCGAGATAGATGTTCCCGGCGCCGTCGGAGCGGGAGATGGTGAACTCGAAGGCATGGGTCATCCCCGGCATGCCCGCCGTACCGAAGAACAGGGCCCAGACCGACCAGAGGAACGCCGCCGACGTGCCGAGCGAGATGAGCGTGTCCATCGTGGCGGCGCCGTGCCGGGCGTTGGTCCACGCGGCGCGGTGGAAGGGCCAGGCGGCGTAGGTGACGACGGGGGCGGTGAGGGTGAGGGACAGCCACTGCCAGCTGGTGAACTGGAGCGCGGGGATCATCGCCATGGCGATGACGGGGATCGAGAGGAGGACGGCGGTGATCAGGCGCGCGCGGAGGGGCCGCAGGGCGTTGTCCTCGGCGTCCCTGGCGCGGTCGGCCGCACCGTCGTCCGGGCCGTCCCGCCGTCCTGCGGTGTCCGCCGACGGCTCGGGTACGGGCTCCTGGGCGGTGTACCCGGTGGCCTCGACGGTGGCGATGAGATCGCGGACGGAGAGGCCGGCGCTCCGGTAGCTGACCTTGGCCTTCTCGGTGGCGTAGTTCACCGTGGCCTCGACGCCGTCCATGCGGTTGAGCTTCTTCTCGACGCGGGCGGCGCAGGAGGCGCAGGTCATGCCGCCGATGAGGAGCTCGACGGAGGAGGCGGGGGCGCTTTCGGCGCGTGCCGCGGTGTGGGCGGCGTCTGTGTCGGTCGCCGTGTCCGTGTTCCTGCCCCGGGCGAGGTTCATGACGGCGGCTCCTGGGTCGTCGGCGGACTCGCATCTCTCTCCATGTATACCCCCTACCCCTATCTAATGGATACCCCCGAGGGGTATTTTCTCGGGCGGGACGCGGGAATCGCGCGGCTTCGCTCCCCGTGGGGGCCACGATGTGGGGGATGTGGGGGATGCGGGGCATGCGCCAGATGCGGGTGCGGATGGCGTGATGCGGTGATGCGCGGAGGAGGGGCCGCCCCTTAGGCTGGATATTGGACTAGACCTGTCCACCTATCTAGGAATGGGGCCTGATGAGCAAGCGTGCAGTCCTGGAGGTGATCGCTCTCGACGCGGAGGACGCGGTCGCCGCGCGGAGCGGGGGCGCGGACCGGCTCGAACTCGTCACCGACATGGCGGCCGACGGCCTGACCCCGCCCCGGGAGACCTTCGCGAAGATCCGCGACGCCGTCGACATCCCCCTCCGGGTGATGCTGCGGCTGTCCGACGGCTTCGCGGCGGGCGGCGCGGACGGGGTGGACGCGCTCGTGGACGCGGCGCGGGGGCTGCGGGCCGAGGGCGCGGACGAGTTCGTCTTCGGCTTCCTCGACGCGGACGGGACGCCGGACCTGGTGACCGTCGAACGGCTGGTGGCGGAGCTGGACGGCTGCCGGTGGACGTTCCACCGCGCGATCGACCGCGCGTCTGATCGTGACGCGCTCCGTAAGCAGCTCGCGGATCTGCCGGGCCTGGACACGTTCCTCACGGCGGGTTCGCCCGACGGCGTGGACCGCGGCCTGCCGACCCTCCTGGCGGAGGCGGTTGCCTCCGGCCGGGGGGAGCCTGGTTATGGGGCGTGCCTGCTGGTGGGGGGCGGGTTGCGCCTGGATCACGTACCCGCGCTGCGTGCGGGTGGCCTGGACGCGTTCCATATCGGCGGGGCGGCGCGGCCCTTCGGGTGGGCGGGGCCGGTTTCGTCGGCGTCGGTTCATTCGTGGCGCGAGGCGCTTGACGCGTAGCGTTTTGCGTGGTTTTTGTGCGTCTGCCCGGGGCGTTTGGCGCGGCTTACTGATGTCCTCAATCGCCGGACGGGCTTGGTTTGTCGTGGTGGCGGGGGGCGGGGCCTCCGGAGGCAGGGGTGTCCGGACTGCTATCCTCACCGCGCTTCGCGCGAGTTGCGACGCTTTACGTCCGGACACCCCTGCCTCCTCCGACCCCGCCCCCCTCACGCCGGACGGGACAGTGAACGACCCCGCCCGCACCGGGGTGGGCCGACGCCTCAACGCGGGCCCGGTAGCGGAGGCGACTTCCCCCCGCACCGGGGTGGGCCGGGTTGTTTTGGCGCGGGCCTGGAAGGGGGACGGGCAGGGGTCGTGTCCGGAACGTAGAGCGTGTTTTGTGTCGCGTGGCGATCGTTAGAAATGGGAGTTGCTGAACGCGACGTAAAACATGCAGTGCAGGACACGGCCCCTGACCGGCCCCCGGCGACGACCCGCGGATGAGAAGCCGGCCCGCAGCGGGCAAAATCAAGCCCGTCCGGCGATTGAGGACAAAGCCGGCCGCCAGGCCAAGGACCTCAGGCCAACGCCACTGGCAACGGCGACGAATACAGCACCGCCAAGCCAGACACCGCTCGCGTCAACGCCACGTACAACCGCCGCAGACCGGTCCGTTCGTCCGGCTCGCCCGACACCACCGCCGCCGGCTCGTCCAGCACCACGTAGTCGTACTCCAAGCCCTTCGCCAGCGACGCCGGGACCAGCGTGAGGCGCGCCTCCGCCGTCGTCTCCTCGCCCGGGGAGAGGAAGCGCAAGCCCGCCGCCGACAGCGCCGCCGCCAGCACCGGGATCCGCGCGTCCGCCGCGATGAGGCCCGTCGAGCCCTCGTGCGCCAGAGACTCCTCGCACGCCGAAACCACCGCCGCGTCCAGCGAGCCCGAGTCGGAGACGGCCCGTACCGACAAGGAGCCCGGCGACTCCCGTACCGACTCCACCTCCGCCAGCCCCGGCGAGATCAGCGGCAGCAGCCGCGACGCGTACGCGATCACCTCGCGCGGTACGCGGAAACCGGCCGTCAGCTCCTCCACCACCGCGTCCGACTTGCCCAAGTGGCGGAGCGCGTCCGCCCAACTCGCCGTCGCCCACGGCGTCGTCCCCTGCGCCAGGTCGCCCAGCACCGTCGCCGACCCCGTCGAGCAGCGCCGGCCCACCGCGCGGTACTGCATGGGCGAGAGGTCCTGCGCCTCGTCGAGCACCACGTGCCCCAACGAGTGCGTACGGGCCACGAGATCGCCCGCCTCGTCGATCAACACCGCGTCCGCCGCCGACCACTTGACCGACTTCACGCTCCGCGCCGGCTTCGCCCACAGGATCGTCGCCTGCTCCTCCGGCGTGAGGAGACCCTCCGCGTGCGCCGCCAGGAACTCCGCGTCGGACAACAGCCGGAGCACCAGCTTCGCCGGGTCGACCAGCGGCCACATCGCCTTCACGGCCGCCTTCACCGCGGGGGTGCGCGCGACCGCGTCCTGTACGCGGTCGTCGGGCGCCTCGCCCGCCTCCTCCATCCGTACGAGCACGGCGTGCGCGATCCGCTGCGGCAACGCGTCGTGCGCGGCGCCGTACCGCATGTCGCGTTCCAGCAACTGGCTTACCAGCTCCTCCAGTTCGTACGCGGGCACCCGCCACCGCCGCGAACCGCGCACGACCACCACCGGCTCGGTCGGCAGCGTGACATGGGAGCGGACAGCCCGCCGCAGCACCTCCGCCATCCGTGCGTCGCCCTTGATGACGGCGGCGTCGGCCGGGTCCGCGCCCCGGACCTCCACGGCCGCCGAGGTGACCAGGCTCTCCACCGTCGCCTGCTTCACCTCCAGCTCGCCCAGCGCGGGCAGTACCTGCTCGATGTAGTGGAGGAAGGACGCGTTCGGCCCGATGACCAGCGTGCCGGTGCGGGCGAGCCGCTCCCGGTGCGCGTAGAGGAGGTATGCGACCCGGTGCAGGCCGACGGCGGTCTTCCCGGTGCCGGGGCCGCCCTGCACACACACCGTGCCGCCGAGCCCGCTCCGTACGATCTCGTCCTGCTCCGGCTGGATCGTCGCGACGATGTCGCGCATCGGGCCGACGCGCGGACGCTCGATCTCGGTCTGGAGCAGCTTGCTGGTCTTCGCGGCCTCGGTGGGGTCGGAGAGGTGTTCGTCCTCGTACGCCGTGAGCTCGCCGGCCGTGTAACCGAAGCGGCGGCGCAGTCCGACGTCGTGGGGGTCCTTTTTGGACGCCCGGTAGAACGGCTGGGAGACGGGCGCGCGCCAGTCGACGACCATCGGGTCGCCGTCGGCGTCGTGGACGTGGCGGCGGCCGATGTAGAAGCGCTCGCCCTCGGCGCCCTCGGCCCGGTCCGCGCCGACGACGTGCAGGTAGTCGAGCCGGCCGAAGAAGAGCGGGGTGTGGGAGAGATCGGCGAGCGACTTGATGCGGTCCTGGATCTGGGCCTCCAGGACGGCGGCGTTGACCCAGTTCGCGGTCACGTCGCGGATGTCGAGCGACTGGACGTCCTCGCGCATGGCGCGCAGGGCGGCCCGGGACGAGCTGAGGTGGGCCCGCTCGCGCCCCAGCGGGTCGGAGGGGGAGCCGGATTCCGCGGGGTCGGAGGGGTCGACCGGCGCTTCGGGCTGGGGTGGGTCGGTACGGTCGGCGTCCGGTGCGGTGAGGGCGGTGAGGGCGGTGAGGGCGGTGTCGGGTTCGGGGTCGTGCGCGGACACGGTGTTGCCTCCGGGCTGTACGCAGGCCGACGGGCCGCGAGCCCGTGGATCTACGGGGCGGCGGTGTCCGTTCGGCGTGGATCACGTCATGGCAGCCGCCCGGTTTCCGTCCGGGTGGCGGCGCTCCGCGAGGGAGGCGGAGGCGGGCAAGAGAGGAGAGTGTAGCCAGCGGGTGGCGGTGGGGCGAACGCTTTTCGCTCGGACGTGGGACGTGGGGCGGCTACGGGGAGCCCCGCGAGGGGCACGCCCAGTAGTCCCCCGTAGGGGATCCCCTATATCCCGAGTCGTACGAGGCACCGCTCAGGATTCAGTCCGGAGAGCGACGCGTTTCGGGGGGTCGCGCGCAACCATTGAAGTATGAGTACAGCGACCTTCATCCCACCCCGCGCCCCACACGGCGCCTCACTCTCCGGCGCGACCGCCACCGGCGCCGTGCCCCATCCCGCTCACCACCTGGGCAACGCCCTGCGCGCCGCCAAGGTGTATGTGGCGACCGCGTTCAGCGTCGCCGTCCTCGGTGAGTACTGGGAGGAGGCGGGCGTCGTCAGGCGGCACCTCTGATCCACGGCCGCCTCCGTGTCAGCTCTCCGCCCCCGTCAGTTCTCCGCCAGCAGTTCGTCCGCGTCCACGATCCGGTACGCGTACCCCTGCTCCGCCAGGAACCGCTGCCGGTGCGCCGCGAAGTCCTGGTCGATCGTGTCCCGCGCGACCACCGAGTAGAAGCGCGCCTCGTGCCCGTCCGCCTTCGGCCGCAGCACCCGCCCGAGTCGCTGCGCCTCCTCCTGGCGTGACCCGAAGGTCCCCGACACCTGGATCGCGACCGTCGCCTCCGGCAGGTCGATCGAGAAGTTCGCCACCTTCGACACCACGAGCACCGAGATCTCGCCCTGCCGGAAGGACTCGAAGAGCTTCTCGCGCTGGGCGTTGCTCGTCTCGCCCTTGATGACCGGCGCGTTCAGGTGCTCGCCCAGCTCGTCCAGCTGGTCGATGTACTGGCCGATGACCAGGGTCTGTTCGCCCTTGTGCTTCCGTACGAGCGCCTCCGTCACCTTCCGCTTCGTGGCGGTCGTCGCGCAGAACCGGTACTTCTCCTCCGTCTCGGCGGTGGCGTACGCGAGCCGCTCGCTGTCGGTGAGGTTGACCCGTACCTCCACACAGTCCGCGGGCGCGATGTACCCCTGCGCCTCGATCTCCTTCCACGGCGCGTCGAACCGCTTCGGCCCGATCAGCGAGAACACGTCCGACTCGCGGCCGTCCTCCCGTACGAGCGTCGCGGTCAGCCCGAGGCGGCGGCGCGCCTGGAGGTCGGCGGTGAACTTGAAGACGGGCGCGGGCAGCAGGTGCACCTCGTCGTAGAGGATCAGGCCCCAGTCGCGGGAGTCGAACAGCTCCAGGTGCGGATAGACGCCCTTACGGCGGGTCGTGAGCACCTGGTACGTGGCGATCGTGACCGGGCGGATCTCCTTGCGCGTACCGCTGTACTCGCCGATCTCCTCCTCGGTCAGCGTCGTGCGCTTCACCAGCTCGTGCTTCCACTGGCGGGCGGAGACGGTGTTCGTGACCAGGATCAGCGTGGTCGCCTTGGCCTGCGCCATCGCCCCCGCGCCGACCAGGGTCTTGCCCGCGCCGCAGGGCAGCACGACCACGCCCGAGCCGCCGTGCCAGAAGCCCTCGACGGCCTGCTTCTGGTACGGGCGCAGGGCCCAGCCGTCCTCGACCAGCTCGATGGCGTGCGCCTCGCCGTCCACGTACCCGGCGAGATCCTCGGCCGGCCAGCCCAGCTTGAGGAGCGTCTGCTTGATCTGGCCGCGCTCGGAGGGGTGCACGGCGACGGTGTCCGGGTCGAGCCGCGCGCCGACCAGCGGGGCGACCTTCTTCGACCGGAGGATCTCCTCCAGGACGGGACGGTCCGTGGAGGTCAGGACCAGACCGTGGGTGGGGTGCTTGGACAGCGTGAGACGCCCGTAGCGGGCCATCGTCTCGGCGACGTCGACGAGGAGGGCGTGCGGCACGGGGTAGCGGGAGAACTCCACCAGCGCGTCGACCACCTGCTCGGCGTCATGTCCCGCGGCGCGGGCGTTCCACAGGCCGAGCGGGGTCAGGCGGTACGTGTGGATGTGCTCGGGCGCGCGCTCCAGTTCGGCGAAGGGCGCGATGGCCCGCCGGCAGGCTCCGGCCTGTTCGTGGTCGACTTCGAGCAGCAATGTCTTGTCGCTCTGGACGATGAGGGGTCCATTCACAGCTGCGCCCTTTCGGTCTTTCCTTGGGCCGTCACTCTTTGTGCCAAACGACCAGTGTCGCTCATACCGGGCCGATCCGGGGGCGGGGTGGGGTCAGTCCGGTTGAGCGGGACGATCAGGAGCGTCCCGGGGGACTGTCCTGGCCCTGGCTGGGCACCTGGCTCCTATGACCGCTGAGACGAGCAAGCCAGGGCCGGACAGAGCCGCCCCGCGACGGATTTCCTGGGGCCGGGCCCTGCTGCGGGTGATCATTCTGGTGGTCGCCTTCCTTGCCCTGGTGGCGTTCTCGGCGGTGCTGGCGGACCTGACGCTGACACCGTCCCCGGCCTCGGCGGAGATAGCCGGGTCCAACCTGCGCCCGGGGCACTCGCTGCGGCAGTACGCGGAGGACTACACGTTCCTCGCCGCGTGCAAGCAGATCGGCGGGAACATCGTGATGGGCATGCCGTTCGGGCTGATCCTGCCGGTGCTCATGCCGCGCCGGCTGCCGATGCTGCGGGTCGTGGTGCTGACCGCGGTGGTCATGGCGCTGGTGGAGCTGGCGCAGGGTTCGATCGTCCAGGGCCGTGCCTTCGACGTGGACGATGTGATCCTGAACACGTCGGGCGCGCTGCTCGGTTACCTGCTGCTGGGCCGGCGGATCGGGCGGCGGTTCCACGCGCTGGGAGTACCGCGGCCGGTGCCGGAGTCCGAGCCCGCGCCGGTGGTGGCCGAGCCGGCCCCCGCGCGGACGACGAAGACCCGCCCCTCGGTGAAGCGGACGCTGACCAAGCCGAAGCAGAGGGTGAAGGTGAAGCCCATGGCCAAGTCGCAGGAGAAGCCCCGGGCCAACTGGAGCGAGCGGCTGGTGCGGCTCGGGCGTCGGGGTTAGTACGGATCGCTTGGTCCCCACCACCGGACAGGCATCCGCCGGACAGACGTGCGCCGGACGGGCTTCGCGGCCCGCCCGGCGATTCCTCATGCCGTGTCCGTCATGCCGTGTCGTCCGCCAGTTCCGCCACACCCGTGATCCGGTGCAGCGGGTACGTACGGACCTCGTCGGCCGTGTGGTCGTACGCGGTCACGAAGCCCCCCTCGACCCGCACCGGCGCGATCACCCGCTGACTCGCCGCGCCTTCCGCGTTGACGTACCCGATCCAGAGCGCCGACCCGGTCATGGCGGCGGCCTGGACCGTGGCCAGGGTCTCCGCCGACGTCGTACGGGGCAGGTCACCCGATCTGGACGCCCTGGACGCCCTGGATGCCTCCGCCGACGCCGACACCGCCCGCGCCCGTGACCGCGAACCCGCCGGTTCCGGCACGGTCTTGTGGACGACGGTCGCCGCCAGGTCCCCCGCCCGGATCGCCCGTACCGCCGCCCCGAGCAGCGTCGGGTCCGGCACCGGCGGACCGTCCGGCACCGGCGCGGGCGCCGTCCTGGCCGGGGTCCGGTGCGCGTGCGCCCGGGTGATCAGTACGTCCCCGTCGGCGGACTCCGCCGCCGGCGCGAAGCCCATCGCCCGCAGCCCCTCCAGGAGCGACGACGGGTCGGCCTGGGCCGCCAGGACCGTCGGCGCCAGCCGGCGCAGCCGCATCCCCTGCGACCGCCGGTCGGCGACGATCTCGTCCAGCACCGCCTCGTCGTCGCAGCGCACGTACGCGTTGGCCGAACCGACCCGCAGATGACCGTGCTTGCGGGCCACGTCGTCCACCAGGTAGGTGAGCGGCTGCGGCACCGGCGTACGGCTGTGGGCCCTGAGGAAGTCGTGCAGGCCGGTCGCCGACTGCCCGGCGTCCAGGGCCCGCCGTACGGACGCGGGGGTGAAGCGGTAGACCGTGGCCCCGCCCGTGGACTCGACCTCGGCGGCGACGGAGAGCAATTCGGCGAGGGGCCGCAGCAGCGGTCCCGGGGCCACGGCCGTGAGGTCCGCCTGGAGCAGGACGTGGTCCAGGGGCTCGGGCAGCAGCGGCCTGAGGGCCTCCGCCGCGCGCAGCCCCGCTGCGGCCAGTTCGGCGGGGGTGGTGGTGATCCCCTCGGCGGGGTCGCCCAGCGCGTCGAGCAGCGCCCGGCCGTGGGTGGAGAGCGCGCCCCGGCCGGTGAGGCCGAGCATCTCCGCCTCGTTCAGCGTCCAGGCCGCGAGCCGCCCCCGCAGGTCGTCGGGGCGTCCGGCGGCCGAGGCGCCGCGCAGCGGGCGCTCCCAGCGCAGCCGGGCCATCAGCGACTCGGGGTCGGGCGGGGTGCCCTCGGGGAGCGTGGCGAGGAGGTCCAGGATCCGGCGGCGGACCTCGGGCGCGGGGCCCCGGTCCAGATCCGGGCCGAGGGCCGCGAGCGTACGGCCCTTGGCGTCCTGGCCGCCGACCAGTCCGGCCGTACGGGTCGCGGTCAGCCACGCCACGGCGAGCCGCGCCCAGCGCTCGGGGGAGGACAGCTCCTCCCACTCGTCGTACGCGGGGGTCGGCGCGTACCGTTCGTCGGCCTCGCCGTCCGCCGCCAACAGCCCGGCCGCGTAGGCCAGTTCGACCCAGAAGGCCGCGATCGGCTCGGTGACGCCGAGGGCGGCGGCGGTGCGTTTCAGGTCCCGTACGGACAGACCGCCGGCCCGCAGGACGCTCGGGCCGCCCTCGTTCCAGTCCTTGGCCAGCTCCTCGACGGTGGCGAGGGCGGTGTACGCCTGCCCGGCCGCCGTACTGTCCACAAGCTGTGGACGGGAACCGGAACCCGGCTCGCTCGTCCGGGGCGCGACGGGCGGCGCGACCGGTTCGATCACGCGGTGCGCCCGCCCGGCCCGCAGGTGCAGCGCCACCTCACGGGGCAGGACGACCGTGCGGGTCGTCGCGGGCAGCAGCAGGCCCCGGTCGCGCAGCCACTGCACGGGCGGGGTGGGGCTGGAGGTGACCTCGCCGTACGGCGGCCCCCACACCAGCCGGTCCAGCACGGACAGCGCCTCCATGGGGGCGGTGTCCAGCAGGGCGGCCATGCGGGTGCGGTCCGTGAACAGCTCGGTCAGGGACGCGACGGCGGAGACCGGGTCGTGGGTGGACGGCAGCCAGGCGGCCGTCAGGATCTCCTGGATCCGGCCCGGCGACATCCCGGCGGTGGCCTCGGCGACGGTCGGGCCGAGACCGGTGGGGGACGGGTGGGTCGGCGACGGCGCCAGCAGCTCGCGGGCGGTACGGACCAGCCGCAGCCGGGTGTCACTGCCCCAGATCAGCGCCTGGTCGCGCAGCCGGCCCACGGCGGCGGGCAGGGCGCGCTCGATGCGCGGGTCGCCCTCGTCGCCGGTGAGGAGCGCGCGGAGCGCGTCGTACGGCGCCGGCTCGGGGGCGACGGCGAGCGCTTCCGCCGTCTGGAGCGTGAAGCGGTCGAGCCGCTCCAGCGCCCGGACGACGGAGGCGCGGGTGCCCGCGCGGGTCGCCAGCTGGGAGAGGTCGTTGGGTACGGGGTTGAGCAGATCGGGTCGGGCGCGGAGCAGCGCGTTGAGGGAGTCGTCGCCCCGGGTGCGCAGGGCCTCCGCGAGTGTGCGCGGTGGCGTACCGCCGGTTCCATCTGGCACGTGCGCCTCCTGCTCAGGCTTCGCGGGTCCCCATCCGTCCCACGTTAGCCCCTGAGGGGCGGTCTGCCGCGCCCCCGGGCGGAGGAGGACGGGCGGGGGAGGCTTTCTTCGTACCGGGTGTGCGGCTCGTTCGTACCGGGTGTGCGGCTCGTTCGTACGGGGTGTGCGGGCTCGTTCGTACGGTTCAGGCCGACGTGTTCGGGCCGTACGGGCGGGCCGTTCCGGACGTTACGGGCGGACCGTCGCGTACCGCCCGCGACCCGGGCCGGGGCGGGGGCGCGAAGGCTTGTTCGTACTGGACGTACGGGGATGACTCCGACAGCATCGCGTGCGTGCACCTGCGTGTACCTGTGGGAGGAACGTGTGGGGATCGAGAGCGATCAGCTCGTCTACGACTACCTGAGCCGGGTCGGCGACGCGGCGCGGCAGCAGCAGCTGGCCTCCGGGGACCGGATGAGACTGGTCTCGACGCTGCGCAACGAGATCGACCGGCAGCGCGGGAAGTTCGGCGGCGACAGTCCGGCGGCGGTACGGCGCATCCTCGGGCGCATGGGGGAGCCGAACGCGGTGGTGCGGGCGGCGTCGAGCGGGGCGGGTGAGGACCGTGACGGCGGTGGCGGGTACGCGGCTCCGCCCCCGGCTCCGGTGGTGCCCGAGCAGCGGGCGCGGCGTGGCGGCGGGTGGCTGGGCAAGGGGGGCCGGGGCGGCGGGGCCGGCAAGGTTCCGGACCCGGATTCGCATACGGGTACGGGCGCCCAGATCCCGAACCAGTCGTCCGGACCACCCGTATCCCCATCCCCCGCGTCCCCCGGATCCCGGGGGCCGCATCTGGCGGGGATGGACGAGGTGGGGTCCTCGAACGGCAGGACCGACTGGTGGCGGATCGAACCGGGGCCGATGGGGAACGGGCCGACGGGCGGCGGGATCGGCGTGCCGGGTTTTGTGGGCGGGGTGGAGATCCCCGAGATACTGGTCCCGCCGCCGAAGCCGGAGGACGACGAGGCCGACGGCGGCGCCGGAGCGGTCGAGGCGGAGACCAGGGGCGGCCGCGCGTGGCGGGCGCTGCTGAGGCGCAAGGGCGGTGACGGGGCCGGCGCCGAGGCCGAGGCCGAGGTCGTGGTGGCCGCCCGCCCCGTGCGCCTCTCCCACCCGCTGCTGCTCCTCGCCGCCGCACTGCTGGTCGTGGGCGCGTTCCTGGGCTCCTGGCTGGCCCTGGCGGGCGGCTGGCTCCTGGCGTACGCCTCCCGCACGCTCTCCCGGGCGGCGGCGAAGTGGGCGGTCTTCGGCCTGCCCGGCGTCTCGGTGGCCGGCGGCCTGATCTGGCTCTGGGGCCGGGCCGGCCACCGCTGGGGCGAGGCGATCCCCGAGGGCGGCTGGAACGACGCGGTCTCGGACGCGACCCCGGTGGTGATACGCACCGCGGCGATCGCCTCGGCGCTGTACCTGCTGTGGCGCTCCCGCAGACAGCTGTGAGGGGCGCGGCACCCCCGCCCGCCGCGATCCCCACCGGCGGCCCGGTGGTGGTTACCTGTCGTCCGCCGGGTTCCTCAGCACCTCGATCACGCTCGCGTAGCTGTCGGACCCGTGGCCCGCGGCCCTGGCCCGCTCCATGGCCGTCTTGAGGAGTTCGGGCAGGCCGTTGTCGATGCCGCGGGCGGCCGCCGCGTGGATCAGGTGGTCGACGGCGGCGATCTGTACGTCGACGGTGGCGTCGTCCCCCGGGTAGTGGCCGGCGTCCACCTGGGACGCGTACGTGCTCAGGAAACCGGACACCGTGCTCAGCCAGCGGAGCGCGAGCGGGGTGAAGGCGGTGGCCGGCGTCTTCTCCGCGCCCACCAGCGCGGTGCCGTGCAGCCAGCCGGTCATGGTGGACCACATGAGGCCGAGCAGAGCGGCGTCGTGGAGGGAGGCCGTACCGGCGTCGGCACCCAGGTACAGCGGATCACCCAAGGCCGCCAGGGCCGGACGGTGGGTGTCGAAGACGGCGCGCGAACCGCTGTACAGGAACATCACCTCCGGGCTGCCGACGCCCGGCGGGGTGGTCATGACGGCGCCGTCGAGGTAGTCGGCGCCGTGGGACCGGGCCCACGCGAGGGTCTCGTCGGCCTGCTCCGGGGTGCCGGAGGTGAGGTTGACCAGCGCCTTGCCGCGGAGGGAGCCGGCCACGGGGTCGAGGACGGTGCGCAGCACCTGGTAGTCCAGTACGCAGGCGACGGTGAGGGGGCTCGCCGCGACCGCCTCCTGGGGTGTCGCGGCGAGGACGGCCCCCCGGTCGACCAGCGGCTGGGCCTTCTCCGCCGACCGGTTCCACACGGTGGTCGGGTGGCCGTGGTCCAGTAACGCGGCGGCCAGCGCCGAGCCCATGGAGCCCAGTCCGACCACGCTCACGGCTTGGCGATCAGCATTCATGCCACAACTCCCTTGTATGTACTGTCCGTGACGCTTGATCACGTACGAGCCACATTCGCAGGGTGCGGCGGCCGGAAACAGTGACACCGATGACGCCCGCCGCCAAATTCATGCCAGACTCCGGAGCGTGACCGCCGGCTCCGTGGCAGTAATCGTGATCGAGGACATCAGGGTTCCGTCCTGGGACCTGTACGAGTTGAGCATCGCCTGCACCGTCTTCGGGAAGCCGCAGCCCGACCTGGCCGACACCTGGTACGACCTGCGGCTGTGCGGAATCGGGGAACGAACGGAGGACGGCGCACCGACCGATGCCGGGATCGCGCTGCGGACCAGCCACGGGCTCGCGGACCTCGTCGGCGCCGACACGGTCATCGTGCCGTCGGTGCCCGACTCCTGCGTGGAGGAGGGCAGACCGCTGTCCCCGGCGCTGATCGCGGCCCTGCGCGACGCCTCCGACGCGGGTGCCCGCATGGTCTCCCTGTGTACCGGCGCCTTCGCCCTCGCCGAGGCGGGGTTGCTCGACGGACGCCGTGCCACGGCCCATTGGATGCACACGGCCCAACTGGCCGCGCGCTACCCGAAGGTACGCGTCGACGACTCGGTGCTCTACGTGGACGACGGCGACGTGCTCACAAGTGCCGGGCTGAGCGCCGGGCTCGACCTCTGCCTCCATCTGGTACGCCGTGACCTCGGCGCGCACGTCGCCAACCAGCTGGCCCGCCGGATGGTGGTGCCGGGCCACCGGACCGGCGGTCAGGCCCAGTTCATCGACCTGTCCGTTCCCCCGAGCGACGACAAGGGCCTGGGCCACGTATTGGACTGGGCGCGGGCCCGTCTGGACCAGCCTCTGACCGTCGAGGATCTGGCGCGGCGGGCCGCGATGAGCCGGCGGACGTTCTACCGGCGGATCCAGGCGGCCACCGGGACCACCCCCCTTCAGTGGCTCCTCAACCAGCGCTTGGCGCGGGCCCAGGGCCTGCTGGAGTCGACGGACCTCCCGGTCGAGAAGGTGGGGGAGCTGAGCGGCCTGGGCACGGCCAACAATCTCCGCCACCACTTCCTCAAACAGATCGGGGTCTCGCCGAGCGACTACCGCCGCGCCTTCCCCCGGATGACGCCCGGACTGTCCTAGGTGTATTGACCTGTGAGGTTGGGGACGCGGCTTGCGGGTGGTTGGCCTTTGAGTGCGGTGTGGCCGCGGTGGTGATTGTAGGTGTGGAGCCATTGCGGGAAGGCTTCGCGTCGTTCGGTTTCTGAGCGGTAGGGCTTGGCGTAGGCCCATTCGTCGAGGAGGGTGCGGTT
>NZ_JBIUXU010000023.1:0-67907 GCF_044744165.1 Streptomyces sp. NPDC087420
TCGGTATTTCGTGTTTCCAACCTTACCAGATCCATTTGGCTGTTCTTGCCGCTTGAATTCCGGTGGCCTTTGGATTGGCCTTTGTTTCTTTGCCTCTCGGCTGTCCACTACTTTAACCGATTCCCCGTCCGGCTCATAATCGAGCCGCAGGGTCGGAATTTCGGCATGCCGAAATCCATACCCGTTGGGGTGTGATCGGAGGTAGAGGATGGCCGCTCCGGGGGCTGCTGAACAGCAGGACCCGTGTCAAGCGGCTCGGGCTACGTTAGGCGGATGAACGGGGCGAGTCAAGTTCGTCTGCGTCGCGGCACGTGGGCGCGGTAAGGACTCACCGAAGGGTCCCCGTCGATCCAGAAGCGCCACGGGTGGACCGCGCCGTCGCCGCCGACTCCGGTACGGGGGCCGCTGCGGACCAGGTCATCCGCCACGGGGGTGCCCGCCAGGATCGCCAGGTCGGCGTCGGCGTCGTCGCACACGTCCGTACCGTTCAGTGCGCGGTCGACGCTCAGGGCCGTGGCCAGCCGGGCCGGGCCTTTGGCCAGTTCTCTGTCATGACGGGCCGAGAGTCGACGTTTGCGGGTGAGTTCGGCACCGACAGTGACCTGTCCCGCGCGCAGCAGGACCCCGCTCGCGGTGCCTTCGGGCCCGCACACCAGGTTGAGGCAGTGCCACATCCCGTACGTGAAGTAAACGTACGCGTGTCCGGGCGGACCGAACATCACGTCGTTGCGGGCCGTACGTCCGCGGAAGGCGTGCGAGCCCGGGTCGATCGCGCCTGCGTACGCCTCCACCTCGGTGAGGCGGAGTTCTATCGTGCCGTCGTCCGTGTTCCGTACCAGCGTGCGGCCGAGCAGATCGGGCGCCACCTCCAGGACCGGGCGGTCGAAGAAGTCCCGCGGCAGCGGCGTACGGTCGGGGGTCTCGATCATGACGTCCGAGGGTACCCGTGGAACCGGCTACGGTCGTCGCGCGTATGTAGGGGTCAGGACTAGGAGGAGTGAACACACATGGGTTTCAAGAAGCTGCTCGCGAGCATGGGCGCCGGCGGTGCGTCCGTCGAGACGGAACTGACCGAGTCGAACGTCGTCCCCGGTGGGGTCGTCCAGGGCGAGGTACGGCTCCAGGGCGGTTCGGTGAACCAGCAGATCCAGGGCCTGAACGTCGGTCTCCAGGCGCGGGTCGAGGTCGAGGGGAACGACCAGGAGATCAAGCAGGACATCGAGTTCACCAAGCAGAGCATCGGCGGCGCCTTCGAGGTGCAGGCCGGGGCGACGCACGTGGTGCCGTTCGGTCTGGAGATCCCCTGGGAGACCCCGATCACGATCATCGACGGACAGCCGCTGCGTGGCATGAACATCGGGGTGACCACGGAGCTGGACATCGCGCGGGCGCTGGACTCCGGTGACCTGGACCCGATCAACGTGCACCCGCTGCCGGCGCAGCAGGCGATCCTGGACGCCTTCCTCCAGCTGGGCTTCCGCTTCAAGGCGGCGGACATGGAGCGGGGTCACATCCGGGGGACGCGCCAGCGGCTGCCGTTCTACCAGGAGATCGAGTTCTTCGCGCCGTCGCAGTACCGGGGGCTGAACCAGGTCGAGCTGTCGTTCATCGCGGACGACCGTGAGATGGACGTGATCCTGGAGATGGACAAGAAGCCGGGTCTGTTCGGTGAGGGCAGCGACTCGTTCCGGGCGTTCAAGGTCGGTCTCGGGGACTTCCAGGGCACGGACTGGTCGGCGTACCTCAACCAGTGGCTCGCCGAGGTGGGCGGCCGTCGCAACTGGTTCTAGTCCGAGACCTAAGCTCGGGGTCGCAAGGCCAGATCAGCCAGATCAGCCAGAGCGGCCGGAACAGCCAGGCCAGCCTATTCGGAGGTTCGAACGTGACCGAGTCAAAGAGGGCTCCGCTTCCTCATGACTTCCATCCGGAGGTGCCGTCGTTCACCGTGGTGAGCGACGACGTCGCACCGGGTGCGGTGCTGAAGGACGCCCAGGTCTACGCCGCGGGGAATGTCTCGCCGCAGCTGCGGTGGGCGGGTTTCCCGGCGGAGACCAAGAGTTTCGCCGTGACGTGCTTCGATCCCGACGCGCCGACCGGCAGTGGTTTCTGGCACTGGGTGCTCTTCGACATCCCGGCCTCGGTCACCGAGCTGCCGGCGGGTGCGGCCAGTGGCGGTTTCGAGGGGCTGCCGAAGGGCGCCGTGCATGCCCGTAACGACTACGGGACCAAGAATTTCGGTGGCGCGGCCCCGCCCGCCGGGGATCCGGCGCACCGTTATGTGTTCACCGTGTACGCGGTGGACACGGAGGTGCTGGGGGCCGACGAGGACGCTTCTCCGGCGTTTGTCGGTTTCAATCTGCGATTCCACACACTGGCTCGTGCGCAGCTCATCGGGGAGTACGCGGCCCCTGACGCAAGCTGACCGTTAGCCTGTTGTTTGCCCTGCCCTGGTCTTGGAGAGATCAGGGCAGGGCATTTTTTATTGTGTTGTCCCTCTCGGCGTGCCCGGCCAGAGTTGATCCAAGCCCGCCGGACGGCGGGCCGGCACACGGGAGGTGGGCGGGATGCGGGACACGCTGGTACTGAATGCGAGCTTCGAGCCGCTGTCGACGGTGACTCTCAACCGTGCGGTGGTGCTGGTGCTCCAGGACAAGGCCGTGGTCGAGCAGGCCCATCCCGGTCTCCGCGTGCGGGCGGCGACGGTGGTGCTGCCGGTGCCCCGGGTGATCAGGCTCTGCCGGTATGTACGGGTGCCCTTCCGAAGACAGGCACCGTGGTCCAGACGGGGTGTGCTGATACGGGACCAACACCGGTGCGCGTACTGCGGCCGGCGCGCGACGACGGTGGACCATGTGGTGCCGAGGTCGCGGGGTGGGGCGGACAGCTGGCTGAATACGGTCGCTTCGTGCGCCGAGGACAACCATCGCAAGGCGGACCGTACGCCGGAGCAGGCGGGGATGCCCCTGCTGCGGCAGCCGTTCGTGCCGTCCCCGGCGGACGCGATGCTGCTCTCGCTGCGGGCGGGCGAGCGGACGGAGCTGCCGGGCTGGCTGGCGGGCGTGCAGCCCGCGGCGTGACGCCTGCCGCGTGGGGCCGCCCGCGTGAGGCCTGTCCCGCGGACCGTCGCGGAACAGGCCTTGGTCGTCTCAGCGCAGCATCAGCTGGACGAGCGCGCATCCGCCGACGGCCACGATGAGTCCCCGCATGAGCGTGGGTGACAGGCGGCGTCCCGCCTTCGCGCCGAGCTGGCCCCCGAGGGCCGAGCCGACCGCGATGAGCAGGACCGCCGTCCAGTCGAAGTCGGCGACGAAGAGGAAGAAGAGCGCGGCGACGCTGTTCACGACGGCCGCGAGGATGTTCTTCACGGCGTTGAGCCGTTGCATGGTGTCGTCCAGCAGCATGCCCATCAGGGAGAGGTAGATGATTCCCTGGGCCGCGGTGAAGTAGCCGCCGTAGACGCTGGCGAGCAGCAGTCCGGTGAAGAGGAGAGGGCCGCCGTCCGGGCGGATCAGGGTGCCCTTCTCGGCGCGGCGTTTCTGGACGGCGGCGGAGAGCCTGGGCTGGAGGATGACCAGCAGCAGCGCGAGGGTGACGAGGACGGGCACGATCGTCTCGAACGCCGTCGAGGGCAGGAGCAGCAGGAGTACGGCTCCGGTGAGGCCGCCGACGAGGGCGGCGGCGCTCAGGCGCAGGATGCGGCGGCGCTGTCCGGCGAGTTCGGCGCGGTAGCCGATGGCTCCGCTGATCGAGCCGGATATGAGGCCCAGCGCGTTGGAGACGGTGGCGGTCACGGGGGGCAGGCCGGTGGCGAGCAGGACCGGGAAGGTGATCAGTGTGCCTGAGCCGACGATGGTGTTGATGGTGCCGGCGCAGATGCCCGCGACGAGAACGGCGAGCATCTCCCAGATGGTCACGGTGTGGCGGCCCTCCATGATCGGTGCATAACGCACCGATCATGCACGAAGGGGAACGTGGGTCACTCCACCGGGGGGGCCTGTTTGCGTTCCTTGCCGGTGTTGAAGCCGGGTCCGCCGCCGGAGCCGAAGTTGTCGAAGGCTCCGCTGAGTCCCTTGAGGGCGTCGCCGATCTCGCTGGGCACGATCCAGAGCTTGTTCGCGTCGCCCTCGGCGATCTTGGGGAGCATCTGGAGGTACTGGTAGGCGAGGAGTTTCTGGTCGGGGTCGCCGGCGTGGATGGACTCGAAGACCGTACGGATCGCCTGGGCCTCGCCCTCGGCGCGCAGGGCGGCGGCCTTGGCCTCACCTTCGGCGCGGAGGATCGCGGACTGCTTCTCGCCCTCGGCGGTGAGGATCTGGGACTGGCGGATGCCCTCGGCGGTGAGGATCGCGGCGCGCTTGTCGCGGTCGGCGCGCATCTGCTTCTCCATCGAGTCCTGGATGGAGGTCGGGGGCTCGATGGCCTTCAACTCGACGCGGTTGACGCGGATTCCCCACTTGCCGGTGGCTTCGTCGAGGACGCCGCGCAGGGCCGCGTTGATCTCCTCGCGGGAGGTGAGGGTGCGCTCCAGGTCCATGCCGCCGATGATGTTGCGCAGCGTGGTGACGGTGAGCTGTTCGATCGCCTGGATGTAGCTGGCGACCTCGTAGGTCGCGGCGCGGGCGTCGGTCACCTGGTAGTAGATGACGGTGTCGATGTTGACGACCAGGTTGTCCTGGGTGATCACCGGCTGGGGCGGGAAGGGGACGACCTGTTCGCGGAGGTCGATGCGGTTGCGGATGGAGTCGATGAACGGGACGACGATGTTGAGACCCGCGTTGAGCGTGCGGGTGTAACGGCCGAACCGTTCGACGATGGCGGCGCTTGCCTGCGGGATGACCTGGATCGTCTTGATCAGGGCGATGAATACAAGCACCACCAGGATGACCAGGACGATGATGATTGATGGCATCGCGTTCCTCGGGCCCTTCGCTGCCGGATGTTCCGATGATCGAGTTTGTCAGACCAGGGGTGTGCGTGGTGGGTGTTCGGCCGGTCTACATGACGACGGCGGTCGCGCCGTCGATGTCGACGACGTCCACCTGCTGTCCTGGTTCGAACGACTGGCCCGCGTCGAGGGTCCGTGCGGACCAGACCTCCCCGGCCAGTTTGACGCGGCCTCCGTTGCCGTCCACCCGTTCCAGGACGACGGCTTGACGGCCTTTCAGCGCGTCGATGCCGGTCGCGTGCACCGGGCGGCGCGCGTTCTGCCGGGCCGCGAGGGGCCGTACGACGGCGATGAGCGCCACGGACACCGCGACGAAGACCAGGACTTGGGCCACGACTCCGCCGCCGAGGGACGCGACGATCGCTCCGGCGACGGCTCCGGCGGAGAACATGCCGAACTCCGGCATCGCTGTCAGGACGAGCGGAATGCCCAGGCCGACCGCGCCGATCAGCCACCACACCCATGCGTCGATTTCCACTTGTGCATGGTAGGTCCGGTGAACCCCCCGCGGACAGGGGCGATATCAGGTCACCTGGGCGACAGGCCCCTTGCGGGGGTGGTCACTTGAGGGGAAGGCCCTGCGCGGTCCAGCGGTCTCCGGTGCGCTCCACGACGAGCGGGAGGCCGAAGCAGAGGGAGAGATTGCGGGAGGACAGCTCGGTCTCCATGGGTCCCGCGGCGAGCACCTTGCCCTGGCGGATCATGAGGACGTGGGTGAAGCCGGGGGCGATCTCCTCGACATGGTGGGTGACCATGATCATGGAGGGGGCGTACGGGTCGCGGGCGAGGCGGCCGAGGCGGCGTACGAGATCCTCGCGGCCTCCGAGGTCCAGGCCCGCGGCGGGCTCGTCGAGGAGCAGCAGTTCGGGGTCGGTCATCATGGCGCGGGCGATGAGGGTGCGCTTGCGCTCGCCCTCGGAGAGCGTGCCGAACCTGCGGTCCAGGAACTCCGTCATGCCGAGGCGGTCGAGGAAGGCGCGGGCGCGCTGCTCGTCGACCTCGTCGTACTGCTCCTGCCAGGTGGCGGTCATGCCGTACGCGGCCGTGAGGACGGTCTCCAGGACCGTCTGGCGCTTGGGCAGCTTCTCCGACATGGCGACGCCGGCGATGCCGATGCGCGGGCGGAGGTCGAAGACGTCGACCTTGCCGAGGGTCTCGCCGAGGATCCGGGCACTGCCGGTGGTCGGGAAGAGGTAGCTGGACGCGAGGTTGAGCAGGGTGGTCTTTCCGGCGCCGTTCGGCCCGAGGATCACCCAGCGCTCGCCCTCCTTGACCGACCAGGAGACATCGTCCACCAGAGCGCGTCCGTCGCGGACCACGGATACGTCCACCAGCTCCAGTACATCGCTCATGAGCGCGTTGTCTCCCCATGCAATCGTCTCGAGTTCCGGGTGCGCCTGTGGGCGCGGTTCCCAGGGAAAACCTACGCCACCTATGGAGTGGTCCGGCCCTGAGGTCCGTTCCCTAGGCTGGGGCCATGCTTTCGCAACCACGCTCAGGATTGCTGGCCGCATGGGGAAACGCCCTCTTGGCCGGATTTGTGTCGCCGGACGACGCCGTGCACGCCATCGTCGGCGAGGACGCGGTGCACCGGGTGGAGGGGCTGCCGGGTGAGGCGGGTCCTGTCGGGCTCACGCTGGCGCTGGGGCGGCTGCGGACGCTCGGGGTCACCGGGTACCGGGTCGCGCTGCCCGCGCCGGGCCATCCGCTGGGGCTCAGCGGTCCCCCCGACTTCAACGCCCGCGCGCTGGACGCCGAGGAGGCGGTGGTCGCCACGGGCGCGCCGTACGGTCTGGTGCCCGAGGTGACCGCGGTGGGCCCGGACGGGGACCAGCACGTCGAGGTGGTCTGGCACTGTCTGCCGGTGCGGGAGGCGCCCCCGGCGGACGTGCCGTCGCTCGGGGAGGCGGAGCGGGAGCTGGCGGAGGCCCTGCGGGAGGCGACGGACGTGCTGTCGCGGCTGGACGTGGCGGCTTCGGGGCCGGTGGCGGAGGCGGCGCTGGACGCGTACCGGGCGCGGGCCGAGCGGGGCCGTGAGGTGCTGGCTCCCGGGTATCCGCCGCGCGCGGTGCGGGTGCTGGAGCTGGCGCAGCGGGTGGGGCTGCTGGTGGCGCTGGCGTACGAGCACGGGGACGGGGGCGCCGTGAGCGCGTCGGAGATGTCGGCCCGGGGTGCGGCGCTGCGGCCGGTGGAGCGGGTGGCGCGGCGGGCGCAGGTGGCCTCGTACAACGCGTATGTGGAGGAGCGGGAGCGGGGGCTGCCGCCTGTGGTCTGAATCACGTGGGCGTGGGCCGTGCCGGAAACGTACGGACGGAGACGTACGGACGGACGACACGGGCCCCGGCGCGTGGCGCGTATCACGTCCGAGGCCCCGGACCGCCGGGGGATGACGGCGGTCTCGGGGCCTCGCACGCGGCGCGTCAGTCAGTCGTTCAGCGGTTCACGGAGTGGTTGCCGAACGCCGGGTTCAGCAGGCCGATCACGTTCACGGTGTTGCCGGTCAGGTTGACCGGGACGTGCACCGGGACCTGGACCGCGTTGCCGGAGCCGATGCCCGGGGAGTGCTGGGCCAGGCCGTCGGCCTGCGCGCCGGAGCCGCCACCGGTGGCGAACGCCGCGCCGGCGGAGGCACTCGCGGCGAGACCGGCGGTGACGATGACCAGGGCGGCCTTCTTGGCGACCTTCATGGGGTGTTCCTCAATCGAGAATCGGTAAGGGTGTGAAAGGGCGGTGCGGCGGGTCGCTGTCAGTGGTTGACGGCGGCGTTGCCGAAGGCCGGGTTCAGTACGCCGATGACGTTGACGCTGTTGCCGACGGCGTTGACCGGGATGTGCACCGGGGCCTGGACGAGGTTGCCGGAGGCGATGCCCGGGGACTTGAGGGCGGCGCCCTCGGCCTGCGCGCCGCCCTGGGCGGACGCGACACCGGACGCGGCGGCGACGATGCCACCGGCGACGAGGGTGAGGGTGGCGGCCTTCTTCAGGTTCTTCATTGCGGGTTCCTCCTCGGGGCGGCCGCGGCGGTGCGCCGCGGCATGCCATGGAGAACGCCCGGGGGACGATCAGGATGCGCCGTGTGGGTGACATACACCCGACGGTATGAATCTCAGACCGGACGATGAGCGGTCCTGTGGGCCGTCCGATCAGCCGGTAATCCCATGTCGGACGGCCCAGAGGGCGGCCTGGGTGCGGTCCGCGAGATCCAGTTTCATCAGGATGTTCGAGACGTGTGTCTTGACGGTCTTCTCGGAGAGCACCAGGGTGCGGGCGATCTCCCGGTTGGAGCGCCCGTCGGCGATGAGGGTGAGGACTTCGCGTTCCCGCTCGGTGAGGGTGGTGCCCCGGCCCTGGCCGCCGCCGGGGTTGTCCTGGGCCAGCAGGGCGCCCGCGACCTCGGGCTGGAGCAGTACGTGCCCGGCGTGCACGGAGCGGATGGCGCCGGCCAGCGCCTCGGGGTCGACGTCCTTGTACACGTAACCGGACGCGCCGGCGCGCAGGGCGGGGACGACGGTGCGCTGCTCGGTGAAGCTGGTGACGATCAGCACCCTGGCCGGGTTCTGGAGGTCGCGGAGGGTGCGCAGGGCCTCGATGCCGTCGGTGCCGGGCATCTTGATGTCCATGAGGACGACGTCGGGGCGCAGCTCCTCGGCGCGGGCGACGCCCTCGGCCCCGTCGGACGCCTCCCCCACGACCTCGATGTCGTCCTGGACCTCCAGGAACGTGCGCAGGCCGCGGCGGACCACCTGGTGGTCGTCCACCAGCAGGACACGAATGGTCTTGTCACCCACCGGGCACCTCCATCTCGATCGTGGTGCCCCGTCCGGGCGCCGATTGCACGCTGAGTCTGCCGCCGACGCCGCCGGCCCGGTCGCGCATCGAGACCAGCCCCAGGTGCCGGCCGGCCCGGCGGACCGCCCGGGGGTCGAAGCCCGTGCCGTTGTCGGTGACGCCGAGGACCACGCCGGGGCCCCGGCGGGCGAGGGTGACGTCGACCCGGTCGGCGCCGGAGTGCCGCAGCGCGTTGTGGAGGGCCTCCTGGGCGACCCGCAGCAGCGCCTCCTCCTGGGCGGCGGGCAGGGCCCGTACGGAGAAGCTGTCGAAGGTGACCCGGGCGGAGTGGGCGCGGTCCAGGACGTGGATCTGGGTACGGAGGGTGTGGACGAGGCCGTCCTCGTCGAGGGCGGCGGGCCGCAGTTCGACGACGGCCGCGCGCAGTTCCTCCGCGGCCTCGGCGGCGAGGGCGGTGACCTGCTGGAGTTCGTCCTTGGCGCGGGCCGGGTCGCGGTCGACCAGGGCGGCGGCGGCCTGGGCGGTCAGGCGCAGGGAGAAGAGTTTCTGGCTGACGGCGTCGTGGAGTTCGTGGGCGAGGCGTGAGCGTTCCTCGGCGATGGTCAGCTCGCGGCTGCGCTCGTGGAGCCGGGCGTTGGTGAGGGCGATGGCGGCGTGCTGGGCGAGGATGCCGAGCAGTTCCTCGTCCTCCTCGGTGAACCCGCACCCCCCGCCGGGCCCAGGGGGTGTCTTGTTGGCGAGGAAGAGCGCGGCGAGGGTCTCGTCGCCGTCCCTCACGGGCAGCCCCAGGAAGTCGGACATGTCGGGGTGGGAGGCGGGCCAGCCCTCGAAGCGGGGGTCCTGGCGTACGTCGGCGAGGCGCTGGGGCGTCTCGGCCCTGAGCATCGCGGCGAGGATGCCGTGCTGGCGCGGGAGGGGGCCGATGGCCTTCCACTGGTCGTCGCTCACGCCGTCGACCACGAACTGGGCGAAGCCGCCGTGGTCGTCGGGGACGCCGAGCGCCGCGTACTCGGCGTCCAGCAGTTCACGGGCGGAGGCGACGATCGTCTTCAGGACGTCCCGTACCTCCAGGTGCCGGCTCATCGCCAGCAACGCGGTGCTCACCGCCGCGAGGCCGGACCCGGTTCGGTGGCTCATGTGTTCACCGTACCGGCGGGTCGGTCCCGTGTGATGAGGCCTAAGAGGGGGGTGACCAGGGCGTACGGCCTAGGCCGGAAGACCCTGGCGGGCCGGGCACAGACCCCGGCGGGACCCGGATGAGGACCGGACGCGACCGCCGCGGAGCCATTCACCGTACGCATTGCTCCAGCAACGCGGGGTGAGGTCACCCTGCCCCCGATGTGAGCCCGCACATAGGACGTACGTCACTTACGAAGGCCGCTAGTCGACAAATAAGGGGGCTGTGAGCTTGCCACACGGGGAAAACGCACCATTCGCCCCCCTCCCCGTCCCACTACCCGGGGTCGTACGTCACACCTTTGCCACAGCATTTTGCGGCCGCTAAGAATTGCGTCCGTCGCCGCCGAGCAGGCTGTCGGCCACCCGGCCCCCGCGACTCCCCGCTATTCGAAGAGGTACGTCTCTATGTTCTCGTCACGCACCCCTGGCCTTGACCGTCTCAACCGGGCGCACAAGGCTTCGATCGCCGGCGTCGCCGCCGCCGGAGTCGCCGCCATCACCTTCACGCTCGTTCCGGGCGCCGCGGCCGACTCCAAGCCCTCGCAGGCGGTCACCGCCTCGCAGGCCGCCTTCACGGCGACCCCGGACACCGCGGCCCAGGCCGCGTCGCTGCACGCGAGCGTCTTCAAGCAGCAGACCTCCGCCGAGAACACGGCGAAGGTCCAGGCCACGGCCAAGGTCAAGGCAGCCGCGCAGGCGAAGGCCGACAAGGCCGAGAAGGCCAAGAAGGCCGCCGAGGCCAAGGCGAAGGCCGAGAAGAAGGCTGAGCAGAAGGCCAAGGCCGAGAAGGCCGCGAAGGCGAAGGCGAAGGCCGCGCAGACCGCGAAGGCCAAGGCCAAGGCCGCCGCCGACGCGGAGAAGCGTGCCAAGGCCGCCGCCAGCCGGTCCGCCGCGCGCACCCCGGTCTACGCGAACAACCTGGACGGCTGGATCAAGGAATCGCTGTCCATCATGAAGAAGCACGGCATTCCGGGCTCGTACGACGGACTGCACCGCAACATCATCCGCGAGTCGAGCGGTAACCCGAACGCGATCAACAACTGGGACATCAACGCCCAGAACGGCATCCCGTCGAAGGGCCTGCTCCAGGTCATCCCCCCGACGTTCGCCACGTACCACGTCAACGGCACGTCGAAGAACATCTACGACCCCGTCGCCAACATCGTCGCCGCGGCCAACTACGCCGCCGACCGGTACGGCTCGATGGACAACGTCAACAGCGCCTACTGAGCGCGACAGTCACCGACCGCGAATGCCGGAGGGCGGCACCCCTGTGCGGGGTGCCGCCCTCCGGCGCGGTGCTCTCACATCCGTACGACCGCTACTTGCGCATGACCTCCGGCTCGTGGCGGCGCAGCAGGCGCGCGACCACGAAGCCGCAGAGGACGCCGATCAAGACCAGCACGATCATGTCGACCGACCACTGGGCGGCGGTGTGCTCCCACAGCGGGTCCAGGTCGTCCGGCTTCTCCGGGTCCCACGGCGCCATCAGGTGCGACAGGTCGAGCGTCGAGCCCGCCGCGCCCAGGGCCCAGCGGGACGGCATCAGCCAGGCGAACTGTTCCAGTCCGAGCTTGCCGAAGATCTGGAAGAGGGTGCCGGTGAAGACCAGCTGCACGATGGCGAACATCACGAGCAGCGGCATGGTCTTCTCGGCGGTCTTGACCAGGGCGGAGATGACCAGGCCGAGCATCATCGCCGTGAAGCCCATGGCGATGATCGCGAGGCAGATCTCGACGGCCGGGTGGGTGATCACTCCCTTCTCGGGGAGCTCACGGACCGGCAGCGCGATGGCGCAGATGATGACGGCCTGGAAAGCCGTGATCACCCCCAGCACGATCACCTTGGACATCAGGTAGGCCGAACGGGACAGGCCGGTGGCCCGTTCCCGTTCGTAGATGACCCGTTCCTTGATCAGTTCTCGTACGGAGTTGGCCGAGCCGGCGAAGCACATCCCGACCACGAGGATCATCATGATGATCCCGGCGGTGCTGTTGAAGCGGGAGGGCGGTGTGGGCGGTACGAGGCCGAACTTCGCCGGTATGACGGCGCTCACCCCGCCGAGGATCGCCGGCAGCAGAACCATCAGGCCCATGAAGCCCCGGTCGGACGCGATCACCGACACATAGCGCCGGACCAGGGTCCACAGCTGGGAGCCCCAGCTCTGCGGCTTGGGCGGGCGCATCTGCTGCGCGGAGGGCATGGCCACGGACTGCGCGGCGATGGCGTCGATGTCGGCGGCGTACATCTGGTAGTGCTGCGAGCCGCGCCAGCGGCCCGCCCAGTCGTACTCGCGGTAGTTCTCGAAGGCCGAGAAGACGTCGGCCCACGTCGTGTAGCCGAAGAAGTTGAGCGCCTCCTCCGGCGGGCCGAAGTACGCCACCGAGCCACCGGGGGCCATGACGAGGAGCTTGTCGCAGATCGCCAGCTCGGCGACGGAGTGCGTGACCACCAGGACCGTACGGCCGTCGTCGGCGAGGTCGCGCAGGAGCTTCATCACATCGCGGTCCATGCCCGGGTCGAGGCCGGAGGTCGGCTCGTCCAGGAAGATCAGCGACGGCTTGGTGAGCAGCTCCAGGGCGACCGAGACCCGCTTGCGCTGGCCGCCGGAGAGCGCGGTGATCTTCTTGTCCTTGTGGATGTCGAGCTTCAGCTCGCCCAGCACCTCGTCGATCCTGGCCTCGCGCTCGGCGGGCTTGGTGTCGCCGGGGAAGCGGAGCTTCGCCGCGTATCTGAGCGCCTTCCTGACGGTCAGTTCCTTGTGCAGGATGTCGTCCTGCGGGACCAGGCCGATGCGCTGGCGCAGCTCGGCGAACTGCTTGTACAGGTTCCGGTTGTCGTAGAGGACATCGCCCTCGTTGGCCGGGCGGTAGCCGGTGAGCGCCTTGAGCAGCGTGGACTTCCCGGAGCCGGACGGGCCGATGACCGCGATCAGCGACTTCTCCGGGACCCCGAAGGAGACGTCCTTGAGGATCTGCTTGCCGCCGTCGACCGTCACCGTGAGGTGGCGGGCCGAGAAGGAGACCTCACCGGTGTCGACGAACTCTTCGAGGCGGTCGCCGACGAGGCGGAAGGTCGAGTGGCCGACGCCGACGATGTCGTTGGGGCCGATGGGTACGGTGCCGGACTTGGCGATCGGCTGGCCGTTGACGTACGTACCGTTGTGGGATCCGAGGTCGCGGAGCTCGTAGCGGCCGTCGGGCGTGGCGGTGAACTCGGCGTGGTGGCGCGAGACCTGGAGGTCGGAGACGACCAGTTCGTTCTCCAGCGCGCGGCCGATGCGCATGACCCGGCCGAGGGAGAGCTGGTGGAACGTGGTCGGGTTGCGGTCACCGTAGTACGGCGAGGCTCCCGCGTCCGGCGCCTGCCCCTGCCGCTGCCCCTGCCCTCCGAACGGGCCCCCGGGACCGCCCTGTTGGGGCACCTGCGGCTGCTGGGGCCGCTGCCAGCCCTGCTGCGGGACGGCCGGCTGAACGGGTGCCTGCGCCGCCTGCGGGGCCTGCTGCTGGTACGGCGCCTGCTGTGGCGCGGCCGCCTGCGGGCTGTACGCGGCGGCGGAGAGGCTCAGCCGGGGCCCGTCCGTCGCGTTGCCGAGATGCACGGCGGAACCGGCCGCGATCTCCGTCTGATGGACCCGCTGCCCCCGTACGTACGTACCGTTGGTGCTTCCGTGATCCTCAATGACCCAACCCCGGTCCCCCCAGCTGATGGTGGCGTGACGCCACGAGACCCGGGCGTCGTCGACCACGAGGTCGCCCTGCGGATCACGTCCCAGGGTGTACGACCTGGCCGGATCGAGCGCCCAGGTCCTTCCGTTCAATTCCAGTACGAGTTCGTGCACTCCATGCCCCACTAGTTGTCCCCCGAAGTTCCCCCATCGCTGGGGAGTCTAGGGATGGCGAACATCGTGGGGAACTATTTCAGGCGGGCGGCTTCCCGTGAAAACCGGGCCTCCTGAATACCCAGGTACGACGGGGTCCATGCGCGCTGTCCCGTCCCGCCCGTGATCATGGGAACGGGTCCGCCGGACGGTCGTGGTGTCCGCTGTACGGGACGCCGGGCCGGTCCCGGGGCCGCGCCCGCTACGGTGGGATCACCATGAGCGCACCGCAGCCCCACCAGACCCCCGACGTCCCGACCGACGTCCGGACCACCGAGGTCCCGGCCACCGAGGTCCCGACCCTTCTCGTCAAGATCTTCGGGAAGGACCGCCCCGGGATCACCGCGGGGCTCTTCGACACCCTCGCCGCCTACGCCGTCGACGTCATCGACATCGAGCAGGTCGTCACCCGTGGCCGTATCGTCCTGTGCGCGCTGGTCACCGCGCCGGCGGCGGGCGGCGCCACCGAGGGCGAGCTGCGCGCCACCGTCCACAGCTGGACGGAGTCGCTCAAACTCCAGGCCGAGATCATCTCCGGCAAGGGCGACAACCGGCCGCGCGGCAGCGGCCGTTCCCATGTCACCGTGCTCGGCAACCCGCTCACGGCGGAGTCGACGGCCGCCATAGCGGCGAGCATCACCTCGACCGGCGGCAACATCGACCGTATCTTCCGGCTGGCCAAGTACCCCGTCACGGCGGTGGAGTTCGCGGTGTCCGGCGTGGAGACCGCGCCGCTGCGCACGGCGCTGGCGACCTCGGCGGCGGGCATCGGGGTGGATGTCGCGGTCGTCTCGGCCGGGCTGGCGCGCCGGGCCCAGCGCCTGGTGGTGATGGACGTCGACTCGACGCTGATCCAGGACGAGGTCATCGAGCTCTTCGCGGCGCACGCGGGCTGTGAGGCGGAGGTCGCCGAGGTGACCGCCCGCGCCATGGCGGGAGAGCTGGACTTCGAGCAGTCCCTGCACGCGCGGGTGGCGCTGCTGGCCGGGCTCGACGCGTCGGTGGTGGACAAGGTACGGGCGGAGGTACGGCTCACTCCCGGGGCCCGCACCCTGATCCGTACGCTCAAGCGGCTCGGCTACCAAGTGGGCGTCGTGTCCGGTGGGTTCACCCAGGTCACGGACGCGCTCAAGGACCGTCTCGGGCTGGACTTCGCCGCCGCCAACACCCTGGAGATCGTGGACGGGAAGCTGACCGGGCGGGTGACCGGCGAGATCGTGGACCGCGCGGGCAAGGCCCGGCTGCTGCGGCGGTTCGCCGCGGAGGCGGGGGTGCCGCTGGCGCAGACGGTGGCGATCGGCGACGGCGCCAACGATCTCGACATGCTGAACGCGGCCGGGCTCGGGGTGGCCTTCAACGCGAAGCCGGTGGTCCGCAAGGCGGCGCACGCGGCGGTGAACGTACCGTTCCTGGACACCGTCCTCTACCTGCTGGGGATCACGCGCGAAGAGGTCGAGGAGGCCGAGGCGCCGGAGGACGGCGGGCGCGGACAGGACTGACGCCAGGGCGGAAGACACCCGGGCCCCGCACGGATGCCGTGCGGGGCCCGTCGTCCGTATCCGGGCAGTCCCGTAACGGGCAGTCCCGGAAGCTGGACAGTCCCGGAAGCTGGACAGTCCCGGGACCTGGACAGTCCCGGAAGGAGTACGGCTCAGTCGTGCGGCGCCCAGAATTCCTGGAGCGTGCCCACTCCCAGCTCCACCGACTTCCAGCCCCGGTCGACCCCGATGACGGCGAAGGCGGCCGTCGGGAACCCGCTGCGGGTCATCCGGGCGATGTGGTCGTCCGAGTCCGGGCCTGCCATCGCGTCGGCGAGGGCGTGCATGGCGGGGTTGTGACCGACGAGGAGGAGGTTGTTCACCTCGTCGGGGGTCTCGTTGATCAGGGCGAGCAGCTCGCCGAGGGTCGCGTCGTACAGCCGGTCCTCGTAGACGGTCCTCGGACGCTGCGGCAGCTCGTGCACGGCCAGCTTCCAGGTCTCACGGGTCCGCGCCGCGGTGGAGCAGAGGGCGAGATCGATGGCGATACCGGTCTCGGCGAGGCGGCGGCCCGCGACGGAGGAATCCGCACGGCCCCGGTCGGCGAGTGGCCTGTCGTGGTCGGCCACCTCCGGCCAGTCGGCCTTGGCGTGCCGGAGTAGAACGATCCTGCGGGACGTATCGGCGCTCATGCCATCCAGCTTCGCATGAAATGCGCCCGCGGGCGCAGGGTGTTGGAACGGGCCCCCGGCACGGGTGAACAGTGCTATCCCCCGAGCACGTACCGCATCAGGTCCAGGATCCGGGCGATCCCCGGGTCGGTGGTCGCGGCCTGCGCCTCGCCGGGTCCCGCCATCAGGACGAGCAGGACGGAGAAGGCCACGGCGGGCAGCGCCAGGGCCCACCACGGGAGCCGGACCGGCAGGGTGTCGGCGGTCCTGGGGCGGGTGCGGGGGTACGTTCTGGCCGGCATGTCCGCCTCCGTGGGTCCGTGGTTTCCGACACCTCAGAACCTACGGATCGCGGGCGTCCCGGCCCATCCGGTGACCCACCCACTCGCCCCTGACCCTGGCCCCCTAGGGGACGGTGGTGCCAGCCCCACCACAGACCGGGGCAGACCGGTCAGCGGTGGTGATCAAGGACCCGCGATCACGAGCAGCTGATCAAGGACGGGCGATCAAGGACGGGTGATCACGAGCCCCTGATCACGGGCTGGCGATCGAGGCGATGATGCCGATGATCACCAGGATGCCGATGATCGTGCCGAACACGATGAGCAGCTTCTGCTGGCCGTTCTGGGGATTCGGGTCAAGGACTGGCATGCGCTCAGTCTCGCATCCTGGTTTCGTCCTCTATCGTCCGGTCCCGCCCGGCGATGACACCCGCCACCATCTGCGGCACCAGGAACCCGCCCATGATCGCCAGCGGCAGCCCCCACCCGCCGGTGTTCTGGTAGAGCACCCCGATCAGCAGGGGGCCGGGGATCGACATCAGATAGCCGGTGGACTGCGCGAAGGCGGAGAGGCGTACGACTCCGGCGCCGCTCCTCGACCGCATGCCGATCATGGTGAGGGCGAGCGGGAACGAGCAGTTCGAGATGCCGAGGAGCACGGCCCAGAGCCAGGCGCCGGACGCGGGGGCGAGGGAGAGGCCCGTGAAGGCCGTCAGGCCGCACAGGCCGAGGGCCACGGCGATCGGGCCCTGGTTCTTCAGCCGGGTGGCGAGCCGGGGGATCACGAAGGCCAGCGGGACGCCCATCACCATCGTCACGGCGAGCAGCAGCCCCGCCGTGCCCGCGGAGAGGCCGGCGTCCCGGAAGACCTGCGGCATCCAGCCCATGGTGATGTACGCGCCGGAGGCCTGGATGCCGAAGTAACAGGCGAGCGCCCAGGCGGTACGGCTCCGCACGAGGCTCAGCCCGCGCGCCCCCGGGGCGTCCGCCGGGGAGGGGGTGGCGGCGCCGCTGCGGTCGCGTACGAGAGCGATCCAGGGCAGGACGGCGAGGGCGGCGAGCACGGCCCAGACCCCGAGGCCCACGCGCCAACTGCCGCCCAGCGCCTCGGTCATGGGGACGGTCGCGGCGGCGGCGAAGGCGGTGCCGAGCGCCAGGGCCATCGAGTAGAGGCCGGTCATGGTGCCGACCCGGTCGGGGAAGTACCGCTTGACGATCACCGGCATCAGGACGTTGCTCACCGCGATGCCCATGAGCGCGAGGGCGCTCGCCGCGAGGAACGCGGGCGTACCGGACGTGAAGGGCCGGATCAGCAGCCCCGCGGTGATGGCCACCATGCCGGCGCAGACGACCGCGCCGGGGCCGAAGCGGCGGGCCAGGCGGGGCGCGGTGAAGCCGAAGACGGCGAAGCAGAAGGGCGGTACGGAGGTGAGGACCCCGGCCACCGTGCCGCTCATGCGCAGGCCGCCCCGGACGTCCTCCAGCAGGGGGCCCAGGCTCGTGATGGCGGGACGGAGGTTGAGGGCGGCGAGGACCAGTCCCGCGACAACGACCGGTGTCACCCACGCGGCGGGGCCCGGTGCCGGAGCATCGCCGGGCACACTCGGGGTGGTGGCGGGCAGCCGGGTCTCGGTCCGGGTCTCGTCAGACATGGGGCCATCATAGAATCATGGGATGATTGGTTGTCCAATTATCCCTTTGTCCAATTGACCCTCCCCTTTTACAGACCAGAGTTGGGAACACCATGGCGCTGACCTCTCCCCGGCGTTCCGCCCTCTCGGACCAGGTGATCACCGAGTTGCGGAACCAGATCACCTCGGGCGCGTGGCCGGTGGGATCCCGTATCCCCACCGAGCCCGAGCTGGTCGAGCAGCTGGGCGTGGCACGCAACACCGTCCGTGAGGCGGTCCGGGCCCTGGCGCACAACGGCCTGCTGGACATCAGGCAGGGCTCGGGGACGTACGTCGCCGCGACGAGTGAGCTGGCGGGCGTGATGCAGCGCAGGTTCGCGGACGCCGATGACCGGCACATCGCGGAGCTGCGCTCCACGCTGGAGTCGTCGGCCGCCCGGCTCGCGGCGGAGCGCCGTACCGCCAAGGACCTGCGCCTGCTGGACACGCTGCTGGCGCGGCGCGAGGAGGCGTGGGCCGCGGGTGACGCGGAGCGGTTCGTCACGGCGGACGCGACGCTGCACCTGGCGGTGGTGTCGGCCTCGCACAACGACGTGATGGTCACGCTCTACGCGGACCTGGGGCATCTGCTGCGGGACCGGCTGCGGACGGATGTGGGGGCGGAGCTGCGGCCGGAGAACCACATGGACCACGCGCGGCTGGTGACCGCGATCCGGGCGGGCGACGGGGAGGCGGCGGGCGCGGAGGCGGCGAGCCACGCGCTGCACTGCCTGGTCGAGCGGGTCTGAGCGGGTCTGAGCGGGTCTGAGCGGGCCGGTACGGGCTGAACGGGCCGGTACGGGTCCGAACGGGCCGGTACGACTGAGCGGGCCGGTACGACTCGGGCTCAGCTCACGCGCTCATGGCTGACCCACACCGACCTGACCTCTTTCCAGCAGCGGTCCGAGAGCTGGACATAACCGGCCGGATGGAGCTCCGCCGGGGCGCTGTCGACGTCGATGTCCCACCAGCGGGCGCATTCGACGTGCAGGCGGACGCGGTCGGTCTCCGGGTACGGGTTGTGGCAGAAGGCGGTGGCGCGGGAGCCCTGGATCCGCGTACGGCAGGTCGCACGGTCCCGGTCCTTGTCGCGGTCCTGGTCGCGGTCCTGATCCTGGCCCTTGTCTCGGTCCTGGTCCTGCATCCGGTCCCGGTCCGGCGCCGCCGCCGCTCCCGCCGGGGCGCGGGGGCCGGGCCGCGCCGTCGCGGCGGGCGGGGCGGGGGGCTCCCGTACCTCCGAGAAGACCGTCAGTCCCAGCGGGATCAGCGGGGCGGCCAGGAACGCGACCAGCACACGACGCACTCTGCGCATCCCCGTACCTCCTCCCCCGCCACGACCGGAACGATCTGGTCCGTTCTGCCCAGTGTGCGGGGAAGTGCCGCTCTTTTCGACTCGGACGGACACGCTCCGTGACATACGGAAGCCGCGTGGCCGTCCCGGGGGACGAGCACGCGGCTTCCGTAGGAGGTGGCGCGGAAGGAGGTGGCGCGGAAGGGTCAGGCGCCCATCATGTGCACGCCGCCGTCGACGTGGACGATCTCGCCCGTCGTCTTCGGGAAGAAGTCCGACAGCAGACCGACGATGCCGCGGCCCGCCGGCTCCGGGTCGGACATGTCCCACTCCATCGGGGCCCGGTGGTTCCACACGTCCGCGAGCGACTCGAAGCCCGGGATGGACTTGGCGGCCATCGACTTGAGCGGACCGGCCGAGACCAGGTTGCAGCGGATGTTCCGCGCGCCCAGGTCACGGGCGAGGTAGCGGCTGGTGGACTCCAGCGCGGCCTTCGCCACGCCCATCCAGTCGTACTTCGGCCAGGCGACCTGCGCGTCGAAGGTGAGGCCGACGACCGAGCCGCCGTGCTCCATCAGCGGCAGGCAGGCCACGGTCAGGGACTTGAGCGAGTACGCGGAGACCTGGACGGCCGTCGCGACGTCCTCCCACTGGGCCTCCAGGAAGTTGAACGCGCCCTGCGGGCCGAAGGCGATCGAGTGCACGATGCCGTCGAGGCGCGCGTCGGCGCCCTGGTGCTCGCGGATCCGGTCCGCCAACCCGTCCAGGTGCTCCTGGTTGGTCACGTCCAGTTCGATGACCGGGGCGGGCTCGGGCAGTCGCTTGGCGATGCGCTCGACGAGGGTCAGCCGGCCGAAACCGGTGAGGATGACCTCGGCGCCCTGCTGCTGCGCCACCTTCGCGGCGTGGAAGGCGATGGAGGACTCGGTGAGGACCCCCGTGACGAGGATGCGCTTGCCGGCCAGGATTCCACTCATGTGATCAGTGACCCATGCCCAATCCGCCGTCAACGGGAATGACGGCTCCAGTGATGTACGAGGCGTCGTCGGAGGTGAGGAACCGCACCACTGCGGCGATCTCCTCCGGCTGCGCGTAACGGCCGAGCGGGACCCGCGAGACGATGTCCGCGCGCTGCTCGTCGGTGAGCACCCGCGTCATGTCGCTCTCCGTGAAGCCGGGGGCGACGACGTTGAAGGTGATGTTCCGCGAGCCCAGTTCGCGGGCGAGGGAGCGGGCGAAGCCCACCAGGCCGGCCTTGGACGCGGCGTAGTTCGCCTGTCCCGCCTGGCCGGTCAGGCCGACCACCGAGGAGATCAGGACGACCCGGCCCTTCTTGGCGCGCAGCATGGCGCGGTTGGCCCGCTTGACGACGCGGAACGTGCCGGTGAGGTTGGTGTCGAGGACGGAGGTGAAGTCCTCCTCGGACATCCGCATCAGCAACTGGTCCTTGGTGATGCCGGCGTTGGCCACCAGCACCTCCACAGGACCGTGCTTCTTCTCGATCTCCTTGTAGGCCTGCTCCACCTGTTCGGTGTCGGTGATGTCGCAGCGAACGGCCAGGCAGCCCAGGTCCGTCAGGGCCTGCGGCGGCTCGCCGGAGCGGTAGGTGTAGGCGACCTTGTCGCCGTTGTCCGCGAAGGCGCGGGCGATGGCGAGGCCGATGCCCCGGTTTCCTCCGGTGACGAGAACCGAGCGGCTCATCGGATCACCCTTTCCTCAGCGGTCTGGTCTGCCGAAAACCTATCGGTACTGCCCGGCTCGCGAAGAATCGCCTCTGACAGTGCCGGACGGCCAACCCTGTCGGTTCCCTACAGAACCCCGGGCCGGGCGCGAGCGAATTCTCGTGGCGCGACGGGCCGGTGGGGCGTTGTATGGGTGTCCGTAACCAGGCCGGTGACGCGTGATTCACTGCCGGTAACGTGCCGAGTGTGAGTTGAGGAGAGGCCGCCGTGCCCCATGAGGTAGATCAGACGTTCTTGGCGTTGCCCTTGCGGGCACTCGCCGACGCCGCGCTCGCGAGGGCGCGGGCGCTCGGTGCCGACCACGCGGATTTCCGCTTCGAGCGGGTGCGCAGCGCGGCGTGGCGGCTGCGGGACGCCAAACCCGCCGGTTCTTCGGACAGTACGGATCTCGGGTACGCGGTCCGGGTCGTGCACGGCGGGGCCTGGGGGTTCGCCTCCGGGGTCGACCTGACGATGGACGCGGCGGCGCGGGTCGCCGGGCAGGCCGTGGCCATGGCCAAGCTGTCCGCGAAGGTGATCGCCGCGGCCGGGTCCGACGAGCGGGTGGAGCTGGCCGGGGAGCCGGTGCACGCGGAGAAGACCTGGGTGTCGGCGTACGAGATCGACCCGTTCGACGTACCGGACGAGGAGAAGAGCGGGCTGCTCGCGGAGTGGAGCGCGCGGCTGCTGCGGGCGGAGGGGGTGGCGCATGTGGACGCGTCGCTGCTCACCGTCCACGAGAACAAGTTCTACGCGGACACCTCGGGCACGGTCACCACCCAGCAGCGGGTCAGGCTGCACCCCCAGCTGACCGCCGTCGCGGTCGACTCGGACTCGGGCGAGTTCGACTCCATGCGGACGATCGCGCCGCCGGCCGGGCGGGGCTGGGAGTACCTGACGGGGACGGGCTGGGACTGGGACTCCGAGCTGGAGCGCATCCCGGGGTTGCTCGCCGAGAAGATGCGGGCGCCGAGCGTCGAGGCGGGGACGTACGACCTGGTGGTCGACCCGTCCAACCTGTGGCTGACGATTCACGAGTCGATCGGCCACGCCACGGAGCTGGACCGGGCGCTGGGGTACGAGGCGGCGTACGCGGGGACCTCCTTCGCCACCTTCGACCAGCTCGGGAAGCTGGCGTACGGCTCGTCGGTGATGAACGTGACCGGTGACAGGACCGCGGAGCACGGGCTCGCCACCATCGGGTACGACGACGAGGGCGTCGAGGCCCAGTCGTGGGACCTGGTGAAGGACGGCACGCTCGTCGGGTACCAGCTGGACCGCAGGATCGCGAAGCTGACGGGTCTGGGCCGGTCCAACGGGTGCGCGTACGCGGACTCGCCGGGCCATGTGCCGGTGCAGCGGATGGCGAACGTGTCGCTGCGTCCCGATCCGGGCGGCCTCGCCACGGAGGATCTGATCGGCGGGGTGGAGCGCGGGATCTACGTGGTCGGCGACCGGTCGTGGTCGATCGACATGCAGCGCTACAACTTCCAGTTCACCGGGCAGCGCTTCTTCCGTATCGAGAACGGCAAGCTCGCCGGCCAGTTGCGCGATGTCGCCTACCAGGCGACGACGACGGACTTCTGGGGGTCGATGGAGGCCGTCGGCGGCCCGCAGACGTATGTCCTGGGCGGTGCCTTCAACTGCGGCAAGGCCCAGCCGGGCCAGGTCGCGGCGGTCTCGCACGGCTGCCCGTCCGCGCTCTTCCGCGGAGTGAACATCCTCAACACGACGCAGGAGGCGGGCCGATGAGCGGCGCGAAGAGCGGGACGACCACGGGCCGTACGGCCAAGCCGCACGAGATCGTCGAGCGCGCGCTGGAGCTGTCCACCGCCGACGGCTGTGTGGTCATCGCCGACGAGCAGTCGTCGGCGAACCTCCGCTGGGCGGGCAACGCGCTGACCACCAACGGGGTCACCCGGGGCCGTACGCTCACCGTCATCGCGACGGTCGACGGCGCGCAGGGCACCGCCTCCGGGGTGGTGTCGCGGTCCGCGGTCACCGACGGCGACCTGGAACCGCTGGTCCGCGCCGCCGAGGCGGCCGCCCGGGGCGCCGGGCCCGCCGAGGACGCCCGGCCGCTGGTGGCGGGCGGTCCGGTGTCCGGGGACTTCGCGGACGCGCCGGCGGAGACGACCTCCGCCGTCTTCACGGACTTCGCGCCGGCGCTCGGCGAGTCCTTCGCCCGCGCCCGGGCCGGCGGCCGTGAGCTGTACGGCTTCGCCAACCACGAGCTGACCTCCACGTACCTCGGCACGTCCACGGGCGTACGGCTGCGCCACGACCAGCCGAGCGGCACCCTGGAGCTGAACGCCAAGTCGCCCGACCGCACCCGCTCCGCCTGGGCGGGCCGGGCCACCCGCGACTTCAAGGACGTCGACCCGGCTGTCCTGGACGCGGAACTGGCCAAGCGCCTGGCCTGGGCCGAGCGGAAGATCGACCTGCCCGCCGGGCGGTACGAGACGCTGCTGCCGCCCACCGCCGTGGCCGACCTGCTGATCTACCAGCTGTGGTCGTCGGCGGCCCGCGACGCCGTGGAGGGCCGTACGGTCTTCTCCCGCCCCGGCGGCGGCACCCGCGTCGGCGAGACGCTCTCCGAGCTGCCGCTGACGCTGCGCAGCGCGCCCGGCGAACCGGGTCTGGAGTGCGCGCCGTTCGTGATCGCCCACTCCTCGGGCGACGACGCGTCCGTCTTCGACAACGGTCTGCCGCTGACGGCGACGGACTGGGTACGGGACGGCAAGCTGGAGCACCTGCTCACCACCCGGCACAGCGCGGCCCTGACCGGCCTGCCCGTCGCGCCCAGCATCGGCAACCTGGTCCTGGACGCCGGCGGCGAGCGGACGCTGGAGGAGATGGTCGCGGCCACCGGGCACGACGGCCCCGGCCTGCTCCTGACGTGCCTCTGGTACATCCGCGAGGTCGACCCGGCGACGCTGCTGCTCACCGGCCTGACCAGGGACGGGGTGTATCTCGTGGAGAAGGGCGAGGTCGTCGGCGAGGTGAACAACTTCCGGTTCAACGAGTCGCCCGTCGACCTGCTGTCGCGGGCCACCGAGGCCGGGATCACGGAGAAGACGCTGCCGCGCGAGTGGGGCGACTGGTTCACCCGGGCCGCGATGCCGGCCCTGCGCATCCCCGATTTCAACATGAGCTCGGTCAGCCGCGGGGTGTGACCGATCTAGACTGACCGCTGCCGGACCCACGCATCAGACTGTTCGAGGAGAGAAAAGACCGTGACGGACATCGTCGACGAGCTCCAGTGGCGCGGGCTGTTCGCCCAGTCCACCGATGAGGACGCCTTGCGCAAGGCGCTCGCGGACGGTCCCGTCACGTTCTATTGCGGCTTCGACCCCACCGCCGCCAGCCTGCACGTCGGACACCTCGTGCAGGTGCTCACCGTGCGCCGGCTCCAGCAGGCCGGGCACCGGCCGCTGGCGCTGGTGGGCGGGGCCACCGGACAGATCGGCGACCCCCGGCCGACCGCCGAGCGGACGCTGAACGATCCGGAGACGGTCGCGGGGTGGGTGGGCCGGCTGCGGTCGCAGATCGAGCCGTTCCTGTCCTTCGAGGGGCCGAACGCGGCCACGATGGTCAATAACCTGGACTGGACCGCGGGCCTGTCCGCGATCGAGTTCCTGCGGGACATCGGCAAGCACTTCCGGGTCAGCCGGATGCTCGCCAAGGAGTCCATCGCCCGGCGGCTGGAGTCCGACGAGGGCATCAGCTACACCGAGTTCAGCTACCAGCTGCTCCAGTCCATGGACTTCCTGGAGCTGTACCGGCGCTACGGCTGTGTCCTCCAGCAGGGCGGCAGCGACCAGTGGGGCAATCTCACCGCCGGTCTCGACCTGATCCACCGCCTGGAGCCGGGTGCCACCGTGCACGCGCTGGCCACGCCCCTGATGACCAAGGCGGACGGGACCAAGTTCGGCAAGACCGAGGGCGGGGCCGTCTGGCTGGACCCCGGGATGACGACGCCCTACGCCTTCTACCAGTTCTGGCTCAACGTGGACGACCGTGACATCTCCACGTACAGCAGGATCCTCAGCTTCAAGGACCGCGCGGAGCTGGAGGAGCTGGAGCGGGCCACCGCGGAGCGGCCCCAGGCGCGGGCCGCGCAGCGCGCGCTGGCGGAGGAGCTGACGACGCTGGTGCACGGCGCCGGCCAGTGCGCGGCCGTTGTCGCCGCGTCCCGGGCGCTCTTCGGCCAGGGCGAGCTGACGGACCTCGACGAGGCGACGCTGAGCGCCGCGCTCTCCGAGGTGCCCCACGCGCGGTTCTCCGAACCGGCCCCGGTGGTCGACCTGTTCACCGAGGCGGGGCTCGCGCCGAGCAAGTCGGCGGCGCGGCGCACGGTCAAGGAGGGCGGGGCGTACGTGAACAACGTCAAGGTCACGGACGCGGAGAGCGTGCCGGCGGCGGGCGATCTGCTGCACGGCCGCTGGCTCGTGCTGCGCCGGGGCAAGAAGAACCTGGCCGCGATCGAGGTCACGGCCGGCTGACACACGCCGGCTGACACACGCGGGGCGCCTGCGTCACGGGGCGGGGCACATCGGCCAGGATGGCCGGTGCCCCGCCCTCGTGCGTGGGGGCGGCCCGGCGTACCGTGGATGCGGTCCGGTCCGGGGTAGGGACCGGCGTGGGAATCGGGTGGTGAAGTGTGATGCGGAAGCGGAGCAGCACCGAGGTCTTCCGGATCACCGGGGCCAGGCAGAGCCTCGCCGACGACGTACGCGGCCGGCAGCGGCGTTACATCATTTCCATGTCCGTCAGAACCCTGTCGGTGATCCTGACCGTTGTGCTGTGGAACGTGGAGCGGCCGGTCGCCATCGTCACCCTGGTCCTCGGTGTGCTGCTGCCGTACGTGGCCGTGGTGATCGCCAACGCGGGCCGGGAGAACGCTCCTTCGCTGCCCTCGACCTTCGTACCGGCACCGGTCCGGCCGGCGATCGCGCCCGCGGCGGCGCCCGTGGCGACGGAATCCGCACCACCGACCCACGAGTAGACCCACCGGTAGAACCGGCGGGTAACGGCTCGCTCCGGGGGCGGGAAGCGGAGCGCAAAGCTCAAGAAAAGCTCAGATCAATCGTGAAGTTCCGGTGCACCGCACCCCGTTGCCCGTGACATACTTCGTAGGCGCTCCGCATCCCCCGTCGGAGCGACGGACCGACGCCGGGCAGCTCCCCCCGTGGCTGCTCGGCGTCGCCTTTTCGGGCTACCGGATCGGTCCTTGGGGCCGTGTGACACCAGCGCCTAGGGTGGATGGGTGAACTCCCCCGACGCTCCCGATGTCCCCGACGCCCGGCCCCGTGCCACGGATCCCGCACCGGTGTGCTCCGCCAAGGGGTGCCGTACCCCCGCCGTGTGGGTGCTCGCCTGGAACAACCCGAAACTGCACACGCCGGAGCGCCGCAAGACCTGGCTGGCCTGCGACGAGCATCGCGAGCATCTGTCCTCGTTCCTCGGTGTGCGCGGTTTCCTCAAGGACGTGGTGACACTGGCGGAGTGGGAGCGGGGGTCAGCCGCCGATCGCTGACATCGGCCGGTCGGGCTGGAGGAAGGCCGGGTCGTCGAGGCCGGAGCCGGCCTTCTTGCCCCACATGGCGCGCTTCCAGAGCGCGGCGATCTCGTCGTCGGGGGCCTCGGAGCGCAGGGCCGCCCGCAGGTCCGTCTCCTCCTGGGCGAAGAGGCAGTTGCGGACCTGTCCGTCGGCGGTGAGCCTCGTGCGGTCGCAGGCGTGGCAGAACGGGCGGGTGACGGAGGCGATGACCCCGACGCGGTGCGGGCCGCCGTCCACGGTCCAGCGCTCGGCGGGGGCGGAGCCGCGCTCGGTCCCGCCCTCCTCGGTGAGGGTGAAGCGGGTACGGAGCGAGGTGAGGATGTCACCGGCCGTTATCATGCCGTCGCGCTTCCAGCCGTGCTGGGCGTCGAGGGGCATCTGCTCGATGAAGCGCAGCTCGTAGTCGTTCGCGACGGCCCAGGCGAGCAGCTCGGGGGCCTCGTCGTCGTTGAGGCCCGGCATCAGGACCGTGTTGATCTTGACGGGGGTCAGCCCCGCGTCGTGGGCCGCGCGCAGGCCGTCCAGCACGTCCTGGTGCCGGTCGCGGCGGGTGAGGGTCTTGAAGACGTCGGGGCGCAGCGTGTCGAGCGACACGTTGACCCGGTCGAGGCCCGCGCTCCTGAGGGCGGCGGCGGTGCGCTTGAGGCCGATGCCGTTGGTGGTCACGGACATGCGGGGGCGCGGTTCCAGCGCGGCGCAGCGCTCGACGATCCCGACGAGGCCGGGCCTGAGCAGCGGCTCCCCGCCGGTGAACCGGACCTCGGTGATGCCCAGGTCGGTCACGGCGATACGGATCAGCCGGACGATCTCGTCGTCGCTGAGCAGCTCGGACTTGCCGAGCCACTGGAGGCCCTCTTCCGGCATGCAGTACGTGCACCGGAGGTTGCACTTGTCCGTCAGTGAGACGCGCAGGTCGGTCGCCACCCGGCCATAGGTGTCGATGAGCACTTGGGGCCCCCTTCCCTCGTGACCGCGATGCGGCCGTCCCGATCCGTCGCGAACCGTGTATGCAATCCAACAGCTCGAGCCTACGTCAGACCACCGACAACAGCAGATTCCCGAGGTCCCGGGAGACGCCGCGGCCGCGTCGCGGGGATCTGCGACGCGGCCGCGGGGAGGGCTCGCCCACCCGGTGTGGGGGGGTCCGGACGGGCGGGATGGGGCAGGCGGGGTCAGTGCGCCCCGGTGCCGGTCAGGGACTTGACCTCCAGCTCCGCGTACTTGCCCGTGTCCGGCTCCTCCTTGGAGACGAGCGTGCCCACCCAGCCGAGCAGGAAGCCCAGCGGGATGGAGATCAGGCCCGGGTTCTCCAGCGGGAAGAAGTGGAAGTCGACGCCGGGGAACATCGAGGTGGGCTTGCCCGAGACGACCGGCGAGAACAGCACCAGCAGGACGGACGAGGCCAGGCCGCCGTAGATCGACCAGAGGGCGCCCGCGGTCGTGAACCTCTTCCAGAAGAGGCTGTAGAGCAGGGTCGGCAGGTTCGCGGAGGCGGCCACGGCGAACGCGAGCGCGACCAGTCCCGCCACGTTCAGGTCGCGGGCGAGGGCGCCCAGCGCGATGGAGACGATGCCGATGGCGACGGTGGCCCAGCGGGCCGCCCGTACCTCCTCCTTCTCGGTGGCCTGGCCGCGGCGGATCACGTTGGCGTAGATGTCGTGGGCGAACGACGACGAGGACGCCAGGGTGAGGCCCGCGACCACCGCGAGGATGGTGGCGAAGGCCACCGCGGAGATCACGGCGAGCAGGATGGCGCCGCCGGTCGAGCCGGCTCCGCCGCCGATCTCCAGGGCGGCGAGCGGGGCCGCCGTGTTGCCCGCCTTGTTGGAGGCGATGATGTCGCCGGGCTTGAGCAGGGCGGCGGCGCCGAAGCCGAGGACGATGGTCATCAGGTAGAAGGCGCCGATGATGCCGATCGCCCAGATCACGGACTTACGGGCGGCCTTGGCGGTGGGCACGGTGTAGAAGCGGATCAGGATGTGCGGCAGGCCCGCGGTGCCGAGCACCAGCGCGATGCCCAGGGAGATGAAGTCCAGCTTGGAGATCTCCGTGGCGCCGTACTTGAGCCCCGGCTCCAGGAAGGCGGAGCCCTTGCCGCTGTTGGAGGCGGCCGTGCCCAGCAGGTCGGAGATGTTGAAGTGGAACTTCAGCAGGATCAGGAAGGTGATCAGGATGGTGCCCGCGATCAGCAGGACCGCCTTGACCATCTGGACCCAGGTGGTGCCCTTCATCCCGCCGATGGTGACGTACACGATCATCAGCAGGCCGACCAGCGCGACGATGGCGATCTTGCCGGCGTCGCTGGTGATGCCGAGCAGCAGGGAGACCAGCACGCCCGCGCCGGCCATCTGCGCGAGCAGGTAGAAGATCGAGACGACGATGGTCGAGACACCCGCGGCGGTACGGACGGGACGCTGGCGCATGCGGTACGCGAGGACGTCGCCCATCGTGTACCGGCCGGAGTTGCGCAGCGGTTCGGCCACGAGCAGCAGCGCGACGAGCCAGGCGACCAGGAAGCCGATCGAGTAGAGGAAGCCGTCGTAGCCGAAGAGGGCGATGGCGCCGGCGATGCCGAGGAAGGACGCGGCGGACATGTAGTCGCCGGAGACCGCGAGTCCGTTCTGGAATCCGGTGAACTGGCGTCCGCCCGCGTAGAAGTCGGAGGCGCTCTTGGTCTGGCGGCCGGCCCAGACGGTGATGACGAGGGTCGCGACGACGAACACCGCGAAGAGGGTGATGATCAGCGGCCGGTGCTCGCTGGCGTCCGAGGTGGCCGCGAGCTGGAGCGGGAGTGGGTGGCTCATGCGTCCGCCTCCATACGGGACTTGATGACGTCCGCCTTGGGGTCGAGCTTCTGCGACGCGTACCGCGCGTAGAACCAGGCGATCAGGAACGTCGTCAGGAACTGGGCGAGGCCGAGGACGAGCGCGACGTTGATGTTGCCGAAGAGCTTGGTGCCCATGAGGCCGCCCGCGTAGCTGGACAGCAGGACGTACAGCAGGTACCAGGCGATGAAGGCGACGGTCAGCGGGAACGCGAAGGAGCGGTAGGTACGGCGCAGTTCGCCGAACTCCTCACTCTCCTGCACCTCCGCGTACTGGGCGGTGGTGGGCTGGTGCGCGGGCTGGTCCGGCGTGGGCCGAGCGGGGCTGGTGTCCGTTCCGCCCGGGGGCGGCGGTGCATCGGAAGCCACGGAATCTCCTCGTGACGGGGGCGCGGTGGGGACTGACATGAGGGACCTCGCACGGGTAGGCGTGTGATGTTGCGCGTCCCTCTGACAACGGCACGGAAGGCGTGGCGAAGCGGTTCAACGGGGCGGATTTTCTTCTGGAACGGGGCGGATTTTCTTCTTGACCGGCGGCTCGCCGTCCCTGAAGTCATTGATACGCGGGGGTGGTCGACGGTAGTTTTCGCTGATCATGCACCTGTCCACGCGCGTCATGCGTGTGGGCGGCTCTCACGGATGATGTGGAGAACCCATGGCTCATCTGGGATCCAGACGCAGACGCGTACTCGCGCTGCCCGCAGGTCTGGCGCTCACCGCTTCGCTCGGTTTCCTCCCCGGTGCCACGGCGACGGCCGCTCCGGCGGTCCCGGCCGCCTCGGCGCCGGTCGTCACCGACGGCCCCAAGCTGTCGTACGTCGTCAACACGCACGGCGGGCGCTCCACGCTCAAGTCGGTGGAGAAGGCCATCGGCCGGGCCGGTGGCACGGTCGTGACCTCCTACGACCGCATAGGCGTCATAGTCGCGTCCTCGCAGAACCCCGACTTCGCGAAGTCCGTGCGCAAGGTCAGGGGCGTCGACTCGGCCGGTGCCACCCGCACCGCGCCGCTGCCGGCGCAGTCCACCACGGACGAGGGCGCGCCCCGCGCGCTCACCTCCGCGGAGCTCGCCTCGGCGACCTCGGACAAGACCGCCGCGCAGGACCCGCTGGAGCCGTTGCAGTGGGACCTGCCCGCCATCAAGGCGGACAAGGCGCACGAGAAGACCCTCGGCAGCCGGAAGGTCACCGTCGCCGTCATCGACACGGGCGTCGACGACACGCACCCCGACCTCGCGCCGAACTTCGACCGCGCCGCGTCGGTCAACTGCGTGACGGGCAAGCCCGACACGACGGACGGCGCCTGGCGTCCGAACGCCGGGGAGAGCCCGCACGGCACGCACGTGGCGGGTGAGATCGCGGCCGCCAAGAACGGCATCGGCATGACCGGGGTCGCCCCGGGCGTGAAGGTGGCCGGCATCAAGGTCTCCACGCCGGCCGGGTTCTTCTACACCGAGGCGGTCGTCTGCGGCTTCGTCTGGGCCGCCGACCACGGTGTCGACGTGACCAACAACAGCTACTACACCGACCCGTGGTACTTCAACTGCAAGAACGACCCGGACCAGAGGGCGCTCGTCGACGCCATCACCCGGGCCACGAAGTACGCGGAGAGCAAGGGCACGGTCAACGTGGCGGCGGCCGGCAACGAGGCGTACGACCTCGCGACCGACTCGATCACCGACTCGTCCAGCCCGAACGACACCACCCCCGGCGACCGGGTGATCGACCCGTCCGAGTGCCTGGACATACCGACCCAGCTCCCGGGTGTCGTGACGGTCGCGGCCACCGGCGCGAAGGCGGGCAAGTCCTCCTTCTCGAACTACGGTCTGGGCATCATCGACATCGCGGCGCCGGGGGGCGACCGCTACCAGGTGCCGAACGCGCCGGCCACCAGCGGCTCCATCCTGGGCACGCTGCCGGGCGGCTCGTGGGGCTACATGTCCGGTACGTCGATGGCCTCCCCGCACGTCGCGGGTGTGGCGGCGCTGCTCAAGTCGACCTACCCGCACGCCTCGGCCGCGGTGATCAAGTCGCTGCTGCTCGCCCAGGCCGACGACACGGCCTGCCCGGCGGCGTACGACTACAACAACGACGGCACGATCGACGCGACCTGCACCGGGAGCAAGCGCTACAACAGCTTCTACGGCGCCGGTCTGACCAACGCGCTGGACGCGGTGAGCCGCTTCAAGCACTGACATCCGGCCACCGGCACGGATGAGAGCGGCACCTCACGACGCGGGCCGTCCCTCCGGGGGCGGCCCGCGGTCGTCCTCCACCGCCCGCCCGGCACCGGATCACATCGTGATGAGCACCTTGAGCGCCGTACGGGTGTCCATGGCCTTGTAGCCCTCCGCCACGTCGTCCAGAGAGACCGTCAGGTCGAAGACCGGCGACGGGTCGAGGGAGCCGTCCAGCACGTCGGGCAGCAGCTCGGGGAGGTACGCGCCGACCGGCGCGAGGCCGCCGCGCAGGGCGATGTTCCGGTCGAACATGTGCCGCAGGTCCAGGCCCGTGCCGCTGCCGTGGGGCGCGCCGACATAGCCGATCGCCCCGCCGTCGCGGGTGATCCTCAGGGCCGTACGCATCGACTGCTCGGTGCCGACCGCCTCCACGACGGCGTGCGCGCCCTGGCCCCGCGTCAGCTCGCGCACGGCCTCCACGGCCGCGTCGCCGCGCTCGGCGACCACGTCGGTGGCGCCGAAGGTCCTGGCGAGGTCCGTACGGGCCTGGTGGCGGCCCAGCGCGATGATGCGCCCGGCACCCAGCCGCCGGGCGGCCAGCACCGCGCACAGCCCCACGGCGCCGTCCCCGACGACGGCGACCGTGCTGCCGGGCCGTATCCCGGCGCCGACGGCCGCGTGGTGGCCGGTGCCCATCACGTCGGAGAGGGCGAGCAGCGCGGTCAGCAGCCGGCCGTCGGAGACCGCCTCGGCCGGAAGCCTGACGAGGGTGCCGTCGGCGAAGGGCACGCGGACGGCCTCGCCCTGGCCGCCGTCGGTGCCGTCCCCGCCCCAGAAGCCGCCGCGCACACAGGACGTGGGGAGCCCCTCGTGGCAGAAGTCACAGGTCCCGTCGGCCCAGACGAAGGGCGCGACGACCAGATCGCCGGCCGTGAAGCCCGCCACCCCGGAGCCGGTCTCCTCGATGACCCCGAGGAACTCGTGCCCGATGCGCGCACCGGGCTCCCGGGGCGACTCACCCCGGTACGGCCACAGGTCGCTGCCGCATATGCAGGCCCGCAGCACCCGCACCACGGCGTCGGTGGGCAACTGGATCACGGGATCGGGCACCTCCTCCACCCGGATGTCGTGGGGAGCGTGGATGACGGTGGCGCGCATGGGGGGGTCCTTGCCGGTCCGGGGGGGTGGGACCCGAACACGTTACGCCCGGTTTGCGGGCACCCGGGACCCGGTGCCGGGAAGCCGGGCGGAGGGCTCGTCCGCTGTGACGCACGCCACCCGGCCCACCAGGAACGTCGTACAATAACTCCCGTGGCGAGCCTGGAAGTTGTGGTCACCCGACTCGCGGCGACGGTCCTGGGAGCGGTGGCGAAGTCGCTGCTGGCGCCCAGGCCCGGGGCCGGTCTGGTACGGGATCCGGTACGCCCGCTCCCCCGGCCCCCGGGGCCCGACCGGCTGGCGAAGGTGCTGTCGGGACGCGTCCTGGAGGCGTACGGCTCCCTCCCCGAACACGAGCGGCTCGCCGCGGTCGACTCCGTGCGGGACACCTTCGCGGCGGCGGGCGAGATCGACGCCGCCCGCCTGTTCGCGGCGGACCTGGACCCGGAACGGCTGCGCGGCCGGCTGCGGGCCCCGGCGGCGGGGCTGGGCGCGCGGAGCCTGGACCTCTACGACGAACTGCTGGCGCTGTGCTGCGCGCACCTCGTGGAACAGTTCACGGCCCACCCGTCGTTCGCCGCGCGGGCGGCGGTCGAGCAGACCCGCACGGCGGCCCGCACCCAGGACGTGGTCGAGGACTTACGGACCAGGGCCGGGCCGCGGCCCGCCACGGCCGCCCTCGACTTCGAGGCCCGGTACACGAAGTTCGTCGAGGAGACCCAGAGCCGGCTGGAGCTGTTCGGGCTGACCCTGGGCCGGTCGGCCGGCGAGTGGCCGCTGGACACCGCCTACATCAGCCTGACGGTCAGCGGCGACCGGTCCGCCTCCCGGGAAGGCTTCGAACTCTCCCCGGCCGTGGGCCGGGTGTCGGTGACCGCCGAGCAGGCGCTGGCCGAGGCGCGCTGGGTGGTACTGCGCGGCCCCGCCGGCTCGGGCAAGACCACCCTGGTGCAGTGGCTGGCGCTGAACGCCGCGCGGCGCGGCTTTCCCGACGCGCTGGCGGAGTGGAACCAGTGTGTGCCGTTCGTCCTGCGCCTCCGGGCGTTCACGAGGTCCGACGAGCTGCCGCAGCCGGCCGACTTCCTGCGCGCGGCGGGGGTGCCGCTGTCCGGCGAGGCGCCGCCGGGGTGGACGGAGTCGCTGCTCAGGTCGGGCCGGGCGCTGGTCCTGGTCGACGGGGTGGACGAGGTGCCGACGCGGCTGCGGAGCCGTACGGAACGGTGGCTCAAGTGGCTCGTCACGGCGTACCCGGACGCGCGGTACGTGGTGACGACCAGGCCCTCGGCGGTGCCGGAGGACTGGATGACGGGCCAGGGGTTCACCGCGCACGCGCTGCTGCCGATGGAGCGGGACGACATCCGGGCGTTTGTCGCCCACTGGCACGAGGCGGCGCGGGAGGAGAGCCCGGGGGACTCCGAGGTGCTGGACACGTACGAGGCCTCACTGGTCCAGTCGGTGACAAACCGCCGGGACCTGGGACGACTGGCCACCAACCCGCTGATGTGCGCGCTGCTGTGTGCCCTGAACCGCGACCGCAGGACGCGCCTGCCCCGGGCGCGCAAGGAGCTGTACGACGCGGCGCTGGACCTGCTGCTGGTACGGCGGGACACCGAGCGGGAGGTGCTGGCGGTCGAGGGGGTCGATCTGACCCGGGACGAACAGACCGCGCTGTTGCAGCAGCTGGCGTACTGGCTGATCCGCAACGGGCAGGCGCAGGCGGCCCGTTCGGAGACCGAGGAGCGGGTCGGCAGGTGGCTGGACTCCATGCCCCAGGTCCAGGGCACCGCCGGGCAGGTCTTCCAGCACCTGCTGATCCGCAGTGGTCTGCTCCGTGAACCGGTCCCGGGCACGGTCGACTTCGTGCACCGCACGTTCCAGGACTACCTGGGCGCGAAGGCCGCCGTCGAGGAGCGGGACTTCGGAGTCCTCATCAGGAACGCGCACGACGACCAGTGGGACGACGTGGTCAGGATGGCGGTCGGGCACGCCAGGGCCGACGAACGCGTCATCCTGCTGCGGGGGCTGCTGCGCCGTGCCGACGGCGAGGCGCCGCACCGCAACCGGCTGATGCTGCTGGCGGCCGCCAGCCTGGAACACGCGCCCGTCCTCGATCCGGCGGTCCGCGGGGAGATCGAGAGACGTACGGGGGAACTGATCCCGCCCCGGGGCCTGGCGGAGGCGGAGGAGCTGGCGAAGGCCGGCCAGCTCGTGCTCGAACTGGTGCCGGGCCCCGAGGGGCTGGACGAGGACAGCGCCGCCGCCGTGGTGCGCGTGGCGGCCCTGGTCGGAGGCGACGCCGCGCTGGAGGTGGTCTCCCGGTTCCGGGAGGACGGCCGCCCCGCCGTCTCCATCCAGTTGTCCCACGCGTGGGGCCGGTTCGAGACCGAGCGTTACGCGCGTACGGTGCTGGCGTCGAGCACGTGGAGCGACACGTACCTCCAGGTACGGACGGAGGAACAACTGCGCGCGCTGCGGGTCCTCCCGGAGACCGCGTGTGTCTCCCTCATCGGTCCGTTCTCCGACCTGTCGGGACTGCGCGCGCTGCACAGCGTCAGCTCCGTGTTCTGCACCAACAACGCCGTCCTGAGGGACCTCTCCCCGCTGACGCGGCTTCCCTCGCTGCGGATGCTGGGCCTGCTCGACTGCCCGGAGCTGCGGAACCTGTCCCCGCTCCTGGACACCGGGATCGACACGCTCTACCTGTACGGGATGCCGCCGGATCTGGTGACCGAGCCCCTGCGGCGGATGGAGTCGCTGGAATCGGTGCTGTTCGACTACCCCGTGCCCGCGCGCTCCGTCGGCGAACTCCCGCTGGGCCCGCGCCTCACCGAGCTCCAGCTGTACAGCCGGGCCGACCAGTTGAAGCTGGACGGGCTCGGCTCCTGGCCCGCGCTGCGCCGCCTGACCGTCTCCGGCGACCGCCAGGCGGGCGAGCTGAGCGGCCGGGCCGATCCCCTGCCCCTCGAATTCTTACGGCTGCACGGGCAGAAGGCGCTCTTCCTCGACTGGATCGGCGACTGGCACGCGCTGACCACCGTCGCGCTCGCCCACAGCCGCCTCGCGGGCAGCCTGGCCCCGCTGGCGGACCTGCCGCACCTCAGGTCGGTCCTGCTGGCGGACTGCGTGCAGGGGGCGGGACCGGTCGACCTATCCCCCCTCGCCCACCTGGAGCATCTGACCGTCTTCGTCGCGCAGGGCACGCGCGTGCGGGACGAGGACGCCTTCCCGCCCGGCAGGCTCGTACGGGAGTGAACGACGCGTCACACCCCCGCCGCCCCCAGCAGCGCGCCCGCGCCGTACGTGACCCCCATGGCCACCGCTCCCCCGCCCACGTTCCGCAGCACCGCGCGTGTCCTCGGGGCCGCGCCCAGTTTCGCGCTGCCCCAGCCCGTCAGGGCCAGGGCCACCAGGACCGCCAGGACCGTCACCGGCACCCGGAAGGCCGTCGACAGGAGGACGATCGCGAGGAGCGGCAGCAGGGCGCCCACCGTGAACGACAGGAAGCTCGCCCCCGCCGCGTGCCACGGGTTGGTCAGGGCGTCGGGGTTGATGCCCAGCTCCTCGCTCGCGTGGGCGCGCAGCGCGTCCCGCGCCGTCAGCTGCTCCGCCGCCGCGCGCGCCACCTTCTCCGACAGGCCGCGCTCCGCCAACAGCCCGGTCAGCTCTTCGAGTTCGGCCTCCGGCTGCTCCCGCAGCTCGCGGCTCTCCACGGCCAGCGCCGCCCGCTCCGAGTCGCGCTGGGTGGAGACCGACACGTACTCCCCCGCCGCCATCGACATCGACCCGGCCAGCAGGCCCGCCAGACCCGCCGTCAGCAGGGTCCCCCGGGCATCGGTGGCGCCGGCCACGCCGACCACCAGACCCGCGGTGGAGACGATCCCGTCGTTGGCGCCGAGGACGGCGGCGCGCAGCCAGTTGAGGCGGGTGCCCAGGGCGTCGCCGTGGGGCTCGGCGTGGGCGGTGGTGGAGTCGGTCATCCGGCGAGAGTCTCACCCGGGCCGTCACCGGCGCGACAGCGACCCGCACTTGACGGACCGCCCGGCGGCGGGCGCGCGCCGCCGCCGGACCGCCCGGGCGACCACACTGTCAGTCGCGGCCCGTATTCTCTGTGACCATGCTCGACGACCAGACGACAGCGACGATGTGGCCGGCCGCCTACCCCCAGGGGTACGCGGTCGTCGACGTGGAGACCACCGGCCTCGCCCGCGACGACCGGATAGTGTCCGCCGCCGTCTACCGCCTGGACGTCCGGGGCGAGGTCGAGGACCACTGGTACACACTCGTCAACCCGGAGCGCGATCCGGGACCCGTCTGGATCCATGGACTGACGAGCGACGTCCTGGAGAGCGCCCCGCTCTTCCCGGAGATCGCCGCCGAGTTCGCCGAGCGCCTGGAGGGCCGGGTGCTGGTGGCGCACAACGCGATCTTCGACTGGTCGATGATCGCCCGGGAGTACGCCCGCGCGGGCGGCGCGGCGCCCACCCGGCAGCGGCTGTGCACGATCGCGCTGTCCAAGGAGCTGGCCCTGCCGCTGCCCAACCACAAACTGGAGTCGCTGGCCGCGCACTTCGGTGTGGTGCAGCAGCGCGCGCACCACGCGCTGGACGACGCGCGGGTGCTCGCCGAGGCGTTCCGGCCGAGTCTGCACGCGGCGGCGCGGGACGGCGTACGGCTGCCGCTCCTCGAATGCCTGCCGCTCACGGAGTGGTCGGACACGCCCGCCCGCCCCCGGATCGGGCCCCAGTCGTCGTACCGTCCGGCGGGTCAGTCGACCTGGCGCCCCTCGCGCAAGCGCCCGTCCTGCCCGTATCCGAACCCGGGGCGCTACGAGACGGGCAAGGCGCTCGTGCAGGGCATGCGCGTGGCGTTCTCGGGCGACACGTCCGTCGACCGTGAACTGCTGGAGGACCGGGCGGTGGAGGCGGGGCTGCATGTGGCGACGAGTGTGTCCCGGCTGACCAGTCTCCTGGTGACCAACGATCCGGAGTCCTCGACGTCCAAGACCGTCAAGGCGGTGTCGTACGGCACGCCGGTCGTCGACGAGGCCGCCTTCACCCAGCTGCTGCGGGACGTCGCGCCCGCCGGTGGTGACGCCCCCGCTTCCACGGACAGGTGACCGATTCGTACCCGCCGTCCGGCGCCCGGCCCCCGGCGGGTACCGTCGAAGGCGTGTACCGCTTCCTGTTCACCCGGCAGTGGGTGATTCTCGCCCTGCTCTCGCTCGCGCTCATCCCGACGATGATCGAGCTGGGTTTCTGGCAGCTTCACCGGCACGAGCACAAGGTCGCCCAGAACACGCTGATCTCGGACAACCTCAAGGCGAAGCCCGTCCCGGTCACGGAGCTGACCTCCCCGGGGCACACCGTCCCGTACTCCGACTACTGGCGCCGGGTCACCGCCACGGGCCGGTTCGACACCGCCCACGAGGTCGTCGTCCGCCGCCGTACGTCCAGTGACGAACAGGTCGGCTACCACGTCCTGATCCCGCTCATCCTGGACGACGGCCGCGCGCTGATCGTGAACCGGGGCTGGATCCCGTCCGGCAACGACCAGCGGGCCTTCCCGAAGATCCCGGCCCCGCCCTCGGGCGAGGTCACGATCACCGGGCGCCTCAAGGCCGACGAGACGACGAAGGGCAGCGGCATCCGCGACCTGCGGGACCTGCCGCCCCGCCAGGTCATGCTGATCAACAGCGAGGAACAGGCCACGTACCTGGACCGTACGGTCCTCGGCGGTTACGTCGAGCTGACCTCGCCGGTCCCGGCCGGCCGTTCCCCCCAGCAGATCCCGGACCCCGACGACGGCTCGATCGGCCCGCACATGGCGTACGCGGTCCAGTGGTGGCTGTTCGCCGCCGGGGTGCCGGTCGGCTTCGTGGTCCTCGTACGCCGGGAGAAGCGCGACCGCGCGGCGGCGGCGGACTCCGACGCGGACGCGGACGCGGAACAGCAGGACGTCCCCGCGCAGTCCCCCGCACCTGTGTGACCCGCGAAGATCCGGCCGACAGGGCCGACGGACAGGGCCTAACCCCCCGGTGACGTGGGAACAGGCCCAGAGTGACTCCACGCATCGAGGACTACGCGCTCATCGGCGATCTCCAGACCGCCGCCCTGGTCGGCAGGAACGGCTCCATCGACTGGCTGTGCCTTCCTCGCTTCGACTCGGCCGCCTGCTTCGCGGCGCTGCTCGGCGACGAGGATAACGGCCACTGGCGGATCGCCCCCAAGGACGCCGGTGACAGCACCCGGCGGTCCTACGTGGGCGACACGCTCGTCCTGGAGTCCGTGTGGGAGACGCGTACCGGCTCGGTGAAGGTCACCGACTTCATGCCCCAGCGCGACACCGCACCCGACATCGTGCGGATCGTGGAGGGCCTCAGCGGCTCGGTGGAGATGCGGTCCACCCTGCGGCTGCGCTTCGACTACGGCTCGGTCGTGCCCTGGATGCGGCGCTCGGACGGCCACCGGGTCGCCGTCGCGGGGCCGGACTCCGTGTGGCTGCGCAGCGAGCCGCACGTCAAGACGTGGGGCCAGCACTTCACCACGTACTCGTCGTTCACCGTCGGCGCCGGCGAGAAAGTGGCGTTCGTCCTCACCTGGCACCCCTCCCACAAGGACCGCCCCGACCTGATCGATCCGTACGAGGCGCTGGAACAGAGCCTGGAGGACTGGCGGGAGTGGTCCGCGCGCTGCCGGTACGACGGGCCGCACCGCGACGCCGTCATGCGCTCACTGATCACCCTCAAGGCGCTCATCTACGCCCCGACGGGCGGCATCATCGCCGCGCCCACCACCTCCCTGCCCGAGGAGATCGGCGGGGTGCGGAACTGGGACTACCGCTACTGCTGGCTGCGCGACTCGACGCTGGTGCTGGGCGCCCTGCTGTCGGCCGGCTATCTGGACGAGGCGGCGGCCTGGCGCGACTGGCTGCTGCGCGCGGTCGCCGGTGATCCGGCGGACCTCCAGATCATGTACGGGGTCGGGGGCGAGCGCCGGCTGCCGGAGACCGAACTGTCCTGGCTGCGGGGGTACGAGGGGTCCTCACCCGTCCGTACCGGCAACGAGGCTGTCGAGCAGCTCCAGCTCGACGTGTACGGCGAGGTCATGGACTCCCTCCACCTGGCGCGCGCCTCCGGTCTGCCCGCGACCTCGCACGCCTGGAAGCTCCAGCTCAGCCTGCTCGGTTTCCTGGAGTCGCGGTGGCGCGAACCGGACGAGGGCCTGTGGGAGGTGCGCGGCCCCCGCAGGCACTTCGTGCACTCGAAGGTGATGTCCTGGGTCGCCGCCGACCGTGCCGTACGGACCCTGGAGGACGACCCGTCGCTGCCCGGGGACGTGGCGCGGTGGCGGGCGATGCGGGACGAGGTGCACGACGAGGTCTGCGCGAAGGGGTACGACCCGGTACGGAACACCTTCACGCAGTCGTACGGCTCCGCGGAGCTGGACGCGGCGGCGCTGCTGATCCCGCAGGTCGGCTTCCTGCCGCCGGACGATCCCCGGGTCGTGGGCACGGTCGACGCGGTCAGGGAGGAGCTGATGCAGGGCGGCTTCGTCCGGCGCTACAGCACCGAGGGCCCGCTGGTGGACGGACTGCCGGGCGGGGAGGGCACGTTCCTCGTCTGCTCGTTCTGGCTGGCCGACGCCCTGCGGATGACCGGGCGCCACGACGAGGCGGAGGAGCTGTTCGCCCGGCTGCTGGAGCTGCGCAACGACGTGGGGCTGCTGTCGGAGGAGTACGACCCGGTGGCCGGGCGCCAACTGGGCAACTTCCCGCAGGCGTTCAGCCACATCGGGCTGGTGGGGACCGCCGTCCTGCTGTCGAAGGGCGGCACGGCACGATAGGCCCATGGATCTTGGACTGAAGGACCGCGTCTATGTCGTCACCGGTGCCTCTCGGGGGCTTGGCCGCGCGGCGGCGGAGGCGCTGGTCGCGGACGGCGCGAAGGTGGTCGTCACCGGGCGCGACGCGGCGGGTGTGGCCGGGGCGGCGCGGGAGCTGGGCCCCGGCGCGTACGGGATGGCCGCGGACAACGCGGACCCGGAGGTGGCGGCGCGGCTGACGGCCGCCGCCCGGGAGCGGTTCGGGCGGTTCGACGGGATGCTGATCAGCGTCGGCGGCCCGCCGGCCGGGGCGGCGACGGCCCACACGGACGAGCAGTGGCGGACGGCGTTCGAGTCGGTGTTCCTCGGGGCGGTACGGCTGGCGCGGGCCGCGGCGGCGGAGCTGGGTGAGGGCGGGGTGATCGGGCTGGTGCTGTCCGGGTCGGTCCACGAGCCGATACCGGGCCTGACGCTCTCGAACGGGCTGCGGCCGGGGCTGGCGGGCTTCGCGAAGTCCCTCGCGGCCGAGGTGGGTCCGCGCGGGATACGGGTCCTCGGCCTGCTGCCGTCCCGCATCGACACGGACCGCGTCCGCGAACTGGACGCGCTGTCGGGCGACGCGGAGGCCGCGCGGGCGCGGCAGGAGGCCCGTATCCCGCTGCGGCGGTACGGGACGCCGGCGGAGTTCGGCAGAACGGCGGCGTTTCTGCTCTCACCCGCGGCGTCGTACCTGACGGGGCTGATGGTCCCGGTGGACGGGGGCGCGCGGCACGGCTTCTAGGCGGGCGCGTCGCGGGTTGCGCGGCCTCCGGCCGCACTGTGTCCTCGATCGCCGGACGGGCTTGATACGACCCAGGACTACGCCGACGCCGGGGACGTCCACGGGGTCGTGCCCTCCTGGTCCGGGTGGATGGGAGTGAAGCGCACCGGCAGGCGCGTGAGGGCGCGGAGGAAGCCCGTGGGGCGCCAGACGATCTCGGAGGCGGGGACGGCGAGTTCCAGCGTGGGGAGCCACGACGTGAGCCGTTCGACGGCCGTCACCGCGATCTGCACGCTCGGGTCCTTCGCCGGACAGGCATGCGGCCCCGCCGAGAACGCGAGATGCGAACGGCCCCCGTTCCCCGCCTCCTCGGGCCGTTCGGGCGCCAGCCCGTCGTTGATCGCGGCGAAGGAGATCAGGACCAGGCTGTGCGCCGGGACCGGCACCCCGGCCAGCACGGTGTCCTGACGGGGGTAGTGGGCCCCGTAGTTGGCCACCGGCGCCTGCTTCCACAGCACGACCCGCAGCGCGTCGTGCACGGTCAGGGCCCCGTCCGTGAGCGTGCTGTAGTACCGGTCGTCGGTCAGCATGCGGTGCAGGCTGTTGGCGAGCAGCCCGCTGGTCGGCTCGTAGGCCGCGCCGACGAAGAGGAGCAGCTCCTCCACGACCTCCTGCTTGGTGAGCCGCGCCGGATGGGACAGCAGCCAGGACGTCAGGTCCTGACCCGGCTCGCGCACCCTGAGGTCCACCAGCTCGCCGATGTACCCGAGATAGGCGTCCCAGGCGACCTTGGCCTGCTCCTGGTGCGCGCTCGTGAACCCGGCGAGCGAGGTGGCGAGCCGCGTGCTCTCCCGGTCGGGGACGCCGAACATCTCGTTGAACAGCAGGACCGGCAGCCCCATGGCGAACTCCGCGACCAGATCGCACTCCCCCCGCGCCGCGAAGCCCTGGATGAGCCGGTCGGCGCTGCGCCGCACCATGCCGCGCAGCACGTGCGGCTCGAAGCGGGCGAGGCTGTCGGAGACCGCGCCCCGGTACCGGGCGTGTTCCTCGCCGTCGGTGAACATCGGGCTGCGCTGGTAGCCCAGCATGGACAGCAGCGGCGAGTCGGCGGGCATGTGGGACCTCTGCCAGGGGCGCGGGTCCTTGGACCAGAGGCCGGTGCCGTACAGGACCTCCAGCGCGGTGTCGAAATCCGTCACCAGCATCGCCTGGACCCCGGGGGCGAACTCGACCGGCACCACCTTGCCCACGGCGCGCAGCCGCCGGTAGATCCCGTAGGCGTCGGCGGCGAACTCGGGGCCGTACAGCCGGGTCAGGTCGGACGTCAGCGGGGTGGTCACACCATCTCCAGCGGGGACAGGACGTGTTGGGTCATCGTGATCAGCGCGTCCAGGCACGCGTCGCGGTCCCGGGCGTCGAGGCCGACGACCGGGGTGCCCGGCGGCAGGTCGAGCGCCGCGCGGACGTCGTCCGGCGAGTGGACCGGTGAGGCGGGGAAGCGGTTGACGCCGACGACGTACGGCAGCCCCGCGGCCTCCACCATGTCCATCACCTCGAACGCGGCGTCCAGCCTGCCGGTGTCGACCAGCACCAGGATGCCCAGCGCGCCGCGGACGATGTCGTCCCACAGGACGCGGAACCGCTTCTGCCCGGGACTGCCGAACAGATACAGCACGAGGCGGTCGTCCAGCGTGAGCCGGCCGAAGTCGGTGCCGACCGTGGTGTGGGTCTTGGCGTCGACCCCGTCCAGGTCGTCGACCAGCGCGCCGGCCTGTGTCATCAGCTCTTCGGTGTGCCGGCTCTGAATCTCGGAGACGGCGCTGACGAAGGTGGTCTTGCCGACCGCGAACGGTCCGGCGACCACCACCTTGAGCATCAGGGCGTTCTCGGGGAGGCGGGCCGGGGGCGGGCTGTGCGGGGCCTCACGGAGAGGACTTGGCCCGGCGAAGTCCATCGAGCACCTTTCTCAGCATCTCGGGGTCGTGCTGCGCCGCGATGGGCGCGGGCGGGCGGGCCTTGAGGCATCCCGCCGCGATCAGGTCAGCCAGCACGACCTTCGACAGCGAGACGGGCAGCCGCAGGTACGAGGCGGTCTCCACCAGGGACAGGGCACCGGCCCTGAGCAGCTCCATGGCCTCGCGCTGCTTGTCGCTCAGGCCGCGTGGGAGGTCGCCGCCGACGCGGTGGAGCAGGGTGATCCGTTCGAGCGCGCAGCGTTCGGCCCTGGCCCGGCCGCCGGTCTCGACGTAGGGCCGTACGAGCGGCCTCGACGCCCGTTCCGAGGTCATGACACCGCACCCACGGCGCCGCTCCCGTGCTGGCGCGCCGGGGTGCTCATGGCGCGGCCCAGCTTCTTCACCTGGACCTGCACCTCGTGCGCCACGACGCCCAGGTCGACGTCGGTGTCGGTGTAGACCGCGATCACCGCGTTCCGGCCGGCGCCGGTGAGGAACACGTAGCCGTGGTGGCCCTCGACGACCACCTGTCGTACGTCCTCCGGGCCGTCGGAGCCCGCGAAGGCGCCGAGGAGGCCACGGGAGGAGGAGATGATGCCGGCGAGCATGGCCGACGCGCCCTCCGCGTCCACCCGGGGCAGGTTGGTGGAGCGTCCCTGGACCAGACCGTCGGAGGCGAGGACCACTCCGTGCCGCACGTGCGGGATGTCCATCAGCGGTTCGAGCACCCACGACATCGGTTCGTCCGTCGTCCGGAGCTTCGGCTCACGGCGTCCTTCGATCATCATGGCTGTCCTTCTTCGGAGGGGTGGTCGGGCTGGTCCGGGGCGGCGCGGCCGGCCGCCGTGCCGGACTGGACCGCGGCCCACCGGCTCTGGTTCTCCGCCGGGCTGGGATCAGGCACACCGGGCGCGTCGGGGACGCCGGCCGCGCCGGCCGCCCGGGCGCGCATCCCCCTGCGCTGGGGCAGACCGCCCGGTCCTGACGCGGGGACGTACGTGGAAACGTGCACGGGAAGCGGCTCCTCGTCGCCCAGGATCGGTACGCGCGGGGAGGGAACGTTGGGTGACACCGTGCTCGGCGTCACCGAGTCCTCCTTGACCATGATCAGCAGTGACTCCGGTACGAGGACGGCGGCGCGCAGCCCGTTGCTGTACGGGGCCCGCTCCAGGACGGTGCGCAGGCCGTACTGCCGGGCGATGGCACCGGCCACCGGCAGGCCGATGCCCGGCGGTTCGCCCTCCAGCTCGGTGAAGAGCAGCGCCAGGTCACCGGCGGCGAGCCCGTTGGCCCGCGCCAGCTCGTCCGCCTCCATGCCCAGTCCCCAGTCGGTGATGAAGAAGGTGCAGCCGCTCGCGCCGTGTTTCACCTCCACCTCGATGTCGATGTTGCTCGGGGAGTGGCTGAGGGCGTTGTCGAGCAGCTCGGCGAGGACCATGGCCAGGGGTTCGACGGCGCGGGCCACCACCCCCAGCCGGCCGCGGACGTGGTAGCTGGGCGGCGCGATCCGCTGGTAGCCGACCACCCGCCCGGCGGCGCTCTTGACGATGCCCTGCACCGGCGAGTCCCCCCGGGCCAGCCCCGGCCACCTCCCGCACATCACGGCCAGGCCCTGGACGAGCCGGAGGTTCAGCTCGTTGAGTTCGTCCAGGCGCACCAGGTCCTCGGCCACGTCCGGATGGTCGTACCGCTCCTGCATGCCCTGGAGGAAGGTCTGCTGCCGGTAGTGGAGCGCCTGGAGCTTGCCCATGACGCCCCGCATCACCGCCTTGGCCGCGTCGTCGCCCCGTACCCGCTCGTCCACGACCAACTGCCGCACCTGGTCGAGCACCTGACCGAGCGACACATCCACCTCGGAGCCGGCCAGGTGTTCGTCGCGCAGCCCGGGGACCACCACATGGGGGTGCGCGGTGGCCATCGCCAGCTCGGGCAGCCGGGTGGCGGCCGTGTGGCGCACCTCGGCGAGGACCGACCGCACCAGGTCGTCCTTCCCGGTCAGTTCCGCGCCCAGCCGGGCGATCTCCCCCTCCAGCGCGGCCACCCGGTCCTGCTGGAGTCTCTCGCCGTACGCCAGCCGCGCGTCGAACACGGACTGAGCCTCGGCCAGGGCGCTTTCGGCCCGCCGTCTCTGCCGCCACCACGGAACGGGCATCACTCACACCGCCGTGGACCGGCAGTGGCACCACTTGCCATAGCTGTAACCCCGTCACATCACTGTCGTCGCCGTTTCACTGTTGTCGCGCGCGGATCACCGCCGCCGCACGGATCACCGGCCGAAACGGGCCACAGAAAATCCGGCCGCCGCTCCGGGCCGCCGTATAGCCCTATCGGTGATCCATGGGACCAGTCAACGGGAGAATCAGAAACCATGGGACGAATGGGGCCACAGAGACACCAGATGCGTTACCGGCCGGGCACTCTCCGTCAATTCACTCTCTCGGGGCGGTGCTTGGCGGCCCGCAGCCTGACCTCCGCCGGCAGTGCCTCCAGCCCCGCCGAGCCGCGCGCGTGGGCCAGCGCCTCGCCCGTCAGGCGGTTCATCGCACCGCCGGGATCGGCGTGCGGCTCCAGCAGGAGCTGGACCCGCGCGGCGGGCGCCGTACGACGGCCCGTCAACCTGGCGCGCGCACGTGCGACCCCATCGAGGGACCCCGCCTCGCTCTCCAGCACTCCTTCGAGGGCCCGCCCGCGCAGCAGCGCGCCTTCACCGTCGCCGCTGTCGACGAGGATTTCGGCCAGCCGCGCCCGCCGGAACTGGGCCAGCAGCCAGCACAGGGTGAGCACCACGATGACCGCGAGGGCGGCGATGATCACTGGCCACCACCAGCCGTCGTCGCGATAGCGCTGCCGGTTGTGGCGGGTCAGCAGGACGTCGTGCGCTCCGCTGTACGGCCACCAGCCGGGCACCGCCCAGCCCTGCCCCCGGGCGACCACCACACCCCCGGCGAGGAGCAGCACCAGGCCGAGGAGACCGAGCAGGACCCGGTTGACGATCCGGAACACCCCGCCGGTACGGCCGGGCTTGGACGCGCCCCCGTGGCCGTGGCCGGCCTTCTTCTCGCTCTGCTCGTGCTTCGCCTTCTTCGCCTGTCTCGCCCGCCACTGCTTCTGTTCCTTCTGCTCCTTCTTTTCCTGACGGTCCGTCCCGCGCTTCTCGCCGCGCCGGCTCATCCGGTCACCCCTTCTTCTTGGGCCTGCGGACCCGTACCGACAGGGCCAGCGGCCTGGCGAGACCGAGGTCCCCCAGGCCGGCGCCGAGCGCGCTGTCCAGATCGGCCCGTACGTCGTCGAGTTCACGGAAGTGGGCCAGCGCGCGGACCCGTGCCTTGCGCCGGCGCACCCGGACCCGCGCGGAGCGCACGCCCGAGACCTCCATGGCCCGGTCGCGCAGCACCAGCGCGGCGGCGGACCGGTCGAGCCCGGCCCGTACGTGCGCGAAGTCGCGGCGCATCGGCAGCAGCGCGCGGAGCCCCGGAGTCAGGGCGAGGAGGATCAGCCAGACGCCGAGCGCCATCGCGACACAGGCCGAGAGCATGAGCCACGTCTCGTCGAGCGGTTGTTCGGCCAGCTCCTCGGCCAGTCTGCGGCGCCAGTACATCGCGTGGTGCCCGGCCCGTACCGCCGCGACGTCGTACAGCACCAGCCCGGCGGCGCCCAGGATGATCGCGGCGGCCACGGCGGCGGGGATCCGGCGCGCGGACCAGAAGCGGCCCGCTTTGCCGCCGGAGACCGTGGCGCCGTCGGGCAAGGGGGGCCGCGGTTCGCCGGGTGCGGCCGAGGCGGACCGGTCCGTACGCACGACCCCGCCTCGCTCGCCGTGCTTGGCGAGGTCGACCCGGTCGCGTCCCTCGTCCGGCCCGGTCGACTCGTTCGATCCGTTCGATCCGTTGGACTCGTCTGACTCGTCGGACTCGTTGAATGGATGACTCATCGGATCCTCCCCCGGTCGGTGCCCCGCGTGTGGACGGAGTGCAGGCGTTCGACCTGGACCACCACCTCGGCCACCTCCACACCCGCCAGCCCGTGCACCCGCTGGGCGACCCGCTGCCGCACGGCGCCGCAGCGGGCGCCGACGTCGGACGGGTAGTCCAGCTCCAGGCCGACCCGCACCCGCGCGGCGCCGTGATGCACCGTCACCGAGGCGTGCGGTGCCTCGCCGCCTTCCGGTACGCGGTCGAGCGCCTCCCTCGCGGCGCGCGCGGCGATCTTCGCCACCACGCGGTCCGCGATCGTCGTCACTCCGCGCTCGGCGGCCACCACCCGGTCACCGGCCACGCGGGATCACCGCCGCCGGCCGTCGCGGTCGCGACTGCGGAAGAAGTCGCCGGGCTCCAGATCGCCGTCCGCGAATTTCCCGGCGACGAACCCGGCCGCGCCCAGCACGGCCACCACCACAAACGCTCCGAAACCGCCGAAATATCCGGCGAACCCGAGCGCGATACCGGCCAACACACCGACCATCGCCATGCTCATCGTGCGCTCCTCCTCCGCTTCGCGTCCGTCTCCACCACCCCTTACTGGACTCGCGTGTCCGAGTCGTCGTCGTCCTCTTCGTCGGGCAGCTTGACGTCGCTGACCGCGATGTTGACCTCGACGACCTCCAGGCCCGTCATCCGCTCCACGGCGGAGATGACGTTCTCCCGGACCACCCGGGCGACGTCGGTGATCGACACGCCGTAGTCCACGACGATCTCCAGGTCGAGCGCGGCCTGGACCTCGCCGACCTCGGCCTTCACGCCCCGGCTGACGGACTTGGACGACCCGGTGCCGGGCACCCGGTCGCGGACGGCGCCGAAGGTGCGGGACATTCCGCTGCCCATGGCGTGCACGCCGACCACGTCACGGGCCGCGAGACCGGCGATCTTCTCCACCACGCCGTCGGCGATGGTGGTACGGCCGCGCGAGCCGGGGGCGCCTCCGCCGCGCTTGCCCGCGGAAACCCTTCGCCCCTCGTCGCCCACCCCCTCCCTGACGGAAGGCTCGGACTGATTGCGGGATGCGGTGTCTGACATCGCCATTCGCCCTTTCCGCTCGGTGATGGACTCCTTTGCACACATTAGGGGTGCTTGTGCGGTTACGCACCGTACATACGGCAGGCTGGGGCCATGACGACAGCGCACAGCACGGACGGCCAGGGCCCTTCGGACACCTCGGACCGGGGCGCCGGCGGCCAGGGCTCCCCCGGATGGACGGCCGCGGTGCGGCAGCGGCTGGGTCTGGGCCGGCTGCTCCCTTCGGGCGGCCCGTCCGAAGGGATCTGGGTGACGGAGCAGGCGGCGACGGCGGAGCTGCGGCGCGCGGCGGTGGCGGTGCCGGGCGCGTCGCTGGGCGGGCTGTGGCTCTCCCCGGCCGACCAGGACGGGCCTGGGTTGCCCGTGGTGCCCCCGCCGCCGGGCGCGGCCGTTTCCGTACCGCTGCGGATCGACGGGGAGTTCACGGCGACGACGGGTGAGCCGCTGATGGCGGTGGCGCAGCGGCTGCGCGAGGTGCTGGCCGGGGCGGCGGAGGAGCGGCTGGGGCTGGACGTGGCGGAGGTCGACCTGCGGATCACGGGCCTGGTGGAGCCGGCCACCGGGCCGGGGGCGGAGGCCGTCAGAAAGTCGGCGGCCACTGGGCCGGTCGGGCGACGGGCCGCGGCGGCGCAGGGCGAGGCGGCCCGGGTGGCGGCCGGGGTGCCGGGGGTCGCGTATCTGACCGGGACCCTGGGCGCGGCGGTGACCGTCACCTGGGACCAGGTACGGGTGGAGGTGGCGACGGCACCGGGCCACCACGCGCCGACGGTGGCACGGGCGGTCCGCGAGGCGGTGACCGCGACGGGGACGTCGCCGGTGACGGTGCTGGTCACGGCGGTGGAGGCGGAGGCCGACCAGGGGGCGGCCGGGAGCTGAGGGGCGTGCACGGGGGCGCGGGGCCGTACGGGAGGAGCGGCTTCCCGTACGGCCGTGCGAGCGCCGGTAGCCCCGTCGGGGGCCGGCGCGACGTCAGTCCGACAGGCCCGCCAGGTCGCGGAGGCGGCGGGCCTGGGACGCGCGCTCGGCGGCGCGCTGTTCGTCGAAGGTGCGGCCCGCCGCGCCCGCCAGCAGCGCCTTGGTCTCGATCACCGCGTCGCGCGGAGCCGCCAGCAGCGCGGCCGCCAGGTCCTTCACCGCCGCGTCGAGCTCGTCCGCGTCGACCACGAGGTTGGCGAGCCCGGTCCGCTCGGCCTCCGCCGCCTGGACGAAGCGGCCCGTCGCGCAAATCTCCAGGGCGCGGGCGTACCCCACCAGCCCCACCAGCGGATGTGTGCCGGTGAGGTCGGGGACGATACCGAGACTGGTCTCGCGCATGGCGAACTGGACGTCGGGCGTCACCACCCGGAGGTCACACGCCAGGGCGAGCTGGAAGCCCGCCCCGATGGCATGCCCCTGGACCGCCGCGATCGACACGAGGTCGTTGCGCCGCAGCCAGGTGAATCCGTCCTGGTACCCGGCGATCGCCGCGTCGAGAGCCTCGTCGGACTCGCGCGCGAGATCGAGGAAAGTAGGCTCCCCGTCGAACCCCTCGGGGGTGAACGCCTGCCGGTCGAGCCCGGCGGAGAAGGAGACACCTTCACCGCGCAGGATGACAACCCGCACACTGCCCGGCAACAACCGTCCGGCTTCCGACAACGCCCGCCACAGAGCGGGAGACTGAGCGTTGCGTTTGGCCGGGTTGGTCAACGTCACCGTGGCGACCGCGTCCTCGACGGTGAGCCGTACGCCGTCCTTGTCGAGTACTGGATCGAGCGAAGTCATAGGGGCGCCTCCGGTTCGGGCAGTCAGCCGTTCGAGCTAAGTGACTGCACAGTAACCACCAGGCCGACGTTGCGGTCGGCCGGGTGGCCACCACCGAACCGGTGGCCGGGAGGAGCCACACTCGGTCGTCAGGCCGCAGCGGCCTTCTTGCCTCGCGTCGCTCCGCCGCGTCCCCGGAGTGTGACTCCGGACTCGCTGAGCATCCGGTGGACGAATCCGTAGGAGCGGCCCGTTTCTTCGGCCAGCGCCCGGATGCTCGCACCGTTGTCGTACTTCTTCTTCAGGTCTGCCGCGAGCTTGTCGCGCGCGGCGCCGGTTACCCGGCTGCCCTTCTTCAGAGTCTCGGCCACCCGTGCCTCCTCGTGGGAAGTGCGCTCTGGACTTCTCATGATCACCCCTTGGCGCCATCCTGGCCACCCATTCGGCAAGGTCCGTGCGACGAGCTTTCGCGCGCTTCGGGGTGCGGGGACGTCCCGGACGACAAGTTCTGGCTGAATTCCGGACAGGGCCGCAGCCGCTCTTGACCCGCTCTTTAACCGAAGACGCAGGTCAGAAGCCTGATGTCGGAAAATGGCCAGCTCGGGGTCGCGTACGGTCCGGTCCGTCTCACGACGCGCCGGAGTACGAGACCGTCTCACTCAGATGAAGGATCACCGCTGAGCCGAATGATCCATCGGGAGTGGATCACCAGATGTGGATCACCGGGCGCGACCCCCCGGACGGGAGCCGCGCGCCGCGCGGACGGGAGCACTCAGGCGAGCGCCACGAGATCCGCGTAGTCGGCGCCCCAGAGGTCCTCGACCCCGTCGGGCAGCAGGATGATCCGCTCGGGCTCCAGCGCGTGGACCGCGCCCTCGTCGTGCGTGACGAGGATGACGGCGCCCTTGTACGTACGGAGGGCCCCGAGGATCTCCTCGCGGCTGGCCGGGTCGAGGTTGTTCGTCGGCTCGTCGAGGAGCAGCACGTTCGCGGCGGAGACGACCAGGGTCGCCAGCGCGAGACGGGTCTTCTCCCCGCCGGACAGCACCCCGGCGGGCTTGTCGACGTCGTCCCCGGAGAACAGGAAGGAACCGAGCGTCTTGCGGACCTCGACCAGGTCCAGGTCGGGCGCGGAGGAGCGCATGTTCTCCAGGACGGAGCGCTCCGGGTCCAGGGTCTCGTGCTCCTGCGCGTAGTAGCCCAGCTTGAGACCGTGGCCCGGGGTGACCGCTCCGGTGTCCGGCTTCTCGACCCCGGCCAGCAGCCGCAGCAGCGTCGTCTTGCCGGCGCCGTTGAGGCCGAGGATGACCACCCGGGAGCCCTTGTCGATGGCGAGGTCGACGTCGGTGAAGATCTCCAGCGAGCCGTACGACTTGGACAGTCCCTCCGCCGTCAGCGGGGTCTTGCCGCAGGGCGCGGGCTCGGGGAAGCGGAGCTTGGCGACCTTGTCGGACTGGCGCACCTGCTCAAGACCGGACAGCAGCCGCTCGGCGCGGCGGGCCATGTTCTGCGCGGCGACGGTCTTGGTGGCCTTCGCGCGCATCTTGTCGGCCTGCGAGTTCAGGGTCGCGGCCTTCTTCTCGGCGTTGGCCCGCTCGCGCTTGCGGCGCTTCTCGTCCGACTCGCGCTGCTGCTGGTAGAGCTTCCAGCCCATATTATAGACGTCGATCTGGGCGCGGTTGGCGTCGAGGTAGAAGACCTTGTTGACCACCGTCTCGACCAGCTCGACATCGTGGGAGATCACGATGAAGCCGCCGCGGTAGCTCTTGAGATAGTCGCGCAGCCAGACGACGGAGTCGGCGTCCAGGTGGTTCGTGGGCTCGTCGAGGAGCAGGGTGTCCGCGTCGGAGAAGAGGATGCGGGCCAGTTCGATCCGGCGGCGCTGACCGCCGGAGAGGGTGTGGAGGGGCTGGCCGAGCACCCGGTCGGGCAGGCCCAGCGCGGCGGCGATGGTGGCGGCCTCGGCCTCGGCGGCGTACCCGCCCTTGGTGAGGAACTCCGTCTCCAGGCGCTCGTACTTCTTCATCGCCTTCTCGCGGGTGGCGCCCTGGCCGTTGGCCATCCGCTCCTCGTTCTCCCGCATCTTCCTCAGGACGGAGTCGAGGTCGCGGGCGGACAGGACGCGGTCGCGGGCGAGGACGTCGAGGTCGCCGGTGCGGGGGTCCTGCGGCAGGTAGCCGACCTCACCGGAGCGGGTGATGGACCCGGCGGCCGGGATCCCCTCGCCGGCGAGGCACTTGGTGAGGGTGGTCTTGCCCGCCCCGTTGCGCCCGACAAGACCGATGCGGTCTCCCTTGGCGATACGGAACGAGGCGGACTCGATGAGGACGCGGGCGCCGGCGCGCAGTTCTACGCCGGTTGCGGTGATCACGGAAAGACTCCAAGGCGGTATGGACGGCGGAAGAGGGCAGGCGGAGGAGAGTCTTCGACGCCGGCTAATGCACAAGGAGAAGTGCCATAGCCACCAGTCTACCGGGGCCACGCAACTGCTTTGTCTGGGCGGGGGCGCCCCGCCGGACGGGCGGGGCGTTCCCGCCCGTCCGGACGGGCTGGGGCTCACGCGCCCCCGGTGTGCACCTGGAACGCGGCCCGGCGCACGGCCTTGGCGAGGGCCGGGTCCGGGTGTGCGGCGGCGAGGGCGACCAGGACCTGGACCGTACGGGGATGGCCGATGGCCCTGACCTCCCTGAGCAGCGCGGGCACCGTGCCCTGCACGGCGGACTCCAGGTGCCGTACCAGCAGGTCGGTCTCCCCGTGGTCGGCGACGGCCGCCGCCGTGTCGACCCAGAGCCAGGTCGCCTCCTCACGGGTCAGGACGTCGGCGGCGTCGTCGGGGTCGGCGCCCTCGTACTCCGCCAGCCAGAGGAGCGCGTACGGCCGCAGGGACGTGTCGTTCACCGCGGCCCGCACCGACGGCTCGGCGGGCGCTCCGACGACCCGCAGCGCCTCGAAGGCGAGACCGCGCAGCAGCGCGTCCTCGCCGCGGGCGACGGCGAGCAGTTCGATGATGGCGCTCCCGACGGTGCGCGCGGCGAGCCAGGCGCGGTATTCGGCGCGCGCCGGTCCCGGGGTGAGCCGGGCGCAGCCGCGGAGCATGTCCTGGGCGTGCTGCTCGATGTTGCCCGCGGGGCTCTGGGCGGCGACGCAGATCTGCTCCAGCTTGACCCAGACCGCCCAGTTGCCGAGGGGGGTGAGGGTGGCCTGGCCCTTGCCCAGCGTCAGCGCGCCGACGGCGGCCAGGCCCTCCAGGGCCCAGTCGAGGAGCGGAGGCAGCGGCACCTCGGCGGGGACGTCGGACCCGTCCGGTGCGTCCGTGGCGCCGGAGACCTCCGGAGCGTCCGTGGCGTCGGGGGCCGGTTCCGTCGCGTCGTCCGCCGGCTCCGTCGCGTCGTCCGCCGGGGCGGGCGCGCCGGACGCTTCCGCGCCGTCGGGGCCGTACGGCACCTCCGGTACCTCGCAGCGCTCCTCGTGGAGTTCCGCGACGCGCTGCTGGAGCAGGTCCAGCAGCGCCGGGGCGGTCACGGGGCCGGCGGACAGCTGCAACAGGGAGAGCACCTGCGGGACGGCCTCGACCACCTCGGCGACGGTCGCCGGGGCGACGTCCTCAGGGGCGGGGTGGACGAGCGACCAGGCGTCGAAGAGCGCCACCCAGCCGCGCAGGACGGCGCTGTCGTCGCGGTCCCAGGCCTGGAGCCGCCAGCCGGGGCGCACGGTCCCGCCGTGCAGCTCGACCAGTCCGGCCAGCCGGGCGCGGTCCCAGCTCGCCCGGACCTGTTCCGCCGTCAGGTCCAGCGCGGCCGAGGCCCGTTCCTGGGTGTGCGCGGCGAGATGACCCGCTCCGGGGTCACGGTCGGCGGCCGCCCAGCGGGCGATCCGTACGGCGTCGGCGAGGACGGCCCTCGCCTGGCGGGCCAGCTCCGCCGGTGGCGGAGTGCCCTCGGGCGGCCGGGGTGCGGGGCGGCTGCGCCCGTCGGTCACAGCCCGTCGTGCCGTGGTCAACGGCCTCGGGGTGACAAGTCGGAGTCTGGAGTTGCGCGCCAATTGCTCATCAGGCTTTCGGGACGTCACGGGGGCAGTCTTCCCGGTGACTGCCCGAAAGCCCAAACGGAACCTCTCCCCTCGCTCCTGACCCGGTGGAGGGAGCCCCTCACACGAGCTCAACGGAGTGGTACGGATGGGGTGAAAGCGCGCTTCCGGAGTCCCGGCGGGGGCGGTTCGCGGGGTGGTGCGTCCGCTCCATCCGCGTCTCATCCGCATCCGTTGCATCCGCGTCCGTCACATCCGCGTCCGCTACATCAGGGGGACGAGGAAGCGGCGGAGGGTTTCCTCGTAGTCCTCGGGATCGGCGTTCCACATCGCGCCGTGCGGGGCGTGCGCCACGGGGTGAAGGAAGATCAGCTCCGGCCGGTGGGCGGCGAGGGCGCGGGCGGGTTCCCACGGCGTGAGGATGTCGCCGGGGCCGTGGAAGATCAGGGTGGGGACCCGCAGGTTCCGGGGGTCCGCGGCCTGGCGCAGCCGGTTCCCGTGCAGTCCGGTGCTCCCCTGGGCCGCCCTGACGGCGAGCGGCATCAGCGCCGCCGGGACCCGGCGGGCCGAGGCGAGCGCCCGCAGCGTGGACTCCCAGTCGAGCACCGGCGAGTCCAGCACCAGGCCGGAGATCCGCGCGGTGAGCGTGGAGTCCGCCGCGGCGCGCAGCGCCATGGAGGCGCCGGTGGACCAGCCGTACAGGATCACCCGCTCGGCGCCGTACCGGACGGCGTAGCGGATCGCCGCGTCGAGATCGCGCCATTCGGAGTCGCCGAGGTGCCCGAGGCCGTCCGGGGAGCGGGGCGCGCCCGCGTCGCCCCGGTAGGCGAGGTCGAGCACCGGGAACTGCTGGCCGGTGAGGAACGGCAGGAGGTTCAGCGGGTGCTCGCGGGTGGTGCCCAGGCCGTGGGTGGTGATCACCCAGGTCTCGCGGTCCCCCGGTACGAACCACGCGGGCAGCGCGCCCAGTTCACCCGGGATCAGCACGTCCTTGTGGTCGATCCCGAGGGCCGTGGTGGGATCGCCGCTGTACAGCTGGGGGGTGAGCCGCACGCGCGCGCCGGGGGCGAGGGTGCCCCGGCTGACGCGCTCCAGCCGCCGTACGACGGTGTCGGCGTCGCGCGCCTCCCCGTCGAGGACGGGCCCGACGACCGCGTGGAGGCCGGGCGCCTCAAGGCCGTACGTCCCGGGCCGCACGGAGGCGAGGCAGCGGGTCAGGGTGACGTGTCCGGCGGCCGTGGCGTGCACGGTCAGCCAGGGGTCGCCGGGCAGGGAGCGCCCGGGCGATGCCTTGAGCGCGGCATCGCTGGCGTACCGGCCGGCCGCCACCGCGGCCGCGCCGACACCGATGAGTGTGGAGACGGCCGCTGCCGTCACAGTTGCCGGGCGCATCTCCTCAGTGTCGGTACGACGGCGGCGGACGGCCACCGGGCGTGGGCCGTCAGGGCTGCGGACGTGGCGGCTGCCGGGGATGTCGCCCCGGCTCTTGGGCCTCAGGGCCTCAGCGATTCCGGGCCTCAGGGCTTTCGGGCCTCAGAGCCTCAGGGCTTCCGGGCCTCAGGGCTTCTGGCCGTAGCCCTTGAGCTTCTCGCCGACCTCGGCGACCTGGGCCTCGGAGAGCAGGGCCGGGGTGCGGCCGGGGACCGAGGACGCCGTGAGCCAGACGCGGCACATCCACTCCAGCTGGGCCGTGCGGTCGTACGCCCGGTCGAGGGAGTCGCCGTAGGTGACGGTTCCGTGGTTCCGGAGCAGGCAGCCCGTACGGTCGCGCAGGGCATCGAGCATGTGCGCGGCCAGTTCGGGCGTGCCGTACGTGGCGTAGGGAGCCACCCGCACCGGGCCGCCGAGGGCCGCCGCCATGTAGTGGATCAGCGGCAGTTCGGTGACGAGGGTCGAGACGGCGGTGGCGTGGACGGCGTGGGTGTGGACCACGGCGGAGGCGTCCGTGGTGCGGTAGATCTCCAGGTGGAGCGGCAGCTCGCTCGTCGGGCCGAGACGGCCCGAGACCTGGCGTCCCGAGAGGTCGACGGCGACCAGGTCGCCGGCCGTGAGACGGTCGTACGGCACCCCGCTCGGGGTGACGAGGACTTCGTCCCCGACCCGTACGGAGACATTGCCCGACGTGCCCACGACGAGCCCTTCCGCGGTGGTCCTGCGCGCGGTCGCCACCAGCTCCGCCCAGGCCCGGTCGCGCGCGTCCCCATGCCCCTCGGCGGGGCGCTCCGCGGCCCGTCCGGTCAGATGATCCGTCATATGACGATCTTGTCAGGCGGGGCGGAAAAAGGGCAGGTCGGACAACAAATCAGGGTGACCGGAGAGCCCTTCAGGAGAGACACCCCGAGTACCTCCCTAGTTAACCTTCCGTTCACCCTGCATCCTTACGTTCACCGTGGCCACCGACGTCGAACGATTGCCTGGGTAAATGGAACACTTCACGCTGCTGCTCGCGATCGTGATCGCGACGGCTCTCGTGTTCGATTTCACGAACGGTTTCCACGACACCGCCAACGCGATGGCGACGACCATCTCGACCGGCGCCCTGAAGCCCAAGACGGCGGTGGCGATGTCCGCCGTCCTGAATCTCGTCGGCGCGTTCCTGTCCGTGGAGGTCGCCAAGACGATCTCCGGCGGACTCATCAACGAATCGGGCATCCGTACGGAAGTGATCTTCGCGGCGCTGGTCGGCGCGATCATCTGGAATCTCTTCACGTGGCTGCTGGGGCTCCCGTCGAGCTCCTCCCACGCCCTGTTCGGCGGCCTCATCGGCGCCACCCTGATGTCCGTCGGCACCTCCGGTGTCAACGGCGGCGTCGTCATCACCAAGGTCCTGATCCCGGCGCTCGCCGCCCCGCTCGTCGCGGGGCTCGCGGCCATGCTCGCCACCCGGCTGACGTACCGCGTCAGCGCCCGTACGGACGAGAAGGCCACGGCCAAGGGCTTCCGGGCCGGGCAGATCGCCTCCGCCGGCCTGGTCTCCCTCGCCCACGGCACCAACGACGCGCAGAAGACCATGGGCGTCATCACGCTGGCGCTGGTCACCGGCGGGGTCCTCTCCCCCGGCTCCAACCCGCCGCTGTGGGTCATCGTCTCGGCGGGCACGGCGATCGCGCTCGGCACGTACCTCGGTGGCTGGCGCATCATCAAGACCATGGGCACCGGCCTCACCGACCTGCGCCCGCAGCAGGGCTTCGCCGCCCAGACCAGCGCCGCGACGGTCATCCTGGCCTCCTCGCACCTCGGCTTCTCGCTCTCCACCACGCAGTCCTGCTCCGGTGCCGTGATGGGCGCCGGGCTGGGCCGCAAGGGCGGGGTCGTCCGGTGGTCGACCGCGACCCGGATGTTCATCGCCTGGGGGCTGACCCTGCCCGCCGCGGGTCTGGTCGCCGCCGGGGCGGAGTTCCTGACCGGCCACGGCACCTGGGGCGTCACCGTCGTGGCGATCCTGCTCGTCGCCGTCTCCGGTGCGATCTGGCTCGCGTCGCGGCGCCGGCCGGTGGACCACACGAACGTGACGGGGGCCGACGTGGTGCCGGTGAACGTGGGGGTGGACATCCCCGCTTCCGGTCTGACGGTGGCGGACATCGCGTCCGTGGACGTCGCTACCGCCGGTCTGACGACCACCATCCCCGGGCCTGTCGCCCTGCCCGCCCCGCCCGCCGTCGCCGGCGAGTCGGCGCGAACCGCCACGGTCTAAGGAAGCGATCACATGAAAATCGACTGGGCAGCCCTCGGCTCCGTGTTCGGCGTCAGCCTCGTGTCCACCATCGGTCTGGTGGGCCTGTTCACCCTCGGCATCGTGGCATTGGCCAAGCAGGAATCGGCCTCGGAGTCGGCCGGGGGGTCCGCAGGTGGCTCCGTGGCCCTGGCGCGCACCGGCGCCTACGCGTGCTTCGCGCTGTGCGCGGCGGCGGTGGCGTACGGCATCTACCTGATCGTGGCCTGACCGTACGTACGGCGAAAGACCCGGGGGCCTGGCCCCCGGGTCTTTCGTGTGGGGCTTCGCACACTGCCCCGTCGCAGGTCAAGGGCGGGTTGACGGGCGTTCTCGCAGCGTGGTGGACTGCCGGGGCCAATTACGGCGGCAGCAGAGGAAGCCGGTGCGAATCCGGCGCGGTCCCGCCACTGTCACCGGGCACGGTGTCCCTTCGGGGAAACGTCCCCGGGAGCCAGGAACTCTCGCCGCCGCGTTTCCGTCGAGCCGGGGCGCGGACCCTGAGTGAGGACACGTCGCCATGCCTGGCCGCGACCTTTGGGCTTCCGCCCGCGCCGCAACTTCTGCCGCTTCGGTCTCTTCTGCCGCTTCGGTCTCTTCTGCCGCTTCGGTCGCTTCTGCCGCTTCGGTCGCTTCCTCCTCATCCGCTTCCGCTGCCTCCGGGGCCGGAGCCTGGGCGGGCGCGGACCCGGCCCGGTCGGCCGGCTGGGACGCCGCGCGGATCCACGCGTACGGGGCCGTCGGCGGCCTGCTCGCCGACCTACTGCTGGGCGATCCTCGCCGGGGCCATCCGGTCGCGGCGTTCGGACGGGCCGCGGGGGCCGTGGAGCGCGTGCTGTGGCGGGACCACCGGGGCTGGGGCGCGTTGCACACGCTGGTCTGCGCGGGCGGGGCCGCCGGACTGGGCGCGGTGGTGGGGCGCGGGGTGCGGGGACGCGGGGCGCGAGGGCGTACGGGGGTCGGGGCGGCGGGAGTTGCCGGGCTCGCGGGCCGTGGTGTCGCCTCGGTCGCGCTGACGGCCGCGACCACCTGGTCCGTCGTCGGCGGTACGTCCCTGGCGCGCGAGGCGCGGGCCATCGGCCGGGCGCTCGGCGCCGGGAACGTCGAACTGGCCCGGGAGCGGCTGCCGCACCTGTGCGGCCGTGACCCGCAGTCCCTCGACGCCCAGCAGATCGCGCGGGCCGTCGTGGAGTCCGTGGCCGAGAACACCTCCGACGCGGTGGTGGGCGCGCTCGTGTGGGGCGCCCTGGCCGGGGTCCCCGGGCTGGCCGGGTTCCGGGCCGTGAACACGCTGGACGCGATGGTGGGACACAAGTCCCCGAAATACCGCCGGTTCGGCTGGGCCTCGGCCCGCCTGGACGACGTGGCCGGCTGGCCCGGCGCCCGGCTGACCGCCGCGCTGGCCGTTGTCGCGGGTGGCAACCCACGCGGGGCGTGGCGGGCGGTACGGCGCGACGCGCGCAAGCACCCGAGCCCCAACGCGGGCCCGGTGGAAACCTCGTTCGCGGGCGCGCTGGGCGTACGGCTGGGCGGAACGCTTGCTTACGGCGGCCGGGTCGAGCACCGCCCCGTACTGAACGGTGGCGGCCGGGCGGTGGAAGTCGCCGACATCGAGCGGGCCGTACGGCTGTCCCGGCGGGTGAGCGGGTTGGCGCTGGCGGTGTGCGTGGCGGGTCGGTTCGCGTACGCGGCGGCTTCGGGAGCGAGGGCGAAGGCCGACGGGGGCGTCGGCGCGGGCTTCGGTGCGGGTGCCGTTGCCGGAGCGGGTGCCGGTGGCGGTGTGGGCACCGGTGGCGGTGCCGGTGTGGGGAGGCCGTCGTGAGGCGCGGTGGGCTTGGGGGCGGGGTGCTGATCGCCGGGACCACCTCCGACGCGGGCAAGAGTGTCGTCACCGCGGGCGTCTGTCGGTGGCTCGTGCGGCAGGGTGTCAAAGTCGCGCCCTTCAAGGGCCAGAACATGTCGCTCAACTCGTTCGTGACGCGCGAAGGCGCCGAGATCGGCCGGGCCCAGGCCATGCAGGCGCAGGCCGCCCGCGTCGAGCCGACCGCGCTGATGAACCCCGTACTGCTGAAACCGGGCGGCGACCGGAGCAGTCAAGTGGTCCTCATGGGACGGCCGGTCGGCGAGATGAGCGCCAGGGGCTACCACGGAGGCCGCCAGGAAGCGCTGCTGGGCACCGTACTGGAGTGCCTGGCCGAGCTGCGCCGTACGTACGACGCCGTGATCTGCGAAGGCGCCGGCAGCCCCGCCGAGATCAACCTCCGCCGCACCGACATCGTCAACATGGGCATCGCCCGCGCCGCCCGCCTGCCGGTCGTCGTGGTCGGCGACATCGACCGGGGCGGGGTCTTCGCCTCGTTCTTCGGGACGACCGCGCTGCTGAGCGCCGAGGACCAGGCGCTGGTCGCGGGGTACGTCGTCAACAAGTTCCGGGGCGATGTCTCCCTGCTGGAACCGGGGTTGGAGATGCTGCGCGGTCTGACCGGGCGGGCGACCCTCGGTGTCCTGCCGTGGCGGCCGGGGCTCGGCATCGACGAGGAGGACGGCCTGCGGGTGTCGCTCCGCGGGTCGGTACGGGAGTCCGCGGCGTCCGTCCCGTACGGCGAGGACGTGCTGCGCGTCGCGGTGTGCGCCGTACCGCTGATGTCCAACTTCACCGACGTGGACGCGCTGGCGGCCGAGCCGGGGGTGGTCGTGCGGTTCGTGGACCGGGCGGAGGAACTGGCCGACGCGGACCTGGTCGTCATACCCGGCACCCGCGGCACCGTGGGCGCCCTGGCCTGGCTGCGGGAGCGCGGCCTCGCGGACGCGGTGGCCCGGCGGGCGGCGGAGGGTCGTCCCGTACTGGGCATCTGCGGCGGCTACCAGGTGCTCGGCGAGCTGATCGACGACGAGGTGGAGTCGCGGGCCGGGGTCGTGGCGGGGCTGGGGCTTCTGCCGGTACGGGTGCGGTTCGCGCGCGAGAAGACGCTGGGGCGGCCGGTGGGCGTCGCGCTCGGTGAGCCCGTGGAGGGGTACGAGATCCACCACGGGGTCGCGGAGGTCGGCGGCGGCTCGGCGTTTGTCTCCGACGGGGGCGGGGTGGCGGTGGACGGGTGCCGGGTGGGTTCCGTGCGGGGGACGCACTGGCACGGGGTGCTGGAGAACGACGCGTTCCGGCGGCGGTTTCTCGTGGAGGTCGCGCGGGAGGCGGGGCGGCGGTTCGTACCGGCGCCGGACACGAGCTTCGGGGCGCTGCGGGAGGAACAGCTCGATCTGCTGGGGGACCTGGTGGAGGAGCACGCGGACACGGACGCGTTGTGGCGGCTGATCGAGGGGGGTGCTCCTGGGGGGTTGCCGTTCATTCCGCCGGGTGCGCCGTGACGCCGTCCGGCGGGGGCGTCGTGACGGCCGTTGTGGCGCGGGTGCGTCGTCCGGGACGGGTGCCGGGGCCTCCGGAGGCACGGGTGTCCGGACTGCGCTGCAATCAATATGCGGCTCCGCCGCGTGGTCACCGCGCTTCGCGCGAGTTGCGACGCTTTACGTCCGGACACCCGTGCCTCCTCCGACCCCGACCCCCTCGCGCCGGTGGGGGCTGAGCCACCTGCCGCCGGTAGTCCGACACGTACTGACCGCACTCCAAGGAGCCCCATGAGTACCCCTTTCCCGTTTACCGCTGTCGTCGGAATGGACGATCTACGGCTCGCGCTGCTGCTGAACGCTGTCAGTCCGGCGGTTGGTGGTGTGTTGGTTCGGGGTGAGAAGGGCACCGCCAAGAGCACCGCCGTACGGGCGCTGTCCGCGTTGATGCCCGAGGTCGGCGTGGTGGCGGGGTGCCGGTTCAGTTGCGATCCCGCCTCGCCCGATCCGCGGTGTCCTGACGGACCCCACGAGAGCGGTCCGGGTACGGCGCGGCCCGCGCGGATGGTCGAGTTGCCCGTCGGGGCCTCGGAGGATCGGCTTGTGGGGGCGCTCGACATCGAGCGGGCCCTGTCGGAGGGCGTGAAGGCCTTCGAGCCGGGGCTTCTCGCCGATGCCCACCGTGGGGTGTTGTACGTCGACGAGGTCAATCTGCTCCACGACCACCTGGTCGATCTCCTGCTGGACGCCGCCGCCATGGGTGCCTCGTACGTCGAGCGTGAAGGGGTCTCCGTACGGCATGCCGCGCGGTTTCTGCTCGTCGGGACGATGAACCCCGAAGAGGGGGAGCTGCGGCCGCAGTTGCTCGACCGGTTCGGGCTGACCGTGGAGGTCGCCGCGTCCCGGGAGCCCGAGACGCGGGTGGAGGTCGTACGGCGGCGGCTCGCCTACGACGACGATCCGGCTGGGTTCGCGGGGCGTTGGGCCGAGGAGGAGAGTGCGCTGCGGGAGCGGATCGTTGCCGCGCGGGCGCTGCTGTCGGACGTACGGCTGGGGGATGCCGCTCTGTTGCAGATCGCCGCCACCTGCGCCGCCTTCGAGGTGGACGGGATGCGCGCCGACATCGTGATGGCGCGGACCGCGACGGCGCTGGCCGCGTGGGCCGGGCGTACGGACGTGCTCGCCGAGGACGTCCGGCAGGCCGCGCTGCTCGCGTTGCCGCACCGGCGGCGGCGCAATCCGTTCGACGCGCCGGGGCTTGATCAGGACAAGCTCGACGACACGTTGGAGGAGTTCAAGGGCGAGGATGATGATCCGGAGCCTGATGGGCCCGGGGGTGGGGGTGAGCCGGCGCCCGATAGTGGGCCCGACGCGCCGGAGGATTCAGGAGCCGGGGAGGGCGACACGCCCGAGCCCTCGCCGCGCCCCGGGGGCGGGGGTGGTGAGCAGGCCGCCGTACAGGCCGGTGAGCCGTACCGTACGAAGATGCTCAGCGTTCCCGGCCTCGGCGAAGGGGCCGCCGGGCGGCGGTCCCGGGCGCGTACCGAACACGGCAGGACCACCGGGTCGCGCCGGCCCCGGGGTGCGCTGACCAAGTTGCACCTCGCCGCTACCGTGCAGGCCGCCGCCCCGCACCAGCGGGCGCGTGGCCGTAGTGGGCCTGGTCTGGTCATACGCAAGGACGATCTGCGGCAGGCCACGAGGGAAGGGCGCGAGGGCAATCTCGTGCTGTTCGTGGTCGACGCCTCCGGGTCCATGGCCGCCAAGCGGCGGATGAGCGCGGTGAAGGGCGCGGTGCTCTCGCTGCTGCTGGACGCGTACCAGCGGCGCGACAAGGTCGGGTTGGTGACCTTCCGGGGCAAGGACGCGGAGGTGGCACTGCCCCCGACGTCGTCCGTGGACGCCGCGGCGGTCCGGCTGGAGTCGCTGCCGACCGGGGGCCGTACGCCCCTGGCCGCAGGGCTGTTGAAGGCCCATGACGTGCTGCGGGTGGAGCGGCTGCGGGATCCCGCGCGCCGGCCGCTGCTCGTCGTGGTGACCGACGGGCGGGCGACGGGCGGCGCGGATCCGGTCGCGCTCGCGGCGCGTGCCGCGCGGCTGCACGCGTCGGAGGGGACCGCTTCGGTGGTCGTGGACTGCGAGTCGGGGATCGTACGGCTCGGGCTCGCCGGGACACTCGCCGGGGATCTGGAAGGCACGTGCGTCACGCTGGACGATCTGCGCGCCGACAGCATCGCCGGGCTGGTCAGGGACGTACAGGGCAACCGACGGAGGGCCGCGTAATGCCGCAGGGACAGCCGGAGACCGTACCGGACGACGGGCTCACCACCCGCCAGCGCCGCAACCGCCCGCTCGTCCTCGTCCACACCGGGGTGGGCAAGGGCAAGTCGACGGCGGCGTTCGGTCTTGCGCTGCGCGCGTGGACGCAGGGGTGGCCGATCGGGGTGTTCCAGTTCGTGAAGTCGGCGAAGTGGAAGGTCGGGGAGGAGCAGGCGCTCAAGGTGCTGGGGGCGAGCGGCGAGGGCGGTTCCGTCGCCTGGCACAAGATGGGCGAGGGGTGGTCGTGGGTGCAGCGCGACAGCCAGTTGTCCAACGAGGAGGCGGCGCGGGAGGGTTGGGAACAGGTCAAGCGCGACCTGGCGGCGGAGACCCACAAGCTGTACGTGCTCGACGAGTTCATGTATCCGCTGCACTGGGGGTGGGTGGACACGGACGAGGTGATCGAGGTACTGCGTACCCGGCCCGGCACCCAGCATGTGGTCATCACCGGCCGCAACGCCCCTGAGAAACTGGTGGAGTTCGCGGATCTCGTCACGGAGATGACGAAGGTCAAGCACCCGATGGACGCGGGGCAGAAGGGCCAGAGGGGCATCGAGTGGTGAGTGTCCCCCGCCTGGTCATCGCCGCGCCGTCGTCGGGCAGCGGGAAGACCACGGTCGCGACCGGGCTGATGGCGGCCTTCTCGGAGCGTGGGCTCGCCGTGTCCCCCCACAAGGTGGGGCCCGACTACATCGACCCCGGCTATCACACGCTCGCGGTCTCGGCGGGTGGTCCCGGGCGGCCGGGGCGCAACCTCGACGCGTACATGAGCGGTACGGCCCTGATCGGGCCGCTCTTCGCGCACGGCGCGGCGGGGTGCGATCTCGCCCTCGTGGAGGGGGTGATGGGCCTCTACGACGGCGCGTCGGGCCAGGGCGAACTCGCCTCCACCGCCCAGGTGTCGAAGCTGCTGCGCGCGCCGGTGGTGCTGGTGGTGGACGCCTCGTCGCAGTCGCGTTCGGTGGCGGCGCTGGTGCACGGCTTCGCGTCCTGGGACCCCGAGGTGCGGATCGGCGGGGTGATCCTCAACAAGGTCGCCTCGGACCGGCACGAGCTTTTGCTGCGTGAGGCGCTGGACGAGTCGGGCGTCCCGGTGATGGGGGTGCTGCGGCGGACCGATCAGGTCAGCACGCCCTCCCGCCACTTGGGGCTGGTGCCCGTCGCCGAGCGCCGGGCGGACGCGGTGGGATCGATGCGGGAGCTGGCCGGGCGCGTGCGTGACGGGTGTGATCTGGAGGCGCTGCTGGCCCTGGCGCGCAGCGCGCCCGCGCTGGACGTGACCCCGTGGTCCCCCGAGGTCGAACCGGTCGGCTCCCGGCCGGTGGTGGCGGTGGCCGCCGGGTCCGCGTTCACGTTCTCGTACGCCGAACACACCGAACTGCTTACTGCGGCCGGCGCGGACGTCGTGCCCTTCGATCCGCTGCGGGACGAACAACTGCCCGACGGCACGCGGGGGTTGGTCATCGGCGGCGGCTTCCCCGAGGTGTACGCGCCGGAGCTGTCCGCCAACGAGCGGCTCCGCAAGGCCGTTTCCGAGCTGGCCCACTCCGGGGCGCCGGTGGCGGCCGAGTGCGCGGGGCTGCTGTACCTCGCGCGGTCGCTGGACGGGAAGCCGATGTGCGGGGTGCTGGACGCCGACGGGCGGATGTCGGGACGGCTGACGCTCGGCTACCGGGAGGCGGTGGCCGTCGGTGACAGCGCGCTGGCCGTGGCGGGGACGCGCGTACGGGGGCATGAGTTCCACCGCACGGTGCTGGAGCCCGGCGCGGGCGCGGCGCCCGCCTGGGGCGTGGTGCACCCGGAACGGCGCCTCGAAGGCTTCGTGCAGCGGGGGGTGCACGCCAGCTACCTGCACACGCACTGGGCGGCCACACCCCTGATGGCGCGGCGGTTCGTGGAGCGGTGTGCCGGATGACGTGCCCGTCAGCCGGCGATGCCCACCACCAGCCAGATGAACGCCGCGCCCGCGATCGTGCACAGCACCGTGGAGCGCGCCGGATGGTCGTGGTGCGCCTCGGGGAGGATCTCGGCGGCGGCCAGGTAGAGAAGGGCGCCGCCGAAGAACCCGAGATAGCTGCCGAGCAGTTCCTCGGGGAGCGTGAACAGCAGCGTCGACGCGGCGCCGACCACCGGCGCGACGGCGTCCGCGACGAGCATCGTGAGCGCCTTGCGGCGGTCGTTCCCGTACAGGCTGGTCAGGGTGTACGTGTTGAAGCCGTCGGCGAAGTCGTGGGCGACGACGGCGAGCGCGACGGCCGCGCCCATGCCCCCGCCGACCTGGAAGGCCGCGCCGAGCGCGATGCCGTCCATCAGGCTGTGGCCGACCATCGCGGCGGCGGCCGTGAGCCCGACCTGCGGCACGCGGGCGTGGGCGTGGCTGTCGTGGCCGTCGAGCGCCTCGCTCTCCTTCGGGTCCGCGCCGTGGGACGCCTGGCGGACGGCCAGCAGCCGTTCCACCAGATGGGCGACGAGGAAGCCGCCCACGAACAGCAGCAGGGCCTGCGGTACGCCGAAGATCTCGTCGCCCGCCGCGCGCATCGCCTCCGGCAGGAGGTCGAGCCCGACCACCCCCAGCATCAGCCCGCCCGCCAGGCCCAGCACGAGGTGCCGGCGGTCGGTGACGCGTTGCGCCGTCCAGCCTCCGAAGAGGGTCATGAGGAACGCGCCGAGCGCGACGAAGACCGCCATGGGCCCCTGCTTAGCCGATCGGGGCCCTCCCGCGCACATCCGGGGTCCCCGCTGGTGGTCGGCGTCGGGGCCCGCGCGGGCGTCTCCGCCGAGGAAATGACCGGCCTGATCGAGGAAACCCTGCGGGACGCGGGGCTCGTGGCGGCCGACGTCATGGAACTGGCGACCGTCGATGCCCGCGCCGGTGAGACGGGGATCACGGCCGCCGCCGCGCGGCTGGGGGTGCCGGTACGGGGGTACGCGGCGGCCTTCCTCGCGGGTGTCGCCGTACCGAATCCGTCCCCCGCGCCGCTCGCCGCCCTCGGCACGCCGTCCGTCGCGGAGGCCGCGGCGCTCGCCCGCGGCGGCGAACTCCTCGTACCGAAACGGACCTCACGGCCCCCCGGCCGGGCCGCCTCCGCCACCTGCGCGGTCGCCCGCGCCCCGGGCCGGGTGTAACGGATGGGCCTGGACACGGCGCAGGTGTAGACGGTAGACAACAGCGGCCACGCGGTACACCGCGGGGCGCGTCGTGACGCCCCGGTGACCCCGGGGCATTCGGAAGGAGCCCGGTGACCCCCATAACCGCCGACCCCCCTCTGTACGGCTACGAGCGGGCCTGTGGCAGCCATGTCTACGCGCGCTGACACGCATGACCTCGGGCATCACGGCGACGCCGAGGTACGGGACTGCCCCGGCGCGCTCATCGACCTCGCGGTCAACGTCCGTACCGGTACTCCCCCGGCCTGGCTGCGCGCCCGGATCGCCGACTCGATCACCGGGCTCGCCGCGTACCCCGACGGTCGGGCGGCGCGCGCGGCGGTCGCGGCGCGGCACGGGCTGCCGGTGGAGCGGGTGCTGCTGACGGCGGGGGCGGCGGAGGCGTTCGTCCTGCTGGCGCGGGCGCTGCGGGTCGCGCGGCCGGTGGTCGTGCACCCCCAGTTCACCGAGCCGGAGGCGGCGCTGCGGGACGCGGGGCACACCGTACGGCGGGTCCTGCTCCGCGCGTCGGACGGCTTCCGGCTCGATCCGGCGTCGGTGCCGGAGGACGCGGACCTGGTGGTCCTGGGCAACCCCACGAACCCGACGTCCGTGCTCCACCCGGCGGCGACGATCGCGTCGCTGGCCCGGCCGGGGCGGACGCTGGTGGTGGACGAGGCGTTCATGGACGCGGTGCCGGGGGAGCCGGAGGCGCTGTCCGGCCGCGTCGACGTGCCCGGCCTGGTGGTGATCCGCAGCCTCACGAAGACCTGGGGCCTGGCGGGGCTGCGGGTCGGGTACGTCCTGGCCGCGCCGGAGACCATCGCCGCGCTGGAGCGGGCGCAGCCGCTGTGGCCGGTGTCGACGCCCGCGCTGGCGGCGGCGGAGGCGTGCATGGCGCCGGCGGCACTGGCGGAGGCGGAGTCGGCGGCGTGCCTCATCGCCCTGGACCGCCGGCACCTGCTCGCGGGGCTCGCGGAGTTCGATGAGGTACGGGTCGTCCCGGCGGCGGCGGCCCCCTTTGTCCTCCTCCACACGAACCGGGCGGACGCGGTCCGTACGCGCCTGCGGTCCCTGGGGTTCGCGGCGAGGCGGGGGGACACGTTTCCGGGCCTGGACGGGAGGTGGCTGCGGGTCGCGGTGAGAGACCGCGCGACAACGAACCGCTTCTTGCAGGCGCTGGACCAGGCGCTGGTTGCCGTGGGCCCGTAGCGGTGGCCTTGGCCTTGGCGGCGTTCTTGGGCCGGGGGGCCGCGCGTTCTCGGTGACCGCGTTGCGGTCCGTGTTGTCCTCAATCGCCGGACGGGCTTGATTTTGCCCGCTGCGGGCCGGTGGCCTGGTGCGGGTTGTCGCCGGGGGCCGGTCAGGGGTCGTGTCCTGCACTGCATGTTTTACGTCGCGTTCAGCAACTCCGAATTGCGTGACGGTCGCCATGCGACACAAAAC
>NZ_JBIUXU010000024.1:0-61407 GCF_044744165.1 Streptomyces sp. NPDC087420
AGGGTCGCCGAGAACAGCATCCGCTGTCCGTCGGGGCGCACCTGGTCGAGCAGCGCGGTGACCTGGGGCATGAAGCCCATGTCGGTCATCTGGTCGGCCTCGTCGAGGACCGTGATGGCGACCCGGTCCAGGCGGCAGTCGCCGCGGTCGATGAGGTCCTTGAGGCGGCCCGGGGTGGCGACGACGATCTCGGCGCCGCCGCGCAGCGCACCGGCCTGCCGGCCGATCGACATGCCGCCGACGACCGTGGCGAGCCGCAGTCGCAGCGACCGGGCGTAGGGGGTGAGCGCGTCGGTGACCTGCTGCGCCAGCTCGCGGGTGGGAACGAGGACCAGGGCCAGCGGCTGCTTCGCCTCGGCGCGCTGTCCCGCGGTGCGGACGAGCATGGCCAGGCCGAAGGCGAGGGTCTTGCCGGAGCCGGTGCGGCCGCGGCCCAGGACGTCCCGGCCGGCCAGCGAGTTCGGCAGCGTGGCGGCCTGGATGGGGAAGGGCTCGTTCATGCCGAGGCTGGTGAGCATGTCCGTCAGCGCGGACGGCATCTCCAGTTCCGCGAAGCTCGTCACGGCGGGCAGCGCGGGGGTGAGCGTCACCGGCAGGGCGAACTCACCCTGGACGGCGGAGGGGCGGCGCCCGTAGGAGCCACCGGAGCCACCGTTGCGGCTCGAACCGCCGGAGCGGCCGGGAGCACCCGAGCGGGTGGGAGCGGCGCCCGAGCGGAAGCGGCCGGCGCCGCCGTTACCCGCGGAGCCCGTGCCAGATCCTCCCGTACGAGTACGGGAGTAGCGGTCGTTCGTGCGTGTGCGGTTCAATTCCGAACCTTTCTCGATGCGGCACGTATCGAGAATTCTTGGCAGAGGTGGCCGCACAGAGAATCACAAGAACGAGCCGGAAATTTCGTTGAACGAAGCCACGCCGGGGCGAAAAGAGCCTGAGCCGGCGTATTTGGTCTCACGTCGCCCGAGGCGGCCGTTGCGGCGGTCCGGGCGGGTCCTGCAAAAAGCAACGAGCTGGGGTCCGCATCCCAAGGAGCGGACCCCAGCTTGTCATGCGCCTAAGCGTCAGGCGGGAGTAATGTTCTCCGCCTGCGGGCCCTTCTGGCCCTGCGTGACGTCGAAGTTCACCTTCTGGCCCTCCTGGAGCTCGCGGAAGCCCTGGGCGGCGATGTTCGAGTAGTGGGCGAAGACGTCAGCGCCGCCACCGTCCTGCTCGATGAAGCCGAAACCCTTTTCCGCGTTGAACCACTTGACGGTGCCACTGGCCATTTTGATCTCCTTCGGGGCAAAACCCTGAGCTTCGCACTGCGCGAAACTTGATCGCCACAATGATCACCCACCCGGAAACCTGACCGGAAATACATAAGCGCCTTACCCGAAAGAAAATCCGGAACGAAAACGCTTGAAGTCTTTGGGATCCACAACTGCAACTGAGACAGACACTAGCATGAACCAAAGAGCCAACCAAAGAGCCTTGCGAGGCATTCCATATCGTTCCACCAGGCGTTCCATAAACCCTGACCGCGCATTGGGTAAATATCTATGCCTGCCGCGATAGCTTCAAGTCCGTGAGCAGAACAGAACCTGCGGTTCCCGGCAGGGGCATGCTGCCCCGGCCTCTTGGCCGCCGAGCCGCATGGCGCCTTGCGTGACCTGAGGAGGTCAGCAGAGTGACGGGCCGGCTCCTGAGATGAGAATCGGGTGCCGCCGGTACCGGCCTGGAGGGCGTGAGCCCCCGGTCGTGCAGCGGCGGGGCGCCGGGGATCCGCGCCCCTCGTCAGCGCCGCGGGGTGTTCCGCCGTAGAGCAGAACAGCGAGCAGCAGGCGCCACCCTCTTCGCCCTTCGTCGCCGCGGCGGCGTTCCGCCCGGCGCTGGCGCCATGCGCGGCGAGAAAGGCGCCTCGCCCCTTGGGTGTTTGGATGTCGCGTCGAACCTTGTCGAGCACGATCTACTCCCGCGCGGTACCGGCGCCAAACTGATCGAACGACGATGGAGGGCTACACCAGGAGCTATACGATCTGCACTGGCACTTGCCGCTCAAGTCCCGTTCCAGATGCGATGCAGCCGCCGCGGAGCTTCACCCCCTCAAGAGCCCTCAGCGTTCCAATCCCTCTCGTCGCAGGCGAGGTGGACTCTCTGTACGGACCCGTAAGGGCGGGAACGCGGTAGCGGAGGTAGACGCTCGCGAGCTGACGGTACGGGTCTCGAAGAGTTCGAGACCCGCCTGACACTCGCGTCGGGGAAAGTACGGAATGCCACCGCCGACCAGCACCGGGGCCGGTACCCGTCGATCAGCCCCGACGTGGCGGCCTCGGCCGCGAGAGCCGCGCCGTCGATCGCGATGCTGCCGTCCCCCGGCTCGGCTCGCAGCGTTCGTTTTCCTCTGCCAAGCCGCCGGAGGCCAGCCGGGCATAGCCCTGCACCGCCGACATCGTGGCGGAGAAAACCACCTTGGAGAGTCGCTTCCAGAGCGCGGCGCACGCAAGCATGGACGCGTCGAGCGACGCATCCTGATCGGCGGTCTCCCAGTGCTACCAGAGCGCCGTCTGCCGGTGGCCGGCCGCCTCAGGCCGCGGTCGTGGGATTCGCCGGTTCCGCCGCGCGGTGGTGTTCGGCGTTGATGCGCTGGGCTTCTGTGAGCTGGTCTTCGAGGATGACGATGCGGCAGGCGGCGTCGATGGGGGTGCCCTGGTCGACGAGTTCGCGGGCGCGGGCGGCGATGCGCAGCTGGTAGCGGGAGTAGCGGCGGTGTCCGCCCTCCGAGCGCAGCGGGGTGATCAGGCGGGCTTCGCCGATGGCTCGGAGGAAGCCCTGGGTGGTGCCGAGCATCTCGGCGGCCCTGCCCATCGTGTAGGCGGGGTAGTCGTCGTCGTCGAGACGCCCGTAGGAGTCGTTTGCTGTCATCGCACCTCTCTGTGGAACGCGTGGAGGGGCCTTGGTGCCGATTGGCACCAAGGCCCCGAAGGAACTGCTACACCATCCGCCGGCCCTCATGCTGCGCCGGCCTTCTGTGTCCGCACGGCCACCCGGGGGAGGGTGGGGAATGCGGGGATCGCGGTTGCTTGACCGGAGACCACCTCACTATCGATGTCCTGCGGTACCCGGGCTCAAGATTTCCGCCCGGGCGATCCTGATGGCGCTCGGCTCCTCCGTTCTTCCCTCTTGATCAGCCTCTACCAACGGGTACTTCGCACTGCCTGTACTGCGAACTGCTGATGGCCTGTCACAGCACCACTCTCCGGCAGCCAGCCCCGTCGCCCGTCCTGCTCCTGCTCTGGCTTAGAACCCCACTGCCGAACTTCCCGGTACGCGCGCCCGCAGCCGACGCCTTCACCGAGGTACCACTCACCTACTCCGCTGCTGAGCACTTCGCACTGCTTGTACTGCTCACGGCGGCCCCTGATCACTGCGGGCCACCCGGTCCGGTCGCCAGTCCCGTCGCCGTCCTGCAACCACTCTGGCTTCGCAACTCCACCACCGCACCGCCCTGCACACCACAACTGCTCTACTCCTGCCCGGCAGTTCTCCCTGCCAGGCCCTGCCGTCTCTCTGGGCTACGAGAGAAACCATAACCACACAGCCACTCAATGTCTACTCCAGCCGACACAGATTTCCGCGCGTTCGGCGGCGAGGTAATCCACCGCGAAGCCAGGCTGGAAGGACCGGGTGGAAGCGGCCCAACGTGGGGCCAGAAAACGCGGACTCGGAGGGTCTGGCGGCCTGCGGCCGCAGGGACAGCACCACCGATCCGTGGCCTGGAAGAAAAAAATCTGAGAGATGATCTTCCCCTGAAGGCCCACCGAGGGCACGCGAAACCGCCCCAGCCCAAACCCCTGACCAGCGCAAATCCCCATCCGACCTGGCAGGGATCTTGGGTGGACCTCATTCGGGACGACAGACGCCCGCTCTCACTTACCCAGCCGACGACGCGTCGGCAGCATAGGGATGGACGTACCGGCCTTCGTTGAAGGCGTGAACCAGGATCCGATCGCCATGGGCGCAATGCCGAGGGGCACCCACCGCGTCCTCGTCGACCCCATCCGTCGAGTCGTGAAGCGGAATCATCGGGAGGAACATCCGGGCCGTCGGCGGCCGCAAGGCCCTCCCGGACCAAGCCGGGGTGAAGTTGCACCTCACACTTGTCCACCGTCCACCCGGCCAGCAGCTCCGAGCGCTCCAGCAGTTCCCCGACCACCGAACGAACCGCCTCCTCTGCGAACTCCAGCGCCGGAGCATCCACGAAGATCCTCAGCAGTGCCCCGCCCGGATGGACGGCCACAAGCGACTAGTGGAGGTTCGCCTCCATCCCGCCCAGGCCCTCGATGCCCTCCACCGAGTCGAGCCCGGATTCGAGGATGGCCACCGCGCCGGCGCGTTGCAGAGGGGGTCCGTCTCCGGAGAGTCCTGCGGGATGTGGGTTTCCACACCCACGACATAGGTCACGACGAGCAGCGTGGCAGGAGAGGACCACGCCGCGCGGCGAAACAGCCCGTTCGTGGGCATCCTTGCTCCCGCAACCTCGATCTCCCGGCACAAGAGTGCGCACACGCTACGGGGCAGATCCGACAGCTCATCGCACCTCAACGGACCACCTTGACCACGGCGTGTCCCAACCGTGCCCTCCAGACCGGACAACCCCAGTCAACAGCGGTGCAATCCGGTCTGCGCGAGGGGCCATTGGCGCCCCCGTTCTCGCAGGTCAGACAACACATCGGCTTCGCAGGACCCGGTGATTCCCAAGCTCAGAGCGCGAGTTCGATTCTCGTCACCCGCTCCACGCAAAAGCCCCAGGCCAGCGGCCCGGGCCTTTTTTTTGTCGTCCGGACCCGTTCAGGGGCCCGACCGCGGCGCGGGGCCGGCGCCACTTCCGTCCGAAGGAGGAGCGCACAAGCCGGGGGCATCTTCGTGGTCTGGTTGTACGTCGAAGAGATGGTTGGTTGCGGATACGAACCAGCGGCTCAACGCTCCCACCACTCCGGGTGGGAGCGGTCCTCGCGGGCGTACCAGTCGGTGGCCGGGCTCGTCGTCTTCACCGACGTCCCGCGTGACCTGATGCGCCCGGCCGCGACCCCGGCTCGGGCCTGCTCCGTCCGGAGGCCCGTCGGACGGCCGTCTGCCCGGGATCCGGCGTGGCCGGGAACGGGGGGATCCTGCGATCGGTGCGGAGGAGGAGGAGAAGGAGTAGCCGGACCGGATCTACAACCAAATGAGGGTTCCGAGGGTCACCTCCTGGTCCAGTTGATCATTGTGGGAAGGATGCCTCTTTCTGTGAGACCCCGTAACCGGTTGAGCGGCGTCAGCGCGGCGGGTGTCGTCTGCGTCGTCGCGGGCACGCTGCTCAGCGCCACGGCCACCCCAGCCATCGCGGAAGTGAGTTGTACCTCTCCGGCCTGGAAGGTGCAGTTCTACGCCAACACCACCTTCAGTGGCACCCCCAAGTTGACCACCTGTGACAGTGCCGTCAGCGAGAGCTACGGGACCGGTGACCCGGCGGGAGTCACCCTGCCCCGGGACAGCTTCGCCGTGCGCTGGAGCGTCGCCCGCGACTTCGGCTCGGGTGGTCCGTTCACGTTCTCGGCCGCGTCCCAGGACGGCATCCGCGTCTACCTCGACGGCGTCCGCAAGATCGACCTGTGGCGGAACGTCTCCAGTACCCAGAGCAAGACCCTCAATCTCACTGTCCCTGCCGGGAAGCACACCCTGCGCGTCGACTTCGTCGCCTGGACCGGGTCCGCGAACGTCAAGTTCTCGTACGCCCCCCGGAGCACCGCGACGGTCGACAAGGTCCGGCCACTCGCCCCCACCGCGGTGACGGGCAGGCTCGACCATGCCACCGCCAAGGCCGTGGTGTCCTGGGGGCGGAACAAGGAGATGGACCTCGCCGGCTACCGCGTGTACCGGCGAGAGTCGGGCAAAACCGCTTGGAGCTATGTCGGTGTGACCACCGGCACCTCGCTCGCCAACCTGCCCACAGACGCCGGCCGCACCTACTACTACGAGGTCCGGGCGTACGACAAGGCCGGCAACGTTTCCGCGGGCAGCGCGGACGTACCGGTTACCAGCATCGCCGTTGGCCCACCGGCCGGACTGGCCGCGCAGGGCCTGGACGCCGGCAACAAACTGACCTGGAAGGGGGCGCCGGGAGCGGTGAAGTACTCCGTCGAGTGGCGTGCCACCGACGGCAGCATCCGCTTCCTCGGCGCGACGACCACCCCGGGTTACACCGATACCGCGGCACCCCGGTCCGAGAAGCGGACGTACCTGGTGCGGTCCCTCGGCGGGGCCGGCCGGTACTCCGGCTATGCCGGTGTGGAGGTCTCGCGCCCCGTCGCGGCGCCGCACGAGGTCACCGCCCGGGCCGACGCCCATCGGGCGGCACTGACCTGGAAGGTCAACTCGGCCACGGGCGGGGCCTACTTCGGCTACCACGTCTACCGCTCCACGTCCCTGCCGGTGGACACCACCGGCGAGCCGGTGCGGTGCGACGCGCGGTTGACCACTCTCGCGGACGGCCAGAAGCAGTACAGCTGCACTGACACGACCACAGCCGCCGAGACCACCTACCACTACGTGGTGAAAGGCTACGACAGCGGCCTCCACGAGTCGGCCGCCTCCGGCACCGCGTCCGTCACCACGCTCGTCTCCGACCGCGACCTCACCCCGCCGGCCGCCGTCAGCGGGGTCACCGCCGAGGCGACCGAGTACGGCATCACGCTGAACTGGAGGGCGAACACCGAGTCCGACCTCGCGCGGTACGTGGTCTACGTCGGGACGGTAATGCGCGGGGACGACGGCGAGACCGTGTGCAGCGGTACGGAGTACGCCTACCTCAACAAGTCCACGACGCACTACCTGTACTCGGCGAAGCCGAACGGCGGCGAGCACTGCTTCTGGATCGACGCCGTCGACACCAGCGGCAACTCGAACTACCGATGGACCAAGGCGGCCGACGTCAGGATCGTCACCGCGCTGGACCTGACGCCGACCGTCCCCACTCCCCCGGGTTCGCCCCTGTACCTGAACGCCCAGACGGGGACGCGGAGCGCGGTGGAGCTGTCCTGGAACGCGGTCGAGGGGGCGACGGGCTACCGCGTGTACCGCTGGGACCGGGCTGCGGCCCGGTACGAGCCGCTGACCGGTGCCGACCCGCATGCGTTCACTTCGTACACGGACACAACAGCGGCCTCCGGCACGACTCACTACTACTGGGTGACGGCTGTCCTCGCCGACGGTACGGAGACCGCGCCCGGCGCGGACTGGGTCCCGACGCCGCCGACGGCGGACTGACGGTCCGGGGGTCTCACGGGTGTGGTGGGGGCCGATACGGATTCCCGCCCCGGCGACTTCCGCGAGGCGGTGGGAGCGGCAACCCGCAGGGCTCATCGGCGTGATCGGTGAGCCCTGCGGCGTGCGGGACGGGCCGGCCACTGATCCGGGTGCCCGTGAGGAAGTTGCCCGATCGTCGTCGCCGACCAATCGGTCTGCCGGCGCTGCGGCTGCGGACGCGTTGATCCGCTGGGCAGCCTGACAGGTCAGGGCCATCGGGCCGTTGTCCGCAGCGCCTTGTGGCGGCCGGGCTCCGGCGAAGGACGACCACCGACGGCGGCGTTCACCGCGATCTTCATCGTGCCGTCGAAGCTCGGAGCGCCCGGCGAACACCTCCCGATCGACCTTTGACGAACGCTCCTTGCGCTTTCGACCGGATCGCGGAGGAAACATCGGTCAACGGGAGGGGATGACCGACTACGACCTCCCCAGCCCCGCAGACGTACGTACAGACATGTTGCTCAGAAGGTGTCTTGCTCACATGTGCGCTTGCCTCCGAGCGGCGCGCGAAGAGTTCCACGACAATGCGGTGAAGGCAGCTGATCCCTGGGGTCTCCGTGCGGCAGTTCCCGTTGGGCGTGGGACACGCCTGCCACGGCTTCCGCGGTTCGGGAAGCGCCCGTCCTCTGTGCCACCGGCGGCGTCGGCGTCGGCGTCGTCCATGGGATGCGGTGCGGGCCGGACCGCTGCCGCATCCCATGGACGCCTGGTCAGTCGAAGAGTCCTTCGACGACCTCTTCGGCGACCTCGCCGCCGATCTCTTCGGCCGTCTCTTCCGCGATCTCCTCGATGAGTTCCCCGAAGATGTCGTCCATGTGTTGAATCCTTCTCGTCGGCGTGGCTGACCCGTGGCACGCGTGAGGTGGCCGCGGGGTCCTGAGCATCCGTTCAACGTGCCGCTCGTGGAGGCGAGTTCCCAGAAAATCTTCCTTGTTCGGCGGCAACCAGGTCCACCGGACCGGCACGCCGGCTGACCTCCGTGACCTGGCCGGGGTGGTGCGGCGTCCCGTTCGGGTTCGAAGGAACCTCACTGGATCAGCGACGCCGGAGCAGGGGCGCAAACGGCGGCCAGGATGAGGGTTCCGCCGAAGGCATGGCGGCACGATTCAAGGCCTCCGCGAACTCTGTGCGACCCCGATGAACCAGTTCCGAACCCTCCGTTCGCTATCAGCCCCCCTCACCCAGCCACAGACGGGGGCTCGGTGGCCCTGCTGACGTGCTGGGCGCGGCGTCGGCGTCGGTCCTCCTGCTCGGCGTCGTCGATGGCCTCCCACTCGTCCCGCTTGGCGGCCAACGACTCCCGGGCCTTGGTGAAGGCGGGGTTCGGCTCCGGTAGTTGTTCCTCCCGCTGCCACGCCCCCACGCAGTCCACAGCGTGGGAGACCACCCCGCGCAGCACCCACACGCGAGACCGGCCGTGGAACGCGTACACCAGCCCGCTGTCCCAGGCCTCCAGCAAGGTCATGGCCTCGTTGAGGCGGCTGCGAACCTTGCTGTCCCGGATGACGCCGATCGCCAACCGGGCGGGTGCGATGTGGTCCTGCAACCTCTCGTCCCACGTCTGCCGCGCCACCTTGAGCGCGGCGGCTGCCTCGGTGGCCATTCCCGGCTCTCGGTCGTCAGGAACACTCCGAACATGCTGGTGAAGATCACCGAAGGCTGTCGCCAGCGTGACCACGGCCTGGTCCTGCTTGGCCTCGCGCCGGGCCTGGCGGGTGTCCTCCAGCGCCTTGTTCTGTGCCTGACGGGTGCCGCTGTACGTAGCGGCGGCGCCCACCAGGGCGCCGACGAGTCCGGAAACGGGGGAGATCCAATCCATGCGTCACAGTCTCCCCCGACGGTCAACAGGGCCAGCCGCGTTGGCCGTTGATCGGGGTGGGGTCAGACGGTGGCGACTTGGTCAGCCTCGGCCGGCGCGCAACACAGGTAGGCGGCGAAGGGGGCCTTGGCCTCGTTCTTTTCCTCAAGGATGACCGAGACCTTGGCAATGGTGCGTACGCACTCGCCGCCGCTTGGACCGGCCGGCACAAGCCTTTCCGACCCGACAGTGGCAAGGAGAGCAGGCAGCCTTTGCTGTCCGGCCGGGTACGTTCCCGGGGACGCCGTACGAAGGAGACCAACTGTGGTGGAGTACCTGACCGTTCTGACCACGACCGACGCCGCCGAGAAGGCCCAGGCCCTGGCCGTCGGCGCGGTGGAGGCCAAGGTGGCGGCCTGCGCGCAGATCGACGGGCCGATCATCAGCGTCTACCGCTGGGAAGGCGCCGTACGGGCCGACCAGGGGTGGCGGGTGCTGTACAAGACGACCACCGAGCGGTACTCAGCCCTGGAAACGCACATCAAGAACGACTACGACACACCGGAAATCATCGCCACCCCGATCACGCACGGAAGCGATTCCTACCTGTCGTGGGTGAGCGCGGAGACCGCCACGGAGTGAATCAGGCGGCGAGGGTGGTGCGGATGTTCTCGCCGAGTTCCCGCGCCGCACCGTGCTGTTGGGGAAGCGGTTCGGCAAGGGCGACAAGGCGTTGGTGCCCCGTGGTCGTCGGGGTGGCGGTTGCGGCCTCCACGAAGCGGTGCCCCCACTTCCACGCCTTGGTCCTGATTCAGGTCACGGCGGCGGAGCCGGGAGTCGGTCGACACCATCAACGGGTCCAGACGCAGACGTTGCTAGAAACGAAGCCAAGCCTGCCCGGCGTCAGGGTCGGCGTAAACGAAGGCAGTGGTGGCCCTGCCCAGGGCACGTACCGCGCCCTCACGGTCACCGATCACGGCCGCCTCTTCGGCTTCGCGAGCAGCTGGCCACGAACGTGCTGCGGCAATAACCGGCCCCGCGTACGTGCTTCTGGGCGGTGGCGAGCATGTCCTGGGCCTTGTCCGATGCCACCGCGTACGAGGCGTAGCCCATGGCAACAGGGCCCGGGCGGCGGAGGCCGCCGGGCCGCCGCTCGCCAGCGGCGAGATCGCCATGCCGGAACCGCTTCCGGACACCGACCCCCCGTCGCCAACATCCGCGGCCACGCCGAACTCGCCCTGCGCCACCACGGCCCCCTACCCACCGAAGTCAGCCACGCCCTGAACCGCATCGACGCCGAATCGCGGCGCATGACCCGCCTCGCCGACGACCTGCTCCTCCTCACCAGCGCTCCGGGGCACCCCACCCTCCACGTCAGGTTCCCGGCGCCGTAGCGCGTCCGAACCGTGTGCGACGCGACGTCGGCAATCAGGGGGCGGTCTATCGTGGCGCGTGCCGTGTTCCACCGGGCGATGGGCAAGTGGCTGGAGGATCTGTGCGGACAGACGGGAACGGCGCGACGGACCAAGGGCTTCCGCGGTTGCGGCTGGACGAATTGCTGGAGGAGCTCCAGGTCCGGATCGAAGCCGTACGCGGCACCCGTGACCGGGTGCACAGCCTCCTCGAAGCGGTGCTCTCGGTCGGCCGCGAGCTGGATCTGCCCCAGGTGCTGCGGGGCATAGTCGAGGCGGCGGTGGTGCTCGTGGACGCGGAGTACGGCGCGCTCGGGGTGATCGGCGGCGAGCAGCGGTTGTCGGAGTTCATCACGGTGGGCATCGACGACGAACTGCGCTCCCGGATCGGCGAGTTGCCCAGCGGGCACGGCCTGCTGGGTGAGCTGATCCGCCACCCGGAGCCGTTGCGCCTGGCGGAGCTGGGCGGCCACGAGTCGTCCTCCGGCTTTCCCGCCAACCATCCGCCGATGCACTCGTTCCTCGGTGTGCCCATCCGGGTGCGGGACGAGGTGTTCGGGAATCTGTACCTGACGGAGAAGCGCAGCGCCCGGGAGTTCGACGCGGAGGACCAGTCGGTCCTGTCGACCCTGGCGGTCGCGGCCGGTGTGGCGATCGAGAACGCGCGCCTCTACGAGGAGGGACGCAACCGGGAGCAGTGGCTGACGGCCAGCGCCGAGGTCACCAACAGCCTGCTCTCCGGTGCCCCCCGTGCGCAGGTGCTGGAGCTGATCGTCGAACGCGCCGGACAGATACTCTCCGCCGACCTGGGGCTGGTGGCCGAACCTCTCGCGGGTACCGGCGGCCTCCGCACCGCCCTGGTGGTCGGGCAGGACGCCCAGACCCACAGGGGCCCCGCGCCGGAGATCCAGGACGGTTTCGTCAGCGCGGCGTTCGCCAGTGCGGAACCCGTCCTCAGCGTGAACATCGCCACGGACGAGCGCGTCATCGGCTCCGAGTCCCGCTGGGCGGGCATGGGGCCGGCCGTGGCGGTCCCCCTGGGCACCGGGGACCGTGTACGCGGGGTGCTGCTGCTGGCCCGCACCGCGGGGCGCGAACCGTTCGCACGTACGCAGTCGGCACCGCTGCTCGGCTTCGCCGGACAGGCCGCGCTCGCCATGGAACTGGCCGAACGCCGCAGCGACGCCGAGCAGATCGCCCTGCTGGAGGACCGTGACCGTATCGCCCGCGACCTCCACGACCTCGCCATTCAACGGCTGTTCGCCACCGGTATGACCCTCCAGAGTGCCCAGAAGTTCGACCAGCACCCCGGAGCCGCCGAACGCATCGAGCGCGCCGTCAACGACCTCGACGACACCATCAAGATCATCCGCTCGACCATCTTCGGCCTGCGCGTCCAGCAGTCGGGCGGGTCGGACGACGGCGTACGCGCCCGGATGGCGTCCGCGGTCGACGGAGCGGCCGCCGCGCTGGGCTTCAGCCCGGCCGTACGTGTCGAAGGGCTCGTCGACACCGAGGTCCCGCACCACATCGCCGATCACCTGATCGCGGTGCTGGTGGAGGCCCTCAGCAACGCCGCGCGCCACGCGGCGGCGCGCACGGTGGACGTTCATGTCACGGTGAGGGAGGGCCGGTTGACGTTGAGCGTGGCGGACGACGGCACCGGCATCCCGCCGAGGGCGGCGCGCAGCGGACTGAAGAACATCGCGCGGCGGGCGGAGGAACTGGGCGGCACCTTCACCCACGACTCCCCGCCGTCCGGCGGCGCCCGACTGGTGTGGCACGTGCCGCTGCGGGACGTGTCCGCTGCCTGACGATCCGGCTCGTGCGGACCGTGGAAGGGGCAGCCTGACGATCCGGCTCGCCCGGACCGTGCAAGGGGCTGCCCGACGATCCGGCTCGCCCGGACCGTGCAAGGGGCTGTCCGTACGGTCCCCCTCAGGGCGGCAGTACCGACTGCCGGGGAGGGAGCGCCGAGGGCAGGCTGTGCCTGCGCGGTACTCCGCCGGTCAGCAGCCGCGAGATCCACGTCCGCACGCTCTCCTCCGACAGGAACAACCTCCGGCCGATCTGCCGGTCGGTGAGCCTGTCCCCGATCAGGACCATGAGGTGGCGCTCCTGGGCCGCGAGGCCATTCGTACCGTGGTCCCTTCCCTCAAGGGTCAGGCCCTCCAGCAGTCGCGCGGTGGTCGTCCGGTCCAGCATCGAGTGGCCGGCGGCGACCGAGCGTACGGCGGAGGTGAGTCGGGTTCCCCGGATCTGCCTCAGTACGGAGCCGGACGCGCCGGCCAGGACGGCGTGCAGGTGTGCGGTGTCGTCGTCGAACGAGGCGAGCGTGAGCAGTGAGAGCGCGGGCTCGGCGGAGCGCAGAGCGCGACAGGAGACGATGTCCTCGGTCAGCCGGACGTTCACCACGGCCACGTCGGGATGGGTTACCGGGACCCGGACCAGGGCCTGTTCGACGGAGTGCGCCGTACCGACCGTGATCATGTCCGGTTCGGCGTCGAGCAGATCACCGAGCCCCTGCCGGACCGCCTCATGGCCGTCCACGAGGAACACCCGTATCGGATGCCGTTCCGAGAAGGCGCCGACGGCGGCCATGGCAGTTCCCTTGTTCTCGAACAGGCGGACGGGTCGGGGCGGCAGTCACCCCTCGCGGACATCGGCTCAGGGGGCGGGTCCGCTGCCGTAGGGGCCGTACAGGTCGAGCAGCCGGGTCCTGGTGGTGTGCAGCCGGAGGGAGACCACCTGGCCCACCCACAGGGCTACGGCGGCGCCGAGGACGGGGTCGTCCTGGCAGAGGAGACGTGCGGCGACGGCGTCGAACTCCCATGCGCGTACAGGGGTCATGGCCTCCGCACCCAGATGCCACACGAACGGCGCGAACAGCCAGGACCACCCGACGAGCTGCCCCGCGCCCAAGGTCTCGATCACGGGGGAGCGACGGCCCGGCACATGGATGTCGAGGGTGACGCAGCCGGTACGCACGGCCCAGAAGCGGTCGGCACGGTGCCCCTCCTCGAAGAGCCGGGTGCCTTGGGGGATGTTGACCTCGCGGGCGAAGCGCATGAGCCGCTCACGAGGGGCGGCGGGCAGGGCGCTCATCAGGGTGGCGGCCTTCGTCGTCATCGCTTGTGTCTCCTTGTCGCGGATTCCCGGCACGGCGGGAGTCCCACCAGATTCCGGCCCGCGATCTCATCCCTTCCAGGGCTGTCCGGGTACGACCGGAGGGCCGAACGGCCCTCATGTGCCGGCCGTGATCAACCGCGTGGTGATCCCGGGCTGCCCGCAGGCCTCCAACTACCGCGCCGCCGGGCAGATCTACCGCATGGGCACCCGCTGCTCACCGACCGCTGAAACCGGAGTACATCAAGCCTCGGCTGCTCGGACACCGGGGCACGTCCCCCGGGCTCAACCTGGTCCACACCCCTCTCACCCTCTCAACCGGGATCTCCGAGGAGGAGCTGGACTGCCTGCTGCGCGGATACGGCCCCGACCCGCTGTACGTGACGGGAAACGACCCGCTCCAGGTGCACCGGGCCATGGCCGCCGCGCTCGACCGGGCGGCGGACCGGATCGCGCCGATCCAACGGGCCGCCGGCACGACGGCGTGAGCGACCGGGCGGCCTGGCCGATGATCGTGCTCCGTGCTCCGTACTCCGTACTCCCCAAGGCTGGACCGGCCCCGGGCAGGTCGACGGTGTACCGGTCGAAGGCACCTGGCGCGCTCACCAGGTGCCGCTGAGCGGCGTGCGCGACAACCCGGACCACCGAGCCCAACTGGAGGCGCGGCTGGGCTCGTACCGGCCCGAAGAACTCTTCGAGAACCTGACCCGGGGCGGCCGGGTGAGCATGGAGGAGGCACGCGCGCACTGCGCCCGGGGCGCGGGCCTGTGGAAGTGGGCGGGTACGGGGGACGGCACCCGGGCACCCCGGACAAGCCCGTGGTGTCCGCGTACCACGGCTACCCCTGGCTGATCCACCGCCTCGCCCACCGCCGTACCGGCCACGCCAACCTCCACGTACGCGGCTACAAGGAGATGGGCACCACCACACCCTTCGGCATGTCGTCCGCAACGACCTGGATCGCTATCGCCTCGTGATGGACGTCATCGACCGGGTCGGTGCCCGGCCTCGGGGCCCGTGCGGTCGCCGTACGGCAAGCCACGGCCGACACCCGTACCCGCCACCACGCGTGGCTCCGCGAACGCGGCACCGACCTGCCCGAGGTCGCCGACTGGACCTGGACGGACTGACGCGACGACGGACTGACACGGCGACGGACCGACGCGCCGGGTCCGACGGGGCCCAACCGGTCCCCGACGCAGGGACGTTCGGCCCTGCGTCGGGGACCCGAGCGGCAGCAGCGCCACCCGTGCCCGCCGCGGGAGATTGAGGACACACCGGATCGGACACGACAGGCCACCGCACGACGGGGACCTGTTCACCGCGCCGCTCGCCCCTGAAAGGGATGACAGACATGGCCGTTCACCAGAGCCCCCGTCACACCGGGTTCCGCCTCCCCTCGCTGAGGGGGGCCACACACTCCACCACGACGGACCACGCCGCCGAGCCCCTGGCCGCCGGCGGAACGTTCGCGCGGATCGCCGCCACCGCACGCATCCTGCTCGGGTTCGTCTTCCTCTGGGCCTTCTTCGACAAGGCGTTCGGCTGGGGGTACGCCACCCCGTCCAAGGGCGCCTGGATCAACGGCGGTTCCCCGACGAAGGGATTCCTGAGCGGCGTCGCCGCAGGACCGCTCGAGTCGACGTTCCACTCCTGGGCCGGCGCGACCTGGGCCAACTGGCTCTTCATGCTGGGACTCCTGGGCATCGGCCTCGCCCTCACCAGCGGCATCGCCCTGCGCCTGACCGCCGCCGCCGGCACGGTGATGATGGCGCTGATGTGGGCGGCCGAATGGCCCCCCGCCAAAAGCCTGTCCGACGGCGCGCCGAGCATGTCCTCGAACCCGGTCGTCGACTACCACCTCGTGTACGCGGTCGTCATGATCGCCCTGGCCGTCGCCGCAGCGGGCCGTACGTGGGGGCTGGGCCGGGTGTGGCAGAACCTCCCGGTCGTACGGGACCACCGCTGGCTGGTCTGACGGGCTCCGTCCGCGCACCACGACGGCCGGGGCCGTCCGGGCCCGGACCTCTGCGGCCGGCCCCCGCCCCCGCCCCCGCCTCCGTCGTACGGCGGACACCGGACCTGACCGCACGCGTTCATCGTGAAATCCACCAGGAGGTACACCATGCTTCGCCCCGTACTCGTAGGCGTCGACGGATCCCCGGAGAGTCTCGCAGCGGCCGAATGGGCCGCCGCGGAAGCCGCACTGAGCGGCCTTCCCCTGCGGCTGGTACGTGCCTGGGAAGGAGTTCCGTACCCGTCGGGCTCCTCGGCGGACCTGGCCGCCGGGCAGAACGGGGCGGGCCGCTCCCTGCGGGAGGCCGAGGAACGCCTCACGACGAGGTTCCCCGGCACCCGGCCGACCGGTGAGCTGGTCCAAGGACCGCCGGTACCCACCCTGCTGGAAGCCGCCGAGGAGGCCGAGACACTGGTGCTCGGGTCGCGGGGCCTGAGCGGTGCGGCCGGATATCTCGCGGGCTCCGTCGCGTCGGACGTCGTGGCCCACGCGGCGTGTCCGGTGGTTCTCGTACGGCCGGCGCCCCACCCGGGCACCACTGCGGACGCGTCTCCCGGCGCCACCTCGCCGGGCCGGGTCGTCCTCGGAATCGACCTGGCGCACGCCTGCGACGAGGTAATCAGGTTCGCCTTCGAAGCGGCCCACCGCCGCGGCACATCCCTGTACGTCCTGCACGCCTACAACCTGCCCTTGGCCTACTCGATCGCCTCCGCCCAAATACCCCTGGCCCTGGACCTGTTGGCCACGGAGCATGGCGATGACCTGGCGGCCGTACTGCGGCCGTGGCAGGAGAAGTACCCGGAGGTGCCCGTCACGGCCGACGCGGTCATGGACCCGGCGGCGGACCGGCTGGTGAAGGCGGCTTCAGGCGCGGCTCTGCTCGTCCTCGGCCGACAGGAGCGCACGTCCCGCCTGGGGGCCCGTCTCGGCCATGTGGCCCATTCGGTGATCGCTCACGCCGCATGCCCGGTAGCGGTGGTTCCGCACGGCTGAGGTCTTCGGCGACGGCCCGTCGGTGGGTGGACCCCGACGGGCCGTCGCCGACGGAGGGGCCGTCGCCGACGCCTTCACGTACCCGACACCTTCACGCACCCCCGACACCTTCACGCACCCGCCGGCTGCCGTGGATCTGCCCACCCTGTTCGCCCGCCGCGGGACGGTCCACTATGGGCAGTGCCGGGGAACGTACTCCCGAGACCGCGAAGGGCCACGATGACAGACAGTCAGGACTCCTCACCTCAGGAGCCGATCCGGGTCTTCCTGCTCGACGACCACGAGGTGGTCCGGCGAGGTGTGCACGACCTGCTGGACGCGGAGGCCGGCATCGAGGTGGTCGGCGAGGCGGGGACGGCGGAACAGGCTCTGGCGCGGGGGCCGGCGCTGCGCCCCGACGTCGCCGTGCTGGACGTACGGCTGCCCGACGGCGACGGCATCACGGTCTGCCGGGAGTTGCGGTCGAGAATGCCCCGTCTCGCCTGTCTGATGCTGACGTCCTTCGACGACGACGACGCTCTCCTCGACGCGATCATGGCCGGGGCCTCGGGCTACGTGCTCAAGGAGATCAAGGGCAACGACCTGGTCGCGGCGATCCGTACCGTCGCCTCGGGCCAGTCGATGCTCGACCCGGCCACCACGACCCGCCTGATGAGCAGCCTGCGCGGTAAGGAACCGTCTCAGGGAGACAAACCGTCGGCATTGGCCGGTCTCACCCCACGGGAACGGGAGATCCTGGACCTGATCGGCGAAGGCTTGACCAACGCCGCCATCGGCAAACGCCTCTTCCTGTCGGAGAAGACGGTCAAGAACAACATCTCCCGGCTCCTCGCCAAACTCGGCGTGGAGCGGCGCGTCCAGGCAGCCGTCCTGGCGACGCAGACGGCGCCGCCGCGCCCCGCACACGGATAGTTCTGGCCGTAACAGCCGTAACAGCCTTACCGGCGCGTCCCTCGCCCGACTCGCACGCCTCCGAGAACGACGGGATCAAGCAGGACCTGCCGCCCGGACGGGGCGGCAGGCCCTGCGGGGTGGGTCCTCGTCGAGTGCCGCGTGCCCCTACGTGCCATTCATACGGGTGAACAGCGGTCTCTACGGGCACTTTCCGGCCGCCGACCAGGAGCACATCCGCACAGGGTTTTCGATGGTCAGGCCTATCCCCGGCAATCAAGCACCGGGTGATTCCCAAGCTCGGAGCGCGAGTTCGACTCTCGTCACCCGCTCCAGCAGCTAGGGCCCAGGTCGGTGACCTGGGCCCCTTTGGTGTCTGGATCATTTCGGGGAGACGCGCCGTGCGTCGGGGCCACCGCCGCTTACTGCCCCCTCGGTGCCTCCGGCGTCTCGCGAAGCGCGCCTTCCCCGCGAGGTGCTCCGCGGTGCCTGTGCCTCAGGTCAGAAAGCCGAGGTGTAGGCGACGAAGAAGGGGGTCTTCACCGGTGCTCCCCCCGGGGCGAAGCAACTTACGTAGAGCCGGGCCGAGCCACTGGTCCTGGCCCAGGGCATCTGCAGGCCGCAGTACGCGGAGCCGCTGCCGTAGGCGGTGACTTGGGCGGTGTCCGAAGGGACGGCCACCGACGGCATGGTGACGGTGAAGGGCGCTCCCGAGCCGCCGAGGGTGTTGGTGGCTCCGCTGGAGTTGTAGTTGGTCAGGGGAGGCAGCGATCCGTTGTACCAGAGGTATCCGAAGGACCTCGGCGGAAAGGCCGGTCCGTGCACCGCTCGCAGGTAGGAGTAGCTCAAGGTCCACTCGGTGTCGTACGGGGCGTTGGACGCGTCGTAGCAGGCGACCAGGACGGTCTGCCCCGTCGTGCCCGGTGCCCAGTCGGACACCTTGCATCGCGCACCCTGTAGCGCGTCGACCGCGGTCACCTGAAGATTGCCGGCGTTGGTGGACAGCCCGAGACCGGGAAGCCACGCCTTCCAGATACCGGTCGAGCCCTTGCTCACCGCGTTGGTGGCACCCGTGGAGTTGTACTGGGTGAGAACCGTGCCGCTGCTGTCCGAGTTGATGTAGCCGTACGAGCCCGAGGGCGTGGCGGGCAGTCCGCTGCTGCTCGTGTAGAGAACCGTGAAGGTGGAGTTGGCGGGTGCGCCGCTGGGCAGGTAGCAGTTCACGTAGACGTCCTGACCGGACCCGACGGTCTTCCAGTCGGCGATCTGGCACCACTGGGCGGCGCTGTTCACCGCGGTGGCGTGGGCGATTCCGCCCGGTCCGCCGATCAGCGGGAAGTGCACCACGTACGAACCGAGGCCGATCTGGTCCACCTTGACGGGGTTGGCGGACGGAGAGGCCCAACTGCCCCACTGCCGAGAGGGATCGGGTACGTAGCCGGGAGGCGGAGTCGCGCTGTCCAGGTACGCGAATCCCCACCGGTCGGGTACGGCCGCCTGGGCGGGGCCGGCGGCGGGAAGGGCTGCGGCCAGCAGAGCGGCCAGCATGCCTAAGACGAGCAGTACGGCCCGGACGGGTCTGGTCGACAGATCTGCGGTGCGGACGTGCATGGGCGTGCCTCCTGTTGATGAGTGCTGCCTGCGCGATCCGGTACTTGAGTACGAACGCCCGACACGTGCCGCGTCGCGGGAAAAAGCCTCGGTTCAGCCCTCCCGCAGTTCTGAAGAACAGCGGAGCACACGCTCCGACGGTGTGCCGTGGGTTCGGAATCCGATGCTCACTGTCCCAGAAGTACGGCCCGGCACAACGCTCTTGGCCAGCCGTTCCGGGGCTCGACGCACACACCTCTGGGGCCCCGGGGCCCACTCCGTTCCTTTGGCCCGCAGCGTGAGTCAGCCGTTCCGGCCGCTGCCCTGTCATCTGTCGTCTCTCCCTGCCTCTTCCACCCCGCCCCCCTCTATGGGCACCACAGCGGGGATTGTCCGGAACACGCCTGCGTCTGTTCGGTGTCAGCACCATCGGATATTCGGTGTTCCAGGACGCCGCCCTCAGCCGGATCAGCCTCCCTCGTGGGGCGGCCTGCCAACTGATCACCCGCATGCGGCCGGGTGCCGGAGACCAGTCCAAAATCACCTCCGTAGCGGCGTACCAGCAGGTCAGGAGGCACCCGCCCGGCGCTGAGACCGAGGTTCGGGCAGACGGTCGCCCTGGAACGGGCGGGTGTACGGGTGCTCCCTCACGCGGTCGTAGATCCCGCGCAGCCACAACTGCCGTACCGCGGGCAACCGTGCCAGCGTGTGGAGGAACACCCCCGCGTCCGGGCGGAACACCTCGTGCGGGTACGGCGGCAACGGATCGTCACGGAGGACACCGTCGGGCATTCCGCCCGTCACCGGGACCAGCGCCCGTGCACGAGGGAAGGCCAGATGGATCCATACGTCGGCGGCCAACGGCACGGTTTCGGCGGGGCCGGGCAGCTGCCATGCCTTCCCCGTCCGTGGATGCCTCGGGACGAGGGCGATGTCAGGGGCAGGGGCAGAGGCGGGAGCGGGAGCAGGAGCAGGAGCGGGGTCAGGGACGGAAACAGGGTCAGGGGCAGCCAGGCCCGGTCCCGCCAGGACCACTCGCCTCGCCGGCGGCCGGGACGGTCCAGGCGGGAGCAGCGTTTCGAGCGCGCGGCCGAACGTGTCCGTGACGAGACCGTCAGGGACAGCCACGGGTGCGCCTGCCGCGACCGCCAGCAGATGGGCGAGCGCGGTGGGCGAGCGCGGCCCCGACCGCCGCCTCCCACCGTGGGCTCCACCTGCCGGACGGATCAATCGGCGGCGTACCCTTCCGCTCCTCCGTCGACGCCTCCCGGGGGGGTGGTTCGGCCGGCGGAGCCACCGGCGGGAATCCGGCGCACCGCCTCCGGCGACTGCCGCCGCGTCACGCTCCGTCATGCCGTCTGCGTCTTCCGTCCCATCAACCAGCCAGCCGGTCGGGCAAGGACTTCCCCGATCGGAAGGCCGACGTTGCGGAGGCGGTCCCGGAGGGGAAAGGCGAACCGTGCCCACTCTGCGGCGGTACACCGTGACACCCGTTCCTCTGGCTGTGTCAACTCCGCCCGGGCACTGCTTTGCTCACCCGTAACCTGAAACTATGACACCGAATGAAGTAGCACTGACGGCAGCGCTCGGAGCCTCAGCCTTGACGGCATTCGCATCGTTGGGCGTGATCTGGATTCAAGAGTGGCTGCGGGGCCGGGCGAGCGACACCGACGCGCTGCACGTGGCCATGAACAGCGTCCTCACCCGGTCGCTCGCGGTGGGTATGCGAGCGCAGGCACTGGGGCAGATGATGCGGCTCCGGTCCGGGCTGGTCGAGGGATTCGAAGTAGCGGCGCGCCAGCGCAAACCCGTCGATCCTCTCGAATTGCACGACTGGATGGCCCAGGAAATCGCGCCCCTGAACGCGGCGCAGATGGAGATCTGGGCTCGGGCGGATCAAGAAGGCGTACGACTGGCCAACGATGTCGTCGGCAGGTGTATGGACCTCCTGGGCGCAAACATCGCGCAGTCGCCCACACGCAACGGCTGGGAGCGGATCAGGAAGTGGGCCGTAGGAGAGCGCTGGACGACGGAGATACAGGAGGAACACGAGCGGGCCCTCCGGGAACTCGCTGCTTCCCGCAAGCACTTTGCGGAGTATGCCCGACACAGTCTCGGCAGACGCGCCGTGGATGTCTTCGCCCAGGTACAGGCCGATCCTGGTCCCGTTCTGCCCAACCAGTTGCCGTCCACCTTCACCTCACCGAGTCCTGACGAGGCGACGACCGCATGACAGAAGGTGGCTCTCCACGGAGCATCGGGGCGTGGAAATCCTGCCCCCATGCGCGCCTGCGCAAGGAGTGAAGCCCGGTCTCACGGGGCCAGTAGCGAGCCACATCACGCTCACACCGTGTCTCATATGCCGACTTCAGGGCCAAGATTGATCGAAGCGCTGCGCTTCTGGCGACCCTGTAGGAATCGTTACGGCCTCTCGACGTCCCCCAACGAACGATCGGCGCTGTCCACCAGCTCTTTGTATGTCAGTACATCAACACGGCTCATGTGTGCGTTGAGCGTCCGTAGGGCCTCGTTGATCGTCTCCTCGGGCACGTTGGGTTGCACAGCCGGATGCCCAATCAATACAAGCGCGCTGGCCCGGCGCGTCTCTATCCCGAATTCGTCACGTATGCGCCGGCGGTTCTCGTCCAGCCCCACAAGGTAATTCACCGCTTGACTCACAGCGTCATGCACATTCCCTGCGGGAACCCAGGCGTTCCGATGTCGCTTGACCAATGGGCCTACCAGGCTCATTGATCGCTTGAGCTCGACAATGTGGAGCGCCCCGTCACCGCGGATGAGAGAGATGTCGACCTCATCTCCCGGAACGAGCCTTCGGCGGGCTGATTCGCTTATGAACTGGCCACCGAAGATCCAGGGTTGTCCCTCCAGGGCACGCTGAAGGTCTCGTTCCGAAGCTGTGCGATCCTCAACAGCTCGACGTAGGGAAGCAAGTCCCTGGGAGCGACGCCGGAGTTCCACTGCCCTGAGAACCATCCGGCCCTCGTCATCTTCAGCGAGACGTGCCAGCGTGTCCGCTGAGGCAAGGATCCGCCGAGCCGTCTGCGCCGTATTCTCGATATCGACGCGTTCTTCGAGGACGCGCTCGAGCCACATGACAAGATCAGCGCGCCCCCGCGGTATCCGGTAGCGCCCCGGGCGATCTCGCGGAGCTTCCAGGAAACGGGCGTCCTCGGCGAGCGAGCGGATGTACCCCAACACTTCCTCCGCTCCAGCCTCGGGATGGGCGTCCAGGTACTTTCGCCCGTCTGCGGCAGCGAGCCAGTATTTGAGTGACACCGCTTCGGAGACGTGCCTCCGCAGGCGGTCGTTGCGTATACCGTCTCGGAAGAGCCGATACCTCTCATCGAACTCCGGCTGCAGGATCAGCCCCTGCGCGTAGTCGATCGAGTCCTGCAGCAGCCGCACAACGTGCCATTCGCCTGTCGAAGCCGCGAGCCGGCGGGCATCCTCCAGGAGCCTGACAAGCGCTGGGCCGCCTCGCCTGTGGCCGCCCCGCCCAGATCGCGCGTACCCCAAAACGGCACCGATTGCGCCCTTTACATCACTGTGTACCGCTGATTTCTCGATCTGCACCATGTGCAAGTCCAGAACATAGTCCGACGTGATTGCCATGGTGAGATTCTCGCCTCGGGGACTGACACTCCCTACCCGCGGCCGGGCCCCTGGGCGACGCCATGAGGGCCAAACGGCCGCGTCGGGAACAGCAGGTCCGGGCGGCACCGTTGCATTGGCCGAGGGACCGGCGCCGTACGGGCCGGAAGTACGGAGACCAGAGGTCTTCCGCCCCACCAGGATCCGGGTTCACGCAGGAGGACTGTTTCATGACTGACCGACCCTTGACGCTCATGGCGGTACACGCCCACCCCGACGACGAGGCCACCGGAACCGGAGGGGTCCTCGCGCGGTACGCGGCGGAAGGCGTCCGTACGGTTCTTGTGACCTGTACCGACGGCGGTTGCGGGGACGGACCGGGGGGTGTCAAGCCGGGCGATCCCGGCCACGATCCGGTGGCCGTCGCCTCGATGCGTCGTCAAGAACTCGAGGCGAGCTGTGACGTTCTGAAGATCAGCGATCTGGAGATGCTGGACTATGCCGACTCCGGGATGATGGGCTGGCCGACCAACGACGCTCCCGGGGCGTTCTGGCAGACCCCCGTGGAGGAGGGCGCCGCCCGGCTCGCGGAGCTCATGCGGCACTACCGGCCGGATGTGGTCGTCACCTACGACGAGAACGGCTTCTACGGCCACCCCGACCACATCCAGGCCCACCGCGTCACGATGGCGGCGCTGGAGATGACCGAGCTGACGCCGAAGGTGTACTGGACGACCATGCCCCGGTCGGTGATGCAGCGGTTCGGGGAGACCATGCGCGAGTTTCAGGAGGACGTGCCGGAGCCGGCGCCGGAGCTGGAACTGGAACTGGATCCCGCCGAGGCCGCCGCGATGGCCGAGATCGGCCTCCCCGACGACGAGATCACCACGTGGGTGGACACCACCGCGTTCAGCGGCCAGAAGTTCGACGCGCTGGCCGCGCACGCCAGTCAGGGCGAGAACATCTTCTTCCTCAAGATGGGCAAGGAGAGGTTCGGCGAGTTGATGGGCACGGAGACCTTCCTCCGTGTGAAGGACGCGACGGGTGCGCCCGTACCCGAGAACGATCTCTTCGCCGGACTGCGCTGACCGTCACACACACGGAAGCCACACGGGAGCCGGAAGCTTGTCCACGCGAGTTCCGCTCCGGCCGCCCGCGTCCAGGCCGTCGCCGACGGCGTCGGCGCGGGCCGGTGTCCGACACCCGTGAGGCAGCCGCGTGTGCCTTACCGTCCTCCTCGTCATGGATGAGGACCTGCACGCTCATCGGCTGCGGCCACGCCAGGGATTCCAGGTGCCGGAACAGCCCGGACCGCGGGCGCATCCGTTCGAACTCGATCACCCACCCGCCAACGAACAGGTCGTCCGGCGCCCGCGGCCGTGGTCACGTCGTGCCCGGCGCCCTGGACATCACCTCGGTTCCGTCCGCGCCGGCCGCGACGGCCGGTCGTCGCGGTCCGTCAGTCGGAAGCCGACCGTGTAGGTCCGGGTGGCCGAACCGTTGGCCGAGGTCACCTTGATCGTACGAGTGGTGAACCGGGGCCCGGTCGACGAGAGGACCGAACCGCCGTCGGTGACCTTCACCCGCGCGCCGGACCGGGCCGGTACGGCGGAGACGGCCGGGATCCTCTCGTCCTTCGGCCAGTCGACCACGTACGTGGACACCGTCGGGTCGAAGCCGTCGATCGCGACGCCCCCGGCCTTGATCGTCCTCGCGTCGGCGACACTCGCCCGGGTGGCGTCCGGGAAGTTCGTGACGGTGACCGACCCCTCGGCGTCGACCACCACGCTCGCCGTCATCGCGGCCGCCAGGTTGATCCGCTCCCAGCCCGCCCCGCCGTCCGCCGTGAGGTCGAGCGGGTACCCGGAGTCCGTCGCGGTCTGCTCCAGGATCTGCGTGCGCTGCCCGGTGGTGAGGGCCGGGAACGCGGTGATCAGCAGGGCCGCCGCGTCGGACGGTGTCCTGAGAGCCTGCCCGGGCTTCCCCACCCGGGAGAACCCGTAGGTCAGGCGCCGCGTGTACAGGTCGACGTGCTGCGCCTCGCTCAGACCGCCGTACGAGTCGCCCGCGCAGGCCGCCAGCGTGCCGCCGTGTCCCTCCTTCTCGCACCGCGCGAGCAGCACGTTCTCCATCTCGGTGTGGGCCTGGGTCAGCAGCTTCGCGAAGTCGGGGTCCGCCCATCGGTGCGCGACGGTGGCCTGTCCGGTGATACGGCCGCCCATGACGTCGAGCGGGTAGTGGAACCCGAGGACGACGCGGTTGTTCCCGTACTCCGAGGTGCGCGCGAGGATCGACGGTGCCAGCTCCGGCAGGAGGGTGGCGAGGATGGTTCCGGCTTCGTAGCCGCCGTAGGTGTGGCCGCTCGGGTACGAGCCGCTGGTGGCGAGGCTGCCGTACGAACCGTCCTGCGACTCGTAGATGTCGCCGCCGTCGCCGGCGAACCCGAGCCGTACGTAGGGGCGTTGGTAGGCGTAGTGGTTCTTCGCCGCGTCGACCTTGTCCAGGTTCTTCGTGACGCGCGAGAAGAGGGCGCTGGTCTTGGGCAGTTGACCGCTGGTCAGGGCATCGCGGTAGATCTCGCCCAGCCGGGAGCCGAGGCCGTCGGCCAGCGTGACGGTGGCGCTGTTCGTCGCGTCGACCTCCGCGCGGTCCACCTCCTTCTGTGTCGCCGCGTTGTTGATCCGTACGGCGATCTCGTCGTTCTCGGCGGTGAGCGCGGTGCCGTGGGGCACCTCGGTGTTGGCGCCGAGGATGTCGGAGGGGAGGTCGTCGAAACCGTTGAGCAGGGCGTTGAAGTAGTCCGTGCCGTCGCCGGTCCCCGGCCACTTGTCGGACGCGTAGGTCGCGTTCAGCGTGTCGTCCGGGAAGGGGGACGGCTCGTACGCCGGGTCGGAGACGGTCGGCTCGTACACCGGGTCGGAGGCGGTCGGCTCGTACGCCGGGTCGGAGGCGGTCACGCCGGAGTCGTCCGACGTTCCGGCCAGGGTGACCGCGGTCACGGTGGCCGTGTGCGCCTTGGCGGTGCCCGTGGTCGTGAGCAGCGCCGTGCCGGTGGTGGCGGGCACGTGCGCGGTGGTCCCGTCGCCGAGGGCCACGGTGTAGCCGATGACCGGGAATCCGCCGTCGCCCGCCGCCCGCCAGGTCACGCGGACCTGGTCGCCGTCGGTGATCACCCCCTGCACGGCCGGCTTCTGCGGCTTGCCGCCGCCGGTCACCACGGGTGCCGTGGCGGCGCTCGGGTGCGAGGCCCCGACCTTGTTCACCGCCCGGACGCGTGCCGTGTAGGACCGGCCCGCCCGCAGCCGGGTGAACGTCGTGCTCCGGCTGTCCGGATCGTGGATCCCGACCTGGTGGCCGTCGTTGAGGGTGATCTCGTAGCCGGTGAGCGGGGAGCCGCCGGTGTCCTCGGGCGCGGACCAGGCGACGGTCACGCTGGAGCCGGACGACGTCGCCGACACCGCGTCAGGTGTGGCGGGCGCCGACTTGGGCTTCGTCCTGAGCGCGGACCTCGCGTGATCGAGGGCGTCGTACCGAGCGGTGAGGGCCGCGTCCGTGGCCGTACCGTCCGCGACCGCGGTCCTCGCCTCGGCGAGTGCCGTGGTGAACGCCCTCCACGACGCTTCTGTGTAGCGGTCGTTGGTGAGGGCCGACGCGGTCGTGACCAGGTCCTCCAGTCGCAGCCTGGGCAGCGGGACCAGCTGTCCGGCGGCCAGGGTGAGGCTACGCGTCCGTGTGTCGACTTCGAGCTGCGTCGCGTCGTCGGCGTCGAACAGGGCGCGCGCCGCGGCGAGTTCGCGCACGTACACGCCGAAGTCGATCGTGTTGTAGCGCTCCGCGTCGCCGGAGAGCCCTTCGTACTGGTCGATCGCCTTGCGCAGGGCGGACTTGTCCGTGACGGCGGGCGCGTCGACGTGATCGAAGGTGATACGGGCCAGATTGGCGACGTACGGGTGGGCGGCGTCCGGGTGTGTCGTCAGCCGCAGATGGACCGCGTGCTTGCCGGTGATCGCCTTGGGCAGGGCCAGACTTGTCGTCCCTCCTGACGACCACGCGCTGCCCGTGACCGGCAGCGGTACGGTCGCGTACGGCGTGCCGGGGTCGGCCGCGTCGAAGGAGTCCAGGTAGAGCTGGACGGCCGAACCGGTGCCGCAGCGGGCGGAGTTGTTGGCGTAGGTGATCGTGACGGCGCTCTTGGGCGAGCCGCCGAAGTCGATCTCCCCGTAGTCGACCCAGGCTCCGTCGTAGGTGCCGCCGAGGTCGGTGGTGGAACCGGACCCGGGCCAGCCGACCGGCTCGCTCTTGAGCCCGCCACCGCTGTGCGAGCGGAACGCGGTGGCGTCGAAGCCCACGGGGCCGCCGGCCTCCTGCGTCAGGGTCAGCGAGTAGACGTTGCCCACGTACGGCTGGGCGTCCGTCTGCGTACTGGAGAGGAAGGCCGCGTACACGTCCTGGACGCCGGTGAGGACGGCCGGGTCGAGCCGCACGCTCGTGGTGGCGATGGTTCCCCAGCCCGAACCGCTGTAGTCGAGGGGGATGTCGACGCTCTTCGGGCCGTCCTTCGAGCCGAGGCGCAGTTCGATGTGCGAGTCCGACGCCGCGCGCGACTGGGGCTTGTCATAGCGGACGGTGAGGGTGTCGGCGCCGTCGCGGAGGTCGGTGTCCTTCCACCGCGCCCACGCGCCGTTCGTCACGTTCTCGAAGATGCCGTTCGAGAGGTTGAGCGGGAGCGAACCGCCGCCGGTTGTGGTGGTGTTGGCCGTGGTCAGTGTGGCGAGCGTGGTCGTGGGCGAAGCGGAGACCTCGTACGGCGAGAACTGGTGCCAGTCGAAGTTCGACACCCACTGCTGGCCGGACGGGGCGTGGAACACGAACGTCGCGCTCTCCGCCTCCAGCAGGGCGTCCGGGTCGGTGACGGCCGCCTGCACTGTGTTGTAGTACTGCCAGCCGCCGGTTCCGGGGAGCTGGACGGTGGCCACGACGGGGCCGTCGGCGGCGCCGGCGTGGATGTCGACGCTGCTCGGCCTGGCGTCCGCCGCCTGCGAGTTGGCGTAGCGGACCGAGACGCTCTGCGGGGCGACCCCGCCGAAGTCCAGCTTGGTGAACCGCTCCCACGATCCCTCGGTGACGCCTCCGAGGTTGCCGTCCGAGTTGTTCCGCTCGCTGACGAGGCTGGGGCCCTCCTTCTGGTCGGGATCCTCGGCCTGGAGGACGGCGTAGCCGCCCTCGTCGAGGGTGAGCGCGTCGATGGCGGAGTGCAGCGCGTCGTCCGCTGCCATGAGCGTGCCGGTCGCGGACGTGGTGGTGCCGGTCGCCGACGTGGTGTCCGCGAGGACGGTCTGTGCGAGGACGGTCCGCGCGCGTTCGAGCGCCGACCGGAACAGGCTCCAGGAGCCGTCGGAGTAGTTGTCGCCCCGCACCAGGGACGCCTGGCCGACGAGTACGCCGAGGGCCTTGCGAGGCACGGCGGCGGCGGAGATGAGGAGCGGGTCGGTCGGGGAGATCCCGGTGCCGCTCACCGTCGAGGCCCGTACGCCGTGGGCGAAGGCCACGTCCTGGAACGTGACGCCGAAGCGCGCGTCGACCTTCGCCGTACCGGTGAGCGACAGCGTCGCCGTGCGCGGGCCGCCGACGCGGAGGTCCGCCGTGGCCCCGCCCGGCAGGCCGGTCACGGTCGCCGCCCCGGTCCTGGTGAGACTGGTTCCCTTGCGGGCGGCGAACGACGCGGGGCCGTCCAGGGTCAGCTTCACACTGCCGTCGACGGTGCCGTCCGCGCCGGTCGCCACGGTGGCCGGGTGGGCGGAGACGACGGTGTCGCCCTTGCCCGTTCCCGTACCGCCGTGGCCCGTACCGCCCTGGCCCGTACCGCCGTGGCCCGTACCCCCGTCACCCGCGCCGCCGTCGCCCGTACCGCCCGAGTCGGTGTTCAGGGAGTACGCGGGCTTCGTCCGGGCGCCCCACTGGGAGGGCTTGGAACCCATCGTGAAGTCCAGGGTTCCGCCGGAGATGATCTGGGAGTAGTCGAGCCACGTGTTGCTGAACCGCTTGCCGTTGAGGGTCGCGCTCTGCACGTAGTAGGCGCTCGGCGAGACACCGTCGGCCTTCACCGTGAACCGGCTGCCATGCGCGTACGTGATCGTCGTGGAGTCGAAGAACGGGCTGCCGATCTGGAACTGGCTGGAGCCGGCGGTCACCGGGAACAGGCCCAGCGCGGCCCCGACGAACATGGTCGACATGGTGCCGGCGTCGTTGTCCATGGTCGGCAGGAAGCCGTTCGGCGCGAGCTTGTAGACCTGGGTCCTGACCGGCGGGGTGAACTGGCCGCCGGAGCTGGGGGCCTCGTTCGTGGAGCCCGTCGCGATGTAGCGGTTCCAGGTCGTACCGGTGTAGATGGCACGTACCCACTTCTGCGTCAGGCTCGGCTCGCCGACGTAGTTGAAGAGGTACGGCGCCTGCAAGTCGATCTCGTTCGCGTTGGAGTGCAGCATGGTCGAGCCGTCGTCGGCCGTGGAGTCCTCGCCGAACATGTGCCGGACGGCGGCCTTCCCGGCCTTCGGGCCGCCCATGGCCTCGATGAGGCCGCCCATGTCGTACGCGTCGTACCAGTGGTACTGCCACAGCGTGCCCTGGTAGAGGCCGGCCGCCTCGAACTTCTCGTAGTCGGCGCTCTGCCAGTCACCGCCCTCGGCGCGCGGGGTGAGCAGACCGACCTCGGTGCCGTCGGCCGCGGTCCAGGCGCCGGACTTCACGAGGTTGTCGATCGCCATGGTCGACTGGGTACGCAGCTTCTTCGCGTCCGCCTTCTTGCCGAGCGCGTCGGCGATGACGGAGAGCGCCCACTGGTCGTAGCCGCGCTGGACGGTCGTACCGGGATCCCCGGTGACGTACCCCTGGCGCAACTGCGCCCCGGTGTAGAAGCCGGAGTACGACAGCAGCGCCGGGTACGCCTCGTCCAGCCGGTCGAAGTTCTTGAAGCCCTTCGACAGCGCGTCGGCGACCAGCACGGCCGAGCGCTCCCAACGCACGGTCGGGACCGAGTGGGTGAGGCTGCCGAGGCTCTTGCCGGAAGCGCGCGCGTCGGCGAAGAGCACGATGAGCGACTGCACCATGTCCCGGTAGGTGGACGGGTCGATGTACGCCTCCACGGAGTACTTGCGGAAGTCGTCCCAGGTGGACCAGCCGTCGTAGTACGTGAAGCCGTTCGCCCGGTGCACCGCTCCGTCGGCGCCGCGGTACGTACCGCTGGTGCTGGTGGCGTTCACCGGCAGCGCGTACATGCGGTACAGGTGCGTGTAGAACTCCTTGGTGAGCGTCGACCCGGGGTCGGACTTCGCCGAGGAGCGTACGGCGACGGCGCCGAGCGCGCTGTTCCACTCCGCCTTCGTCCGCGCGCGGGCCTGGTCGAAGGTGAGGCCGCCCACCTCCTCGCGCTGGTCGGTCACGGCCTGTTCCGCGCTGATCGGCGAGAGCGTGACGCGCAGTTCGATGTTGTCCCCGGCGGAGGTGTCGAACCCGAGGACGGCGCCGGTGTCGGACCCGTCCCGCGTGGTCGCGTCGCTGAGCCTGCCGTCGTTGCCCCAGCTCTTCAGCGAGGTCACGGGGACGTTCGTGGTGGCGTTGTAGTACAGCTGGTACGAGGCGCCGTTGAACGACCCCGCGACGAGTCCGGTGATCGAGGTGGTCCCGTTCGGGAGCGTCGTCGCCTTCAGGGTCGAGCGGGCACGGCTGGTGAAGTTGTTCGCCAGGTCGAGGACAAGCTCGGGCTTCGACCCGGCGGGGAAGCTGTACCGCTGGAGCGCGGTACGTGTGGTCGCGGCCATCTCGGCCTGGATGGTGCCGGGGTCCTGCTTCACCGACGAGCCGGTTCCTGAGATGCCCCCGAGGCCCACCTGGTAGGAGCCGGGCGTCGCGGTCTCGTCGTCGTGGCTGTACGGGTGGGCGTACGTGGCGGCGGCGGGGCGGCTGTCGTACTGGACGGAGGTCGGGACGACGAGCAGGTCGCCGCCGCCTCCCGAGCCGCCGACGCCGTCGAGGTTGGTCGCGGTGAACCCGGCGATGTGGTCCTCGTTGTAGTCGTACCCGGTGTGGTTGCGGTTCGGCGTGGTCAGCGGGTTGACCTTGGCCAGGCCGTGCGGCGCCTGGGCGCCCGGCAGGTCGTTGCCGTCGTCGCCGGCGGTCGACACGAACGGGTCGACGAGTTTGGTGTAGTCCGTACCGCCGGAGGTCCCGGCGGAAGTCCCCGGGGAGGTCTCCGCGGAGGCCCGCGTGGTCGCGACGGGCGCTGCGGCGGCCGTGCCGGCACCGGCGCCGGCCAGCGTGCCGAAGCCGAGCGCGCCGGTGAGCAGCGCGGCGACCGTCGTGTACAGGGGCCGATGACGTCGGCGGGCGGACCGCGGAAGAACCGCGCGGGGCAAGGGAGTTCGGGATGTGATGGGCACGTAACCTCTCCAGCGTCGCGATGTGCCCGCACAGTCCGCCTGCGGGGAGGGAGGAAGACAACGTTGTCAGACCGAACACCGGAGCGTGCGGAGCGAGACGGCGGTGGACGCGCGGGCCAACACCCGTCGCGTTCAACGACCGTGCGCCATCAGACAGGGACGAGGCGTACGGCGGGCAAACAGAACTCACACAGCTTTCGACGCCACCTTCCCCTCGTGACCGTCGAATTCACACCCTGTTCCCAGGGAGTTCGGGTCTTCGGGGAGCGCGCCCGCGCTCCTCACATCCGGGATCTCAGCACGTCGACCTCACAGCCCGGCGCGAACGGGTCAAAGCCGTGCCCGGCCAGCCAGCGAACCACCAGCAGGCTTCGCAGCGACCACCACGCGCGGATCACGTCGAGGTCGACGCCGGTGCCGTAGCCCGCGACGAGGTCGCCGAGGCGGTCCTCGTGTCCGAGCGTGAGGGTGGCGAGGTCGTACAGGGCATCGCCCCGGCCCGCCTCGGACCAGTCGATGATGCCCGTGACCTCGTCGTTGTCGACAAAAACGTGAACGATTTGCAGGTCGCCGTGGGTGAACGCCGGAGTCCACGGCCGGAGGGCGGCCCGGGCGACCTGGCGGTTGCGGGTGACCAGGTCGGCGGGCAGGACGCCGGAATTCACAAGCAGTTCGCACTCGGCGTCGAGTTCCGCCGCCAGCTCGCCGGTGTCCCGGCCGGCGCCGCCGGGCCGGGACGGCAACGGCGCGTCGTGCAGCTTCCGGATGGCCGCGCCCGCCGCGGCCCACGCCGCCGGGGACGCGGTCGACGGCTCGCCGAGGCGGCCGAGCGCCGTCCCCGGGACCGCGGCGATCGCGAGCACGGGCGGTTGGCGCCACAGGACCTCCGGCGTCGGGACCGGCACCAGGGCCATCGCCTCGACCTCGACGTCGATACGCGACTGATCGGCGTCCACCTTCAGGAACACGTCGCCGACGCGCAGGGTCGCGCGCTCGGAATGGGCGACGACGACCCGCACCTCATCCATGGCGACCAGTATCCCGCGATGACCGTCGGCGTCACCGCATTTGTCGCGGGGGGGTAACGCCCCGCCTGGGAGAATCGATTCACCCTCCACTGCTAAAATCCATCCGCCTCGCTTCGAGGCGATCGAGGGGCCCCACACCCCGGAACGTGGTTCACGTAGTTCACCGGTTCATACGTGCCGCCGTGGCGGATCAGACATGCTGGGACACCCTTTGAGACGCCTTACCCTCCCGCGCGACCGCAAGCCGACCCGCCGGTCCACGGCCCTGGCCGCCGTGATCGCCGTGGTCGCGGGCTTCGCCTCGATGACCACCGCGGGGGTCGCCGGCGCCGCGGTCACGCCCCTGCCCCTGGCGACCGACGGTGTCTGGGGAATCGACTTCGCGGGCGGCACGCTCCACACCGTCGAGCGTGGCGGGTCCGGTGACGCGCTCGTGCTGGGCCGGCAGATCGCGCCGGACGGATCGACGGCGTCCGACCGGGTCTCCATGGGATACGCGGACCCGTTCGCCGACGGCTCGCACATCAAGCGAGTGCCCTGCGACGCGGGCTCCTGCGTGCCTCTGATGGGTGCCGGCAACGGCGACGTCGGATACGTCATGGTGAGCGACGCCGGACAGGAACGCGTTCAGATCCACGTCAGCCCCAACAGCCATCACGGCACTGAACCCGCCGTCACCGGTGCGGAGATCGTGGACATGTCCGGCCGCTACTTCGTCTACGACGCGCGGTCGACCGGCAAGCAGTACATCGACGACGTCCAGCCCTATCGCACGACCGACGTGCGGATCACCCGTCCTGTCGTCGCCGCGTCGGTGTGGGGCACACAGCTGTGGACCGCGGGCGCCACCGCGGGGGCCGTCACCGCCACGGACATCAAGACCAAGAAGACCGTGGAGTCGCTTTCCACCGGATCGGGCTGCGTGATCAAGGAGTTGCGGGCCGTCGGGCGGTGGGTCTACTGGAACTGCGGCGGTACGAACGGGCGCGCCGGAGTCTATGACCGTACGGCGAAGAAGAGCGTCGCCGTCCCGCCGGGCCCCGCCCTCGTCGGCGACGGCTACCTCGTACAGCACGACAGGACCGCCGGGAAACTGCTGCTCACCGACTTCCACACCGGTACGAGTGCGGCGCCGCGCCCGATCGCGGATCTGCCGGCCGGCAACACCGCCGACCAGCGCCGGCTCACCTGGGCCGTGGACAAGTTCGGCGGCGACATCGCCTATGTCGGCCCGGACCACGGCATCCACATCGTGCCCAGCGGTGTGCCGTCCCAGCCCCTGGCCAGGACCGAGTCCGACGTCGCGGACGACTACCTGGACGTCAAGCACAACGGGTGGAACAGCACCTGGGAGTTCAGCGAGCCCGTCGCGTGGACCTTCACCGTCAAGGACGCGGGGGGCCGTACCGTCCGCACCCTCACCGGAGCCGGCACCGCGGAGGCCGACGTCGCCTGGGACGGGAAGACCGGCGCGGGGGTGTACGCGTACAACGGCGCGTACACCTGGACGCTGACGGCCACGCCCGCCGAAGGCGCGGGGACGTACAGCACCGGCGGGAAGATCGGTCTGACCGGCGGGCGGCAGGGCCACCACGACCAGGGCGGCGTCAGCCATGGCGAGCTGCTCACGCTCAACTCCCAGGGGGCTCTGACCCTTCACTACACCGAGGGGAAGGGCGCCTTCGACTGGAAGCGGTCGGCTTCCGGTTGGCCGGCCGGTTCGGTCGCCGTCCCGTTCGGCGACATGGGGACCGACCGCTGCGCGGAACTGCTGGTACGGATGCCGAACGGCGAGCTGCGCCGGTACGCCGGCCGGTGCGGCGAACCGTACAAGCCGACGAACAGCCACAGCTCGCTGGGGACCGGCTGGAACGCGTACAACGTGCTGACCGCTCCGGGTGATCTGACGGGCGACGGCCGTGCGGATCTGGTCGCGCGCAAGGCGTCGACCGGCGACCTCTACCTCTTCGCCAACGACGGCAGGAGCAAGCTCGCCGGCGGTAAGAAGATCGGCTCCGGCTGGTCGGCCTACACGCATGTCGTCGGTGCCGGCGACCTGAACGGTGACGGCTTCGGTGACATCCTGGCCCGGGGCAAGAACGGCACCCTGTACCGGTACGAGGGCACGGGGAAGGGAACCCTGGGGCCGCGGGTGACCATGTCCGCCGACTGGGGCGCCACGTACAACGCGATCGTCGGCGTCGGCGACCTCACGGGTGACGGCAAGAACGACGTGGTCATGCGCGACAAGGCGGGCACGCTCTACCGCTCCAACGGCAACGGCAAGGGTTCCTTCGGCGCCCGGACAAAGATCGCCACCGGATGGCAGGGGTACAAGGGCCTCTTCTGAGGACGCCACGGTTCGGCCGCGTTGCCGTCGGGGATACCTTCGGACAGTGGTGAATCGGGCGGTGGCGGCCGGAGTTGGGCTCGCGCAGGTGTTGGCGCACTGCCTGTCTCGACCTGGCCGGCTCCCCCACGAGCAGCACCTCCGGCCGTCAGGCGCGTCAGTGGCGGCGGGCGGTGACGATCCAGGCACGTGCGTCGAAGTACACGCCGCTGCCGGTGTCGTGGGTGGCGAGGGTGGTGCGTAGCCGTGTGCGTGCCTGCTCGGCCGTCGTGGGGGCGAGGTGGGTGAGCAGGGCCTCGAATTTCAGCAGGCGGAGCACGTTGTCGAGGGCGGTGGCGGTGTCGGGGCCGTAGTAGACGGGTTCGTGCACGTCGGTGAAGCTGACGTCCGTGAAGCCCGCCGCCGTCAGGATGCCTTCCGTGGTGGCCGGGTCGGCGAGTGAGAACGCGTTCGGGCCGGAGGCGGGGGGAGTGGGTGTGGCTGTCGCGGCGGCGAGACTCCGGCGGATCGCGGAAGCCCATTCATTGCGCTCGCGGTCCTGCCAGACCAGCAGCACCAGGCGCGCCGCCGGGCGCAGAGCGCGCGCGACATTGGTGAACGCGGCGACGGGGTCGGCGAAGAACATCGTTCCGAACCTGCTGATACAGAGGTCGAAATCCATCGGTGCGAAGCGGTGAACCTGGGCGTCCGCCTGTTGGTAGACGACGTTGGACAGTCCTTGGTCGTCACTGAGCCGACGGGCCCGTTCGAGCATCGGCGCGGAGAGGTCGACGCCCAGAGCGCTTCCGCCGACAGCGGCGCGGGCCGCCTCGCGCGTGGTCTGGCCCGTGCCACAGCCGACGTCGAGCACACGGTCGCGGGAGCCGACGCGGGCAGCGGCCCGGAAGTGTTCGTTGTACCGCCGCAATTCCGCGTCGTAGTCGAACAGTTCGGTGTCCCTGGTCCCGCGCTCCCCGCGCTCACCCGCGGTCGGCTCGGAGCTCGGCCGCCTCGGGGCTCCCTGCTGGTCGGACGTCACGGTCATCAGATCCTCTCGATGGCGATTTCACCATGCTCGTCGGTCTTCTGGTGGCTGCTGGACGTGTACTTCGCACGCGGCGTCGACGCGGCGGAGCCGGCGTTTCGTACGGGGGCGCCCCCTACCGTCCGCCGCCCACCCCGGAACGTCTGCCGTTCCCCCGGTGTGCGGGTGCCGCTTACTGATGTCCTCAAACGCCGGACGGGCTTGAAGTGGGCCCGGGTGGTGCCACCAGCGCGGGTCAAGGATGTCCTCAAGCGCCGGACGGGCTTAAAGACCCGGGGTGGGCCGGGTTGTTTTGACGCGGGCCTGGAAGGGGGACGGGCAGGGGTCGTGTCCGGAACGTAGAGCGTGTTTTGTGTCGCATGGCGAACGTTGACCCAAACAAGGTGCTGAACGCGACGTAAAACATGCAGTGCAGGACACGACCCCTGCCCGGCCCCCGGCAACCGACCTGCGGATAAAGGCCGGCCCGCAGCGGGCAAAATCAAGCCCGTCCGGCGATTGAGGACAACACGGACCGCAACCCGGTCACACGCGGTTCTGGAAGACGCAGTACCACGCGTACGTGCCCGCGACGCTGTTGTCGGTGCGTACCGCTTCCAAGGTGTAGAAGTTCGTGGCTCCCCGCGCCGCCATGGCGTCCGTGTAGGTGCGGGTATCCGCCGGCAACAGACCGGCGTGCAGCGGCTCGTACGTCTTCGTGGCCGGGTTCCACCGGCTGACGCGGTAGCCCGCGACGGTGTCGCACTCGGCCGTCTTGTCGCACCGCCAGTTGATGGTGAGGCCGGGCAGGTCGGGTCCCCCGACGACCGTCCCGTGACCCATGCTGCCGAGGTCCCAGTCCGAGGTGACCGTCACGGACGGCCGGACGTCCAGTTCGGTGGCCTCGACGACCGGCACGCTCGGGTCGGTCGGGGGCAGGGCGTTGCTCCAGCGGTCCTTGGCGACGACCGCGTACACGTACGTCTCGCCGTCCGGCAGTTCGCCGCAGAGGACCGCGAGCGGGTCGCTCGTGCCCTCCCGGCAGGAGGCGGAGCCCAGCCACTTGACCGTGCCGTCCGGCTGCCGGGTGCCGGTCCGGGCCACGTAGCCGTCGACGTCGTCCTCGGTCGAGGCCGTCCAGCTCACCAGCACGCCGTCGGCGCGCGGGACGGCCTTCACGCCGGTGACCGGGCCGGGTGCGACGCGGTCGGCGGTGCGGACGACAAACGGGGCGGACAGCGCCGACTCGTTGCCGGCCGGGTCCACCGCCGCGACCGCGTACGTCACGTACGTACCCACGGGCATGTCCAGGTCGTGGCAGATGCCGCCGGTGGCGGTCTCCTCGCTCTCCTCGCGGGGGCAGGTCACGCGGGCGAGCGCGGCCGGGTCGAGGGTCTTGCCGGGCGAGCGGTAGACGCGGTACGTCCCGCCGTTGTCGAAGTCCTCGTAGAAGCCCTCGGGTTGTTTCCAGTACACGTCGGTGTAGCCGACGCGGACGACGGCGCCGAGAGAGGCCGGGGACTTCGACGGCGGCGTCCGGTCGACGCCGTCGCCGGTGACAGCGGCGTACGCCGACGGGTTGCCGAGCGCGTCGAGGGCGCGGATCCGGTAGTACCGGACGGTGTTCACGGGCGCGTCGGTACGGTACGACGTCGAGGTCGTCGTCCCCAGCAGCTCGAACGGGCCGGTGGCCGCGGCGGCGGCGTACACCTCGTACGTCGTGGCGTCGGCGGCCCCCTGCCAGGCCAGGGTGGCCCACCAGGCGTCGCCGGTGACCTTGAGGCCGGTCGGCGCCGCCGGGCCCGTACGGTCCACGCTCGCGGCGGTGGCGTCGGAGCTGCCCGCGGACTCGTGGCCCGCCTTGTCGACGGCACGGACCTCGTACAGGAAGGTCTGGCCCGTGGCAGGTGTCGCGTCCACGAAGGAGGTGGAGGTGAGCAGCGGCGAGCCGCCGGCCCGCGCCCACTGCGTGGTGCTGCCGCCGCCCGGCCGCCGGTACACGCGGTAACCGGCGAGGTCCATCTCCTTGTTCGCGGCCCAGCGCAGGGTGGTCTTCGAGGTGTCCCGGTTGTACGTGGCGGTGAGGCCGGCCGGGGCGAGCGGCTTGACCTTGTCGACGGTGCTCTCGGTACGCGGGGTGTACGTGAAAGAGGCGTTGGCGACGCCGGTCCAGGCGACGTAGTCGACGCGGAGGGTGTGCTTGCCCGCCGGGACGGTCAGGTCGACGGTCTTGCGGACGGTGGTGGAGACGTTCTTCCACAGGTCGACCTTCCGCACGCCGTCGACGTAGACGCGCATGCCGTCCTGCGTGGCCGCGGAGAGCCGGAAGGGGCCGCCGGAGCCGAAGTCCCGGGTGAGGGACCAGCGGACGGAGAAGTTGTCCTTGGGCAGCGTGACGCCGGGCGGGTCGCCGGCCCCGTAGTTCTCGGAGACGGCGGAGTCGCAGGCGGTCAGCTTCGGCGTGCCGCTGAAGGCGGTGTTGGCGAAGTACTGCGCCTTCCACACGGGGGAGGCGCAGGTGACGGCGGCGGAGGCGGGGGCGGCGGTGATCAGGCCGCCCGCGGCGGCGAGGGCGGCCGTCGCGGCCAGCGCGGCCAGCCGGGCCGGGCGGGACGGCCGGGCCGGCCGGGTACGAGTCATCACTGAGGGTGGGGCCCTTTCCGGACCGAGGGAGAAGGAGAACAGGTGAAACAGGTGAAACAGGTGGCAGCTGTGTGACCCATGGGACGAGGACAGGGTTGCCCCCGCCCCCTCCCCAATTCAGGGACGTCCGGCGGGCGTCGGCCGGCCCGCACCCGCCCGGGAGACACGTGCCGGTACGGAAAGGCCCCGGCGGTACGGGTTTCGCCCGGGCGGGTACGTCGTGCCCTCTGTCGTACTACGGTGGGAAACATGGGGCTGCATCACCACAGCGACAAACCCTGGCGGGTCAGGGTGGACGACGCGGACGGGACTCCCTGTGGTGCCGGGGTGCTGCTCGACGAATGGCACGTCCTCACCTGTGCGCACGTCGTCAGGGACGCGGGGGCCGCACCCGGCGGGAGCGCCGCCGGTCTCCGGATCACCAGCGTCGCCTGCCGCCCGGAATGGACCCGCACCGCACGGGTGGCCCCGCGGTCCTGGGTGCAGAAGAACGACACCCACCGGGGCGACGTGGCGCTGCTCCGGCTGGACGAGCCGGCCGACTGCGGGACCCGTACCACCCTGTGGCGGGTGCCCCTCTCCGGCGGCAGCGTGAGTGTGTACGGCTTCCCGCACGCGTCCAGGACGCTCGGCATGGGGGCGGACGCCGAACTGGCCGGCTCCGGCGGCCGGGAGGGCGAGTGGGGACTGCTCAACCGGGTGCGCCCCGGCGGTCCGTGGATCGAGCCGGGCTATTCGGGAGCCGGAGTGGCCGTCGGCGACGGCGAGTTCAAGGACCGCGTCATCGGCATCGTGGTGGCCGACTACGTGGACGGCGACGCCCACGCCGCCTGGATGCTGCCGACCGAGACCATCCAGGCGTACCTGCCGCAGATCGAGCCGTTCACCGACGGCGTGCGCACCAACGACCTGGGACCCTCCGGCGGGAAGTGGCCCGACGACGTGCTGGGCGACTCGCTGCGGCTCGCCCTCACCCAGGAGCTGACCCGGCTGCTCGACGGGAGGTGGGCGGGCGCGGTGGTCGTCGGCACCGGCGGCGCGACCGGGGCGGGCGGCTCCTGGCTGGTGCGCCTGGTCCGTACCGCCGATCCCGCCGCCAGGGCCGGCCTGTCCGACGCCGAGATCGCCGGGGCACCCGGGGACACCGTCCTCGGGCTCGGTGCGATAGACGCGGCGTACGACGCCCGGGGCAGGAGCGTCGAGGACGTACAGGGCTATCTGACGGAGCGGTTCGGGCTTCCGGGCGGCGACGACCGGGAGATCGTGCACCAGTTGCTGCGCCGCCGCCCGCCCGCCTGCCTGGTGGTGGGCGGTGTCGACCGGGCGGAGGACCCCGGGGAACTGGTGCGCAGACTGCTGGGGCCGCTGGCGGTCCGCGCCCGGACCCGGGGCCTGCGTCTCGCCCTTGGCTTCGAGGACCGGCCGCCGTCCGGCATGCCGTACGAGGTGTCCCTCGACGCCGAACGGCTCACCGCGAACGTGCCCGGCGGTGTGACCGGCAGTGTGACCGCCGAGGTGGCGGAGGCGGCCGTCGGGCAACTGGCGGCCGAGGAGGACGCGGCGGCCCGGCTCCAGGCCGAATCGGGGCGGAAGTTCTTCGGCGCACCCCGCTTACCGATCGCGGCCGCGCCGCGCCTGCGGGTCCGCACGGCCGTCGCTCGCGGCGCCGGGCCCGATCCGGAACTCGCCGCGATCCACCTCCATGCCGCCGCGGCCCGCGCCGAGGTCGCCCGGTTCGCGAAGGAGCTGGAGCTGATGGTCGCCACCCTTGAGGATCTGCGCAAGGCCCTGGATGTGCACCGGGTGCGGGCCGCGCGGTACTTCGGCGACGAGGACCTGGCGCTCGGCGACCTCTACGCGCCCGCCGCCCGCGAGCTCCAGACCCCGCCGATCGACCTGGCGGCGGCACGGAAACGAGTCAGGCGCTACATCGACGAGGTCAACCGCCGGATCGAGGAGGGGGAGTGGCGTGCGGAAGGGTGAGGCGGCGGAGAAAGGTGGGGCGACAGAGAAGGGTGGGGCGACAGAGAAGGGTGAGGCAGCCGGGAGCGGGCACCTCGCGGAACCGGGTGACGCCTCGGGGGACGCCGGCGCCGCCGGCCGGTGCAACCGCCCCGACTGCGGTCGCGGCCCGATCGACGAGCAGGGCTTCTGCGCCGTGTGCGACCGGCGCCCGCTGGAGCGGGCCCCGCTCCCGCCGCCGGACCGGGAGGCCGGGACACACGGCGTGAGCGTCGGCGTGGCGAACGTACGCCCCGATCCTTGGTACGGCCTCGACCTCGCCGAGGCGGGACAGCTGCCCGACACCCTCGACACCCCGGCCCCGGAGCCCACGGCGATCGCCGAGGAGTATCGCTTCTGCGACAACACGGCCTGCGGAGAACCGGTCGGCCGCGGTCACGACGGCGTACCGGGCCGCGTCTCGGGCTACTGCCCCGACTGCGGGGGGCCGTTCGACTTCGCCCAGCCCCGCGGCCTGACCATCGCCGGGCGTTACGACGTCGAGCGCTACCTCGGGGCCGGCGCGTACGGCGCCGCGTACCTCGCCCGCGACCGCAACCTCGCCACGGACGTGGTCCTGAAGAAGCTCAGGAACACCGCGGTGGCCACGACGGCGCACCACGAGCGGACGGTCCTGGTCGGACTGCGTCACGACAGCATCGTCCGCATCCTCGGCTACGAGACCGAGGGCCCGCACCTGGTGCTGGAGTACCTGCCCGGCGCGCCGCTGAAGGCGCTGCCCGGCGACCGGCTCGAATTCCTGCTCGCGCACGGTGTCCGCATCCTCCAGGCGCTCGACTACCTGCACGCCAGAGGGCTGCTGCACTGCGACGTCAAGCCGCTGAACATCATCCGGTTCAAGGAGGAGAGTTCCGCGGGCCCGCGCGACCGGGTGCGGCTCATCGACTTCGGCGCGGTACGGACCCGGAAGGACACCGGTCCTGTCACGGCGTACACCGACGACTACGCGCCTCCGGAGCACGACCCGGAGCACGTACGCCCCACCCCCGGCTTCGACCTGTACGGCCTCGGCATGACGCTGAAGGAGGTGGCCCGGCTCCATCTGCTGGAGCGCACCGCGCCCGGCATCGACTCACTGCGCCTGCTGCTGGCCCGCGCCACCGACACCGCCGTGCCCAGGCGCCGGTTCGTCTCGGCCCGCCAGTTCGGTGAGCAGCTCAGCGGGGTGATCCGGCAGGTCGTGGCGGCGCCGCCGACGCTGCGGCAGGTCACCAGGCCGTCGGCGCTCTTCGGCTCGATGTCGGAACCCCTGCACGGTGGCCTGGGCGCGGCGCGCCCGCTCGCCCACTGGTTCACGGCGGCCCTGCCCGATGACGGGGACGGGGCCCTGACGCTGCCGCCGACGTTCTCCTCGCCGCCGCCCGCGACCATCGCGGTGGCGCTCCCGACGCCGCTGGGCGATCCCGACGAGCCGGACATGGCCGACTCCGCCGAGAGCTCGCTGGCCGAGAGCCGGCTCGCCCTGCGCAGGGACGACGCGGACCTGGCCGAACAGGCCCTCGCGCGTGCGGGGTTGCCCCGGTGGCACTGGCTGCACTCCTGGTACTCCGGTCTGATCGCCCTGACCCGCGCGGACGCGGACGCGGCCACCGCGCACTTCACCGAGGTGCGCGGCGCGCTGCCGGGCGAACTCATCCCCCAGCTCGCGCTCGGCCTGTGCGCCGAACTGCGCGGTGACCTCGCCGTCGCCCGCTCGCACTACGGCACGGTCTTCGACACCACCCCGGCGCTCGGCGCGGCCGGCTTCGGCCTGGCCCGCGTCCACCTGCTGTCCGGCCGGCGCGCGGACGCGGTGGCCACGGCGGAACGGCTGTCGCAGGAGTTCCGCTTCGAGCGGGAGGCGCGGGTGGCGGCGGTACGGCTGCTGGTGACCGTCGCCGCGCCGGAGCCCGGGGGGAACGGCGCTCCGGGCTCCGGAGCGGCGGCCGGCGACGCGGTCGGCCCGGCCCGGCCCGCCGACCCGGCGGAGGCGGATCTGGCGCGCGCCCGCGAGGCGCTGGCCAGGCTCGACGTGGGCACCGCGGCAGCCGCGGGGCTGCGCGCCGAACTCCAGTACGCGGAGTATCTGCGCACCGGCGACCGGCTGACGCTGTCGGAGACGGTCCGCCGGCTCGGGCCGCATGCCGCCACCGAGCGCGACTACACCGCCCTGGTCGACCTGGCGAACCGGCTGCGTCCGCCGCTGGCGTGGCGATGGCGCGGACGCCGTGACGAACGCCGTGACGAACGCCGTGACGAACGCCGTAACGGAACCGACAACGGGAACAGCCGACGCGTTTCGGAGAGACAACCGGGCCGCTAGGCTCAAATTTGGAGGGGGACATGACATGTTACGAGGCGGTCAGGTGACGCCGGCGGGGGACACGTCACGATTGGGGCTGAGCTTCTCCCTCGAGGTCGACGCGTCCTCGGACGTCGCGTTCGACGACGAGCGGGTGGACGCCCTGCTCACGATCAGGGCCCGTACCGCCGCGCGGGCGCCCTCCGCGGCGCCGATCGCCGAGATCCTGATCATGGACAAGTCGCTGTCCATGGCGGGCCAGGGCAAGCTGAACGAGGCAAAGCGGGCCATGTGCGCGGCCGTCGACGCCCTCCAGGACGGCACGTATCTGGGAATCGTCGCCGGACACCACGAGGCCGAGGTCATCTTCCCGGCGACCGGCGGCCTCGCCCGTGTCGACGCCGCGGCCAGGACGGCGGCCAAGAACCGCGTCCTGGACCAGTCACCCGAAGGCGGCACCGCCATCGGCACGTGGCTGACCTGCGCCGACCGTCTCTTCGCCACGGTGACCGCGCGCGGTACCGTACGCCACGCCGTGCTCTACACGGACGGCAAGGACGAGCACGAGACACCCGAGGAACTCGGCAGCGCGCTCGACGCGTGCGCCGACCGGTTCGTGTGCGACGCCCGCGGGCTCGGCAACGACTGGCACTACGCCGAACTGCTGCGTATCACCGAGGCGTTGCACGGCACGGCGGAAGCGGTTGTCACCGTCTCCGACCTCACCAGGGACTTCACCCTGCTCATGGAACAGGCCCGCCGCATCGTCGTCCCCCGCGTCTACCTGGGCCTGCGCCTCAACGACCGTTTCCGGCTGGGCTTCGTCCGGCAGACCCTGCCCGTCGAGGCCCACCTGACCGCCCAGCAGCAACGCCGCGACGACGAGATCCACGTACCGCTGGGATCCTGGCCGCCGGAGGACCGCCAGTACCTGGTGTCGCTGCGGTTCGACCCCGCGACGCTGCGGGTCGGCGAGGAACTGCGCGCCGCCCGCATCACACTGCGCGCCGAACGGGACGACGGCACCCGCGAACCGTGTGCCGACCCCGAGGCGCTCGTCGTGGTGCGCCGGGCCACAGCGGACTTCCCGGTCAGGACGCCCGAGAGCCACACCCGGGTCGAGAACCTCCACGAGCTGGGCCTGGCGATGCGGGCCTGCGCCGACGCGCAGCAGAGCGGACGGTACGAGCAGGCCGACCGGGAGCTGCGGATCGCGCTCGAACTGGCCGAGGCCCTCGGGGACTCCGCACGGCTGGAGCTGCTGCGTACCGTCACCGTCACCGGCCCCGACGGCAGGCCTCGGCTCAGCCGCTCGGCGCCGCGCGGGATCATGCAGCAGCTCGGCCTGCGGTCGACCAGGACCAGGGCTCCGGACGCCGACCCGATCCATCCGCCGCCGAACGGGGGCCCGCTGCGGCGGCGTTGCCGGCGATGCGGCACGACAACCACGGCGCGACGGCCGCGGCACTGCGAGGAGTGCGGATACGAGTTCGGCAGCGGCGCGGACGATCACGGCGGCGGCCCTGATGGCGGCGGTCCTGGCGGCAACGGTCCGGGCGGCAACGGTCCGGGCAAGGGTCCTGGCGGCGGCACTCCGGTGGACGCCTTATGACTCCGACCGGATGGCGGACCAGGCTCCGGGCGACCCACCCGACCACACTGCTGCGCTGGCTCCGCGCCGGCGTCCTCGCCACCGTGGCGGCCACGGCGCTTCTGTACCTGGTGGTGTCGACCAAGGCCGAACAGCAATTGGCCGACGCGCGGCGCACCAGCGAGGCCATCAGCGACATCACGGCGGCGCACGAGGCGGCCAGGCTGGCCGACTCGGCGCTCACGGCCGCCTTCGACACCGGGCAGGTCTCCCTGATCGGCACCGGTACCGAATTCGCCAACCACACCGCCAGCGTCTACACCAACGTCACGTCGGCCGCGGAGGGCAACGCGGCCGGCGAGCGGGGACTGACCCAGATCCAGTTCGTTCAGGGCCAGTTGACCACCTGTCTGCAACTGGCCGACGCAGCGGTGCGCGACTACCCCCGCACCGGCCCGAACGGCAAGCAGGCCGCCCACGCGGCGCTGACCGACCGGCCGCAGGTGGACCCCGAAACCGGTGACGCCATCCCCGGCACGGGCGGTCTCACGGCCACGCTCAACGACCTCAGGAACACCCAGGACGAGGCGTTGACCCGGCAGCGCGACTCGGCCTGGCTGGACCCCGCCCACGTCTACCCCCTGCTCGTCGGACCGGCGGCCGTCATGCTGCTGCTCGTCCTGGCCACCGGCTACATCGTGGCCCGGCACTTCCGCCGGTACGTCAGCCCGCGGCTCGCCGTCGCGCTGCTCGCCACCGCGTCGGCCGGCGCCGCCACCGCCGTCCGCAGCGACCTCGACGCCCAACAGCAGCTCGCCTCGCAGCCGTTGGCCGGGCACCCGCTGACGCTGACCCTCGCGCTCGCGTTGCTCGCCGGCGCGGCCGTACTCGCGTACCTCGCCTACCGTCCCCGCCTCGCCGAGTACCGGTTCCCGCGCTCATGAGCACCCTGAAGGCGCGCCTGACGCGCTGCGCCGCGGCGCTCGGCCTGCTCCTGACCGCGGTCGCCTGCGGCACTGGGCCGCGCAACGACCGGCTGACCGTCATGGTCCCCTGGTCGGGGGCCGAATTCCAGGCGTTCTACTCGGTGATCAGGACCTTCGAGGAGGACACCGGCATCCAGGTCGACATGGAGGTCACCCGGGCCCAGACCCAGCAGCTCGACGCCGCGGTCGCCGCGGGCGCGCCGCCCGACCTGGCCGTACTCCCCAGTGTGGGAGCGCTGGACCGGTACGCGCAGGGCGGCAGGCTCCAGCCGCTCGGCGACGCCATCACCGAGGACTACGCGCAGCCGTTCCGCGGACTCGGCACCGTGGACGGCCAGGTGTACGCCGTACCCGTCAAGGCGGACGTCAAGAGCCTGGTCTGGTACAACCCCGCGGTCACCCGCGAGCCGCCGCCCACCACGCTGCCCGCCCTCCGAGCCCTGTCCCGCGAGGCACCGAAGACCTGGTGCCTGGGCCTGGCGTCCGGTCCGACCTCCGGCTGGCCCGGGGCCGACTGGATCGCCGACATCCTGCTCTCCCAGAGCGGTACGGACGCCTACCGGGACTGGCTGTCGGGCGACCTGGAGTGGAAGTCGCCGCAGGTCTCCGCCGCCTGGAAGGCGTGGCGGAGCATCGTCGCCGACAGTGTCCAGGACGCGTCCGTCAGGAAGTTCACCGACGCGGCCAAGGGCATGAGCACGGAGCCGCCCACCTGCTCGCTCGGCCACGGCACCCTGTCCGCCATGGGCTTCCCCAGCTCCGCCGCCGCGGGGACGGCGTACGACTTCGTGACGTCGGCGCCGGAGCCCGCGCGCCGGCTGGAGGTCTCGGCGGACTTCGTCGGCAGGTTCACCAAGAACCCGAACGCCGCCGAACTCATCACCTACCTCTCCAGCGCCGAAGCTCAGCGAACCTGGGTCAACCAGCCCGGGGGGTACGGCTTCTCGGCCGACGGTCAGGTGCTGCCCGCCCAGTACCGCAACGCCGCGCAGCGGCGGATCGCCACGATGCTGCGGCCGGAATCCGGTTACACGCTGTGCTTCAGCGCCGCCGACGCGATGACACCGGACCTGTCCGCCGCCTTCTACCGGGCGGTCCTCGACTACTCGGCCGACAAGTCGCTGCTGCCGGATCTCCTCAAGGGGCTCGACGAGGTCCAGGCCGACCGGGGCGAGTCGCCGGTCCCGCCGGACGGCCTGTGCGCCCCTCCGTCCTGACCCCGCGTGCCCGCTTCCCCCCCACCCCCTGAATCCCTGAATCCCCTGAATCCCCGACGCCGCCTCACCCTAGGAATCTCATGCCAGACGCCGTCCAGTTCACCCTCGCCGACGGAACCGTCGTCCTCGTGGCACTTCCCGCCCGGGCCGGCACGGGAGCGGTCGGCCTCGGCCGCCACCTGGAAGCCGCGCGCCAGAGCCTTCGCGAGGCCCTGGCCCCGATCACCGGTGCCGCCGTCGAGGTGATCGACGGGTTCCGTACCCTCGCCCACCGCCCCGACGAGGTCGAAGTCACCTTCGGCGTCGTCCTGGACGCCAAACTGGGCGGGGTCATCGCCAGCTCCAACGCCGGCGCCCACCTCGACGTCACCCTCCGCTGGAACGGCTCCCCCGCCTCCCCGCCCCCTGACGCCCCCGCCGCTTCGTCCTGATCCACGCGCGCCACGGAACCCGGTCCTACAACCCGGCACCTACGGTGCGGCACCCGCCGTGCCCCGGCGCTCCCGCCGCGCGTCCGGACTCAGGGGACGAGGTGGCCCGCGGCGCGGAACAGTTCGTACCACTCGGCCCGGGTGAGGGGGAGTTCGGAGCCCTGGGCCGCGCCCGCGACGCGCTCCGGGCTGGTGGTGCCCAGCACGACCTGCATCTGCGCGGGGTGGCGGGTGATCCAGGCGGTCGCGATCGCGATGGCGGGGACGTCGTACTGGCCCGCGAGACGGTCGATGACGGCGTTGAGCTCGGGGTAGTCCGGCGAGCCGAGGAAGACGCCCGTGAAGAAGCCGGCCTGGAAGGGGGACCACGCCTGGATGGTGATGTCGTGCAGACGGCAGTAGTCGACGATCCCTCCGCCGTCGAGCGTGACCGACTGCTGCTCCGCGAGCATGTTCGTGGAGACCCCCTGGGCGATGATCGGCTCATGGGTGATCGACAGCTGGAGCTGGTTGGCCACGAGGGGCTGGCGTACGTACTTGCGCAGCAGGTCGATCTGGCGCGGCGTCTGGTTCGAGACACCGAAAGCGCGCACCTTGCCGGCGGATTCGAGCTCGTCGAAGGCGCGGGCGACCTCCTCGGGCTCGACCAGCGCGTCGGGGCGGTGCAGCAGCAGGATGTCGATGCGGTCGGTCCCCAGGGCCGCGAGGGAGCCCTCGACCGATTTGACGATGTGCTCGTAGGAGAAGTCGTAGTACGGCCCGTCCGTGACGATTCCCGCCTTGGTCTGGATCGTGATCTCGTCGCGCTGCGACGGGGTCAGCGCCATCGCCTCGGCGAAGCGGCGCTCACAGTGGTGCAACTCGCCGCCGTAGACGTCCGCGTGGTCGAGGAAGTCGATGCCCGCGTCGCGCGCGGTGCGGACGAGTTCGCGGATCTCGTCGTCCGTCTTGTCGGTGATACGCATCAGGCCGAGCACGACGTTCGGGGCGAGGATGTCGGTGCCGGGCATGGTGAAGGTCTTCACGACGGTTTCCCTTTCGAGCGTTCAGGTCCGCGCGGTACGAACGCGGCCACTCCGCACTTTAGGGGGCGGGGGGTCGATCGGCGGTGAGCAGCGGGTGGCGGATGTGCGGATCGCCGAGCCGCCGGGCTGTGCCGGGCCCGTGCCGTGCCTGTGCCGTACCAAACTCGAGCTTCGCTCGAACTGGGCTGCAGAGTCGCCAAAAAGCGCCTCGGTGACGACCATAGGACCGAGGGGCAGCGGCTCGCCGACCTGCCGGTCACCGCACTTTCGGTGGAGGTCTGTCAAGTTCACAACACGCCCATTCGAGCGGGTATCCATGGCATCCATGGGCTGGGCGGGAAGGCTCCACGCCGACAGACGGCGACCGAACCGGCCAACCCGGAACCGCGCCGACCCGTCCTGACCAGCCAGTCGGCCACCCCCGCCGAGAGGGGGGCCTCAACCCTTCTTTTGTCCTGAATCCAGCTGTGCCGCATAGCCGGTTCCTGGAAGGGTTTGCTCCCGTCGAAAGGTCGTAAGAAAGCACCCCATTCTGGGGAGGCTTTACCCCGTACAAAGTACGTCGGCTCGCCTTTCGGCCGCCGGATGAACGCCACTGGTCATGGTGTCGAAATGGCACCGCAACAGATCCCCTCAATGGCCCTTGCCCACCCGGAATCCGTCTGGTGCACGATGCGCCCCACTCCTGCGGCAAACATGCGATCCGACGTTTTTTCTACGCGCGTCACGCGCGCGAAACAAGGACGATATCAGCTCTGTCGGAACGATCAGTCAGATGACACAGAATTCGGAGACCTGCCGTGGTCAGTCAGCTCACCTCAGCGTCACCAGGAATCGTCGCTTCACACGAAACGCAAGGCCCGCGCTATTTCGTGCTGGGGCCGGTGGCGATGTACCAGGACGGCCGGCTGTGCACGCCCAGCGCCCTCAAGCAGCGGGCTCTGCTCGTCCTGTTACTGCTCTCCGCCAACTCTCCCGTCCCGACCGACCGGCTGATCGAGGGGCTGTGGGGGGAGCGCCCGCCGCAGGCCGCCGGCGCGACCCTTCAGATGTACGTGTCCGGCCTGCGCCGCGCCCTGGACCCCGCGCACGGCGCGGCGTCCCGTGACCCCCGGCACCACCCGCTGCTGAGCACCGAGGCGGGCGGCTACCAGATGCGGCTGGCGCCGGGCGAACTGGACCTCGACCGCTTCCGCTCCCTCACCTCGGCCGGCCGCCGCCACCTGGCCGCCGGGCGATGTCAGCAGGCGGGAGTGGCACTCAGACAGGCCCTGGCGCTCTGGCGCGGGCGTCCGTTCTCCGGCATGGAACACTCCGGCCGACTCGGCTCGTACCGAGTGCGCCTGGAGGAGGAACACCTGTCGGCACTCGGCGACTACATCGACGTCGTCCTGTGCCGCGGCAGAAGTCACGAGGTCGTCGATGTCATCAGCGAACTCCACGAGTTGTGCGCCTCCCACCCGCTGCGGGAGTCGTTCCACGAGCAGCTGATCCGCGCCCTGTGCCGAGTCGGCCGCCGCGCCGACGCGCTCATGGTCTACGCCCGGGTGCGCGGCATGATGATCGCCGAGCTGGGCATCGAGCCGGGACCCGGCCTCAAGGCGGCCCAACTCGCCGCCCTGGAAGGCCGTGAGCCGTACGGGACGGGGCATCCGCGCTGCCGATGACAGAGCCGGACGGACGCGGCGGGATCGGGGGGGTTCCGGGCCCCGATCCCGCCGCGTCCGTCCGGCGGCGTGTCCTAAAGCGTTTCCTAAGACGTGTCGTAAGGCGTGTCGTAAGGCGTGTCGTAAGGCGTGTCCTGGAGCCTCTCCTGGAGCCTGTCCGCCCTACACTCCGGCCCGCTCGCCCCGCAGGCACGAGGCGCGGTGGGCGCGGGCGTCCTCGTCGTCGGTCTCCGCCAGCACCGCCTCGAAGTCGCTCGCGGCCTCGGCGAAACGGCCCGCCGCCTCGTACACCAGACCCCGGTTGTACCGGATCTCGATCCCGCCGCCGAGCCCGATCGCCCGGTCGAAGTCGGCCGCGGCCGTCTCCAGATCGCCGGCGCCGAAGGCGATCTCCGCCTTGACCGCCCACGCCTCCGACAGAGCCGGATCGCTCTCCAGGGCCGCGGCGAGCGCGTCGAGCGCGGATTCCGCCTCACCCCGCTCGGCCAGCAGCCGGCCCTTGAGAGAGAGCAACTGGGCGTTGCCGGGGTCCAGTTCGAGGCCCGTCGCCACGTCGCGCAGTGCGGACTCCTCGTCGCCCAGTTCGGCGTGCACCCCCGCCCGGTTCAGCAACGCGTCGGTGTTGCGGGGGTCGAGGACCAGCGTACGGTCGAACTCGGCGAGCGCGCCGGTGATGTCGCCCAGCTCCAACCGGGCGTCCCCGCAGTTGTAGTGGCCCTCGGGGAAGGGCGGTTCCAGGGTCAGCGCGTGCTCGTAGTCGGCCAGCGCCTCCTCGGTACGGCCCAGGCGGCGCAGGATGTTGCCGCGGTTGAAGTAGTGGTCGGAGAACGAGTCGTCGAATTCCATGACGACCGCGTAGTCCGCCAGCGCGTCGTCCAGCCGGCCGCTCATCGCGTTGGCCTGGGCGCGGTTGTACCGCAGGCCCACCCGGTGCCAACTGCGCTCGCCGAGGCCGAGTTCCTTGTCCAGCCGCTCGATCCCCTCGTCGAGCAGCCGCAGCGCCTCGTCGATGCCGCCGGTGCGGGTGGCGACGAGGGCGAGTCCGTTGCGGTTGAAGACGGAGAAGAACGTCCGCTCCCGCGGGTCCTCCAGGATCGACGCGATGGCGATCGCCTGGTTGATCCAGGCCCGGGCCACGGCCGGGTCCCGCTTCTCCGGGCCGAAGTGGCGGGCGTAGAGCATGCCGGTCTCGTACGCGAGCTTCATGTGCACGGACGGGTCGAAGGTGATCCGCCGTGCCTCGTCCTGGAGCGCCGCGGACTCGTCCGCACGGCCGGCCGCGGCGAGCGACACCGCGGTGTCCCGCGTGAACTCCCACCAGAAGTCCGGCTGTCGCTCCGGGTCGACCAGGAGCAGCCCGCGCCTGCCGTACTCGACGGAGGTCGCGTACAGACCGAGGTACTTGCAGCGGGTCTGGGCCCAGCGCAGCGCCTTGACACCATCGGTGGAGCGAGCGCTGCCGCGTTCCAGGTGGTACGGCAGGGAGCCCAGCCGCAGCGACGGTTCCGCCTCGGCGGCGGCGGCCAGTACGGCGGCGCGCGCGTCGTGCAGCGCCGTACGCCGGGCCGGGTCCAGGGCCTCGTACGCGGCAAGCACCGCCGTATCGTCGGAGACGCCGTCGGACTCGACGAAGGCCAGGGCGAGGTCGTCCGGGGCGGGCAGGGCCCCGTTGGACGCCGACACCCCGTTGGACGCGGGCGCTACGTCGGACGCGGGCGCTACGTCGGACGACACGATCCGCTCGGTGTGAGCGAGGAGGGCCTGCGGCAGGGACTCGGAGACCGGGCCCGGCTGCTCGGGCGGTGTGTCGAGGCCGGTGGCGACCACAACGGTCAGCAGCCGCGCGGGAATCCGCCGGAGCAGCACGGCCAGGAACTCCTGGTCGGTGGGGTCGGCGTGTTCGACGTCGGTCACGACCAGTGTGTACGGGGTGTCCCCCGGCCCCTGTCCGCCCGCCTCGCCGAGGTGGCTCTCGATGAAGTCGACCAGACCGTGGCAGACGCGCAGCGAGTGCAGGCGCGCGGGGTACCGGCTGAGCGCGACCGGCCCCGTGGCGTTCGCCTCCAGGGGACGGAGAATCGCCGGCACCAGGCCCGCCAACTCGGGTGTCGTCTCCTGGAGTTCGATGCGGTGGCGCTGCGCGAGGCCGGGGTCGCGCCGCAGCGTCTCCGGAGCGATCCGCCGCAGGAGCGTACCGACCGCCGTGTACGGCCCGCGCAGGTGGCGGTGTGCGCTGACCGTCGCGAGGACGGGCGGCAGCACGAGGCCGGCGATCAGCCGGTCACGGTCGGCCCGCAGCGGCGCCTGTATCCAGTAGTGGCTGCTCATGAGCCTGCCTTTCGAGCGGCGGAATGGTCTGTGCCTCGGGGCGCGGGGGCCGTCGGGCGGTGAGGGGCCGTCGGGCGGCGGGGGCCGTCAGGCGGTGAGGTGGGTGGACGAGGAACGGCGGCGCGCGCGGCGGTCCCTGAACGCGATCCACACCGGAAGCAGGATCTGCGCCAGCAACAGGACGAGGAAACCCACCGCGTCCAGCAGGCGCAGACCGCTCGACTCCCCGGAGCCGAAGCGCTCGACCGAGCCCAGGAACATGTGGACGAAGACCGGGAGCAGGGCGAACAGCGTGGTGCTGAGACTGATCGTGTAGCCGACCAGCACCAGCCACGAGTACCAGCGGGCCGCCTTGAGGTCCACGGGATACGCCGTACTGAGGTCGGTGACCCGGTCGCGCCGGCCGACGAGGCGGAAGAAGCAGTTGCGCAACGTCTTCAGCGCGACGGTGTGCAGGTCGACGTTGCCGAGCACGGTGGTGATCAGCACGTAGATGTCGGTACGCAGATAGAAGAAGAACTGCCACAGCAGACGGGTGAAGGTGGCGAAGGCGACGCTCAGGCAGATCCGGCCGCCCAGCGACGGGTCGGCGCCCGCCCCGCCGAGGACACCGGCGAGGACCACCAGCGCGCTCAGCACCAGGACATCGGCGAGCATGCCCGCGAGGATCGGCAGGTAGCGCTTGCGCCGGGGCACCGCCACCAGTCCGTCGAGGGCGGTCTCGACCACCAGGAAGTAGAAGCGGTACGACATCGACACGCGCGAGCGGATGCCGAGCCGGCGTCCGGCCAGCGCGTGGAAGATCTCGTGCAGGGCGATCAGCGGGGTGACCGCGACCAGCAGGGTCAGATTGACCACGGAGTAGTAGGAGCTGAAGACCAGGTCGTACGACGTCGGCACGAGGCTCGGCGAACGCACCATCATCACCACGGCCGCCAGCACCAGCGCCGCGTAGCAGAACCAGGCGTACGGCGAGAACACCGCGCGGCTCAGGCGCGTCCACCGCAGAGGAGCGGTCTCGACCGGGGCTTCGTCGGCGGTCCTGGTGAAGCCCAGCTCCTCCAGCGCCGCCAGGACGTCCTCGACGTCCGCGCTCTCGCCGTAGGCGCGCCGGTAGCGGTCCGCGGCCTCTTCGGCGGTCGCGCCGGCTTCGAGCCAGCGGACGAGTTGGGCGCCGTCCGGCGGGAAGACCGCGTACGAGTCGATGTCCGCGCGGCCGATCGTCACGTCGTCGCCGTCTTCGAGATAGACCAACGGGTGGAAGAGGACCGGTTTCCCCGTGCCCTGGCTGGTGGTCTGTTCCGGCACCGCTCACCCTCGCTTCTCCGTGACCGCCCCCGGTCGCCCTGTACCGCCGCGCGCCCTGAGGCGGGCGGGTGCCGCCGCCCCGCGGTGGTCTGCGGGACGGCGGTGCGCCCTAGGGCGTTTCCGCCCTAAGCCTGGATCAGGCGCTCGGGTAGACGGAGCAGCCCGCGGTCGTCAGACGGACGGGACCGGCCTTGCGGATCTGGATCTTCTTCATGGGTTACCTCCTGGAGTGGCGGATCGGACGTACTCACTCACCTTCGGGGAGCGCTCCAGAACCTCACCAAAATCCCGCCAAATGGTGTCCGGTACGGGGGTCCCGCAGCCGGGCCGGGGCTGCTCGCGGGGTCTGCCTCACCGTCGGGGACACCGAGTCCCTGGTAGCCGAAGTGACCGACACCGTGAACCGCCTGGCCGAGCGGGCCGAACGGGCGGAACGGGCGGAACGGGCCTGACAGCGACGTGGCCGCGCGCCTACAGACGCGCCGGCGCGGACGTTCAGGCATCTCGCGCCTCTGCGCCACGTACCCCGGACACCCCCGCCTCCGTCCCGCCGGGGCCGAGGTGTCCGTACGTCCGCGCGAGTACGCCCACCGCGTCGGCCATGGCCCGGCGCAGCTCCTCCGGGGCGACGACCTCGACGTCGACACCGAGTCGTAGCAGCTCGCCGCACGCGTGCGCGGTGCTCTCGGTCGGGATGACCGCCTCGCTCCAGCCGTCACCGCCCACTGGGGTCGCGGTGGCGGCGCATGCCCGTACCACCTCGGGAGGGACGTTGGCGGCCAGGCGCTCGCGGCCCCTCGGCGAGAGCCGGATGGTGGCGGTGCCCGTGTAACGGCGCGATTCGAAGTCGTCCAGGTAGGACGACCAGTACGCACTCAGGACGAAGTCCTCCGGCCGTTCGAAGCGCTCGTCGCTCAGCACCGCGTCGAGGATGTGGGTGATCCGGTACGTGGCGGTGCGGCCCCCGGCCGCTGCCACGAGGTACCAGGTGCCGGACTTGAGCACCACGCCGTAGGGACACAACCGGCGTTCCACCTCGCGCGGTTCGCGCCAGCGGCGGTACCGCACGTCCACCGCCCGCCGGCCGAACACCGCGTCCACGAGCAGGGGCAGATACGGGGTCGCCTCGGCCTCCCGGTACCAACCCGGCGCGTCCAGGTGGAACACCGCGTCCGTCCGCGTCGCCTCTTCGCGCATGCCTTCGGGCAGAGCGGCCAGCAACTTCAGCCGCGTCGCGGCCACTTCGTCGGCGAGACCCAGATCGGCGGCGGGCGTGGGCAGTCCGGCGAGGAACAGCACCCGGGCCTCGCGCTCGTTCAGCCCGGTGAGGCGGGTGCGGTAACCGTCGAGCAGTTGGTAGCCGCCGGCGCGGCCCTGCTCGGCGTAGACCGGGACCCCGGTGGCCCGCAGACGGTCCAGGTCGCGGTAGGCCGTACGTACGGAGACCCCCAACTCGTCGGCCAGCCGGCGGGCCGACATGCGGCCACGGGTCTGGAGCAACAGCAGGGTCAGCAGCAACCGGTCGGGGGCGGGCATACGCCGATTCTGCTCCGGAACACTGACAGGTCCTGGCACACCCGGGCCCTACCGTCGGGAGGGGTCGGTCCACCCGGCCCACGAGGTACGAGAAAGAACGGAGTCCGCTGTGTCCAGAACCGAGCCCGCCGGCCACCCCGCCGTGATCGAGCTGCGCCAGTACACCCTGCGCCCCGGCCGGCGGGACGAGCTCATCGAGCTGTTCGAGCGGGAGTTCGTCGAAACGCAGGAGGAGGCCGGGATGAGCGTGCTCGGCCAGTTCCGCGACCTCGACCACCCGGACCGTTTCGTCTGGCTGCGCGGCTTCACGGACATGGAGGCCCGGCGGGAGGCTCTGTCAGCCTTCTACGGCGGGCCGGTCTGGGCCGCGTACGGCCCCCAGGCCAACGCCACCATGGTCGATTCCGACAACGTCCTGCTGCTGCGGCCCTCGCCCGCCGGGCGCGGCTTCGCGACGGACGCGACGGACGCGGCAGACGCGGCAGACGCAATGGACGCGAGGGACCCGTCCCGACGGCGGCGGGCGGGCGCCGCGGCACCGGACCGTTTCGTGGCCGCCGCGCTGTGGCACTTCCCTCCCGGCACCCACCACGGCGGCGAACTGATCCAGGACGGCCTCGTCCCACTCCTGCGGCGGACAGGGCCCGCGCCCTTCGCGGTCCTCACCACGGAGCCGGCGGCCAACACCTTCCCCAGGCTCCCGGTCCGCACCGGGGAGAACGTCGTCGCCGTCCTCACCTCGTACCCGGACGAGAACGCTCACCGCCGCCACCTCGCCGACACGACGGCCCATCCCCTCGTACGGAACGAGATTCTCCCGGCCGTCGAGCGGGCGCAGACCGCGGCTCCCCAACTCCTGCGGCTGGCGCCCACAGTCCGCTCACTCATCCGCTGAGAAGGGAGGGAGGCGTGCGTGCGTGCGTGTGTCACACCGCGCGGGTCACACTCACCGTACGGGGAAACCGAAGGAGTACCCCTGCTCCCTCAGCCAGGGCAGCACCTCGCGCAGCGCCGCCACGGTCTGGGAGCGGTCCCCTCCCGCGTCGTGGAAGAGGACGGTCGGCCCCTCGGTGATCTCCCTCTGGACGGTGGCGACCATGGTGTCCACGCCGGGACGTTCGAAGTCCTTGGAGTCGACGTTCCAGCCCAGCGGCCGCATCCCCCGGGACGCGGCGAGCTTCCGGCTGTACGGGGTGAAGGCGCCGCCCGGAGCCCGGTAGTACTGCGGCCGGACGCCTCCGGACGCCTCGGTGATCATGCGCTCGGCGTCCAGGATCTGCTGGGACTGGTAGGCCTCGGACTTGGTGTCCATGGTGGTGTCGTGCGAGACGGTGTGGTTGCACAGCCGGTGCCCGGCGGCCACGACGTCCTTGACCAGGTCCGGGTACGCCTTGGCCTGCGTGCCCACCATGCAGAACGTGGCCTTCACGTCGTTGTCCTCGAGCAGTTGCAGCACCTGCGGCGTCCAGGCCGGGTCCGGTCCGTCGTCGATGGTGATGTTGACGCCCCGGGCACCGCGGTCCGAGGCGTGCGCGATGTCCGCCGCCACCTTGGCCACGGTACGGTCCTTGGCCCCGGTGTCCGGCGCCGAGACGCGCGCCTGCGGCTTCGACTCGCCCGCGGGGGCGGCCTGCACGGTCCACATCGAGGTGGCGACGGCCGCCGCCGTCACCCCGAGCGCCGCCGCGAGAACCCTGCTGTGCCATCCCATGCGCTTGTGCCGTGCCATGTCGCCCGCCCCTTGTTGTCTCCGCCGGCTGTTCCTGTGGGCTGATTCCGCCGATGCCGTGCACCCTGCCGTGCACCCATCAAGACACACGAACGCCCCTGCGGGCTCCCTGTGTTACCGATCGCAGACGAATCCGAAGGGGCCCGGCGACAAACGGAGGAAGGCCGCGACAGACGGGGGGCGTGGCCGCCGCCGGATCGGGCGCGCGCCGCCGGTGAGGGGTGGGTGACGCCGGTGAGGGGTGGGTGACGGGTATGGGCCGCCGTGGGCCCCTGTGTTCCCATAGACATACGGAGGCTCGGGGAAAGGGTCGAGGGGGACACATGGGCTCGGCACAGCACAAGGTGATACGGACCGTGGCATGGCTGGTGATCGCTGCCGTGGCTCTCCCCCTCGGGGTGGTGTCGGCCTTTCAGATCCGCGAAGCGCTCGACCGGGAACGGGAGTTCCGTGCCGCGCCGACCTGCGCCTCCGTACCTGTGAAGGCGTCGGGATGCCTGTGGGAACAGGAATTCACCGTACGGACGGCCGACACGCACCGCGGCGAGAAGAACGAGCCGCCGGAAGCGGAGTTGTCGCCGCCGTCCGGTGAGCCGTGGAAGGTGACCTTCCCGCGGACTGATCCCGTGGTGTCGGTGTTGGAGCGGGGCGACCACGTCGTCGGCGTGATCTGGCACGGGCGGGTGGTCGAGGTACGGGACGCGGACGGACGGCGGCAGCAGACGTCCGACGGGCCCCTGGGGTGGCCCGAGGACCGCCTCGGCGGCGCCCTCGCCTCCGTCTCCTTCGGTCTGGCCGCCCTGGTCGGGGGCCTGTGGCCCCTCTTCGTACCCGGCAACCGGCGTCACGCGAAAGCGGCGGCCGTCGTGCGGTGGCACGGCGTCGGCCTGGGTGCCACCGCCATCCTGGCGCTCTGGGCCCAGGCGGCCAACGACTGGCCGATGTGGGCGATCCCGGCGGTCTGGGGGCCGCTCGCGCTCCTCCTCCTGGCCTCCATGGTGGCCTTCGCCCTCGGCGCCCTCCGCGGCGAGCTGGATGACGACACCCCGATCCGGGACGCCGTCGGCGTGTGACGGGTCGGGGCGTGACGGGTCGCCGTGTGACGGGTCGGGGCGTGACGTCGGGGCGTGACGCGTCGGAGCGTTGTCAGTGGGTGCCGGTAGCTTCGTGGTGTCCGAGGACGGGGGTTGTCCACGGGCCGTCAGCGCAGGACCACTGCTCGCTTACTGAGGGACGCTCATGGAACCGGTCTTCGCGGATTTCTCCACCACTCCGGCCCGGCTGTCGAACGCCGTCGTGGGGTACCACCGGTGCGCGGTGGCGCCCTCGCACCTCGCGGTGGGCTCCGACGGGTACATCAAGCTCGACTTCACGACGGAGGGACGCGGTGAAGGCGCCGGGGCAACCGGAGCGGCCGGAGCCGACGGCGACACCGGGGCCGGGGCCGTCCTCACCGTGACGACCCTCGGCGCGAGCGTCCCCATGGACGTCCTGCTCAACGGCAAGGCCGTGGTGGAGGGGCTCACGTTCGCCGAGGCCGGCGGGCACGACGTTCCCCAGGACAGGGGCCTGCCCGTCGACCGGGTTCTGTCCCTCCCGGGCGAACTGCTGGCCCCGGGCGACAACCTCCTGGAGATACGGAGCCCCGCCGGCGAGGAGGGGCTGCTCCGGGTGACCACCGTCACCCTGGACCCCGCCGAGGACACCGGCCGCGCCCGGCGCGCCCTGGCGGCCAGGGCGGGCACGCGGTCGGTCTTCGCGTTCGACACCGAGCAGCGCCCGGTCGACTCCACCGTGTGGCAGCCCGCTTCGCGGCTGCTCTTCCACCTCGACCGGGGCGACCGGGCGGTTCCCGCGCAGCTCTCCTGGCGCGGGACGGACGGCGCGGAGACGGCGATAGCGCTCCGGGTGGACATGTCCGGCTTCCACGGTCACCACCGGGCCGCCGACGGCGCGCTCGGTGAGTTCCGCGGCGTGCTCACCGACCGCTGGGCCTACCCCGACGGCGCCACGGACGTGCCGCCGCACCGGTTCTCCACCGAGGAGGGGCGGGACGGCGACTGGCGTCCCGCCGGTGAGCTGCGCATCCTCCTCGACGACGGCCGGGGGGCGCCCGTGGAGCGGGTGACCTGGAGCGACCGGCGCGGGAACGCGGCCTCGGTCACCCTGACCGCCGCCGTCGCGACGCCGGACGGTCATGCGGCGCCCGGCGAACTGCGCGACATCACCGACACGGTCGTCGGTGTCGAGGCGAGCGACGAGTTCGAGGCCGGAGGGGAGGTCGCGCGGAACCTGCTCCGCACGTCCCGGACCAAGTGGCTGGTGCACGACGACACCGCCGAACTGGACTTCACCCTCCAGCGCCCGGCCGCCGTCGCGTCGTACCGCCTGACCACCGCCAACGACTCCCCGGACCGCGATCCGCGCGACTGGCACCTCCAGGGCTCGCACGACGGCGGTACGTGGACGACACTCGACACCCGTACCGGTGAAGGCTTCACACAGCGCTTCGAGACGAGGGCCTTCGTCTTCGCCAACACCGTGTCGTACCGCCGCTACCGGCTGCGCATCACCGGCAACGCCGGCGGCGACGAGATCCAGCTCAGCCGGATCCAGCTCCTCGCGGGCCCCGGCAGGGCTCCCTCGGCCACCGCCTCCGACTTCATCGGCTACTACGGTCCGGCCGGGGAGGCCCCCATCGGCTACCGGGGTACGACCGTTCCCGGACCGGAGTCCGACGCCACGGGGGCGGGGCAGGACGGGCCGCGGGAGAAGCTGCTCGCGGGTGATCTGACCGACACCGCCCAGGACTTGGACAGCGCCGCCCGCCTCCTGGGGAAGCTGGCGGAGTACCTCCGGACCTCCTGACCTCCTGACCCGCTCCGGACGGTTGTTCCGGGCTGCTGTTCCCGGCTGCTGTTCCCGGCTGCTCAGGGCTGTTCGGGGCTCGGTTCCCAGACGATGGAGACGATGTCCAGCGCCGCGTCCGACAAGGTCGTGTCCCCGCGTGTGGTCGCCCGGTCGTGGGCTGTCCGCACGGTGATGCCACGGGTGGCCAGGCGCCACAGGGTGTCGGCGCCGATCACCACCTCCGCGTCCACCTCCGCCTCCGCGTCCGCGCCCGCCGCCGGGGCAGGAGCGTCGTGGTCCAGGGTCCAGCGGTCGGCGCGGCGTACGGCGGTCCACCGGCCGCCGGCCGGACCGGGTACCCGTACGCGAACCGTCGTGGCCACCGGTGCCGGGGTCCGGTGCAGGGTCTGCGGAAGGGCGCGCAGGAAGGTGTCGAGCACGGGGTGGAGCAGCCGCGGCGCGGTGGCGCCGGGCCGGCCCACGGCGTCGCGGATCTGCTGCTGGTGGACCCACAGCTCCGAGTATTCGCGGGCGATGTCCAGCCAGGCCGGTGCCTCCCGTCCGGGTGCCGCCCAGGCCACGTCCACCCCGGCGGGACCGCCCATCTCCCGCCCCGACCACTCGACGTCCAACTGCGCTCCCAGATGGGCCAGTAGGTCGATGAGCAATCGAGGGCTGATCTGCCGCGCGGTTCGGACGAAGTCCTCGTTGGTCCGCGCCAGGAAGGCCGCCAAGGTCTCGCCGGAGCCGAACTCCGGTCCGGGGTGCCGGTCGCGGCCCGCCGACAGGCGCCGGACGTAGTCGTGCAGGATGTGGCCGGCCACATCCCGCACGGTCCAGCCGGGGCACACCGTCGGACGGGCCCATTCGTCGGGTTCCAGCGCCGCCAGCAGGTCGGCGAGGGCACCTCGCTCGACGGGGAACAGCGGTCGGACGTCCAGGGGCGGTCCCAGCCAAGTCCAGTCATCCATCGAGACAGTGGACCACTGGGCCGCCACCGCCCACCACAGCTTTCCAAGGCTTTCCGACGCCGACCGCCGACCGCCAATCGCCCATCGCCACCGGCCAACGCCGCCCAACGCCACCCCACTTGTGACACCCCTGTGACCCGAACTGTGACCTCCGCCACGCGCGCGGGGCCAACACCCCCATGAAGATGACCGGATGAGCAGACGACCCGCCCCTCTCCGCCCGCGCCTCGCGGCGACCGCGCCTCTCCTGGCGGCTCTCGCCGCGATCGCCCCGCTGCTCGCGGCCTGCGGGTCGGAGAGCGCGGGCGCCGGGAACAGCGTCGCGAGCCCCGCCGTACCGTCGACCCGTACGCAGGTCACCGATCCGGGCAAGGACGGTGTACGGATCACCTCGCTGACCCTCCCGGCGCCCTCTCCGTCGCCCACGAACGACTACCTCGTCTCCCCCGAAAGCCTCCCCGGGGACTCGGGGATCTCCGCCGCCTACGAGGTCACCAACGACGGCACCGAGACCCTGACCTACTCGGTCATCTTCACCTTCATGAGCGGTGACGGCGGGTCCATGGGCAACAAGACCGTGACCGTACGCGACGTCGGCCCCGGGAAGACCGTGCGGGGCACGGTCCGGGCCGACCAACTGCCCTCCTCCGCGCCGCTGGTGACCGGGGCCAAGGTATTCCAGGTGCTCAAGGTCCCCGCCGCCGAGGCCCCGGCCGAACCGGGCACCTGCCCCGCCTCGGGGATCCGGGTCAGCGCCGACCGGGGCGACGCGGCCATGGGGCTGCGCGTCGTGGGCCTCCACCTCGACAACTGCGGTACGGACACCTACACCGTAGGGGGCTACCCCCTGCTGGAGCTCCTGGACGACAACCGGAAGCCCGTCGACGGCGTCAAGATCCTCGACGGCAGCGGCGAGATCAGCACCGGCGCCGGCCCCGACGAGCAGCCGCGGCCCGTCACCCTCAAGCCCGGCGAGTCGGCGACCGCGGGCCTGGTGTGGCGCAACACCACCCAGTTCGGCACCTCCGTGAACGTCCCGTACGTACGAGTCCGCGCGAAGACCGGCGCCGCCCCCGTGATGGTGACCCCGGGCCTCGACCTCGGAACCACCGGCAAGCTCGGCGTGAGGCCGTGGAAGAAGGCGGAGGCCCGCTAGTATCCTGAGTCTTAAATTCCCGTATAGTTGGGTCATGGTACGTCCGGGACCGAAGCTTGCGCCGTTGGATCTGACTGATGCTGAGCGATCG
>NZ_JBIUXU010000025.1:0-56871 GCF_044744165.1 Streptomyces sp. NPDC087420
GCGCGCGTCCTGCTCCGCAGGAACGGCGCTCCGACGCTACGCGTCGGAGAAGCTGTCTTAGCTCCGCGAAGACAGCTCGGTCCCTCCGGGACCGGAGATCCGCTCCGCGGATCTTGTTGGGTTCGTCGGTGCGGTGTCCCGATCGCTCCGCGATCGTGCCTCCTCCCCGACTGATCTGCGTTGTTCAGTGCATCTCGACTGTTTCTAAGGTGAGTTGAGGGATCCGTCCACTCCGTGGCCGGCTCCTGCTGGCTAGGAGTCAAGGGGCTGCGCTCTCCGGCTGGCCGGTCTGTGCCTCATCAGATAAGTGATCAGCTATGTGTTCTGAGAAACTTTGAGGATTGGATGCTTCCTTGGTCAAAAAATCTTGGGATATTTGAGTTCTGCCCCTCCCCTGCCCCGGCCTTGCGGGAGCCAAAGACGACGACCTGTACGAACTCGCTCAGGCGATCCGTGCCCAGGACGCAGATCTGCGCGCGGTCGCGCAGCGGCTGGAGTCCTGGCGTACCGAGTAGCTGCCGTCGGCGACTCTGCTTGGGGGGCCGCTCCGACGAATGGCCGGCGAGGGTGTGACCGCTTTCCAGGGCCTGAGGCCGACGGCTATCGCACGGCTGTCCGAAGGCCGTCGATCAGGGCCCGCAGTTTAGGTGTCAGGTCCGGTGGTCGCCGCGGGAGGCGGACTGGCGCGCGACGAACTCGACTCCGCCGACGGCGAGGCCCCGGGCCGGTTCGGATTCGACTCCGCCGAACTTGCCCTCCATCAGGCGGAGGCCTATCTCGTCCTGGGCCGTGCTGCTGATGCCCGCGCCCGCGCGGAGGCCTGGTTCGGCTGGGACTTCTGGGCGATCGACGCCACCGCCGAGAGCACGACGCGTCTGCGGGCAGCGGTGGCCGACGCCTTCGAGCGGCCGTTCCGGAGGGCCGGGATCGACTTCGGCCAGATCCCCCCGGGCGACTCCGACGAGGCGTTCGAGGCCCGTCAGGAGATGGCGGCCCGGATGCTCAAGGACCGGCGCTGCCCCCGCCGGGACTTCGACGGGGCCCTGCGTGCGGGCGCGGCCGGCGCCGAGTTCGAGCTTCCGCCGACCCGGTCGGTGTCCAACATCGGCCACCCGGCCCTGATGGACCCGGGCGCCCGGCTGATGCTCGGCGGCGCCCAAGACATCGGCTTCGACGAGATGGCGGAGGCGTGGGAGGCCGCCACGCCCGGCAACCCCGAGATGATCGAACACATCCGCGCCGCCCAGCGTGAGGCCGCCCTCGCCGGTGAAGACCTGTTCGCGCAGTCTCCCTTGGCGGGTGGCCTGCCCGGCATTGTCCGCGCCGTCCGGGAGGCCGACGGCGAGCGGCTGTGCACGGCGGTGCTCGCCTGCATCAAGGCGAGCACCGCCCTGACCGTGCTCCTGGCGCGCGCGGTGAACGAGCCCGAGATCCTGCGGACCCTGATGGCGGACGGGATGTGGGACCAGTGGGTTCGCGTCGGTTACGCCCCCGTTCTCGGGATCGGCGGCGAGGTCGCGGTCGCCATGAGCGTCTTCCAGCACCTCCTCATGCCCGGATGGGCCGAGGGACTGGAGCGCTACCAGACCCTCATGGACACGCTCCTGACCCAGCCCGCCACCGTGTGACCGCCGGGCCCGGGAGGCCGGGCGCTCGCCGTCGGCCAAGGTCGCGCTGCGCGAACTGGTCCGGGAGATCGAGGAGACCGAGGAGCACCTCTCGGAGCAGCAACGGCGCATCCTGACGTGGCTCAGGGACTGGGCAGCCGCGCACAACGGCGAGACCCCCTCGGTGCGGGAGATCGGCAGGAGCGTGGGACTGTCCAGTACTGGCAGCGTCGCGTACCAGCTCGGGCAGATGGAACAGCTCGGCGTCCTCGACCGCAGCGTCAGCCGCGGCCCGGGCAAAGGGATCTCCCTGCCCTGGTGACCGGCACGGGACCTGAGGGCCCCCGGGGTGGTCAGGCCCCGTCCGACACTGCCGTGTCGGCGAGGGCGGTCAGGTCCTCGCTGGGGCCGGGGCTCCTCCGTACAGGGCCCGTCGGCGTCCGAGCCGGAGACCCGTCGATGCGCTCCAGCGTGATCGTGGTGTCGAGCACGGGCGCCTCCTCAGAGGCGGTGCCCTGCGGCGTGCGGTTCAGCTTCGACCTGAGGCCGCTCAGCCCGCTCTTGATGTACGGCGCGGCCTTCACGGCGACGGCGCACACCACGACGCCGACCGCGAAGCTTGCGCCTGCGACCACCTTGATCGTGTTGGCGGCCGGGAAAAGCTCGGCATGGGTGACGAGCGCGTTGTCGTCACCCAGCACGAGTCCGCGGTTCCCCTCGGAAGCGCGCGACTGCGAAAGACGCGTCCCGGCCGGATAGTCGACCCACATCAGTTCGCGATCCATTCCGGACATGTCAGCAGAGGCCATGGGGCAACTGTAGGGATCGCCGCCGGCGCCGTGGCGGGGATTCCCGAGACCCGGTGTCGATCGCGGCGCCGCACTCCTGCACGGCACGGCCCCGGCCGCAGGACGTCGAGCACGTCGTACACCGGTGTCGGCGAAGTCCGGCATGCCGTCCGGCCGGACGGCCCGTTGATCACGGCGTGAACTCACCCCACCCCGCTGGCCGCGCCTCGCCGTGCTCCCGCCCGTCTGCCACCTGTGCGGACATCCCGCAGACCAGGGACAGCCGCCCGTTGTTCTGCACCCGGCCGCCGGTCCGCCCCGGAACGTCAGCCTGTGCGAACCGTGCCGCTCCGGCCGACCCGCCCGCGACTCCCCCGGCCTGGAGCCCGCAGATCACGCCTGGTGCGTCCTCGCCCGCGACGCCGGGTCCCTGCTGTGGGACTACGAGAACGGGCAATGGCTCCCGTACAAGGCAGAGCTACGGTTCGCCGAAGACCTCGCATACCTGCGCTGGACAGAGAACACGATGCGGACGGCCCAGCGCACGGCGCTCGCCGGGCGCCTGGCCCTGCTCTTCGACAACGCCTGTTTCGTGCTCCGCTACGCCCCAGCCCGCGACCTGCTGCCGCTGCGGGCCTGGTCGACGTCCTCCCCGACGACGCCGAACACCAACTCCCCCGGCCGCAGGGCACACCGACGACGTGCACGCGGGCCGCGGGCGGCACCGGGCGCCGGACACCACGGACAGCCCCGGCCCCTCGCCGTCATGCCGTCTGACGGCAGCGGTACCGGCCCTGGGCGCTGAGTGCTATACACAGGGCCAGTCCAGGGCGGCGCACAGGTCTTCAAGGACCTGCCGGTCGGCTACCGGCAGGTGGGGCGAGAGGCCTACGCCGATGTCGAGCAGTCCCGGCTGCTCTAGGCTCTGGCGCATGGCAGCGATCCCGGCGAAGGGGTAGTCGGGTGTGAATTGCTCTGCGGCGGCGAGTCGCTGGGCCCATACGGTGCCGGGGCGCATCCACGCGGCTCCGTAGCGGGAGACGTCGACCGCGAGGAGCACCGGCGCGCCGTCCAGGGAGTGACCCTGGGCCGCCTTCTGCGTGCCGCGGCCGGGCTTCGAACGCGGCGTACTCGGCGGCGCCCAGCGGGCCGTCGAGTATCCCGGCGGTGACTTCCCAGCCCACCGCGCCGTTTCCCGGACAGACCTGGACGGTGATCTCTAGGGGGCCGCCGTTCTTCGGGTCCTCGACCTGGATGACCTCGGTCACGGCCGGGCTGCCCGCGCCGAGGGCGTCGGCCTGGGCGCGCACAGCCGCCGCAGCCTTGTCGGCGATCTCCGGCTGCAGCCGGCTGGGATAGCCGTCGAAGGCCAGGTCCACGTCGAACTGGCCGGCGCTGACGGCTTCCACGCGTTCGACGAGTTCGTTGATGTTGTGCGGCGCCCTGGCGGTCACCTCAATCCCGGCGCAGAGGGCGCCGGAGCTGGCGAGCAGGAGGAGGTCGGGGTTTGAGATCTTAGTGTCGCCGAGTTCGTAGCCGATCCCGGCATCAGTCAGGGCGAGGGCGAACTCGGCCCGCATCTCGAGGAGTTGTCCCATCGAGGTCAGCTGCCCGAACTCCGCGATCTTCCTGCTCCAGCGCGGGTTGTCGGCGGCCGTGCCGTCGAGTGCGGCTGCCATCGTCTCCAGGGCGTCCAGCCCCATGGGGACAGCCGGGTTCGTCCCAGTCTCGGCTTCCAGAACCCGTACGGGGTGGGTGCCGGGGGCGCCGGTGAGCCACCGCTGGAGCACCGGGCGGGCGGCGGAGGGCGCTTGGGAAGTGCCACTGGTCATCGTGCCGGTCTCCTCGAGTTCGCCCGGCCTGCGGCCGGAGTGGACAAAGACTGGGCTTGCCCCGTCCGGTGGCGTCCCTCTCGTGTGCGCCGACGCGGCACCTGCTGGTCGTGCGCAGCGCGTTGCCGCAGTCCGTTTCCTGCGGCAACGCGCCAGAGTTGCTTTCGCTGAGGGTCCTGGGCGCTGAGCGCCTCCGCACCGGAGATCCGGTCCGACGTGGTGGGATGCGGCCGGCTTCGACGGCTGGATCAGACCGCGGTGGCGGTCCGTTCAGGACCTTCAGTGACGGGGGCGTTTGGTATAGAGCGTGAGATCCAGCCGATGACCGTGTCGGTCAGCCGCTGGACCTGGTCGGCGGTCCGCGGCATCCGCGCACGATGCCATGGGGTATGTCCCCACTGCTGTTCCAGGACCCATGGCGGTCCGTTTCGCTGTGCTTCGGCGAGGAAGCACACGCCGTCGTCGAGGAGTGCGTCCAAGACAATGCGCCGTCCGTCGTGGATGTGGGTGGCCATCCAGATGAAGCCGCCGTCGGGGATGAAGCCCTCCTCGCTGTTGTCGATCCAGCCGTACTCGCCGAGGGTGGCATCGCCGTTGTCGTGGTCGATGCCCTCGCTCCAGGCGCTGGGGTCACCGGTCAGGGCTTCAGCGATACGCCGGATGCAGGGCAGCATCATCGCCCGTGTCGCCTCAACATCGCGGCGGTTGCGGTCCCCATACGGCCCCCAGCCACCCATGAAGGGGCGGCCGAAGGGGTGGAAGCGGGTTGCCTGGGCGGTGTGGCGATCAAGCCAGGCGGCCAGCTCGGCATAGAAGTCGGCCATAGTCAGCCGGTCATGCACCTGGTGCTGGGTCGCGGCCTCCAGGACATGTTCCAGGGCGGTCGTTGCGTTCCTGCCGCCGTGGGAGGACAGGCTGAACTCCTCCGAGCCCACCCGGTGTGCTCCCTCGGGCGGATACGGGCCGCGACCGGGGTGGGCCAGGACGAAGAGGGTCTTGGCGAGGGAGTAGACATCGGCCCGCTCGCCGCGGTCCTTGCCGCCAGCGCTGCGCATCTCGGGGGCCATGAAGTTGGCGGGCCCGATCTTCTCCCCGACCCGGGTCAGGCCGGCGGGCAGGTGGGCGAAGGCCGCGATCCCGAAGTCGGCCAGGACCGGCGCCTCCTCGTACCAGAACAGGTTGTCGGGCTTGATGTCCCGGTGGAAGATCCCCTGTTCGGCGAGCCCCGCGAGGGTCCAGGCCAGGGCGGCAATGTGTGTGACGACGTCCAGGACGGTCGAGGTGTCGTCGAAGACGTCGGCCAGCAGCCGGGCCCGGGGCATGGCGTACCAGCGTGGTTCGGTGCCGTGGGTGTCGTCGATGTCCCAGATCGGCAGGATGCCCGGACTCCCGTTCACTTGCCGCATGAAGAGCGCCTCGTCGTAGAAGCGTTGGCGACGGACTTGTGTTGCCTTGTTCACGTAGCGCTCGCCCGGCACAGGCGGGGCGGACATGTGCTTGAGAACGCCCTCGCGCCCGCTGCCCGCCTCGGTGCCTTTGCGCACCCACTTCTTCCCGCCCAGTGGGCCGCCGTCGCGCCAGCGCACCACGTTGTAGTCGCCGTTGTTGTGGGCTGGCTGGGGCTTACGCGGGCGCTGCGGAGGGCGGGGCGTGGGTCTTCCTGGCATGCCCGAACGGTAGCGTTCCTGTGCCCCGATCCGGGACCAAACGGTGTGGTCTGCCTGCGAGTTGGAACTCGGACGGGGCGGGCGGACTCCGGGTGACGGAAATCCCGGCCTGCCGCGTCCTGATGACGTAGTGTGAGGGACACCGACGCGGGGTGAAGCAGCTCGGTAGCTCGCTGGGCTCATAACCCAGAGGTCGCGTGGTTCAAATCCCGCCCCCGCTACCGCCATCCGGCCCCCTCCGATATCCCAGATCGGCGGGGGCCGGAGCCGTATGCACGCGGTCCCGGACATCCGGACGCGAGATGCCGTGCACGACCCGTGGTACTGCACGATGCCGAGCTGGCGGAGTGCGGGCTTGTCAGCGTCGGAGCGGGCGCACGGCTGTCGTGCACAGCAGAGGAATCTCATCGAACTCCCACAGGCCCTCGCTCCACTCCCACGGGCCGCCACGGTCGGCTTCCTCGTAGCCGAGCTCGGCGAGCGCCCGGCGGCGGCCGGAGCTGGTCAGCAGGCCCGCGTGGAGAAACACCGTCGGCTCATCCATCCACGGGTCCCCGCCGTCCTCGTGCAGCCCACCGGGCGCCACCCGCCATCAGCCAGCGCCCATCGTCCTGCAGGGCGACGTACGCCGTCGCCTTCTCGTACCGCTCCCTGCTCACAGGCACCGGCCTCGGACACCGGCGGCCCCGGCAAGGCCCGGGACGGTCGCCGAGATCTTGCAGTGGGGGATCACCGGGATGCGGCCCTACCAACCGGCGCCGCCAGGACGGACTAGTCGCGCCCGTCCTACGGTCGCAGGGCTGCTCATGAGTCGGAGCAGCCGGGAAGCGTCCGGGCGGGCGGTGTCGGTGTGTACGGCGGTCTGCAGGACGTCATAGAGCGAGGACGGGTCCGGCTGGAGCAGCCGGCGGTCCAACAGGCGTGACATGGCGGTCTCTCCCCTCGGTGCGGCAGCGGTGGAGCGGTGGTGCTGTCCGCCAGCCTGCCGTGCGGGAACGCTGCTGATCGCTGTGCGCGGCGAGACCTCCCGCTCGGCGGTCCGTGCCGCTCTCAGCGTCCCGTGCCACGGGATTCTGCCACGGGACCGACCAGCGAGAGCCGGTCACGCGCATGACTGATCAGGGTGGGGCCCTCAGGCCTCACCCCGCCCCTCCCCCGGCCCCCGCGCTCCGCCGGCGTTGGGGTACCACGGGGCAAGACGCAGGAGGAGGTGGAGGGTGCGCCGGGCGGCGGTGCGGTGGGCGGGGCGCGGGGCGTAGGCGGCGCCGAGGGCGAGGACTGCGGTGAGGGCCAGGAGCAGCAGGAGCGCGATGCCGGTGTAGGTGCGGGCGGCGGCGGGAGCCAGGAAGAGCGCGGCGGTGGTGCGGGCGGGCCATCGGGGGTGGGTGGGCATGAGGGGGAGGCTTCTTGGCAGGTCGGGCCGGGGTGTACGGACCGTGCGGCGGTGGTGTCCTGCTCAGTTCACCGGGTGCGGCGATATGCGATTTCTGTACCTCGCGGGGTTCTAAAGTGTGCGGGTGGTCAGAGGAGTGCCGGGGGCGGCGGACCGGGAGCTGATCGGGCATCTGGCGGCCCTGGGCGTGGTGGTGTCGGGGGCGCAGCTGGAGCGGTGGCGGGCGGCGGGGCTGCTGCCCGGGCACGCGCGGCAGGGTCCGGCTGGGCTGCCGCACCCGGACGAGGTGAGGCAGCTGGTGGTCGAGGACCCCGGGGGCGCGTGGGAGCAGGGCCCGGAGCGCGGACGGCGGAGCGCGGCGGTGCACCTGGCCGCGGCCGCTGGGATGAGGGCCGGCGAGGTCGGCGGCGAGATGCTCGTCGAGGCGCTCGCCGCACTGATGCCCGGCGTGGACTGGGCTCCGGTCGCCGAGTCCGCGCGGCAGGCCGAGAGGGAGGGCACCCTGGAGAGTTGGGTCGAGGCAGGGGCGCTGGTCGACCCGCTCGCCCGCCTCCGGGCGGCCGGCGAGGAGGAGATGGCCGCGGCGCGCGGTGTGGCGCGGATCCTCACCATAATCGGCTTCCTGTACGTGATGCACGGGCTGCTGATGCCCGACAACCCCTTCCTCGCCCGCCTGCGGGCGAGGGTCGACGAGTCCGGGCTCGCCCTGTCCGTGGCCCAGCTCGTCCCTCAGATGACCACCCCGTCCGGTGTCCCCCACGCGCTGGTGATGTGCCTGTCCCCCGAGACGGCTGGCCTCGCCGCCTGGCTGGAGGAGCTGATCGACGAACAGGTCGGCGCCGGGCAAGGGCTGCTGTCCCTGCCCGGGGCCGAGGAGGGCGGGGCGAAGGCGTTCATGAAGGCCTGGATCGACCGCCTGAACTCGGCGACCGCGGCCTGGACGGCGCCGACGAGTGACCCCGGCTCGGCGGTCACGGCGGCCCCCGTGCCGAGGTCACTCGTCGGTGCCCCAGGGGTGACCGAGGTGACCGTGGCCGCAGGGCCTGCCCCTCGTTGATCCCGGCGAGTCCCTCCCGGATCCGGGGAGAGACCTCTGTCCGGTGTCGGACCCGCCCGTCAGGGCAGGCCACAGACACCCGACGAGGCGCCCAAGGCCCCTGTCCCACGCAGTCGACCGTAGGGCAGGGGCCTTGCCCATTCGGGCCTCACGCGACGGCGCCGCACTCGACGCACCGCCAGCTCTTCCCGGGCCGGCGGGAGTCGGGCGTACACTTGGGGTGCCGACGTTCGTTGTCGGCAGCGCACCGCTCTGGATACATGGAACTGCATGCCGCAGGGTTCGAACTGAGGCATGAAGAGCGGCTGGCACCCGTCGTCGACGGGAGTTCGGTCCCTGGTGGACCGGCTGACCAGCAGCTCACCCGGAACCGTGGAACGCCAGTCGGCACGGAATGTCGCGGAGATATGAGCCGCTGACGGATCGTGACGGCGCTCGCCGCCCCCTGTGGACGGCGCGCAGTGGACGCAGTGGCCAGGTGGCCCTGCCGCAGGAATCCCCTGCTGCGCGCGACGCCCCAGGAAGGGCGAGAACATGACCTCCTTCGACAATTTCGACGGCCTGGACGGGCAGGAGCCCGACGACGGCCTGCCGCCCCTGCTGCGCCGCCCCGAGCCCGTCGCCGACCCGCAGCCGGTGACCAAACTCCGCAGTGCGCGCAGGGCGCTGCTCGTGAACCCCGAGACCTCGCTGGACGAGGCGGCGGCGAACGCCATCACCTCGGGCGCGGTGGACCCGGCGCGGCTGGAGGCGCTCTCGGCCGGCAAGCCGGTCAGCCTGCTGACGGCCAAGCCCATCGTGGGCGGCATGCTGTACGCGACCGCGCCGCACTCCCGCTACCTCGACCTCGACGTCCTGCCCGACCTCATCAACCAGCGGTGGGCGGACCAGCTGCACACCGCCATGGACGTGGCGCCGCCCACGTCGCTGGTCACGTCGTACGAGACGATGACCGACCCCGACACCGGCAAGCCGGTCGCGGTCTTCACGATCCGCATGCCCGACCGCAAGGCGCTGGCCAAGGCGGTCGCGGCGAGCATGCGCAACACCTACCACGCCCAGAAGGGCGAGAACGACTACACGCAGAGCGTGCTCCAGCAGGGTGTGAAGGAGCCGCTGACGCTGTTCGTGATGCGCGTCGTGTACGACGACGGCACCGAGGACACCTTCCTAGTCGCGGGCGACGGCAACAGCCGGATGGTGAGCATGTGGCTGGCGCGCACCGGCGGCGACATCGAGAAGGCGATCTCGGCCTGCATCAACTCCGTCATCGGCTCGACCGAGCAGTCCGGGGGCCGCAGCCGGGCAGAGCAGGCGGCCGCGCGCCGCCGGGTGACCGAGCTGACCGCGCGGACCCGCAAGAACCTGGCGGCGCCCGGGCTGACGGAGGCGACCCGGCGGGAGGGCCACACGCTCGCCTTCCCCGCGACCGTCGTCGTCGGCGCGCGGGGAGACGACGGTGAACCCCTGGCGGACCTGGTCGCGGCCCGGGACGACCTGCTGGCCAACCTGCACGTGCACGTCACCGCCTGGACCCCCGGGGCGCAGAACACGCAGGGCATGCAGCGGGTCTACCGGCACGCCCTGGGCGAGGGGCTGATCACCCCGGACGTGCATCGGGTGCTGTCGGGCACGGTCGGCGCGCAGGCCATGCACGAGTTGCTCGGGCTGCCAGTGCACCGGCTGTGGTCGGCCGCGGTCCACCAGCACGCGGTCCTCGCCGGCCCGGACGCATACGGCATGAACCAGCTGATCAAGCAGGAATTCGGGATGGGCAAGGCCGACCGGCAGCGGGTCAGTGAGCGGCTGGCGCCCATGGCGCTGTCCGCGTACCGCAGCCAGGAGGGCATCGAGCAGCCGCTGCGGGCCTTCGGCAACGGCGGCACGATCACCGACACCGTGTGGAAGCAGCCGTGGGAGCTGACGAAGGGCGACGACGCGTTCGCGGTGCTCGACGCCATCCTCGCGCGCGCCCTGGACGGCCAGGCGGACGCCGTGGCCGAACTGACTGTGCTGGGCGGAACCGCCGCGATCCTCGACGGCCTGATCACGCGGGACCGCGGCTCGAAGGAGGGCATCGACCGCGACAGCCGCAAGGCACCCTTCCGGGCGACCCCGGTGAAGCTGCTGGAGCTGCTGTCGAAGACCTCTGGCGGACGGCGGATGCTGCACTCCATCGCCCGTGCCCACGTCTCCGCCGACCCGGCCGTGCTGCCGAAACTGTTCCACACCCAGGAGCGCGAGGTCGAGGGCGTGGTGGTGCGCGACGGCGAGCCCGTGTTCGACAAGGCCGGCGAGCAGGTCATCGTCGACTACGAGTGGGACCTCGTCCACGCCGCCGACCCGGTCCAGGCCGAGCGCACCATCGCCACAAACCGCGCCGCGCTCAAGACGAGCGGCAGCCCGCAGGAGCGCGAGCCGGAGGACGTGCGCCAGCGTCGGCAACTCGAACAGGGCATCACCTCCGCGGCCAAGGCCGGACGCGCCCTGGCCCGCATGAGCCAGAAGCGCGGCAAGGGGGTCTTCGGCACCTTCGACGGAGTCCAGGCACTGCGTGAGCAGCTGAAGCGGCTCGACGATGTCCTCGTCGCCTTCGGACCGGCCGACACCTCGGTCATCGTGATCGACGAGGACGAGGAGGGCGGCGAGTGAGCGCCGTTCTCGCACTGCCCTCCCGGATCGGGCGGGCAGTGGAACCGGTCCTGCTGCTGATGGGCCCAGTGCTCGACATGCCCCCGACCGACGACGGCCGCGGGGGCCCGACGGTGCTGGTGTGTCCGGCCGACCCGGCGGCGGTGCGCCGCCGGGTAACGGCGAGCTGCGCGGTGTACGTGGCGTGGGACAGCCGGTGCGGCTGCCGGTATGTGGGCAGTGTGTGCCGCCAGGGACGCGGCGCGGTCGGCGACCGGCTCGCGGAGCACTACGCCCACCCCACGGCCGGGGCGTCCCGGCGGGAGGCCAGGTGCCTGCTGACCGTACTGCCGCTGGCTGACCAGACCGCCCTGGAGGCGGTGCGCAACGCCGAAGGATGGACGGCCCGACTGCTGAACCCGGTGGACGGGTCCGCCCACCCCCGGGTCGATCTCACGCAGACGCCCGCCACGCTGAACTCCCTGCCCCGGCAAGGGAGGTAGCGGCCGGGCAATGTGACTGGCCAGCTTGTATCCGGGCTCCGGCAGATCGGCCGCCGGAGCCCGGGAAGGTGCAAGTACAGGGGTGATGGAGCAACCGGGTGGGGGTCGTGGTGTCCGTACGCGTCCGAGGGATGGGTATGCGGTGAGGGTTCCGTGGGACAGGTTGGCGGCCGAGAGCCCGAAGGTGTCCGAGGCTCTCGTGACGCTGTTGGTGCTGCGGCTGTGCGAAAGGGCGCGGGCTGTCGACGGCAGCGGCGGGGACGGCGGCCGGGACCTGTTCGAGCACACCGAGGGCGGTGAACTCACCGCCTACGAGGCGAAGTCGTTCACCGGCCGCATGACCCCGGTCCGGCGGCGGCAGGTGGTACGCTCGCTGGTGTCGGCGGCCCGCCACCAGCCCGACCACTGGGACCTGCTCGTGCCGATCGACCACAACCCCGCCGAACTGCGGTGGTTCGAGGGACTGCGCGAGGAGTTCCCGTTCGTACGGCACTGGCGCGGGCGCAGCTGGCTGGACGAGAAGTTCGCTGCCCATCCCGATCTGGTGCGCTACGCGCTGCAGGAGTCCGGCGACTACATTCTGGAGCGAATCGCCGAGGCCCGCGCCGAGCGGGACGTGCTGCTGGGCGGGCTGCCCGACTATCTCGAGTGGGCGAGCGCGCTGCATGCGCGGGCCCAGGAGATCTCCCCGTACTACGCGCTGCACACCACGCTGGGCGCGGACGGGCAGACGGTCGTGCACCTGATGCCGAAGGGGCCCACTCCCGACGGGCAGGCAGCGGTCCGTTTCACCGGCCGGGTCCGGTTCCCGGCCGACGACGAGCAGGAGGTGCAGCGGCGGCGCCAGTTCGAGGAGACGATGCGCTTCGGCGGCGAGGTGGAGCTGACGGCGGACAACCTCGCCGAGACGCGTCTGGCCGGGCCCGCACGTCTCGGACTGGAACGGCTCAGGCTCGGCCGTGTGCGCATCACCTCGCCCCGCCAGGAGGTGACACCGCCGCTGCGCGGGCAGCTCGTCGTCCAGCAGCCCTCCGGTCTGCCGGTCACCTCCTTGCCCGTGACCTTCAAGCACCGCGTCCTGGGCGCGGACGGCGGGACTCTGCACGGCCACGACATGTCCGGCCTGATGCGGGTGGGGGTGCGCTTCGGCCGGAGCGATCTCTCCGGCCGGCTGACGTTCTCCTTCGAGCCGCCCGAGACCGCACTGCCGACGGCCGTGGTGCCGGTGCTGCGGCTGCTCGCCGAGAGCCGCCCCGGCCGCTTCATGGTGCTCGTCTTCGCCGGAGGCACCGGCCAGATGCGCGCCCCGGTCACCGCCGGGATGACCCCGCGCGGATGGGAGGCTGGCGAGGCCCGGTTCTGGGCCAACGCGTACGACGACCTGGCCCGGCTGCAGAGCAGGACCGGCCAGTTCTTCCCCGTCCCCAACGCCTTCACCCAGCAAGACGTGCGCGAGGTCAAGGAGATCCACGCACTGCTCGACGGGGAGGAGACCGTCCTGCGGGGCGAGAGCGTGTCCGTGGGGGTGATCAGCGCCGAGGGCCTCGACAGTCTGGCCGGCATCCGCGGCGGGATGTTCCGTCTCACCGCCGGATATGAGTCCATGATCTTCACTCTCGGCGACCACCAGATCGAGCTGGGCCCCTGTACCGAGACCTACACCGTGGACAAGATCCTCAACATGGGCGAGGCGCGTCGCGAACTCGCCGAGCACGGGCGCGCCACGGTGGTGATGCGCCTGGCCGAGTGCTTCCCGGCCGTGCGTTATCTGGGAGCCGAACGGCCGCAGTAGGCATACATCGTGACCATGCCCGACGGGTCCTCCGAGTCTGCGTGCGCCCGCTCCCGTTCCGCCCGGAAGCTCACCGCCCTGGTCACTGCTGGCACCCGGGCACACCAGGCGAAGGAGCCGGTCGCGCGGCAAGCCATGACGGACTCCGGCCACGGGCCGGGGACACCCCGGCACGGGCGCCGGGCAGGAGCGTTGCGGACAGTGCCGCTGGCGGGTGAGCTGACCGCGTCGCTGATCGGGCGGGCCGCGGCCCTACGGTCTGCCGGCTGAGGCCGGAGAAGAACTCGATCAGGTCCGCCTGCGGGCCGTCGAGGAGGCTGGTGATGGGCGGGTCGCCGGCGGCACCGGCGCGGAGACCGGCTCCGGGTACACCGAGTCCCCGGCTGCCCGTGGGCGGTGCCGGGGACTCGCATGCGCAGAAGCCCGGGGATCCCTAGTTCTTTGGCGAGAGCGGGGAATCCGGGCTTTCCTCCAACCCGGAGCTACCCCCAAGTCGAAGCAAGCACAGAAACTGACACTAAAACGGTCACAACTATGCTCGTGACAACACTAGCCCACTTCCTCCCGAAGGAAAGTGGGCATGGCAAGCTGCACTCCATTCATCTATCGGAATGAGTAGGCATTTCTTTTGCCTGCTTGCCGTCGTCATTACTAATAGGCACTGAGGACTGCGGACCGTGCAGCCACATCGAAGTGACCCGCGTCACATGCCGACAGGAGCCGTCCGGCCTCGCAAGCAAGGGCAGCGCCGTGGCGGCAACCGGACTACGGAGGGCATGGAGAGCACGAAGCGCCCGGAGTCCGGAGTGACGATAAGACAACAAGACAAAAGGATGAGAGGGCGAAGGGTTTGGCGTCACGGAAGAAGATCATTAATTGCGAGTGCCCGTCGCCGAATTCGCACCGCCCCGGAACCCGGAAACGTGCAGCGAGGATCGCGTGAACCACGTCACGGCTTCTCTGGAATCCGGATTGATGCGCAGCGGTTTGAACTTCTGCTGTAATGGAATGGAAACTGAATAACCCTGCAGGGCGAGGGACTTCACGAACCCTTTGGCGAGAGCGCGTGAACCCGAGCCACCTCCACCCCGGGGCCGTCGGTATCCGCGCACGCGGGACCGGCGGTCCCTCTCCCGAGAGGTAAACCATTGGCCTTCTTCGGCCTTCCCCAGCGCGTACGCACGGCGTCGCGCACCGTCCTCGACCTCGCGAAGCGCGGTGTCGAGGCCGTCCGCCGCGGTCTGGAACCCGCGGACATCTGGGTCCAGGACCATCACGTCGGAGTGCTGGTCTGCGTGGTGGGCGCGGTCCTGCCGCTGACCGGCCTGGTGATGTGGACCCACTGGGACGCCGTCACCGAGACCGCCCGCGAGGTGGGCCCGGTCCTGACCGTCATCAGCATCATCGCCGGCACCGTCCTCCGCGTCGTGCGACGGATGCGCAAGCGTCGCGCCGCACGGCTCGCGCAGGTCATCACCCTTCCCGCCGCCCGCAGCACCGAGACCTCCCCGGCCGCCGAGATCGACGACGACGGAGATGCTCATGACGTCGCCTGAGGACACGCAGCAGCGCCAGACGGACCGCGACACGCTGGAGAACACCCGCCAGGCCCAGCTCACCCGCGTCCGCGACGCCCTGGAGAACACCCGCCAGATGGGCGGGGAGTCGGTGTCCGGCTCCGTTTGGGACCGCGGCCCCAAGTCGCCGTCCGTGGACCGCGCGGACAGCGTGCCCAAGGACGTACTGGAGTACGTGCCGGAGGACGTGGCGGCGCAGACCGCCTACGATCCGTCCAGCTTCGAGGCGTTCTACGCCCACAACGCCGGCCGGTGCACGAGGTACGTGTCCTCGCGACGCGAGCGCGGCTGGTGGAATCTACCCGGCCACTCGCCGGAGGACATCGCCCAGGACGCGTTCGTGACCGTGCTGCGCAACTGGGACAAGGTCAGCGTCATGGCCTACCCCTACGCCTACCTGCGCAGGGTGGCCGACAACCTGCTGCGCCGCGCCTTCGAACGAGGGTGGGAGCACCCCGTCGAGGGGTTCGGGGACCTTGAGTCCTGGGACCGGACGGCGGAGCACGAGCAGGGCCTGGACGCCGTGATCGTCAACGGCGAGACGTTCCGCAAGCTGGTCGGGCAGCTGCCGGAGCGTCAGGCCCAGGTGCTCGTCCTGTACTCCCTCGAGTTCACGGACTCGGGGATCGGCGAGCTCCTCGGCCTCGCGCCCGCCACGGTCCGCTCGCACCGGCGCCACCTCGTCAACTACGTGACCAGGACGGGCTGGAGGGAGCCGGAGGAGGAGAACGCGGCTGCCTAGCCCCGCACACGGACGAAGGACCGGCCGCCGGACTACACCCGGCGGTCGGTCCTTCTCCGTCCCCGCCTACGAGAAGACCCTGTGGGTCCCCCGCTTGCACCTGGCCTTCCCGCCCGGGACCAACCAGGCCACCGTCGACCAGCTCATCGGCGACCTGCACGAGCTGCGCAACCGGGCCGCGCACTGGGAACCGCTCCTGACCGCTCCCGTCGGCGTAGGGATGAAGGACCTGCTGACGGTCGCCGGTCTGCTCGGCCCCGACCTCGCCGCCTACATCCAGCACTCCAGCCACGTCGACGTACTGCTCGCCCAGCGCCCGTAAACGGAGACGGACTACTGAAGCACCTCCGGACCTCCGAGCCCGGGGGCGCCGCGTACGGCGCGGCCGACCTACGGTCGGCCGGTGCGGGAGTTCTGCGCCCAGAACACGCGCGAGACCACCGTCTCCGCATCCGGCGAGCCGACGTCACGCGCACTCGATGGCGGCCCGCACCAGCTGGATCCTGCCGGAGGGCGCGGCCATCGAGTGCGCGAGGCGTCGACGTCCCTGTCGCAGCGGCCTGCTGGAGATCGCGCACAGCGCGTCAGGGCGGGCGAGCTCGAGTCAGAGGATGGTGCCGCCGGGAGGCAACCCGGCAGCACCGCACGCGTCCCTGATCATGGTTCACGTGCTAGCGAGGATAGTAGAGATCGGCTGGCTTCGGGGCTCGTGGCCGATTTCGCGGCCACTCCGCCGTACGCCCGGCCCGCTCCCCGTTCCAGGGCTGTCCCACGCAGCTGCGACGCTCCAACTCTCTGCTGTGCAAGGTGATTCGAGCCCCGTCGCTGGCCCCGCCCGCGGGGTCCGGGGGCGGGCGGAGGCTGACGCCTCGTCCGCCGTGGTCGTGGGCCGGCGAGCGTCACAGGTCGTCCGACCCTTGTGCGGGGCCGCCGCCTGGGGCGGCGGCACGGGCTACCGAAGGAGCACTCCAGTCCTCCTGCAGGATCCGGGACAGCAGCTGCGCCTGGCTCAGCGGGAGTTGGCCGGCGTTGCGCTTGGTGCCGGCCTTGGCGAGCCAGGGACCGATCATGACGCGTTCGCCGTCGACCTCGATCCACTCGCGGGCGCCGGGCGTACGTCCCCAGCGCTCGACGAAGAGCTGGAGGATCTCGGCGGTCTGCGCGAACGTGCGCCGTCGCGGTGTACCCGGCCCGCCCGCGGTGCCCTTCTGGTCGAGGGTGACGCGGCCGGGGGTGAGTCCGATGCGGGCCAGCAGGGCTTTCTGCCCGTCGTCGAGGCCGTCCCAGGTGGCGAGTTGGCGGTGCAGCCAGCCGCCCGCCTTCACTCCGTGGACGACCGTGTCGCGGGTGAGGGTGCTGGGGTGGTTGCCGGCTTCGAGGTGGCGGCGCAGCAGGTGGTATTTGCGGTGCCAGTCGGGGCCATGTGGGAGTTTCCAGCTCGGGTCGAGGGCGGTGAGCTGGGCGTCGCGGCCGGGGGTGAGGTGGTCCTTGCGTGCCAGGGCGCGCTGGTCGGCGAGGAACTGGCCGCCGGGTAGTTGGGCGGGGACGGCGAGGTGGCTGTGTTCGGCGTGGTAGGCCTCGACGGTGGCCAGGTGACCCTGCCAGGTGGCCTCGTGGTCGTCCCAGATCATGCCCAGCGCCTCGAGCTCGGCGGTCCATGCCGGATCGAGGGCGCCTGCCTGGTGGGCGGTGCGCTGACCGGTGATGAAGCTGCCGAGGCGGTAGCCGTAGGCGTCCTCGTAGTCGGCGGGTACGCGCAGGTGGCCGTGCTCAGCGTGGTAGCGGATGGCGGCGGCGAGGCCGGCGCGGCGGGGGGCGGACAGGACGGCGCCGCCGGAGGGCCACACCAGCAGGTCGAGGGCGCGGGCGATCGCCGAAGGGTCGAGGGTGTGGTCGAAACGGAAGCGGCGGGTGATGTAGGTGTGGGAGTCGCGGGCGGGGTGCTGGTTCTTGGCCCGTGGGGCGCGGGCGGCGATGGTCTGGTCGTGGTGGCGCAGGGCGGCGGTGACCAGCCAGAGCGCCTCGTAGGGGGTGCCGAGGAGGTCGGTGGGGTCCGCGCCGGGCGGGATGTAGGCGGGGATGACGAGGCTGGCCGTCTTCGTCTTGAGGGTGGGGGGTTTGCGCAGGGCGCGGCCGAGGGCTTGGACGATGCGACGGACGCTGGCGGTGCGGTCGGCGAAGACGACTCCGTCGACGGCCGGCAGGTCGACGCCTTCGCCGAGGATCTTGGCGTTGGCCAATACTCCCCGCTCGGCGTCGGTGAAGCGGGCGATGATGTCGGCGCGCCGGTGGGGGCTGTGGGTGCCGTCGATGGACTGCACGACGGTCTCGCCCGCCCAGTCGGGGCGCAGTTCGTCGGGGAGGGTGCGCAGGGTGTGGGCGAACTGGCGGGCGAAGTCGGCGGCGTCGGCGATCTGCTGGAAGTAGACGAACACGTGCCGCAGGTCCTGCTCGCGCATGGCCTTGATGATGGCCAGGTGCAGAGCGGTGGTGCGGCGCGCGGTGGGCCCGGCCTCGGAGTCGGTGAGGGCGGTGCGCAGTTCGGTGTCGGTGACGGTGGGCACGACGAGCTGGTAGTCGGCCAGGACGCCGTCGTCAATGGCGTCGGCGTGGGAATAGGTGTGCAGGCGGGGGCCGAAGACCCTCGGCTGATCCATCGTCGCCAGCAGGGACGGGTCGTCCCAGGCCGGTGCGGTGGCGGTGGTGCGCTTGGGCTGCGCCCTGGTGGTGGGCGGTTCGGTCAGGCGGGGGGCTTCCCATACATACGGGGTGGCGGTGAGGTAGAGGCGGCGCTCGGCAGGGATGCGCTCGTTGTCGTGCAGCGCGGTCCAGTTCTTCTCCCAGGTCCCGGCCGTGGCGTGTGCTTCGTCCACGATCAGCAGGCCGAAGACGGGGGCAGGAAAGATTGCGGAGTGCTGGGCTTCTTCGATCTTGGACAGCGAGTCGTAGGTGAAGAACACGGTCGCTTTGGGGTGGCGGCCCAGCCAGTAGGCCAGGTATTCCCCCGCGTTGGCCGAGTCGACCTTGGCGTCGGCGAGGAGCGGGTGGGACTCGGCGCGCAGCGAGGAGACGGTGATCATCGGCTCACGGCGGCCGTCCGCTCGGGCGGCCGCAGCCCACTGCGCGACCAGGTCCAGGCTGGGCACCGCCACCGCCAGGTGGCGCACGCCGAGTTCCTCGGCGACGCGCAGTGCGAAGAGGGTCTTGCCGGTGCCGCAGGCTGAGACGGCGTGTCCGCGGGTGCGTGGGCGGCGCAGGTGGCGAACCGTACTGACGAGGCCCTTTTGCTGGTCCGTGCGCAGGACCAGACGTCCGGTGTGTTCTGTGGCAGGAGGGCTGGCGGTCATCACACGGTTCCTCGGCATACGTGAGGGGCTGGCTCGCGTTCATTCTCGCGTACAGCGGGGGTTCGTTGCAGCAGGTCTCTGTCGACTGGAGCCCAGGGCCTTGGTGTCATGAGCGCCAGCCGACGAGTGGCCGGTACGTGCAGCGTGTCCTGTTGTGCGGTCATTCAGCAGCTTCGGTCAGGTGCGTGAGGGTGGAGCCGTCGATGTGCTTGGCGATGTGCAGGCGCTGGGTGATGCGGCGGCGCAGTTCGGGGACGTGGCTGATGAGTCCGACGGTGCGGTCGTGGGCGCGCAGGGAGTCCAGGACGTCGAGGACTTGGTGGAGGGTGTCTTCGTCGAGGGTGCCGAAGCCTTCGTCGATGAAGAGGGTGTCCAGTGCCTGGCCGCCTGCTTCGGCGGTGACGATGTCGGCGAGGCCCAGGGCGAGGGCCAGGGAGACGTAGAAGGATTCGCCGCCGGAGAGGGTGTCGGTGTGGCGTTTGTGTCCGCTCCAGGCGTCGAGGACCTTGAGGTCCAGGCCTGATTTGGCACCTCGGGCGGCTCTGTCGTCGGAGTGGACGAGGGTGAAGCGGTGGTGGGACATGCGTGACAGGCGGGTGTTGGCGGCGTCGACGACGTCTTCGAGTCGGGCTGCCAGGACGTAGGACTCCAGTTGCATGCGGAGCTGGTTGCTGGGTGAGCCGCCGCTGATGAGGCCGTGGAGGTGATCGACGGTGCGGTAGGCGTCCTCGATGGGTTCCAGGCGCTGGATCTGGGTGTCCAGCTGAGTGGTGAGGGTGGCCAGCGTGGTTGTCCGGTCGGCGGCCTGGGTGGCGAGGGCTGCCGTGCGGGTGTGGGTTGTGGTGGCGGTGTTCAGTTCGGTGACGGCGTGCTCGAGGTCGGCGGGTGGCTGGGTGATGGCTGCCTGCAGTTCGGGTTCGGCGAGCCGGGCGGTCAGTACGAGGCGCTGTTCACGCCAGTGGGTGATCTCTTTGTCGATCGCGGTGAGTTCGTCGTCGGGCAGGCGGGCGGCCGAGGCTTCGGCCGGGGAGGTGAAGCCTGCCGCGTGCGCTGCCTGCTCTGCGAGAGCGGTGGCGCTGTGGCGGTCTGTGGCGGTTGTTGTCACGGTGGCTGCGCACGCGGCGGCGGCCTCGAGTCGGCCAGCGTGCTGGGTGAGGTGGGTGATGCGGTCGGCGAGTGTGGCGTGTCCGTTGAGGGCGGTTGCCAGGCGGTGGGTGAGCTCTTCGCGCTGGGTGTGCAGGCTGTCGTAGGTGGCGTCGGCGGCGCCCATGCGTGCGGTTGCGGTGTTGCGGGTGTGTTCGGTGTCGGCCTGTTCTTTTTCCAGGAGGGTGAGTTGTTCGCCGGCTGGTCCGGCGTCGGCTGCCTGGGAGAGGGCGTCGGCGAGGTGTTGTTCGAGGTCAGTGCGGTGGGCGGTGAGGTCGGTGAGGGGGATGTTGCCACCGGCTTCACCGCGTGCTGTGGCGGCCTGTTCGTTCAGCTGGGCCAGGGCCTCTTTGGCGTTGTTCTGCGTCTTCTGAGCGTGGTTGTGGGCGGCTTCGGCGGCCTGTTCGTCGGCGGCGGTGGGCTGACCGGGCTGGGCGGTGGCGGGTGCGGGGTGGGTGGGGGAACCGCATACGGGGCAGTCTTCGCCGTCGACGAGCCGGCCGGCGAGCTCGGCGACGATGCCGTCCGTGCGGCGACGCCGGATGTCGACGTACGTTTTCGCGGCTTGCTCGGAGTCCTTCTCGGCCTGGCTGAGGACCTTGTGGGCGGCGCTGATCTGCTGGTCGAGAACGTCACGGCGCCTGGCGGCTTCCAGCTGCTTTTCAGCGAGGTTGAGGGTGGGGGTGAGTTCGCGGCTGGTTTCCTGCGCGCTGCGGGCGGTTTCCAGGCGCGTGGCAAGGTCAGCGCGGCGTTGCGGAAGGGCGTTGAGCCATTGCTGGGCGTCGGTGAGGGTTTCGGTGAGCTGCTGGTGCTCGCGGTCGAGTGCGGCCAGATCTGTCGTGTGGCGCTGGAGGGTGGCCTCGTCGGGCAGCAGTGCCTGGACGGCGCCGGTTTCGGCGTGCAGCTGCTGGCCGGCGTGAGTGAGGCCGGCGGTGCCGAGGGATGCGTGTTCGGGCGGCAGCAGGGCGCGGGCACGGCTGTCGTCGTCCAGGGCACGGGTGTGCTCGCGGTCGGCGGTGTGTGCGGTCTCCAGGACGGATTGCAGTTGTTGGGCTTTCACGGCGCGGTCGCGGCGTTCGGCGAGGTGGTCGTGGTAGGTGGTCTGCTCGTGGAGCAGGCCGAGGTCGTGTGCGGTGGTGCGGTGGGCCTGCTGGAGACGGTAGAGGTCGCGGACGGCCTGTTCTGCCCGGCGGGCTTCGGTCAGCTGCTGCTCGGCGGTCTCGGTGGCAGCGTCGGCGGCGTCTTGGCGGGTGAGGGCCTGGCGGTGCAGGGCGGTGGCCCAGGCGCGGGCGGGTGCGGTGAGGGTGGCGGAGTCGTCGGCCCGGGGGGCGTTCTGGGCCGGTTCGAGGTCGTCGCCAGCTGCCTGCTGGATGCGTTCGGCCAGGCGCAGGACGTCGGCGCGGGCCTCGTCGCGCGTCTTGGCGGTGAGGGTTTTGCGGTTGGCGAGGAATTCTTCGATGAGGCCGAAGCGGCGGGTGCCGAAGAGGGTGCCGAGCAGGACCCGGCGTTCGGATGCGTCGGCGCGCAGGAACTTGGTGAACTCGTTCTGTGGGAGCAGGACGACCTGGCAGAACTGCTGGCGGGTCAGGCGCAGGAGGGACTTGATCTCTTCTCCGGCTTCCTTGTGGGACTTGATGATGCCTTCCCACCGGCCGTGTCCGTGTTCGTCGAGGACCCACTGGTGCAGGTAGGTTTCGGCCTTCTGGTCGACGAGCTCTGCACTGTTGCGCAGGTGGGGTCGCTTCTGGGCGGGGATCCTGCGGATCTGCAGGCGCTTGCCAGCAAGGGTTACTTCCAGGGTCACTTCGGTGAGCAGATCCGCGGGAGCGTGATCGCTGCGCAGCCGCATGTTGCGTTCGTGGGGCGGCAGGCCGTAGAGGGCGAAGCAGATGGCGGCGAACAGGGTGCTCTTGCCGGCGCCGGTGTCGCCGTGCAGAAGGAACAGGCCGTCGGCGGACAGGGCGTCGAAGTCGACGGTGTGGCGGCGGGCGAAGGGGCCGAAGGCCTGCAGGTGTAGGGAGTGCAGACGCATGTCAGACGGTTTCCTTCTCCTGGGCGTGCACGCGCATGTCGTCGACGGCCTCTTGCAGGAGGCCTGCCTCTGCGGTGGTGGGCGGGGTGCCGCGCACGGCGGTGATGAAGTCGTGGGCGATGTCGAGGTCGCCGCGGCCGCGTACCCGTTCGCGGTAGGTGGGGCTGTCGGTGGCCTGTGCCGGGATGCCGGCGGGCACGTGCCGCATGTCCAGCGTCTTGGAGAAGCGCTGTCTGAGGCGTGCCATCGCCTCGTACGGCAGGGCGGTGTCGGTGAGGGTGACCTGCAGCCAGGCTTCGCTGAGCGGTTCGTGTGCGGGGTCGGTCAGCAGGTCTTCGATGCGGCCGGTCAGCCGGGCCAGCGGCAGGTGGAGGTCGGCCGGCAGGTCGTGGTGTGTGATCGTGGGGGCGCCGTCGGCCGGCAGGTCGGTGAGGGTGAGGGACTTGGTGTGGTTGGTCTCGGAGAAGGAGTAGGCCAGCGGGGAGCCGCTGTAATGGATGCGGTCGTTGACGCGCTGCGGGCGGTGGAGATGGCCCAGGGCGGTGTAGTCGATGCCGTCGAAGAGGTCGGCGCCGGCGTGGGCGATGCCGCCGACGCTGATGTCGCGTTCGCTTTTGCTGCTGGTGGCGCCGGTGATGAAGGCGTGGGCGAGGACGACGGAGCGGGTGCCCGGGCGGGTGGCGAGGTCGGCTCGGATGCGGTCCAGTGCCGAGGTGAGCACGGCCTGGTGGGAGGCTGTCTCGGCGTCCAGCTGGGTGCGTACCAGGGCGGGCTCGAGGTAGGGCACTCCGTAGACGGCGACGGGGCCGTGTTCGTCGTCGAGGAGGACGGGGCGGGCGGCGTCGGCGGGGTTGGTGCGCAGGTGGACGCCCGCTTTGGCGTACAGGCCGGAGCCGGTGCCGAGGCGGTGGGCCGAGTCGTGGTTGCCGCTGATCATGACGGTGGGGATGCCGAGGTCGGCGAGCTGGTGCAGAGCCCGGTCGAACAGGCGTACCGCGTCCAGGCTCGGGATGGCACGGTCGTAGATGTCGCCCGCGATCAGCAGGGCGTCCACCTTCTGGGTGCGGGCGGTGGCGCAGATGTGGTCCAGGACCTTGCGCTGGTGGTCGATCAGATCTTCCCCGTGGAACCGGCGGCCAAGATGCCAGTCCGAGGTGTGCAGGAACCTCATGGGCACAGACCGTAACCAGTGTGGTGGGAGTTACGGATGGTTTTCCCGATAAACGGTCTTGTTTCAGAGGCTTGGGGACACGCGAGGGAAAGGTTTCTTCGTCTGCGCTGCCGGGTGGCGGAGCCGGACGCGGCTCGCGGGGTGATTGTCAGTGGCAGGAGGCAAGATAAGCAGTGGGGGAAGGAGGATGTGATGTCGTTATCGCGTTCTGCCAGGACCGAGCACACTGTGGCGCCCGGGGGCTGCCGGTGGTGCGGAATCGAAGCCCGCGCTCACGCGCGGCAATGGACTGCGGAGGCCGGATGGCACGCCTGGACGGCGCCGACCAATGAGCAGCGCAAGGAGCGCATGCTGCAGCGGCGGGCGCAGCAGCAGGTCAGCAGGCGAGGGCCTGCACCTCGGTGAAGATGTCCCGTAGCTGCTGGGGGACCTCTTCGGGGGTGGTGAGCATGGACACCAGCGCGTAGAGCATGTCGGCCTTGCCGTTGGGGCTGCTCTCCTCGGCCTGCTGTTTGATCATGTAGAGGATGCGCTCGCTGAACTTGCCGCCCCGGTGCTCGGTGAAGTCGTCGGCGCTCCAGGGGCAGCCCTTGAGGCGGGGCCAGTGGGCGTTCGCGGCGGCCGCCCACTGGAGGTCGCTGAAAAGCTCCTCCAGCTCGTTGTAGCCGTCGCTCTCTCCGACGTAGGAGACCTGCTTGGTGAGGTCAAGGCCGGCTTTGATGAGTTTCTCGGTCTTGAAGTGCTTGTTGGCGCGGCTGTCGGCGTCGACCATCAGCATGACGGTGCGGTGGTGCTTGACGAGGTAGCCCGCGAGGTGGAGTGCTCCTTCGTTGTTGTCACAGGCCCACAGGGCGATGCCGGCCGCCTGCAGGGGCAGCCCCTGCGAGAGGCGGAAGAGCAGGGGCACGCACTGCTGCTCGGTGGGGCCTTCGACTGCCAGGAAGCAGCGTTCGTGCAGCAGGACGGAGTTGCGCAGTCCCACCGCGGCGGCGATCTGTCCGAGGTGGAAGTCGATGCCGTCGTGGGTGTCGTCGTCGAGGCGCTCGACGAGGGTGCGGCCGCTGTCGCTGAGTTTGAGGTGGACGACGTCGGCGATGTCGACGCCGTCGATGAGGTTCATCGAGTGGGTGGCGACGATGACGCTGACGTGGGGCAGGGCGCACTGCTTGCGGATGATGTCCATGACGGTGCGCTGGTGGCGGTAGTCGAGGTGGGTGTCGGGCTCGTCGTAGACGACGATGGTCTGCGTGGGCTGCGGCTCGCCCTGCTCCCCCGCCGCGGCGAGTTCACTGCTTTCGAGGAGGCTGCTGGTCCACTCCCACACGGCGAGGGCGATGCGCCGGGTGCTGCCCTGGCCCGAGCGGGTCAGGTCCACGGGCTCGCCGTCGGCCTTGGAGACCTCCAGCGGCGCCCTTTTGAAGCCGCCCTTGAAGGAGACCTCGGGCTTGACCTCCACGCCGACGAACTCGTGGCAGTGCTGGCGGATGTGCCGGCACAGGGAGTCCGCTTCCTTCTCCAGCCGCTGCGTGATCTCCTTCTCGATCTCCCGGACCTGCCCTTGGAGGGTCTCGTCCTCCAGGTGGGTCTCGTAGCAGCTGCTCAAAGCGGTGCGCACCGCGTCGTCCGGGCTCTCGTCCTTGCCGCCGAACGCCAGCAGCCGCGGCAGCCGGGTCTCGAGGTCTTTGGGCAGCGGCTGCCACTGGTCGGTCTGCGGGACGGTCGCGGCGTGTGCGGTGAGCGCGGCCAGCAGGTCGTCCTTCAGCGTGCCCGACGGGACGAGGCCGAACTCGGCGACCAGTTCGGTCAGGTCCTTCTTCATCAGCCGGCCCAGGCCCTGCAGGCGGCTGTCGGCGGGCTGTGATCCGAAGAACTCCCAGCACGCCGCCTCACCGGCCCGTGAGCGGCGCCGGATACGGAGCTCGGCCGGTAAGGGGGCTGCTGCTGTCTGCTCGGTGGTGTCCAGGCGGAAGACGCCCTCCACCCATGTCTCCGCGCAGCGCTGTCCCTTGACGCCCTCGTCCTGCTGGTAGGTGCGGTCCTCGTCCGTCAGACGATGTTCGCCCAGGAGGAAAGCCAGCGCGGCCAGGACCGCGCTCTTGCCGCCGTCGTTGCGGCCGGCCAGGATCGTCGGGCTGCTGACCGGGATGTCCTGCACATAGGTCAGCGAGCGGAACCCGCACGCGGAGAAGCGGATGAGGTGCACGGTCGAGCTGCTCCGTATCTCCCCCGCTCCGCCGGGCGACGGACAGGGGTGTGGCGTGCGGGCGTTACGCGTGCGGATGAGGCGCTTGAGGCCCCGGCGCAGGCCGTCATCCTAGAGGCACGCACAGCAACCGTGCCCCGTATTGCGCCAGTTAGCGTCTGGGCGAGGAGAGGCTGAGCCTCTCCTCCTGAGGGCGGAACACCGCATCCCGCAGGAGCCGGGAGCTGCACCGGCACAGCCTCAGGGAACGTATTTGACCAGCGTGAACCCAGAATGCACGGTTCCACGCATTGCGCCCCCTCTTCTTGACCTTCTGTCATTTTTGTCAACTTCGATGCATGGAGGAATATTTGAAGCTAATCTTTTGAGGTCTGATCCGAGGTGGTACGACGTGAGCGACGTACGTCCGGCGCAGCCGGGGATGCTGGTGGTGGCCCGGGAGTTCCGCGGCATGACGCAAGCCGACGTGGCTGAGGCGATGGTGAAGGCCTCCGGCGGTGACGTGGCGGTGTCCCAGGGGTATGTGAGCCGCGCCGAGAGCGGCCGGCTGGCGGTCTCGGGAGAGCGGCTGGAGCTGTACGCGGCGGCGCTGGGGTATCCGCCGGATCTGCTGTGTCTGGATCCGCAGGTGCACGGGATCGGCGTGGGGCTCGTCCACCACCGCAAGCGTGCGTCGTTGACCGTCTCCGCCCTGCGGCGCCAGCATGCCCATCTCGCCCTGACACGGGTGCAGTTGCAGGGCATCGCGGCGTGCCGCCCCGGTCTCGGCGTGCGGGCTGCGGCCATTCCCCCTGCCGAACTCGACGCCCTGACCACGGCCAAGGACGCGGCCCGGCAGGTTCGCAAGGCCTGGGGCATGCCGCCGGGCCCGGCGGCGGACATCACCGCGTCCCTGGAGGAGGCCGGGGCCCTGGTGGTCGCGCGTGATCTGGGCAGCGGCCGGCTCGACGCGGTCAGCCAGTGGGACGGGAAGCAGCCGCCGCTCATCCTGGCCAACGACCACGCGCCCGCAGACCGCTACCGCTTCAGCCTGGCGCATGAGCTGGGGCACCTGGTCCTGCACCAGTCCCCCGGCGACAGCACCGTGCAGGAGCGGCAGGCCGACGAATTCGCTGCCGAGTTCCTCATGCCCGCGCGTGACATCCGCTCCGCCTTCACGCCTCGCGTCGACCTGGAACTCCTGGCCCGGCTGAAGCGGGAGTGGAAGGTGTCGATGGCCGCGCTGCTACGCCGGGCGCAGAGTCTGAGCATCGTCACGGACTGGCAGTACCGCAGCGTGATGGTGGAGATGTCCGCGCTGGGATACCGCACGGCCGAACCGGTCGAGATAGACCGGGAGCGGCCCCGGTACGTCCCCGGGCTGATCCGCTCGGCTCTGGCCGCGGGGATGAGCAAGGAGGAGCTGGCCCGCTGTGCGCGGCTGCTGCCCGAGGACTTCCAGCTGCTGTACGCCCCGCGCGAAGGCGCGGCGGTGGATTCCGCTTCGAAGGTGAGGCCATGACTGAGTCGTTCCCCTCCCCGCGCCCGGGCGCCGGTTCCGATCCCGCGGAGCCTCCCGACCCGCCTCTCACCGAACAGCCCTCTGTACCCGGGCAGTTGCAGGGCCGGATGCTGCTGCAGGCCGGGGTGAGCCGGGTCGGTTACATCCGCGCGCAGCTCGATCCGGTGCGCAGTGGGCTCGTCGTCAGCGGTCCCGGGGCTGCAGTGAAAGTCCGCAAGCTGCGCGAGGAGGGGTTCACGGGACCGCTCCTCGCGGATCCCGCCGTCTACACCATGGCGGCGGCCAGTGAGGACGACCCTTTCCCCGACGTCTCGGAAGGCCAGCTGGTCTTCGGTGACCCGCTGAGGCTGTCGATCGAGGAGCAGGTGGGCCACCGTGCGGGCGCGACAGCGGCCATGACGCCCACCGGATATCTGCACGCGGAAGACTCCGACGCCCTCAAGGCCGCCGTCCACCAGGTCCTCAAGCTGGAGGACCCCCACGTCTTCTTCAGTGTTCCCGTGGACGTGGGGTGGCTGCGCGACGACGCGGTCGGGCAGCTGATCGCCTGGCTCAATGTCGTACCGAACCCCAAAGCGGTCATGCTCGGCGGACAGATGGACCCACTGGCCTGCTTCTCCCAGGCAGTGGGCAACCTCAAGCGGCTGCTGGCGGAGGTACCCGGAACCGCGCTGCTGCGTGCCGACCTCGCGGCGTTCGGGGCCCTGGCCCACGGGGCGGCGTTCACCGCCTTCGGCGCCACCAGCAGCGTGCGGCACATCGTCCCGCCCGGCCAGGCGGCCAAGCGGTCTCCGGGCGGACCGAACTCGCCCTCCGTGCTGCTGCCGGAGCTGATGGACTTCTTCCTCGGCGAGACGCTGGCGAAGAGGTTCGCCGCCGGCCTGGCGCCGGTGTGCCGGTGCGCGGCCTGCGACGGACTGGTGCTGGACACCTTCGTCAGCAATCACTGGCAGGTGCCGGCGGCCGCCCACAACGCGGCGGTGCTGATGGAGTGGCTGCGCAGCATGGACGCCGTCGAGCCGGCCGGACGGCCCACATGGTGGCAGCAGCGCTGCCAGCGGGCGGCCGACCGCTACCCGGTGCTCAACGCCGAACTCGACCATCCCGGGTTCAGCGCCTTCAAGGTGCCCCAGCAGTTGCTGCAGTGGGCGCAGGCCTCTGTCGCCCCGCAGGCTTCGTCGACAGCCCGCCCGGTGGCGGGCGTGGAGCGCGGTGAGCCGTGACTAGGCCGTTTCGTTCGGATCATCTGATCGTTGTTCTGGGTGTGCCGTTAAGCGACGCGCAGTGGGCGCGGATCGAGCCGTTGTTGCCGGACCGGACGCCCAGGCGGGGCGGGCGGTGGAGAGATCATCGGGAGGTGATCGACGCGATCGCCTGGAAGTTCCGGACGGGATCGCAGTGGGTCCATCTGCCGGAGAAGTACGGGAACTGGCGAGGGGTCTACAACCGGTTGCGGATGTGGGCTGTCGACGGCACCTGGGAACGGGTCTTCACCGCGTTGATGGCCCAGGCCGACGCCGATGAGGACCTGAACTGGGCCGTCTCGGTCGACTCCACGATCGTGCGCGCTCATCAGCACGCCGCCGGGGCCCGCAAAAAAGGGCCCCGGCCGACGAACCGACAGACCACGCCATCGGCCGGTCCCGCGGAGGACTGACCACCAAGGTGCACCTCGCAGCCGACGACCGGTGCAGGCCGATGGCCTTCGTCCTCACCGCCGGACAGGCCGGCGACGCACCCGCCTTCCCCGACGTGATGGCCCGCCTGCGCATTCCCCGCCCGCGAGGACGACCCCGCACCAGACCGGACGTGGTCCTGGCCGACAAGGCATACTCCTCACGCGCCATCCGCGACCACCTACGCCGCCGTGGCATCCGCGCGGTCATCCCCGTCCCCGCCGACCAGCGCGGCCACCGACTCCGCCGGGGCAGCCACGGCGGACGGCCACCGAACTTCGACCGCGAGGCATACAAGCAGCGCAACACTGTCGAGCGCTCCATCAACCGGCTCAAGCAGTGGCGCGGCCTCGCCACCCGCTACGACAAGACCGCGACCATCTACCTCGCTGGACTCCACATCGCAGGCATCTTCATCTGGTCCGCCCGCTGATCCAAACGAAACTGCCTAGCCGATGCGGCGGTGGAACTCCTCAGTGAAGCACCACGCCGCGGGCGTGTGGCGGCGCGGGGTGTAAGGCCGGGGCTCCAGCAGCAAGTCCACGCTCTCGCCGTCGGCCACCAGGATGCCGATGCCGTAGAAGGCGGCTTCCATCAGCATCTCCTCAGCGGCCGGTGGAGCGCTATCCAGCAGCAGGGCGCGCCGGCAGAAGGGGGCGAAACGGCCGGCTTGCTCCAGCCCTCCGCGCCAGCCCACGGCGCTCGCCCGGACTACGGCGAGATCAACGGTGAGCGGTCGCACCGCGCGACGGGTGACCTCACGGCGGTCGGCCTCGGCCGCACCGGCCGGAAGCCGCCGTACCGCCGAACGCAGCCGTGCGGGCAGCGACGCCAGTGCGACGGGCTCATCTACGGGCAGCTCCAGAAGGGTCTGCAGCGCATCAAGACTGTCCAGGCGCGCCGCTGACACGCGGGCGCGGCGTGCGCATTCTTCCTCGTCAAGCCGGTAGAACAGCAGCGCCTGACTGCCCATCAGCTGGAGCGAGACAGACAGTACGGCAGGATCCAGCAGGGCCGCGGAGGCTGCGCGTACCGACGTGCCCACCGACGGGCTGGCCAAGGTCACCATGCCGTTCACCCTGCCTCATCCGACTTCAGCCGCACCCGGCGGCCCCGACTATCCCACCCGATGGGGCACGGCCGCCTCGTCCAAACGTTCCAAAAACGCACCCAATCCCTGCCACAGTGCTATGCCGCCGACCGCACGGTAGAACTACCGTTGTTCCCCAGGACACCAGGCCTGCGGGGCCGTATGCCGCGCGGCCAGGTGGACCACGGCGCAGGTCCCGCACAGCACGGCGGCTCGGTGACGGGTATGGGCAGACCAGGACCTGCTGCGAGATCCCAGCGCGGACCGCGCACATGGCAACCCTGCACTGTGCGCAGACGCCAACCACTGCGATCCGCGCACCGTCACCGACGACTCCCCTGTTCGCCGCAGAGAGTCCAGCGAGAACGGCCTGAGATCGATCACCTCGGGCAGGCAGCAAGGGCGGCCGGGCCTCCTGCTGGGCAGGAGGCAGACGTGGGCTTGCGCCGGGAACGCAAAAGAGCCCGGATTGTGTAGATCCGGGCCTCTTCGGCAGTAGCGGGGACAGGATTTGAACCTGCGACCTCTGGGTTATGAGCCCAGCGAGCTACCGAGCTGCTCCACCCCGCGTCGGTGATCCCCACCGTACGCCATCCCAGCAGGCGCCGAAGACCACCTTCCGGCGCAGGGCTCTACGCGGCGAAGCCGACGTTGGTGACGTACTCGTACTGGCCCCACTGCGAGCCGAGGTCGACGATCGTGTCCTGCCACGCGGCGTCGAGGCTCTGGTGGTCGCCGGCCGCCCAGGAGCCGACGATTCGGTCCCAGCGGCGCACGTTCATCGTCCGGTACTCCACCACGCGCTGCAGCGGCTGCGGCACCTGGGACTGGTTGAGCGGGTGGATCTCCACTCGCGTACCACGTCCGTCGCGGTTGAGGCGCCTGAGGAGATGGCGGGCGACGTTGTGACGGCGCACCGCCCGGTACACCTGGTCGATGCGTTTCAGGTTGGCCTTGGAGGGGCGGCGTTCACCCTCCAGCCAGGCCTTCAGCGTCCGGTGGGTCACTGTGAGTCCGGCGTCCTGCGCTGCCTTCAGGGTCTGGGTCGACTTCGTCAGATAGTGCAGGCGCGCCGTCCATCCGCGCTTGGCGGTCACGGGAGTGGCGATGCCGCCCGCGAGTTCGTCGAGCTTGCGGGCAACGGCGTCGCTGCCCTTGATGCCCTGGGCGCCGAACCTCCCGAAGTCGATGTTCTTCTCCGGCACTACTCCCCCTCTCCTGCGTGCTCACCGGCGTCGGTTCCGGCGGCGTACGTGTCCTTGACCTTGACCTCGGTAACACCTCGGCCTTCGGCGAAGACACGGCGCCAGTCACCGATGACGTGGAGTTCATCGGTGCCCATCGCCCGGACGACGGCCAGGCCTTCGTCATGGGCCTTGAGCGCCTTGAGCCACAGATTGGCGAAGGCCTGGCTGCGGATGAGGTGCATCCAGTCCGGACGGTAGAGCTCCCGGTTGTAGTTCGACTCCCCCATCGTGGAGACGAACTTCGAGTACATCGCCTTCACGTACTCCAGCGTCACCGTATCGCCCTGCTCGATCGCCGTGTCGCGGGCGTCCTTCAACGCGATGCGGAACTTTTCCAGCAGGTTCTCCGTGGCCCCGGAGGTGTACGACTCGTGGATCTGAGGAGGCGCGCACAGCTGGTGCTTCGGGCCGGACAGGCGCAGCAGGAGGCGCAGCGTCGGCTCGGTGACCCACAGCGGGCCGGGCTCGTCCCTCTGGCCGATCGGGTTGGGCAGCACCGCCTCGTGCTCCCACTCGGGCGGGGTGATCAGGTGGACTCCGGAGCGGCGGCGGTCGTGGGCCAGGCCGGTGGAGTGCTCGAGCTGACCCAGGGGGAGGTGCGTCTTGAGGGCGGATAGGTAGGCGCCGTTGATGTCGAGCGCGGTCACCTCATGCCGGCCGGGCGGGAGTTCGTGACGGGTCCACTTGGGGCGGGCCTCCCAGATCTGGTCGGCGCCGCGCGCGGTCTGCTTCTTGAGGATGTCGGGGATCCAGGGGTGCGCGATCACGTCGTAGCGGGCGCCCTTGCGGGTCTCGTCCAGCAGTCGCATTGCGTCCGGGATCGCCCGCTTCAACAGCGCCGCCGTGGCTGCGTCGACGTCGCCTCGGTGCTCGGCGAGCACGCCCTGCACGGCCTCGCGGATCAGGTCGACCGGGCCGGACGGCTCCTGGAACGCGTGGCGGGCCGGGCCCTTAGAACGCTCCGTTGCACGCACCGGACGTGCCGTGCACAGCGGCGCTTTCGGAGTTTGCGCGGTGGGCTGTTCAGCAGGTGGGGCAGGCGCGGCAGCGGGGGCTCCAGTGGCGGTGGGCTGGCAGTCGGCCGGGGACAGGTGCTGAGCGAACCCCGCCACGCGTCGTCTGGCCGGACGGCCGCACAGCACACACGGCTCGGGCACGACGAGCAGCTCTACGTCGTCCCTGTCCTCATCCTGCCCGGGATCCGGCGAAGACGAGGGAGTGACGGTCGCGGCCGCGTCTGACGTGAGGGGCTGCTCCGCAGCCGGCGCCGGCGCCGCCGTGGTCTCGGTCTCGGTCTCGGTCTCGGTGGCGAGCTTGGTGTTCAGCCCGTCCAGCAGGTACGCGTATTTGGTGCGGATCTCGCCGGCCGGGTCCCGGCCGCTTTCCCATCCGCTCAGGGTGGACGGGCTCACCCCGAGCGCACGGGCCACCTGCGCCTTGGACAGCCGAGCCCGCTCCCGCAGCTCGCGGCGCACCTGGCAGGGCGGGAGTTCGGCCTCCGGACCGACGGCGTCAAGCAGCGAGTCGATCGCGTCGAAGTCGCTCACCGGCTCGCCCCCTTCGCCTCGGTCCGGACGGAACGGCGCCTGCCGGTGGGCAGCGCCTCGCACGCTCTGGTCGGACCCGCCAGCAGGTCCAGCGCGCCGATGCCGTAGTGCTCGGCCAGGACGTCGACGTCGCGCAGGCTCCATGAGATGGCGCCCGACTGCCGGCGCGACACCTGCGTCTGCGTCAGCCCCAGCACCCCCGCAACCGACCGCTGCGAGTCACCCGTCACCTGCATCAACGCGGCCACCGTCAGCCGCAGCGACTCCTCCAAGCTCAATCCCATGCCGCCATCTTACCTGAATCTATGCAACTTTCGCATCTATATCAGCTTTTTACTATCGATGATGCAGGAAAGCTTTCACCGTCACACAGGAACTGAAGGTTCTCGAGCAAGCGGTGTCAGCAATCCGGGCCGCCCTGATCCCGCGGAATCCGTCGGGCCGCGCGCCGGGCTTCCCGTTTCGCCTGGCGCGCCGCTTCCACCGCACGATCAGACAGGCACCGCGGGCACACGAGGTCGACGACACGGCGGCGCAGGGCCCGGCGCAGCCGGAGCCCGGGCGGCGGCGGCCACCCACGGCAGTGGCGGCGCACCGTACGCACTCCGGTGCCCAAGAGCGCCCCGACCACGGAGGCGTTGTCGGCGTAGTTGGCCAGGAGGAACGCCATCTGCGCCCGGTGGCCGGCCGGGAACCGGGCCGCGAACTCGGTCCGCTCTTCCGGCTGGAGGAGCGCGTCGTGGCGTTCGCAGCGCGGCGTCGTCTTGTTGTTCCGGGCGATGCCCGGCGAGCTGATGTTCATAGCTCAAGAAGCCTGCCGGGGGCCGTCTGTGGACAGCGGGCGGCCACTGAGGGCTTCTCGGATGTGCCGTCACCGGCAGGGTCGGCGCCCGTCACACTCGATGCTGCACCGTCCCGGATCATTGCGATCCGTACCGCCGCTCCCCCGTGCGCTCCTTCCAGGCGGAGGCACCGAACGCCCAGAACCCGCCCGGAGTATCACTGTGGTGGCTGGGGACTGGCCGATGCTCCTTCCGGATGCTCGTTGATCCAGGACAGGCCGCCGATGTCGAGGCGGTGCCGGGTGCGGGTGACGGCCACATAGGCCAGGCATGCCTCTTTGTCGTCGATCCGGCGGGCCGTCCCCTGCCCTGTGTCGTGCGGCGGGCCGTCGGAGGGTGGGGTGAAGTCGTCGGCGATCTTCACCTGTGCCCATTCCCGGCCTTTGGCCTTGTGCGCGGTGGAGACGGTTACCTCGGCCTGGCCTTCGGGGGCGAGATGGTCGACGGCGGTCAGGATGGCGTCCGCGCCGTGGGTATCGACCAGGTCGACCAGGGATTGCAGGTCACGGCCGGCGGGGTCGTAGGCGGCGTAATCCTGCAGATCGCCCCAGGTCGTGAACAGCACCAGTTCGGGATGCGTGGTGCGGCGTCCGCAAACTGCCGCCCTGCAGGCAGGGCAAACCAGCGGCAGGTTCGCTGCTCTGGCCAGCACGGACCTCACGATTCGCTACAACGGAACCAGCCGCCTTGACGCTGGGAAAAAATCTGCTGGACCACCCCTTGCGTATCGTCCGAACAGTGGCTGTCCTGGCGAACGGCCGTCAGCAAGTAGGCGGCGGGCAGACAGCGGAGCCAAAGGAGTGGATAGCGCCGGGGTGCGCCGGATCGGACCGGCATGCATCGCATCCCCCGCTTGATCGTTCGCAGCGCTCCGTGCGTTTCGGACAAGTACGGAAAGTTTCGATCCCTTGTGATCGGCCCCGCTGAAGTGACCACCGGCACCGATAGCTTGTTCCCTGGTGCCCGGGCCCGGGCACCGGGGCGAAGTGCATATGCCCCGGGGGGAGACGTTGGTTGATGAAGCAGGTGCCGGAAGTGGCGTGGCGGGCCGTCCTCCTGGCGCGCGAATGGATCTTTACCGGTACCTGACCGCTGATTCGTCCGATGAGTACTTCGCCGTCATGCGGGTGTTCTCGGCTACGTTGCTGGCGGATCTGTCGGCCGCTGAGGCCAGTGTGGCGCTACGGGACGCGGGCTGGGAAATTCCGGCGGAGACGGCAGAGGACCGCTGCCTGGCGCTGGTGCGCTGGGGCAATCTCATTCCGTCCGTCCGTGATGCCAGGGTTCCGACAGTCGCCGCCTACCGGAACTCGCGGGCGCGGTTTCAGGTATCGACGCTTGGGGGGCGTGTTCAGCGTCAGGCCGAGGAGATCCTGCACGCTGCTGACGGGGCCAGGGAAGTGGCCCGGGAACTGCTCGGCGGCACGGTGGAGATCCTGGACCGCATCCTGGGCAGGATGGCCAATCTGCAGGTGGTCGACGCCGAGGCGCTGGCGGCTGACGTGACGACTGTCTTCAACAATCAGAAGCTGTTCAGTGAGAGCGCCCGCGATTTCTACACTTACCTAAGTTCTGTGCTGACTCGCTACGACCTGGTGGGCGAGGAGTACGCGACGCTCAAGGGTCTGCTGCTGGAGTACGTGGATCTGATCAGCAACGATGTGGCCCGCCACTCCCCCGCGATGGTCAACCGGCTGGAGTTGCTGCGGCCTTACCTCGACGGCTTGGTGGGGGTCCTCGCTGACCTCCCGGGTCTGGCGGACACCGAGGTGGCTACCGTCGAGCGGCTCCCGGGACGCGCGCGGGCGGATTGGGAGGAGCTGGCCTCCTGGTACACCGGTGGCAGCGGAAGTTCCGGGCCGGCGCAGTTGCGGGCGGCGGCGGAGCAGGCTTTGGGTCAGCTGATCACCAACGCCAAGCGGATGCTGTCGGCCGGCGGGACGGGGGCGTCGCGCCGGGCGGATCTGCTGCGCCTGGCGTCTCTTCTTTCCGGTGCCGAGCCGGTGGATGCGCATCGGGCGTTCTCGGCGGCTTTCGGTTCCCATCCGGCCCGGCACCTGGGGATGGGGCCTGAAGAACCTGACCCCCGTATGTCGCCGACGACGTCGTGGTGGGATGCACGGCCTGTCGAGGTGCCCGTGTCGCTGCGGGAGCGCGGGGACCGTACGACGCGCGGGCGTACCTCGAGAGTGCCGGATCCGGGCCTGGATCGTGCCCGGTTGACGGCGGAGTCCCGTGAGGAGGGGAGCCGGCTGCGTGCGGCCGTGGCGGAACTGATCGCCGTTGGGCGGATGGACGGGGCCTGGACGTCCGCGTATGCCCAGGACGTGTTGCTCGACTACGTCGGAGACTTCCTCGCCTACCACCAGAGTCTGTCCTCAGGCACGTTGTACGAGATGCCCGTCCCTGACGTGGGGATGGTGCTGATGGTGGAGCTCATCATGGGCGGAGGGACGTGCTTGTGGTCGGAGAACGGGGCTTACACCGTTGAGCACTTGGAGGTACGGGTCAAGAGCATGAGCAACCAACAGACCGTGGAAGGCGACCAATGAGTACTGTGCCCGTCCTCGGGTCCGCTTCTACGGCTTCGCACGACGCTCTGGAGCGGCGCGCTGCGGCCCAGGCTCTTCTCGCGTCGCCTGTGCTCACTGTCCACCGGCATCCTGCGGACCTGGCGTTGGTGCGGCGCCATTCGGCTTCCCTGCGTTCCGTGTTCTCCAAGATGCTCGGCTATCCCTTGATCGTCGAGTCGTCGTTCGCCCGGCTGGTCAAGACCCCGTTGGACTCCCAGGCACCGGTGCGCACCGTGCGGTTGGGCGACGGTCCGGTTTTCGGTCCGCAGACCTATGCGCTGTTCTGTTTGGCCTCGGCGGCCCTGCTCTCTCCCGGTACTGGTGAGCAGATCCTTATCTCCGCGTTCATCGAGCAGATCCGTTCAGATGCCTCGGCGGCCGGTGTGCCCTTCGAGGACAGCTGGCCGGAGCGGCGGCGTCTGGTGGCCGCGATCGGGCTGCTGATCGACTGGGGGGTGCTGACGGAGACGGACGGCACGGTGAGCGGCTGGACCGAGCGTCGGGAGGAGGCGCTGCTGAGTATTCATCGGCCGCTGCTGCCCCATCTTCTGGCTCGTCCGCTGAACGGAGTGGTGTCCCTGTCTGCGCTGTGGGGTGAGAGTGCTGAGGAGCCTCGCCGCTCCCTGCGGCGCAAGCTGGTGGAGAATCCGCTGGTGTCGCGCGACGGGCTCAGCGAAGCCGAACGGGATGTCCTTTCCCGGGAACGTACGGACCTGGCCAGGCTGCTGGATGAGCATTTCGGTCTCACGCTGGAGGTCCGCGCCGAAGGCGCTCTGGCCTACGACACCGAAGGCACGCTGAGCGATATAGCCTTCCCCGGCCCTGGCACGGTCCGCCAGGCCGCACTGCTCCTCATCGACGTCCTAATCGAGAACGGTGGATCGGAGGCGGAGGGCTCGCAAGCGCCTTCGGAGTCTGGCCTGCTGTGTGAGTGGCAGCTGGTGGAGGAGTGCCTGGTGGGGCTTTCCGCGCGCTATGCCTCTTCTTGGTCCGCGGCCTACACCCGGGACCCGGATCGGTTGCGCGGCGAGGTAGTCGCGCTGTTGGAGTCGCTGTCGCTGGCCACTTCTGGCAACAGCGGTCTGCGGCTCCACCCCGCTTCGGCCAGATACCGGCCTGCGGTGCAGGAGATGTCCGGTACTCGCGCCGCACACCGTCTGGCGCAGCCCTCCGTGCCTGCTCCGGCGGCCGGGGTTCTCTTCGGGGACGGCTACCCGACTGCTACGAAGACAGGGAAGGCATCGTGACGGCCACCTCGGCGGCTTCCGCTTACCGGAAGTTCAGCAACGGCGCTTCTCTTGCCGCTTTGCCCGGTACTCAGAGGTGGCAGCTGCACCGGGCCGGGATCGTCAACGTCTGGTACTACTTCGACCAGCGTTTCGATGCTTCCGATGGCCGTCTGGTGCTACGTGGTGCCAACGGTTCGGGCAAGTCGCGAGCACTCGAGATGCTGCTGCCTTTCCTCCTGGACGCCGACCGGCGGCGGATGGACGCCACCGGCTCGGGCAAGGTCCGGCTAGAAGACCTGATGCGTGCGGGAGGTGAGGAACAGGTCAACAGGCTCGGCTATCTGTGGGTCGAACTGACCCGCACACCGGGCCCGGGCGAGCCGGGTGAGAATGAGCGTGAGTATCTGACTTTGGGTGCGCAGGTCCGTTTCTCGCGCAGCACCTCCGAAGCGAAGGTCTGGTACTTCACCTCGCCACTGCGCGTCGACCACGACTTGGTCCTGATGGACGAGGGTCGGACACCGCTCTCTCGGGAGGGCCTCATTAGTGCCATCGGGGCGGAGCGGATCACCGACAAACCCGAAGCCCACCGTGATCAGGTCCGCTCTCAGGTCTTCGGGCTGACCGGCGAAGCCGGCCGGCAGCGCTACGCGGGGCTCCTTCAGCTCCTGCACACGTTGCGCTCCCCCGACGTTGGCAACCGCATCGACGAAGGCCGCCTCCCCCAGATCCTCTCCGATGCGCTGCCGCCTCTGTCAGAGCACGCCCTGACGGCCGCCGGCGAGGAACTCGACGGGCTGGAGGAAACCCGGGCCGCGCTGGAGCGGTTGGAGAGTGCCTACGGGCACGTGGCGGACTTCCTCAAGGTGTACTCGCGCTATGCCACCGGAGTTCTGACACACAGTGCGAACGCCGCCCGCATCGCCGCCCGTACTGCCCTCGAGGCTGAGCGCAGGGAACACGAACAGACCAGAGAACATGAGGCGTTGACAGAGAAACACGCTGAGGCGGCGGCCGGGCTGGAGGAGGTCGAGCAGTACGCGAAAGAGCTTGCCGCCACGGCCACCGGCATCAAGGACTCGCGTGAGTACCGCCAGGCCCGCGAGTTGTCCGAGCGTCTGGGCAAGCTCGATGCGCTTGCCGCAGCGGCGGAGGGCGTTTTGGAGATGGCCTCCGTGACACGCCGCGAGGAGACTGGAGCTGTTACGGCGTGCGACCTTGCGGCTGAGGAGATCTGCACCGCTGCGGAGAGCGCCGATGCCGTCCTGGGCAGAGCACATTTTCATCTGCAGCAGACCGGACTGAGCCACAGGCTTCCCGAGAAGGTCTCAGCCACGGTACGGGCAGCAGCTGCCGTTGCCGAACCGGTGCGCACCCAGCGTGCCGCTGACCCGGTCGCCGTGAGCCGCCCGTTGCCGATGCTCCTCCTGCCAGCCCCGGGCCTCCTCGACGAGGAGGCGGCCGAGCTGCACCAGGCCGCCACCGAGGCGGCCACCGCGGGCAGCGCCCGGCAGGACCAGGCGCGGGCCCGCCACCAGGACGCTGTCGAACTACATGCCTCCTTCGTCCGAGTCCAACGGGCGGAGGAAAGAGCTGAGGAGAGCGCGCAGGACGCGGTCGAGCTGGAAGAGGCCGCCGTGGCGGCGGCCGAGCACCGCGACACCTGCGCCATCCACCTCGCGACGAGCTGGCGTACCTGGGTCACATGTGCGGCCAGTACCGAGCATCTGCCCGGCACCCGGTGGGAGGACTCGGCGGCCGGCGCCCTGCTCCTCGACGTACACACCCTGGCTGGGGAACCCTACGAAAGTGCCGGTGCGGACCTGGAGGAGCTGGACACAGTTCCGCACACCGCTGCCTTCACCGCTCGTACCCGCCACGCCACCGCGCTGGCTTCCCTGGCATCGGAAGAGACCCGCGACCTGGCGACCCAGGCACTGCTGGAGAGCGAGGCCGCGCAGCTGCGTCAGGCACGTGACGTCCAGCCGCCTCGGGCGGCCTGGGCCGAAGCGGTTCCCCGTGACGGAATTCCGTTGTGGCGTGCTGTGGACTTTCAGCCGGACGTGAGCCAAGCGGACCAGGCAGGTCTGGAGGCCGCCTTGCTGGCCTCCGGGCTGCTCACCGCGTACATCACCCCCACAGGGAAGGTGGTCACCGGTACAGGCCAGCTCCTACTGGCCGCAGACGGCCCCGCTACGGTGCGTTCGGTGCGTTCGGTCCTGACTGCGGTGCCCGACAGCGGCGTGCCGGTGGGGCGGGTCCAGGCGGCGCTGGACCGTATCGCCCTGGACACGCCGGGATGCCCGACGTGGGTACACCGTGACGGGTCCTTCGGGCTGGGGGCCTTGCGCGGCCGTCATTCGCTGCCCGCTGCCCGGTACATCGGGGCAAAGGCGCGGGCCGCTGCGAGGGCTGAACGCCTGGACCAGATCGGGCGGGAGCTGGAGATCCTGCGGGATGCCTCGGAGGCACGCAGCCAGGCACGGGACACGGTGCACCGGGCCCAGGCCGCCTTGGACACCCACCTGCGCAGCGCTCCTCGCTCGGGTGAGCTGGCTACGTTGCGCCAGCAGGCTGCCGCGGCCCGGAATACTGCCGCGGCCAAACAGCGTCAGGCTGCCGAGCTGGGGCGAACGGCAGATCAGGTACGGCGGACATGGGCGGCCGCGGAGCGTACGCATCGGGAACGGTGCTCGGCGTTCCGTCTTCCCTGCACCGCTGAGGAGTTGGGCGAGGTTCGTGACGCGGCGGGGCAGGCAGTCACTGATTGCCGGCAGCTGGCGCAGGCCGGCGCTGCGGTCTCGGCGCGGGTGGCGGCGTGGCAGAGGGCGATGGACGCAGTGGTGGCGCAGCGCGGCCAGCGTGAGGCTGCCGAGGCGAAGGCCGCGGGCCAGTGGACGGCGTGGTCGTCCGAGGCTGCTGAGCTGTCTGCCTTGCAGGAGAGCATGGGCACGTCCGCCGAGGATCTACGAAAGCGACTATCCGAGGTGGAACATGCGTTGCTCCATGCGGAAGCCGAGCGGGCCAAGGGCAGTCGCACCGTCACTGACCTTGCGGGTCAAGTAGGAAAGGCCGAGGTCAGGGCAGAATCGGCACAGCTGGCGGCCGTTGAGGCGCGCGAACAGCTGGCCCGTGCTGCGGCCGATCTGGCCCGTTGCGCAGCTCATCCCGCCCTTGCGCTCGCCACTACGGGGCAGCCTGCCCGGTATGCCCGGGCCGCTACTGACCCGCCGGGGGTCAAAGCTGCAGCCCAGGCCGTCCTGGCGTCGTTGTCGAAACCGGATGCCCATGCGGATGTCACCGCGCTGCTTCGCGCACATTCGGCTTTGGAGCGCAACGTCATGGGCAGTTACGACGTGAGCATCACGGTCGATGGGGACATCCATGTCGTGGAGCTCTCCGACGCCGAGGGGCGCCGGCACATCGCCGAGGCGGCGCAGGATCTCGCCGACCGGCGGGACAGGGGCAGGGAGGCGCTCACCAGCCGTGAGCGCACCGCCTTTCAACACTTCGTCCTGGGCGGGGTGGCCGAGGAGCTACGGACCCGCATCGGTCAGGCCGTGCAGCTTGTGAAAGACATGAACGCCTCGCTGCTGTCGATCTCCACCAGTCACGGCATCGGCGTCAAGCTCCGCTGGCAGCTCACCGAGCCGGCGGAGAGCCCTGTCGGCCGCATCAGGAACCTGATCGCGCTCGACGGGCGGGTCATGCGCCCGGACCAGAGCGAGGAACTGATCGCCTTGCTCAAGGCACGTGTGGACGAGCGTTTCGCGAGCGACCCGCAGGCCGGATACGCCGCCCACCTACGCGATGCGCTGGACTACCGGATGTGGCACTCCATGGATGCCTTCATCACCGGCCCCGGTGCCAACCAGGTACGCAGGATCAGCCGGCGCGCCAAAATCTCCCAGGGCGAGACCCGTTTCGTCTCCTACGTCACCCTGTTCGCAGCGGCTGACGCCTACCTCTCCGGCCTGCCCGACACCAACCGTGCGCTGCGCCTGGTCCTCCTCGACGACGCGTTCGCCAAGGTCGACAACCGGACTGTCGGAGAACTCATGGCACTACTGGTCCGCCTCGACCTCGATTTCGTCATGACCGGGCATGCATTGTGGGGATTTTTTCCTCAGGTGCCCGCTCTGGATGCCTACGAGGTGCGGCGTTCCGAAGGCACCGCGGCCGTCACCACCCACGTGCACTGGGACGGCCACACCAGGCACTTGAAATTTGCCCCATGACCCTTCCCGCCCCCGAGCGGATGGCCGAGCCGATCCGCTCCTACCTCTGCCACCCCGCTCTGCGCGGCCTGTGGACTGCCGTGCGGACCCGTCTGGAACGCAACCGCCTCTCCCCCACAGGCAGTGTGCAGGTCGTTCTCGACGAAGACGGCGCAACGCAAATGGGCGGCCTGCTCGGCACCATCTGCGCACCGGGACGTACCCGCGTGAAACTGGAGGCGCTAGATACGGCTCTGCGTGCCTCGTCGGCCCGGCGTGGCCTTCTGGTCGCCGTCGCCGACCTCACCGGCGCGCCCCTGATCGATCGTGCCGCGGCAAAGGAAACGCGGGATGCGGCCTGGACGCAGGTGTGGCAACGCCTGGATGCCTCGCTGGGCTCCGCAGGCCTTGCCTCTGCTGCCTGGGTTCCTCTGTGGATTGCCGGGATCCGTTCCTCTGGCCTCCTCACCCGCGCCGGCAGCATCGCCGCCGACAGTGCCCTGGACCATGCGGTGAAGACTCTCTCGTGCCTAGGCCTCGGCTCTTCATTGTCCGGAGACAGTGCGACCAGGCCGTGGGAAATAGCTGAGCTCGCCGCACACATCACTCACGACGCCCACGGCCTTGATGATGGGACCCTCACCGGGGCGCTGGTCCTGCGGGCGATCACGGCTGCCGGCGGCGGGCCGCCGGCCGAGAACACAGCCCAGCGCAAAGCGCTGTGGGAAAGCGTCAAAGTCACCACGGACCTGGTGTCCGGGACCGTTCTAACCTGGCGGCTGATGCCGCCCGGAGACGACCCGTGGTCAGCCATGATGCGCATGCGCGCCAAGCTGGGTGTGGCCACTCATCTGACGATGCAGGAACTGCGCAGCTCTTCGGCTGCTGGCATCCGGCTCGCCGACCCGCGGCAACGGATCTACGCCTGCGAGAACCCCCAGATCCTGCAAGGGGCAGCCCGGCACGGTACGGACGCGACGCTTATCTGCACATCTGGGAACCCGTCGAGCGCCGGCTGGGAACTTGTCCGCCGTCTTGTTCACGACGATGCGCTCGTCCTGTATCACGGTGATTTCGACTGGCCGGGCGTCGGTATCGCGGGACGTCTCTTCCAGGCCGGCGCCCGGCCATGGCGTATGCGGGCCCAGGATTACCTTGACGCACTCAGCCTCCTACCCGGCGACCGCACTCTCCCCCTCACCGGGGAACCTGCTCCCACCCCCTGGAATCCCGCCCTGGCCGACAGCATGGCCAGGCAGGGCTATGCCGTCCACGAAGAGTCCCAGCTGGGCCTTCTCCTCGCCGACCTCGGCCTTCCTGCAGCACAGTAGGGCCCTGTCGCGCTGAAGCGCGGTCAGCTCTCCGGCCAGTGGGTGCACTCCGGATCGGGTGCCGCAGGCCACCACGGCGTTGGCTGCACATCCGAGGCGTCCAGTACCAAGCCCCAGGGTCTCAGTCGATTGCTCACGACGGGCGCGCCAGTTCGTAGATCGAACCGCTGTTACCTGTCCCAGCCTGCGAGACCGCCATCGACGGGCGTCCGTAAAAGCACCTGCGGCGGAGATCGTGGATGCCATTCGCTATGTCGTGGACACCCGCTTCAAGTGGCGGGCCCTGCCTGCGGACTTTCCGCCCTGGCGCACGGCCTGAGGGTTCTGGCCCGCTGGGCGGCCGTCGGCATCGGCAACCACATCCGTGATGTCTCGTCTCACGCATCTGCCGCGAGCTGGGCCAAGGCCCCAGAGCCGTTGCCACTGTCATCGACTCCAATATCGGTGAAAGCTGGGTGCCGGAATGTCACCACTGGTGATCAACCGGCCGGACACGGGACGCCAACCCGGGACGCCCCACGCGAGCTCGACCGGGCCGTGTCGTCACGATCGCCGACTGGCGGTCATGGGGTTTCTTACTGATCGCTCTGCGGGATTCGCCAACCGTCGAAGGCTTCCGGCCGAGCCATGGCAGCCCGGCCGTACGTCTGCCTCCTCGCCTTCTGCGGCAAGAAGGCAGGCACGGCCGCCTCTACTGGGCGGGAGTTAGAAGACGGTGGTTCCGCCGCAGCCGACCGCGATGTCGTGGCGCAGCTCGGTCGGAAGGTCGCTGGGCTCGGCAAGCCCGGGGCGGGGCACGGCCCTCTCGAACACTGCTGACGGGGAGGTCTCTGCGAGAGAACGTTTTTCGCCTTTCGTGATCTCACATAAAGCGGTGGTGAAGTGGACTCGCCATGCTTGCCATGAAGGGCCGCTATTTCCCGCGTCCGGGGTGGCGGAAGAGAGCCATGGCCAGGGGGACAAAAATGATCGAGGCGGTATTCCACACCAACGACCTACCGCAACGGGACCGTTGGGAGAGCTGGTGTGACATGACATCCAGGGACTTGATGCAGAACATCCTGCACACGGAGCATCAGGACGATTTCCAAGGGGAGGCCCGTCTGCTAGCGCTGGGGAGCTTACAAGTGACGTCGCTGGCCCGCATCTTCGCCGGGTTGTAGAGGACGAGCCCGCCCTCGGTGATGCGGTCCGCCCCGTAATAGCGGCGCCGCAACTGTTTCCAGGTCACATGGGGGTGCTTATAGCGAATCCAATGGATCAGCCTCCACCACGCGTACCAGCCGAGGTAGGAGAACGTCTTCTTGGATGCGCCGTAACGGAAATAGGCAGCCCAGCCCCGAAGGACCGGATTGACCGTCCGCAGCACCTCCTCCAACGAGAGCGATGTCGTGCTCCGCCCCGTCAGTTTCTTGATCTTGTGCATCACCGACGCCAAGGCTTGCTTCGACGGGATGGTGAGCACGACGCGACGGCCGTCGCCCCAGGACCTCCGCTGGATGTGGAAGCCGAGAAAGACGAATCCGTCGTCGATGTGGGTGATGTGGGTCTTCTCATCCGAGAGGGTCATCTTCAGCCTGCTGGCCAACAGCTCACCGATCCCCGACTTGAGCGCCTCAGCCTCGGACTTCGTCCCGTGCACGAGCACGATGAAATCGTCGGCGTAACGCACGAGCCGGAAGTTCGGCCGCCCCATCCGACGCCGGTATTGCCGACGCCAGGGCGGTGACATCTCCGTGTCCCAGATCCGCGAGAAATGCCGGTCCAGGACCGAGAGATAGACGTTGGCCAACAGCGGGGAAGCGACTCCTCCTTGCGGAGTTCCCGTGAGGGTCTCTGCGAATCCACCGTGCATCTCGACAACCCCGGCCCGCAGAAACGCGCTGACCAGCCGCAGGACCTTGCGGTCCTTGACGCGCTCGGCCACCAGGTCCATCAGGACGTGATGGTCGACGTTGTCGAAGCAAGCCTTGATATCGCCCTCGATGACCCATTCGTAGGTCGACGGCTTGCAGGTGAAGTGGTGGATCTCGGCGATGGCATCCTGAGCCCGACGACCAGGCCGATACCCGTAACTGGACGGATAGAAATCGACCTCAAAAAAAATCGGCTCCAGAACCAGCTTGAGCGCCATCTGCGCGACTCGATCACGTAGGGTCGGGATGCCCAGGTAACGGACCTTGCCGTTCTTCTTGGGAATCACCGCCTGCTTGACCGGCAACGCAGTGAAGGACCCGTCCTTGAGAGAGGAGCGAAGCTCCTCCAGGAACGGAATCACTCCCTGCCGCTCTTCGACGTGGTAGCGGGTGACCGCGTCCACGCCTGCTGTTCTGGCACCCCGGTTGCCAGACACCCGCTCCCAAGCCACCAGCAAGGTGGCCCGGTCGCAGATCAAGTTGAATACATCATCGAACCGGCGGTCCGGTTCATTCCTTGCCCATCGGTGCAGCTTGATCTGGTGATCGGTACCCGCCGCTCGGCCGTCATGCTGCCCGGCCAAGTTGTCGGCGGCGCGTCGTAATTCAACAACGTTCCTCCCCGACAGCAGTCCTGCTGCTATCACGCTGTCGCCGCAGGGTAGGCCGCCGGCGAGGTATCCGCAGATGCGGACCCTTTTCCGACGGCCCCCCACCGAACCGGGCATGCGACTTGTCACCGCACCCGGCTCTCCAGTACCACATTCGATGAAGCCTGCCCCGTTGAGGATCCGTTGTGGATTCCGTCGTGGCAGTTACGGCAGACGATCAGGGTCTTGCGATGGCGTGACGCCATCTGCTGGGCCCAATCAGGCCGTTCAGCCTGATTCTTGGAGAGGAGGTCTTTCAGACGCCGAACGTGGTGCACCTCGACATCAGTCCGCGACTGACAGAGTTCGCAGCGGCCGGACATGAGCCGGTCGATGAGTTCCGCCGGGCGCTTCCTCCAGATCTCCGGGAGATTGTCTTTGAGAACTACCCTCGTGGTCCTGCGGGCAAGCGAAATCCCGCCCCATCGGGCAACCAGTGGCCTCTTCCCGTTACCTCGCCCGACCGTGACTTGCAGACCTCTGCGAGGACCTGCTGGCGTCTGCCAGGTGGCGCGGTAGCGGTTCCAGACCTTGTTGACGCTGACCTTGTTCTTTTGGCCCAACGTCTTGGTCATCGACCGTTCCATGACCCACCTCAGCAGGCCGAGGCGGTGCCGGTTATAGGCCAGCTGGTAGTACTCCGCGATGCCCCGGAACTCCGCCTGATACCGCGTCACGATACGGAAATCCGAATCATGAGCGCGCGTCAGCATGGCTGCCGGTTTACCGCGTCGCGTGTAGGTCTTACGCTTGTCGCGCACGACATCCATAGGCACCTTCAGCCCGATCTGCCCGTTGATGGAGCGATGACCGTTCCGATCGTGCTTGGCATCGTTGTGGTGGACTACGATTTCGTAGCCGAGGAAGCGGGCGGCCTGTGACCGCCCATGAGTGATCAAGGTTTTCTTTCAGAGAGTTCCAGCTTCAAACGATTCCGCAGGAACTTTCCGATCATTTCCTTGATGTACTCGGCTTCCCGCCGTGTCCCAGAGAACCCCAGCAGCCAATCGTCCGCGTAACGGACGAAATGCAGCCGCCGGAAGCCTGGATCATTGGGGTCATGGGAGGGGAGCTTTTGCAGCTGACGACGCAGTTGCTGTGCTTCCTCCCGCTGGCCCTTCTTCTCCAGCTTCCAACTGGCCTTATGTATCCGCATGTACGGAAGATAAGGCTTGCGTCGGGCTCCCTGGTTAAAGACGGGCAAGAGCGTTGTCTCGACGTACTTGTCCAGCCGGTCCAGGTAGATATTGGAGAGCAGGGGGCTCAAAACACCCCCTTGTGGCGCTCCACTTAGTGTTTCGTGGTAGCGCCATTCCTCCAGGTATCCAGCCTGAAGTAGTCCGTCGATCAACCGCAGGAAGCGGTTGTCGTGAATGTTCTCGGCCAGGGTGGAGTGAAGCACTCCGTGATCCAGCCGATCGAAACACTGGGAAATATCTCCCTCGATGAACCATGTCATACTGCGCCACGATTCAGATACTTCCGTAAGGTCGGTATGACAACCCTTCCCCGGCCTGAAACCGTGGGAGCGGTCGGAGAACTGAGGCTCGTAATAGGCTTCCAACAGGGAGCGTATTACTTCTTGCAACAGCTTGTCCGACCATGATGGCAACCCCAGAGGGCGGCGTTTTCCTGGCGATCCTTTCTTCTCGATATGCACACGCCGGACCGGGGTCCACCGATAGCGCTCATGCCGCAGCGCATCGATGATCACCTGAATCTTCTTCAGGCTCATGCCGTCCACGGTCTCCGTGGTGGAACCGGGCGTCATGGAACCGTCGTTGCGGTAGATCTTCCCGTAGGCACGCAAGTACAACTCCGGGTTGAACAGGTGCCGGTACAATCTCTCCAGTGGCAATCCTCTCTTGCCGCGTTCATGGATGATCTCCATCAGGGCTTCGGCTCTCTGCATTACGCGTACCTTGCCTCTCCGGATATCGTGGAACCTGTGCCACTTGGCCCTGTAAGCGGCTTTCCCGCTCTCCTTGGTGGGGCGTTACTCCCACGACTACTATTGACACTCCGTCACCGTAGGGCTCTCGCCCCTTAGGTAATCCCGAATTCCTCTTGCATTGGACGTATCGTAGGCGACCCGTCCGTTCCCTTGAGTGAGCTCGTTGCCCACCGCCCACCAGCCGGAAGATTGGGGCGAAGCAAAGGGGATTCGCCTGATGCTGGTGGCTCCGCTCCGGGCGTTGCATGTCGGAGGATGCACATTTCCATCACTGGGAACTAGGTTTCAAACAGTCTGGTCTTCGCCATATCACACGGACCTTGCGCGACAGCACCTTAAACGCCTTCGCAGCGCTTCACGCTTTCCCGCCATGCTGTTGTCCCCTCGCACTTTCGCGTCCAGATAAGGCGGGTGGTCCAGAGGCTTCTCCTTCCGAACCCCTACTCTCTGAAAGAGTGATCCAACGCCGAGTTAGACGGCGCAACTTCCCCATGTGACCGGCTTTCCCGGACTCCGAGTACTACGGCGACTCCGCCACGATCTGGCGTCATCAGCGGGCATTGCGCCTGCCCGCCGCCCGGCCGGCTGCCGGACGGGAAGGGCGATGCCAGATCGCTTCCCACGTTCACTGAGGATCTCTTTGACGGCTTCGGTGCCCAGCTATACCCCGGCAGCATCGCCACGGACCGCAAATCGCAGTCTTGGTCCGGGCCTCCCGACGCCCATAGGCTAAAGACGCCGGAAGAGGAGATCCCATCGGCTATGGCGATCTCCAGCACTGCAAAGCGGCCCATCCACCAGATTCGGCAGGCCGCTGACGACTCACGGGACGTCAACCACTGGTTCAGTTTCCTTACACCCATTCCGTCTTCGCTTGCGGGCACGAACCGTCTGGTGGTGTCGGTCCGCCCCTACGTTGTCGAGGCTGCTTCTGGCCTCACCCCCAACCCGGGGCTCAGCCTGCCTCCAGCTTCAACCAGTCCCTGCGAGGACTGGCGGCGGGCCTCTCATCCCGCGAGATCCATCAGCGCCTCGTGGCGCACAGCCGAGCTCGTCGACGCAGAGGAGATCGACGCGGCCGTAGCGGGCGATGGTCTTGTTGAGCTGCTTCTCGTCGGCGGCCTCGACCAGCTCGGTCATCAGCAGTTCGGCGAGGAAGCCGCGGTAGGTCATCTGGTCCTTGACCGCTCTGTCGGCGATCTCGTTGACCTCGTTGCGGATCGAGGGCAGCGGCAGCAGGCGGCAGGCGGTGTCGATCGCGGCGTCGGCGGCCTGCTCGGTCAAGCCTCGCTGGCGGGGCAGGGTCACTGGGCTCCTCCCTCACGGTGGTCACTGCCGGTGGTGCGGCGGCGTCGGAGCAGTTGGTCATAGGGGGTCACCGACGGCAGCGGCCTGGTGTCCGGCGGGAGGTGCGCGAGGCGCCACTCGTGCAGCGACGTGACGGTGGCCGGCGTCTGCCCAGGAAGCGCCGGGATGGATGCGCCGATGGTCGGCTCGTCTTCTGCCTGGGCGGCCTTGCGGGCTCCAGGGCAACGGCGTCGGCGGTCAGGGCGCCGGCCCGCAGTGCGGTGGCCAGGCCCGCGACCACGTGCTCGTGGGCGAGGTGCCGGTTCAGCAGCAGGACCTCGATCAACGCCCGGGTGCCGTCCCGCTCGCCGTGAACCTTGCGGGCCTGGGCCCACCAGGCGTCGTGGACCGGGGTGAACTTGCCCGCTGACCGGGCCTGTTCCAGAGCCGTGGCACCAGGGAAGGCGCCGGGCTTGCGGATGAGGGCTTCGAGGTAGTGGTCCAGGTCCAGGCGGCAACTACCCTTCGCGATCAGCCTCTCGTGGCGGGGCACCTCAACGTTCCTGTCGTAAACCACCAGGTGGGAAGCGTGCAGGACGACGCGTACCCGTTTGCCGATCAGGCGGGTCGGGACCGAGTAGCGGTTGGTGCGGACGGCGATCTGGCTGTAGCGGTCGACCCGTGGCGTGAACAGTCGGCCCGTCTCGAACGGCTCTCCTGGCAGCGGCATCAATATCGGCTGTTCGACGGCGAAGTACTCGTCGACGGTCCGGCCGCGAGCCGATCCTGCGGTGCCCGTCGTGCAGGTCCCACTGGTCGACCATCTCGTTCAGCTCAGCGAGGGAGTCGACTTCCGGGACTGGTGTGAAGTGGTTGCGGCGGAATAGCCGATCATCCCTTCGACGCAGCCCTTCTCATAGGCGCCTTCGAGGCCAGGGCGGCAGTAGAAGCTCTCGATGTTGAAGTGCGAGCGGAAGGCGATCCACCGGTCGGTCTCCACCCGGGCCCGGTTCAGCCCCAGCACCTGGGCCACGGCCGACTTCAGGTTGTCGTAACGGATCTTGCTTCGCGGGACACCGCCCAGCGTGCGAAGCGCGTGCACGTGCCCTTCGAAGAAGGCTTCCTGGCCGCAGGAAGCGAAGACGCGGTGGACGGCCTTGCCTGAGTAGGACAGGCGGAGCGAGAACAGGTAGCAGGTCACCAGCTCGCCGGCCAGGCGCACGGTCACGTCGCCTAAGTCGACTTCTGCCTCGTGACCGGGCATGTGGGTCTGCGGCACGAAGGCTTCAACGGGGGCTTTGCCCGAGGCGGCAAGGATCTCCGGCTTCCGGTCGGAGACGTAGCGCCGGACCATCTGGTAGGACACATCGGCGCCGTGCTCCTGGATGAGCCGGTGGAAGATCCGCGTGATCGTGTGCCGCTGTTTGCGCGGCGCGTCGAGGTCCGTCCGCAGCATCTCGTCGACCACCGGCTTGTACGGATCCAGCGCAGTTGGCCGCGGCGGCAGTTTCTTCCGGGGCCCTGGCCAGACGGAGTCCACGGCCTTCTTGACCGTCCTCCACGAGACGTTGTACTTGCGCTCAAGCTCGCGCATCTTCATGCCGGCACGGTGGTCACGCCGGATCGCCGCGTACAGCTCGACCTTCGACATCTGCGGCATGACCAGGACCTTTCACCAGGAGCATCCCGATGCTGCCCTGGCAAGTACCCCAGTGCTGTCAAAACTCGTGAACATCACCCGACCGTGGATCTGGGCACCTCCCAAACCCGTGAACAACTGGCGGCACTACTCATGAATAAAGCCACCCTGCGACAGATCAACTCGTTGTGTCAGCCGTTGTAACACCCTCCTGAGCGTGCATAGGGGTGGGGGACCGTCAGGGCGGTGGCGACCAGGCCCTCGCGGACGGTCCACCGTCCCTCGAAGTGCCCGAGCCTGTGTCTCCCCACCAGCGGTCCGGGGACGAGGAGTTCGGCTCGGAAGCGTCCCTGCGGCGCTGTACCGGGTTCCTCGGAATCCTGGTGGATCTCCATGTCCGCCTCATCGAAGCCCAGCCACATTCCAGTCAGCGGGAACCAGGCCTTGTATACGGACTCCTTGGCGCTGAAAAGCAGTCGGTCCCAGTGGACGTCGGGCCGCCCGCTGGCGAGGAGGGCGAGGCGGTCCCGCTCGGCGGGGAGCGACACGGAACGCAGAACGCCGTCCGGGAGCGGACTGTGGGGCTCGGCGTCGATACCGAGAGACGCCATGTCGGTGGCGCGGACGAGCGCGGCGGCCCGGTATCCGTCGCAGTGGGTCATGCTGCCGAGCAGGCCCTCGGGCCAGCGCGGGGCGCCGCGCTCTCCCGGCAGGACGGGTTGCGGAGGGAGGCCGAGCTTCTCCATGGCCCGACGGGCGCAGGCGCGTACCGCGGCGAACTCGTGGCGCCGTTCGGCCACCGCTCGTGCCACCACCGTCTCCTCCTCGGGGAGGAGCGTGGCACAGTCGTCGTCGCCTCCTCGGCTCTCCACGGCCACCACCGAGTCCGGGAGTAGTTCCTCGATCACTGGCTCGGCCCTTCCGTAGGCATGATGTGGCGCGGTCTGCCGGGCGGCGCCCTTGGGGTGCCTCACTCACGGGGCACCCCGCGGCGGGTCCCACCGCGCGCGGATCGACGGATGTCTCGGGCCGTGAAGGGCGAAGCCACCGGCGCCTGGGTGTCCGGCCCGGTCCTCGGCTCGCTCACCGAAGCGGTCGACCCGGCGCCGCCAGAGGCCCCGTCCAAGCACTCGATCGTTGCCTCCCTGTTCCCGCGCCACCCCGAGCGCACCCCGGCCGACGTCCTCGACGGGGAGGCCTTCGAGTGGATCCGTGATCCACATCGGCCAACGGGAGGCCGCCCAGAGTGCGGTCTGCAGCGTGCCGGACCCTCAGCCCGATGTCCTCGGACAGGCGCAGAAGGGACTGCCCCACCGTCCGCTCCGGGTTCACCGGAACCGCACCGCCCGGGCCGGCATCGGCTCGATCCCCAGGACACGGTCCCCGACCGTGAACCGGCCCCTGGTCTGCTGTTCAGCCACATCCCGCGGCTCGGCCACGATCCGCACAACTGGACCGCCTCACATTTTTGACCTTGCCGATCTCCTCAGGCATGGCATTTTCGGCATCCCTGCGGGCCAGGGCACGGAGCTGACGTCCGTGACGTGGGAACGACCCACTCATCACCCGAGAGCCAGGCCTTCAATGGGCTGATCACAACGGACGACCGCAAGTGACCGGAATATGAGAGAGGTTGAACAATGGACGCGTTCGCGACGCGGCGTCATCCCGCGCCGCAGGAACGGGACGGTGCCGTCGGTCACGGGGGCGCGGACCTCAGGTCGTCCACGATGCGCGGCTGCTTGCCGTCGAAGATGACGCCTCGCACGGGTTCGTTTCCTCTCGTCTCAGGACGGCCAGACGACCGACTGGAGTTCGCTGTACGCGTGCAGCCCGAAGGGGCCGCCGAGGGGTGTCTCGGGGTGCCGCTGGGCGGTGTTGATGCCGACGTTGCCGCTGCGTAGCCGGGCCGCGAGGTGCCAGGCGCGGGCGGTGTCGCCGGAGAAGACGTAGTCGTAGAGGCCGGAGGGGGTGCCGGTGGCGATCCGTACCGCCTCGTTCTCGTCGCCGAAGGGGATCACGACGACCACCGGGCCGAAGATCTCCTCCTGCGCGACCGTCATGTCCGGGGTGACGTCGGCGAGGACGGTGGGGGCAGCGTAGAACCCGGGTTCGAGCGCGGGGCGTTCACCGCCGGCGGCGACCCGGGCGCCCTGTTGCCTGGCATCTTCGACGTACGCCTCGACGCGGTCGCGCTGGGCGGCGGAGATGAGCGGGCCGACGATCGTGGAGTCGTCCACAGGGCTGCCGACTGTCACTTCCTGTGCGTACCGGGTCAGTGCGGCGACGGCCTTCTCGTACAGCGATCGGTGTACGAGCATCCGGGTCGGCGCCGTGCAGAGCTGACCGCTGCGAAAGGAAAGAGTCGAACCGACCGCCATGACCGCCGACGTGAAGGCCTTCTCGTCGGCGTCCTCGAGAACTATGGCCGCGCCCTTGCCGCCGAGCTCCATGAGCGTGCGCTTCATCTGCCCGCCCGCAGCTACGGCGATCTTCTTTCCCACGGCGGTGGAACCGGTGAAGCTGATCATGTCTGTGTCGTAATGGGCGACCAGCGCCTCGTCCGTGATGGGTCCTGATCCCGTGACGACGTTGAAGACGCCGTCCGGCAGACCGGCCTCCTTCATGATCGGACCCAGCTCCAGGAACCCAAGCGGGTCCTGCGGTGCGGGTTTGGCGACCACGGTGTTGCCCATGGCGAGGGCCGGGGCGACCTTGCCCACGAGATTGGCGATGGGAAAGTTGCAGGAGGTGATGCATGCTACGACGCCCAGGGGACGGCGCACGGCCGCCGCCCCGATGAGCCCGCCGCCCGCCGGCGGGCTCGCGGTGACGGGGTGCGGCGCGAGGGGGACGGTGTCAGGCTCCAGCGCGCCGCGCGCGTAGCGACGGAAGCTGTCGGCCGCGGTGAGCACCTGCATGGACTTCGCCACACGCATGGTCGCGCCGGTCTCGGCCTGTACCAAGGCCGCAAGCTCCTCGGCCCGTTCGGAGATCAGGGCGCCGATGCGCTCCAGGATGGCAGCGCGCTCGCGCGGATCGGTGCGGGACCAGTCATCGAAGGCCGCCCGCGCGGCCTCGGCGGCGGCCCAGACCTCGGCGGCGTGGCCCTCGGAGGCGTAGCCGACAGCTTCCTCGGTGGCCGGGTTGGTGATCTGGTAGTAGCCCTGCTCGGGCTCGCGCCAGGCGCCTGCTATCCAGTGGCCGTACTTCTTGGGGGAATCGGTCATGATTCAGGCTCCCTTCGGCCGGCCGAGGCTCGTTCGAGCCGCGTCGGAGGCGGCGTCCAGTGCGACGCCGTCGTCGTGGGCGCAGCGGCTGCTGATCCCGTCGGTGTCGTCCGCGGGTTTCACGGTCCGATCCCCGATCTTCGATCCGCTGGAACTCATCGCGAACATGTCCGACCCGGCGATTTCGCGTACGCGAGCCGTTACCGGGTGACCGGACGCCTCACGCGGGAGTCGATCCTGCTGTCGGCGTCGGTGGTGGTCGCGGCGCTGCTGGGGGGAGATGATCACGCCCTCGGCGGCGAGTTCAAGGAGTCGACGAGTTCGGCCAGGGCAGGTCGGTCTCGACCGGGGCGGCGTAGTCGACGCCGGGGACGTCGAAGCCGTACAGGGAGCGGACCTGGGCACGGAACCACGGGATGTCGGCCAGCTCGCTGACGGTCTCGGGGGTGATCGACCGCCAGCGTTCGGCCACGGCGGCCTGGACCTGATCGGACAGCTCCCAGCGATCGAGGCGGATACGGCCGGACTCGTCCAGGTCGGGCCGGTGTGCGGTGAGCTGGTTCCACAGCTGGAGCGACTGTTCGACGGGGGACGGGAAGCGGTCACCCAGGACGCCACGGAGCAGGCTGACATAGAGCGGAATGCCCGGGATGGCGGTCAACGCCTGGGAGATCGCGGCTCCGTTCACCGAGGTGTAGGCACGGCCGCCCACCGCGGCCAGTTGCTCGCTCAACGCTCCCGTCGTGAACTCCAGGTCGGCCTTGGCGGCGCCGATCGTGCCTTCGCGGTAGATCGCCGAGTTCAGCGGCGAGCCGATATAGGTGAGGGCGACCGTGCGAAAACCGTCGCGCAGCAGCCCGCGCTCCGCCAGCGCGGTGACCCAGCGGGACCAGTCCTCGCCTCCCATGACACGCACTGTCGCGGCAGTCTCGGCCTCGTTCGCCGGATCGACGGTGACCTCGCGCACGTACGCGGCTCCATCGTTGGCGAACTCCAGGTTCCGGGTGGTGTGCGGCGCGCCGAGCGGCTTGAGCACCGACTGGTAGGTGGTGCCGCTCCGTGGATCAGTACGCCGGGGCGCGGCCACGCTGTAGATCAAGTAGTCCACACCGCCGAACCGCTTGGCCAGCAGATCCAGCGTCTCGGTCTTGGTGGTGTCGGCGAACGCGTCGGCGTTGCGGAACGAGAAGTCCGACCCGAGGTCGCGGGCGATCGTGTTGACGGCGATGGTGCGGTACCACCCGGCAGTGGCACTGCGGTGCCCGGCCGGCCGCTCGAAGCCGATACCTACCCCGTCGATCCCATACCGCACCAGCCCGGCGATCGTGCTGGCCAGGCCGTAGCCCGCACTCGACCCGATCACCAACGCCGTTGGCCGCCGTGCCGGTGGCCGATCGGGGGCCGGCACCTCGGCCCGCATCAGCGCGACGCTGCGAAAGCATCCGGCCGGGTGCGACTCGAGCAGCAGATAACCACGCCCCGTCGGGTTAACGACGCGTTTGGACTGCGTAAGTGGTGGGTGCATCATCGTCTCCTCTGCCGCATCAGTTCTCGAGCAGGGCCTGCCTGAGGTGCTGGACCAGATCGTCCGGTGTCGACTGCTGGAACATCGACGAGGTGTCCAGACGCAGGCCGGTCGCCGAGTTCAAGCGGTTTCGCAGGGTCAGAATGGAAAGCGAGTCGAACCCGAGCTCGCGGAAGATCTGGTTCGGCTGCACCACATCAGCCGGCTCAAGCCCGAGTACCGCCGAAATCTGCGTTGCGATCAGGTCGAACAGCGTTTGGTTCCGGTCGGCTTCCGCCATTGACGCGAGCCGTTGCCGTAGTGATGTCGCCGAGGCTGCGCCTCCGCCCGCTGTGCGTTTGCCGGTGATCGTGACCAGTGACCTGAACGCCGGCGGCAGCGTCGTCCCGGTTCTGGCCTGCCTGGCCAGCTCGGCCAGATCCAACCTGGCCGGAATCAGAACGGGTTCGCTTGCACGACAGGCGGTATCGAACAGCGCGACGGCCTCCCGCACCCCCAGCACGCTCACTCCTGCGATCCCGGTACGGGACGGTGCGTCGCCCAGAGCCCAGGGCCCCCAGGCCAGCGACACCGTAGGGGTTCCGCTCGCCCAGCGTCGTCGGGCGAGCGCGTCCAGAGCGGCCGCCGACGCGGCCGAGGCGGCGGTTCCACGGCCGCCGACGGTCCCGGCGAACGACGAGCACAGGACGAGGGTGACGGCCCCGACCTCCTGGTCGAGAATCTCCGCGGCACCGACCGTCGCGCGCAACACGTCGGCGAGCGAATCCGGTGTCAGAGTGGCTGCCTCGTCGCTCGGCAGCGCCTCTGGTATGTACACGACCATGGTCAGCGGATGCTCCGCGGGCAGGCAGTTGATCAGCTCGCGCAGCGCCGCGCGGTCGCCCGGATCGCACGCCTCAGTGGTGACGGTGGCACCCGAAGCGGTGAGCTCCGCGGTCAGCACGGGGGCCTCGGCGCCGGTGAGCACGAGGTTCCGTACTCCGTGCACGGCAACCAGGTGCCGCGCCAGTCGTTCGCCCATGGGCGTGGTCCCGCCGGTGATCAGCGTTGTGCCCTCGTCTCCGGCGAACCGCTCCGTGTCGCCCACCGGTTTACCCGGGGCGAGCCGCGGCACCCTGGCCCGGCCCTCGTACAGAGCTATCTGTGGTTCACCGGACATGACGGCCCTCGGCAGCGCACGCCACGACGCTTCGCCGGCGTCCACGTCGACGAGTACGAACCGTCCGGGGTTCTCCGCCTGCGCAGACCGGATCAGCCCCCACACCGCGGCGCCGCCGAGGTCGGTGCCGGCATGGTCGAATGCCGGCACCGTGGAGGTGGTCAGGAACACCACGGTCACCGTGGCGAGCGCTTCGGTCGCCAGCAGTAGGTCCAACTGGCGCAGTGTCTCCCGCGCGGTGGCGGCGACTTCGGTGCCCGCCGGTACGGTGAGCACCAGGTAGTCCGGCACGTCCTCGCCGGCTTCGGCCAGGGCTTCGAATCCCGTGTACGCCTGGGCGTACACGCCCGCAGCCGTCAATCCCGCCACGGCGCTGAGCGGATCCGCGCCTACGACTGCCCAGTTCGCCTTGCGAGGCAACGACTTCGCGACGTGGTCGACCCATGTCTCCCGGTACAGCGCCTCGAGTTGTGCGACCCTGGCGGCCCGCAGTTCTCTCGAATCGATGGGGGTGGTGCCGACTCCGAGCTCAGCGACCGGATCACCCACGGTGTCGGCGAGCATCATCGACACCGAGCCGTTGCGGTTCGGGCCGATCCGCACCCGCAGGGCGGACGCGCCGACCGCGTGCACGGCGACCCCACTCCACGACGTCGCCAGCCGGGGACCCTCGGTGCATGCGGCGTGGAGTGTGGCGTCGAGCAGTGCGGGGTGGATGTTGTAGGTGTCGGGGTCGGTGGGAAGGTCGATCTCCGCGTAGATGTGGTCGTTGT
>NZ_JBIUXU010000026.1:0-38502 GCF_044744165.1 Streptomyces sp. NPDC087420
GCCACCGGGGCCCTTTTGGCCCCCCCCCCCCCCCCCCCCCCCCCCCCCCCCCCCCCCCCCCCCCCCCCCCCCCCCCCCCCCCCCCCCCCCCCCCCCCCCCCCGGGCGGGGGGGGGGCCCCGGCTGCCGGTCTCCGAGAGGAGTCATACGCCCCAGGGCCTCGCGGCCCGGGAGGAGTCAGTCGGTGGTGTTCCCGCGCTTGCCGTAGCGGCGCTCGAAGCGCTCCACTCGGCCCTGGGTGTCCACCACACGGCCGCGTCCGGTGTAGAACGGGTGGCTCGCGGACGAGATCTCCACGTCGATGACGGGGTAGGTGTTGCCGTCCTCCCACTCCACACGCTGCTCCGAGTCAGCGGTGGAACGCGTGAGGAAGGAGGCTCCGCCGGCGCGGTCCCGGAAGACGACCGGACGGGAAACGGGGTGGATACGAGGCTTCATGCGGAATCCTTCCTCGGTACGGGTGGAGGGGGTGGGACGGGGCGTTCGGTACGACGCCCGCCGGTCAGCGCTCTTCGCGAAACATCACGTGCTCGCCGGCGACCGCGTCGTACTTACGAAGGACAAGACGGTCGGGATTGTTCCGCCGGCTCTTGCGCGTCACGTACGCCTGGCCGGTGCCCGCCGTCGACCGGAGGGTGACGACCGGACGGGTTTCGCTGCGTGCCATGGGGGCTCCAGACTCTCGATATCGCTCCCATCGAGCGGTACGTCTCTGTAACACACCACCCCCTTGTGACATTCCCGCCACGTCCCGGCCCGTGGAACAGGAGAGACTGGGGGTGACTCCGGACGGCCGGAGCGCGGACAGCAGGAAGCAGGCGTCAGTCATGGGTGAGTTGATCCTCGTACGGCACGGCGAGACGGCCTGGTCGCTGTCCGGACAGCACACCGGGGCCACCGACCTGCCGATGACGGCACACGGCGAGGACGAGGCCCGCGCCGTCGCGCCGCTGCTGCGGGAGCGCCCCATCGGGCTCGTACTGGTCAGCCCGCTGGCGCGGGCCCGGCGCACGGCGGAACTGGCCGGCCTGGAAGCCCCGCGCATCACTCCCGACCTGCACGAATGGGACTACGGCGCCTACGAGGGCATCACCACCGCGGACATCCACCGGACCCGTCCGGACTGGAGCCTGTGGACCGACGGCGTGCCCCCGGGTCCGGCCGACCACCCCGGCGAGCAGCCCGGCGACGTCGGGGCCCGCGCCGACCGCGTGCTGGGCGAGATCATGGACACCCTGCGGGCGGGCGACGACGACATCGCCCTCGTGTCGCACGGCCATTTCCTGCGTGTACTGACCGCGCGTTATCTCGGACTGAGCCCGGCGGCCGGCGCGCTTTTCCAGCTGACCACCGGAACCGTGTCGCGACTCGGCCTGGAACACGGCAATCCCGTCATCACGGCCTGGAATCTCACCGTCCCGGCAAGCAGCTTCCGGGCCGCGTCGCAGGAAAAGAAAGACCTGTCCTCCCGTTCAGCAGGCTGAATATCGACCCCCTCGCAGGCTCAATTCATCGCCAGGTTTGCGTCATTCACGCCAAACGTGCATTCATATCCCTGAACTTCGTTGACTTCCGCTGAATCCCTTGTCGGCCGCCGCGCGCGCTTCTACTCTGTCGCCCAAGTCATTTGGGAATGGAGACGTGAGACGTGTCCCGGAAAATCCGTATCGTCACTGTCCTTTCCGCCACTTCCGCACTTCTCATGGCGGCTCCGGCCGCTCACGCGGAAGTCGAACCGGGAGGGTGGAATGCGACGTCCCCCTCCTTCACGGTGCAGGAGCGGGGGTGCGGCCAGGTCGACAACCTGACCTTCACCCTGACCTGTTCCACCGCGAGCGGTGACCAGCGCGCCGAGCGCAGGTACGCCACCTACACCGGCGGCACCCGCCAGTTCGAGGGGTACTTCCGGATCTCGAGCATGGGCGGCACCCGGATCAGCCTGAAGCAGACGTTCAACGAGTCCGCCTCGGGGCCGTACTTCATGCTGGCGGCCGAGCGCGGCGGCCGGCTGTACGCCGTGCACGGCGGAACCACACTCTCGACCGCGGGCACCGTCGGCGCCACGGTCCGGGTCAACACCGTGCACCAGGTGGGCACTTCGCACCGTACGTACATCAACGGCTCGCTGAAGCACACCTACAGCAGTCCGGGCGGCAGCTTCTACGACAAGTTCGGCGCGTACCGCACCGACAGCGGCAGCGGTCCTGCCACGGTCGTGTGGAGCAACGTGAAGTTCTGGAGCAAGTAGGCCGTCTCCTCCGGATCGCGCTTCGCCCCCGCGCCGGTGACCCCCTGGGGCGTGTCCGCGTCCCGGCGCGGGCGGACACCGGCGCGGACCATCTCCCCCCACACGCCAGAAGGACCCCCCTCCGTGCTTCCACAACCGCGCACCCCTGCCATGGTGGTGCTCCTCCTCGTCCTGGCGGGCTGCACCGCGTCACCCGACGCGACACCGGACCGTACGAGGGCCGCGCGCCCCGCACCACCCGGCGGCGGCCTCACGCTCACCGGGAAACTGGACTCCCCGGTGGACGCCACCCTGCGCTGGAAGGGCGACGAGGCGGGCGCGGCGGGCCGCGTACTGGAGTTCGCGACCGAACCCACGGGCCCGTACACCGTCCTGGAGTTCATGCCGCCAGGCCGGACGGACTACCAGCACCCGGACCTCATGCCGCACACCCCCTTCTTCTACCGGCTACGGCCCTACTCCGGCCCCGCCTCGGCGCCCGTCGAGGTCACACTCCCCCCGGGGGAGCCGACGGCCGAGGACCAGGAGGACGACCACACCTGGACGGCACCCCGCACCGTCGACGGGCCGCCGGCCGACACCCATCCGGTGGTGGACGCGGCGGCCGGCGAGACCCCGGCCGCCGGGAGCACACGGCCGGCGGACGCCGCCGCGCCGGGCGGCCTCCGGGCGACGGTCATGCACGCGGCGGGCATCAGATTCACCTGGACCGATCACGCCGAGGACGAGGACGGCTTCCTGCTGGAGACCAGGCCGTCGGGGAGCGAGACGTACCGCCCCGTGGCCGTCCTGGACCCGGACATCAACTCCTTCGGCCTGATCACCCTGCCGGACGAGAAGACGGCGTCCTATCGCGTACGGGCCTTCGTGTACGGAGAGCAGTCCAACATCGTCCACCTGGAGACCGGCGCATCAGTTCCTCGACGCGGGTGAACCCGGCCCGTTCGAGCCGGTTGTCCGGGCGTGGCACCTGGGTACCGCGTTCCTGAGACAGCACTCTCCCGAGGAGTGAGGAAGCCCCATGAGCGCACACGGCGAGGTCGACCCGGGTCACACCGTCGCGGGATGGACGGGCACGGTCATCGCGTGCGCGGGGACCGCCGGCGCGGGAGCGGCGATGTGCGCCGCCTGGGTGCCGGGCATATGGCTGGGCCTCGGCGTGACAGCCGTGGGCGCGCTGGTCACCTGGGTGCTGCATCTCACCGGCTGGGGGAAGCCGCCGGGGCCGCGCACCGCCGACCAGTGGCCCTGGCGGATCCGGGACCGGACGGCCACCGAGGGGCACGGCGACTGCGCCGGCTGCCGGCTGGCCCTGCGGACGGCGGGTGGCGGGGAGTTGGCCCGTACGACGGCGGCACCACCGGAATCGACGGCCTGAGCCACCACGGGCGGACGCCACGCGGTCCGGGCCCGCGACCACGAGTGGGACCGGGCGCCGCCCTCCTGTCAGCTCTCCGGGGCCTCCGCGGGGGCGTCCTCCGCGTCGGCGGCCCTCCCGCTGCCCTTGCGGAGGACCTCGTCGGCCGCCCAGCGGGCCCATTCCTCCTCCATCGCCCGCAGGCGGAGCCCGTACTCCAGCGCCAGCCTCCCGTTGACGGACAGCATGCCGTCCTCCCAGTCGACCGATTCCTTCAGCGCGGCGAGCCCCGCGTGCTGCCGGGCCGCCGTGCCGGCCTGGCGCAGCAGCCGGGCGACGGCCTGGTTCTTGGGCAGGACTCCCAGGAAGAAGACCTGGAGCAGCGTCTCGCTGCGCTGCGGACGGCTCCCCTCCTCCTCGACCAGCCAGCGGCGCAGCTCCGCGAGGCCCTCCGGGGTGAGCCCGTACTCCTTGCGCCCGCGCGGCCCCTCCGCGACCACCTCGACCAGACCGGTGGTGTCGAGCTTGCCCAGTTCGCCGTAGACCTGGCTCTGCGTGGCGGGCCATACGTTGGCGAGCGAGGTGTCGAACAGCTTCATCAGGTCGTACCCGCTCGCGGTGCGGTCGACCAGAAGTCCCAGAAGGGCATGGCGGAGGCTCATGACTCTCACCTTACCTTCCAGTATCGACCTGTCGAGACCGGAATCTGCACGGACGGCCTCGCCGCGTGCCGGCCTCCACGCACCGCCTCCGCGCGCCGGAAAGAGGAGCGGGCGCCGGCCCGGCGGGGAGAACCCGTCGGACCGGCGCCCTGTCGTCCGTGCCCTCGCGGGCGTGCGGGACGGCTCTGCTCTCAGCCCTTAGGCGGGGAGGATGTTCTCCGCCTGGGGGCCCTTCTGGCCCTGGGTGACGTCGAAGGTCACCTTCTGGCCCTCCTGGAGCTCACGGAAGCCGGAGGTCGCGATGTTCGAGTAGTGCGCGAACACGTCGGGGCCACCGCCGTCCTGCGCGATGAAGCCGAAGCCCTTTTCCGAGTTGAACCACTTCACTGTTCCACTGGCCATGCTGAATCTCCGTATCCGGGACGCATGGTCCCCCGCACGGTACGGGGAACCGGAGGTGATCGCCTTGGTCCGCAGAGACGCTGAACAGCACAAACGCCCGTGACGGTGCGTCACGGGCGAGCGGTACTTCGGAACCACGACAGCTGATCAAGACGCTACATGGCGCAACGCGATACAGCCACAGAAACGACCAACTCTTGCAGCCGCGCCGCACCCTGGCGCGGCAATCGGCCCACGATCATCCCGTTTTATCTCCCGATCAACGCCGGTCGGCGCCCCTCGGCGCCGGACCGGCAGGGGTCCGGCGCCGATCGCGGCCGCGTGGTTCGCCCGGGTGCGGAGGCGGTGCCTACCAGCGCCCGTGGACCGAGGCGCGCAGCCGCCGGTCGTACAGGTCCCTGACGGCGTCCAGGGTCGGCTGCGGCAGGGCGGGCAGCTCCGCCGCCGCGCCGTTGCTCCGGGCCTGCCCGACGGAGCGGGCGCCGGGGATGACGGTCGTGACGCCGGGCTGCTGGACGATCCAGCGCAGGGCCGTCTGCGCCGCCGTGGCGCCCTCGGGGGCCAGCTCGCCGAACTCGGCCGCCGCCGCGAGACCGGTCTCGTAGTCGATGCCGGAGAAGGTCTCTCCCTGGTCGAACGCCTCGCCGTGCCGGTTGTACGTGCGGTGGTCGTCGGCGGCGAAGACCGTGTCCTTGGTGTACTTCCCGGACAGCAGGCCGGAGGCCAGGGGCACCCGCGCGACGATGCCGACGCCCGCCTCACGGGCGGCCGGCAGCACCTCTTCGAGCGGCTTGAGCCGGAAGGCGTTGAGGATGATCTGCACACTCGCGACGCCGGGCCTGGCGATGGCCGCCAGCGCCTCGGCGCAGGTCTCGACACTCACCGCGTAGGCGGCGATCCGCCGCTCGTCCACCAGCGTGTCGAGCGCGTCGTAGACGGCGTCCGAGGCGATGACGGCCGGCGGCGGGCAGTGCAGCTGGACCAGGTCGAGGGTGTCGGTGCCGAGGTTCGCCCGGGAACGGTCGTTCCACGCCCGGAAGTTGTCCAGCGTGTAGTTCTCCGGAAGCTGCTCGGCCCGCCGGCCCATCTTCGTCGCGACGAAGATCCCGGCGTCCGGCCGGTCCTTGAGATAGCGGCCGATCAGCTGCTCGCTGCGGCCGTCCCCGTACACGTCCGCGGTGTCGAAGAAGGTCACACCCGACTCGACCGCCGCGTCGAGGACGGCGAACGCGTCCGACTCGGTCACGTCCCCCCAGTCCGCGCCCAGCTGCCAAGTTCCCAGTCCTACGACGGAGACGTCTCGTCCCGTCCTGCCCAGTACACGCTGCTCCATACGGGTGATGCTACGTGGTCCGGAGAGCGCTCCCCCGACCGTCCCCCCGGGGGAGGGCGGGTAGCCCCGGGACGTCGGGGGCCGCCCGCCCGTTCACGCGTCACCCACGGACCCGCACGCGCGGCCGTGGGTCAGTGGTCGTCCCAGTGGCCGTCGTGCCCGGCGTGCCGGTGGCCGTCGTGGACGTAGTCCACGTGGTCGCGGTGGGGCAGCGCGACATGGCCGCAGCCCTCGCCGTGCCGGTGGCCGTGCTCGCCGTGCGGCGCGTGGCCGGCGGCCTCGCACTCGTCCACGTGGTCGTCGTGGACCTGGTGGAGGTGGCCGTCGTGCGCGTAGTCCACGTGGTCGCCGTGGGGGACGGCCACGTGGCCGCAGCCCTCGCCGTGGCGGTGGGCGTGGTCGGGGTGGGGGGCGTGAGCAGTGGTCATGGCTCTCTCCGGTCGCGTCGGGGGCGGGCGGTGTCCGGCTCCCGCACACCGCCCGGCCTGATTCGCCTCCCCAACGAGATCTCACCGCTCACGTCACCTCGCGCGCGGCATTCGGCGTACGAACGCGCGCCGCCCGGCGGAGGGCGCGCGCGGCGACCCGCCCGGCGCTCACAGCCGTGCCCCGGGGCCGTTCAGGGGAGGGCGCGCGCCTTCGTACCGATGACCACCGTCGCGTACAGCTCGTCGGAGGTGACCGTGCGCGGGAGCAGGCCGTCCCCGGCGACGGTCGCGACGGCCTCGGCCGCCTGGCGTTCGCTCGTCTCGAACAGCAGCCGGCCGCCCGGTGCCAGCCAGCGCGCGGCCTCGGCCGTCACCCGCCGCAGGACGTCAAGGCCGTCCGCTCCCCCGTCGAGCGCCACCCGCGCCTCGTGCAGCCGGGCCTCCGCGGGCAGCAGCGCCATCTCCCGGGTGGGGACGTACGGCACGTTCGCGAGGAGGACGTCGACGCGTCCGGCCAGCTCGGCGGGGAGCGGGTCGTACAGGTCGCCCTCGTACACCCGGCCTCCCGCGGCGGCGACATTGCTCCTGGCGCACCGGACGGCGGCGGGGTCGATGTCGGAGGCGTACAGCTCCACCCCGTCCAGCTCGGCGGCCAGCGCGGCGCCCAGGGCGCCCGAGCCGCAGCACAGGTCGACCACCACGGCGCCGGGGACCGCGAGGGCCACGGCCTGGTCGACGAGGAATTCGGTACGCCGGCGCGGGACGAACACCCCGGGGTCCACGGTGATGCGGCGGCCCCGGAACTCCGCCCAGCCCAGGACGTGTTCGAGGGGAAGTCCGTGGACCCGCCGGTCCACCATGGAGGTGAGTTCGGCGGGGGTGCGGGCCGTGGAGAGGATCAGTCGCGCCTCGTCCTCGGCGAAGACACAGCCGGCGGCGCGAAGTCTGGTGACAACGGTGGAGAGCGGGAGAAGGGACGGTGGAACCGACATCGGAGCCTTTCGGGAACGCCTTCGGGCGCTCCCGCGGTCACCTGGGTCGGTCGGACCGCACGGCCGTGAGGAGGAGCACCCGGCCTGATACAGCGGTAATGGGGTCCACCTCCTCGATCGCTCACTGCTGAAGGACGACTTCACTCTACCCGAGGCCGCGCAGGCCCCGGGCGGCGCGGGACCGACGCGGTCCGGACGGCGAAGCGCCCGCCCTTCCCCTGGGAGCCACTCGGGAAGGGCGGGCGCGTCACCTGCGGTCCGGCGGTGCCGCTGAGGGGGGCTCAGACGGCGCCGGGGCGCAGCGGGGAGGTCCCGCGCCCGTGCAGCACCAGGGCGCGGGTGAGGAAGCCCAGGGCCGCGGTGCAGACCAGGGTCCGCACGATGTTGGTGGCCACCCAGGTGTCCTTGAACTTGTCGACGACCGAGAAGTCGGTGATCTTCGCGGGGTCCCCGGCGGCGGCCAGCTCGTTGTTGAGGGGGATGTTGACGCTGAACGTGATGACGAGGGCGACCAGGTAGAGCGCCGCGGCGGCGGCGATCCAGAGCGCGGCGGCCCGGCGGCCCTGGCGGTGCTCCAGGACCACCGCGATGCCGGTGGCCAGCAGCGCGCCGACGAAGACCATCCCGAAGAGTCCACTGCCGTCGATCAGCGCGTTGAAGTTCTGCATCGCGGTGACGTAGGTGCGGTCGTCGCCCTTGGCCAGACCGGGCATGACGGAGACGTCGAAGGCGAAGAACAGGCCCGCCATGAGACCCATGGTGATGGTCGCGATCATCAGCAGGGGCCCGGCCGCCCTGCTGCGGCGCACCGGCGCGGCCACGGGGGGCGGGGGGTGGGCGACGTAGGGGTGGGGGGTGCCGGGAGAGTAGTGACTCATCGCAGTTCCTTGTCTGACGTCCGCCTCATGGGTCCAGTCAAGCCGAAGGCGCTGAGACGGTACATAGTTGTAAAGCTCAGGTGCATGTCCCTGCGTCCAACTCCGGCGCCGGAAGGGCCGCCGCCCGGGGAAGCCGGTTCAGCGGGGGACGGTGGCCGGTTCGCGGACCTCGCGCGCGCTCACGCCGAGGTTCTGGTGAATTTCCAGCGTGGCCGTGGACCGGTTCAGGGTGATGTAGTGCAGGCCCGGGGCGCCCTCGGCGAGCAGTCGCCCGGCCATCGCCGTGGCGTGCTCGACCCCGATGCGGTGGCCGTCGGCGGGGCTGTCCCTGGCGGCTTCGAGACGCCGGGCCAGGTGGTCGGGGAAGCGGGCGTCGCTGAGTTCGGCGAAGCGGCGGATCTGCCGTACGTCGGTGGCGGGCATGATCTCCGGGATGATCGGGGTCGTGCAGCCGGCGGCCGCCAGCCGGTCGCGCAGCCTCAGGTAGTCGTCCACGTCGAAGAACATCTGGGTGATGGCGTAGTCGGCGCCGGCGCGGCACTTGGCGACGAAGTGGCGGATGTCGGTGTCCCAGTCGGCGGAGCGCGGGTGGCGCTCGGGGAAGGCGGCCACCCCGACGGTGAAGTCGCCGAGGTCCCTGATGAGGGCGACCAGTTCGCTCGCCTGGGCGAAGCCCTCGGGGTGGCGGACCCACTCGGCGCGCGGGTCGCCCGGCGGGTCGCCGCGCAGGGCGAGGACGTCGCGGATGCCGGCGTCCGCGTACTGGCCGATGATGTGGCGCAGTTCGGCGACGGAGTGGCCGACGGCCGTCAGGTGGGCGACCGGGGTGAGGGTGGTCTCGGCGGCGATGCGCTTGGTGACCTCGACGGTGCGGTCGCGCGAGGAGCCGCCCGCGCCGTACGTGACGGAGACGAAGGTGGGGGCGAGCGGTTCGATGCGGCGGATCGCGTTCCAGAGGGTGCGTTCACCGGCTTCGGTCTTCGGCGGGAAGAACTCGAAGGAGAAGGAGCGCCTCCCCTCTGACAGCGCTGACAGCGCTGACAGCAGGGAGCGGGGGCCGGTCTCGGGGTACGGCGGACGGTCTGCGGTCTCTGCCGCCATGGCGGAGGTCCTTCCTGAAGTCGGTCGAGGCACCTGTGAGTTCGCAGAGTAGCCGCCGGGTGGCACTGCGTTCGGCCCCGGCCACATGGTGATCACCGAGGTGTCGGCCGCGTCCGTGGCGGTCAGCGCGCGCCTGCGTGTCCGCGCAACAGGCACTCCTCCAGGAACGCCACCGCCCGGAGGTGGTAGGCCCGGGCCGCGTACCCGAGGCTGATGTTGTGGCCGGCTTCGGGCAGCCGCTCCACCGTGACGTGCGGGGCGGCGGTGAGGAGGGCCGTCATCGCGGCGAGGTCGTCCTCGCCGAGCCGCCACCACAGTTCGTGTTCCGCGAACGTCAGGCGTACGGGGATCGTGACGCGGCCGGCCAGGCGCGGGTACTGCGCGGGCCAGGAGGCGGTCTGGGCGGCCTCGTGCCGGGGGACCCGCTGGAGGAGGGAGCGGCTCGCCCGGAACGTACCGGGCGGATAGAGATGCAGCGGCCCCCAGTTGAGCCGGGACGCGCCGCCGCCGAGGGTGTCGGGGAAGTGGCGGGCCTCGGGGTTGTACTGCCAGCCGCAGCCGTTGACGTCCAGGCCGAGGAGTGACCCGCCGGCTTCGGCGGCCGCCATGTGGAAGGCGACCTTGCCGCCGTCGGAGTGGGCGGCGAGGAAGAAGCCGGCCCCGGTGGGGTGGGTGCGGGCGAAGGCGGCGAGCGCGGTGTGCAGGACGACCGCCTGTTCGCCGAGGGAGTGGCCGTCCGGGAGCCGGCGCGCGGACAGCCCGTACCCGGGGCGGTCCAGCGCCAGTACGGTGTGGCCGAGCCGCGCGCCCAGGGTGAGCAGGGAGTTGAGCGGGTCGGTCAGGCCGTTGAAGTAGTCGGCGCACATGCCGCGGCCGTGCACGGCGACGATGACGGCGCGTGGTGCGCCGCCGGTGCCGTCGTGGACATCGGCCGGTTCGGCGAGCAGGCCGGACACCTGGACCCCGCCGGCGTCCAGGAGGATCGGCCGGACGGCGGGGACAAGGCTGAGGTCGGGTCCGAGAACGGGGCCCAGGTCAGGACCGGCGGCGGGGCCGGGGTCGGAGCCGAGGGCGGGGCCGGGCGGGGGTGTGGTGTCGGCCGGAGCGGTCATGGTGGTGGTCTCCAGGAGCGGTACGGGACAGGGCGGTCAGGGCGTGCGGGACGGTGGCCGGACCCTGGCACGGTCCAGGTCCTCCAGCCAGCCGGCCGCGCTGTCGGTGCGCAGCAGCGACGTACCGACCAGCAGGCCCGCGAAGCCCGCGTCGAGCAGGCGCGCGGCGGCGACCGGGCTGTCGATGGCGCTGGCGCTCACCGGACACCGGGTCCCGGACGCGCGGAGGGCGGGCAGCAGGGCCATGCTCCGGTCCAGGTCTCCGCGATCGCTCTCCTTGACCTTGATGTCCTTGTTGTTGACGGCGACCACACACTCGTCGGCGTGCGGCAGCCCGTCGAGTTCGGCCTCCTGGGTCACTTCCACGAAGGGGGTGAGGCCCTCGGCGAGGCAGCCGGAGATCAGGGTGCGCATGCTCGACCTGGGCAGCAGCGCGGCGGTGAGCAGGACGGCCGACGCGCCCAGCTCCCTGGCGGCGCGCAGTTGGTCCTTGCGGGTGATGAAGTCCTTCTGGAGCAGCGGCAGATCGGTGAGCGCGGCCACATCGCGCAGCAGGGCCGTCGTCCCGCCGAACCAGCGGCCCGTCACCACGGAGATGCAGGGCGCGCCCGCGCGTTCGTACGACTCCACGATCGCGGCCGGGGTGCGTCCGCCGAGCAGGTCGTAGCCGTGCGCGTCGCGCCGTTTGACCTCCATGACCAGCGGGCGCTCGGCGGCCAGCAGGGCTTCCAGGAAACGGGCGGTCATCTGGTCTCCTCCAGGGGGTGTCTCGTCGGTCAGGCCGGATCAGGGAGCGGGGTGGGGTGCCGTGGATCGCAAGGCGGAGGAGGGAGTCGATGCGGAGCATCGGCGAGTGACGACAACGCGGCGAGGCGCGGTGCCCCACCCCGCGAGCCCGGCATGACCGACGAGACACCCCCCGGGAACGACGGTACGGTCCGCCAGGCGCGGGCCAGGGCGCTGACGGCCGGCGCCGCGAGGCGTCCGTGGCCGTCGCGTGCCGCGGTGTCGACGTCGACGCCGCGGAACCCGGGGTGGCTCACGACGGCTTCGAGGCCGGGGCGGTGGGCGGGGGTGATGCCGCCGGCGAGCAGGAACGGCCGGGTGAGGCGCGGCAGCAGGTCCAGCACGTCGCGTGCGCGGAGGGACTGTCCCGTGCTGCCGATCCGGCCGTCCTCGGTGGTGGTGTCGAGGAGGAAGAGGTCCGTGCCGGCCCGTTCGTACGCGCCGATCAGCGGGCGTTCCAGGCAGACGCCGTCCCGCAGGTGGAGCACCTTGACCAGCACCGCGTCGGGCAGGGCGGCGCGCAGGGCCCTCACCACGGAAGGCGGCTGGTAGGCGTGCAGCTGGAGCCAGCGGAGCCCGGTGCGGCGGGCCACCGCGACGAGGCCGTCCGGATCGCCGAGGAAGGTGACGAGGACCGGTTCGAGCCGGCCGGTGGCGTGGGCGGCGGAGACCAGGCCGGCCAGCCGGTCCTCGGGCAGGTCCGCGTGGCCCCCGGGCACACCGTGCCAGAGGCCGACGCAGTTCGCCCCGTGGTCGGCGAGCAGGGCGATGTCGGCGGGTCCGGTGGCTCCGCAGACCTTGAGGACGCCGGCCGGCACGCTCATTGGCCCAGGCCCATCATCGAGGCGATGCGGTTGTACTGGATCTCGCTGGTGCCCGAGTAGATGGTGCCGGCCACGGCGTTGCGCACGTCCTTCTCCAGGCCGTACTCGGTCATGTAGCCGTGTCCGCCGAAGAGCTGGACGGCGGTCAGGCTGGTGGCGAGGTTGGATTCGCTGGTGAGGAGTTTGGCGATGGCGAGGTCGGTGGTGACGTTCTCGCCGGCCGCGAGGCGTTCGCCGGTGTCGTAGAGCCATTTGCCGGCCGTCTCCAGCCGGATCTTCGCGTCCACGATCTTGTTCGCGACGGACTGGTAGGAGCCGATGGTCTTCCCGAAGGAACGGCGGGTCCTCGCCTGCTCGACGAGGCGGCCGAGACGGTGGCGCATCTCCCCCACGTTGACGATGAAGGAGTAGAGGATCTCCCGCTTCATCACGTGGTCGAGCACGAGGAACCCTCCGCCGACGCGGCCGAGCACCTGGGTGGCGGGGACGCGGCAGTCGTCGAAGTAGAGCTCGCTGATGGGTGAGGTGCGCAGGCCCATCTTCTTGGTGGGCTTCCCGATGACGAGGCCGGGGGTGTCCCGGTCCACGAGGAACGCGGTGACGCCGAGGGCTCCGCCGTCCGGGCGCGTACGCGCGTAGACGACGATGACGTCGGCGACCGGCCCGTTGCTGACGAAGATCTTGCCGCCGTTGAGGACGAAGTGGTCGCCGTCCCGGACGGCCCGGGTGGTCATCGCCATGGCGTCCGAGCCGCTCTCCGCCTCGGTGATCGCGTGGGCGCCGATCACCTCGCCCGAGCAGATCCGGGTGAGGTACTTGTCCTTCTGAGCCGCCGTGCCGAACTGCTCCACGGGGACACCCGTGCTGGCCATGGTGGTGGTGACCGAGAAACTCAGCCCCGAGTCGCGGCAGTTCTCGCCCAGGCCTTCGAGCACGTGCATGGTGGTGAGCAGGGACTGTCCAAGGCCGCCCCACTCCTCCCCGAAGGGCAGTCCGAGAATGCCGGTCTCCCGGATCAGCTTCCACTTGTCCCAGGAGAACGTGGCCTGTTCGTCCTGTTCGATGTGGCCGGCGCTCAAGGCCTCGCCCCACCGTGCCAGGCCCTCGCGCAGGTCGGTCTGATCGGCGTTCCAGCGGATCACGGTGAGCCTTTCGATGTACGTACGGACCGTGCGGGTCTGGGGTGGATCAGTAGGCGGAGGAGCTGTGTTCGTCGAGCTGGTGCACCTCGTCGCCCTGGAGGGCCGGGGAGAAGACGCACACCAGGCGGAGGTCCTCGTGCGGGCTCGCCACGAGGTAGTGGGGATCGTTCTCGTTGAGGGAGTAGAGAACGCCCGGCGTGAGCGGGTGCGACGTGCCGTCGAGCTCGATCACCTCGCCGGATCCCTCGATGCAGTAGCAGGTCTCCAGGTGGTTGCGGTACTGGAGGCGGGACTTGGTGCCGGCGCGCACGGTGGTGTCGGTGACGCTGTAGTCGAGGCCGTCCGCGGCCGTGAGGAAGCGACGGCTCAGGCCGTTGCCCCATTCGACGGTCTTGACGTTCTCCAGGTCACGGATAATCATGTTCAACTCCCTGTTCTCTCTGGTGTGTTGGTTGGGATGGGAGAGACGGACCGGACGAAGTCGCGGAAGGCCCGGACGACGTCGTCGCCCTGGTCGAGTGCCTGCTCGATCGTGGCGACGCCGGCGGAGCCGATGATCACGCCATCGGCGCCGCAGGCTCGTACGGCTTCCACGTCCTGTCTGGTCCTGACCCCGAAGCCGACGGCTATCGGGGACGTCGTGTGCGCCCGGAGAGCGGTGACCGTGCCGGCCAGGTCCGCGTGGCCGGTGGCCGGCGCGGTGCCGCTGCGTCCGTAGTGGGCGACGAGATAGAGGTAGGCGGTGGCGTGGGCCGCCGCCTCCGCCCGGGTGGCGGGCGGGCTCTGCTGGTAGCAGGTGGTGACGACGGGCAGCCCCGCCTCGCGGGCGGCGGCCAGGTGGGCGGCGCGCAGCCGGGGCGGCAGCGCGTGGACGAGCAGGCCGTCCGCGCCCGAGTCGGCGATGGTACGGGTGGTGGCCGCGAGGTCCCGGTGCTTGAGCGAGTGGCTCCAGTCGGCGAGCAGCGCGATCCGCAGGGTGCGCAGTCCGGGGCGGACGGCGGCGATGAACTCCAGGACCTCGTCCAGGCCCACGCCGAGGGCGAGCGCGCGGCGGGCCGAGCGGCGGATGACGGGCCCGTCGGTGACCGAGTCCGGGAAGGGGACGGCCAGTTCGAGGCAGTCGACGCCCTCGTCGTCCAGCATCCGCACGAGGTCGGCGAGGACGTCGAGGGGCGGGTCGCCGGCGTTGAGGAACAGCGCGAGGCCGGGTCCCTCGCCGCCGGTCCTGGCGCGGGGGAAGAAGTCAGACATGGGCCGCTCCGCCCGTACGGGCCGGTGGCCGCGCTCGGTCGGCGCGGACGCGCTCGGCCAGGGCGCGGGCCGCGCCGCCCCGTACCGCTTCCTCCGCCGCCGCGACGGCCCGGCTCCAGTCGGTGAGGTGGCCGCTCGCGACGGCCAGGGCCGCGGCGTTGAGGCAGACCGTGCGGGTGGCCACCTCACCGGCGGTGCCGTCGAGGACGGACAGGAAGTGGTCCGGCGCCGAGGCGGGGTCGGCGGCCGGGCCGATGTCGTCGAACCCGCCCTCGGAGGAAACCAGTTCACCGGCCTTGACCGTGAACTCGTCCCCGTGGTTCCTGTGCACGGTGTTGTCGGCGAAGCCGAGCAGTTCGTCGGCTCCCCGGTCGTTGGTGGTCAGCCACAGCGTGCGATCCGTGACCGTCCCCGCGAGGGCCCGGAGTTCGGCGAGCGGGGCGCTCGCGGAGACCCCGGTGACCTGCGCCGTGACGGGCAGGTCGGCGAGGAAGGGGCCCAGCGCGTTCAGGAAGCGGCCGAAGGGCTTCATGCTCAGCGGCGCGACGGTCCTGGCGAGCCGGGTCAGCTGCGCGGGGTAGACGAACGGCCCCGCGAAGGCGATGCCGTACCGCTCCAGCGTTCCCGCGGTCTGCTCGTACGACGACGTCAGCCGGATCCCGAGGCGTTCCAGCAGGTCGACGGAGCCGAGGCTGCTGGAGTAGGCACGTGAGCCGGTCTTCACCACCCGTACGCCCGCCGCGGCGGCGACAAACGCCGACGCGGTGGAGACGTTGAAGGTCCTGGGGCCGCCGCCGGTGCCCACCACGTTGACCGTGCCGGGCCAGCGGTCCGCCGGCCGGGCGGGCCGCCGTTCCGCGAGCGAGTCCAGCAGGTGGCGCAGGGTCTCGTGGTCGGGGAGCCGGGTGGCCAGGGAGGCCAGCAGGGCGACGGCCTGTGCCTGGTCGAGGCTGCCGTCGCCGAGCTGGTCCCAGAACGACCGCCAGGTCTCACGCCCGACGGGCGAGCGCTGTTCGAGCAGTCCGAGGATCGCGAGATGCACGCTAGTTCCCTGCGACCTCTGGTCGGCGCGCGCCCGAGACGAACGCGTCGATCGCGGCGACACTGCGGAAGTTGTCCGGGTCGAGGTCCTCGTCACCGATGGCGACCTCGAACCGGTCCTCGACCCAGGCGATCAGCTTCAGCACACCGAGGCTGTCGATGACACCGTCGGAGAGCAGGTCGTGGTCGTCGGCCAGCTCCTCGGCGCTGACGTCGGGCAGGAACTCCTCGATGACGAACTGCTTGATGGTGCCGACGTGGCTCATGACGTTCTTCCTTTCGCTGATGACAGGGGGTGGAGCCGGTCGAGCGCCCTGCGGTCGACCTTCCCGGTGGCGGTCTTGGGCAGCGGCTCGTCGACGATCCGCAGCTGGGCGGGGACGGCGGCCCTGGGCAGGCCCTGGGAGCAGTGCTTGCGCAGTTCGAGGCTGCTCACCCCGCTGCCGGGCGCGCGCTGGACGGCGGCGATCAGGATGCGGCCCTCGATGGGGTCGGGCACGGCGGCCACGCCCGCTTCGAGCACCGCGGGGTGGTCGAGCAGGACCCGTTCCACCTCTGCGGTGTTCACCGCCACACCCCGGACCTTGACCTGGTGGTCGCCGCGTCCTGTGAGGTGGAGCCGTCCCCCGATGTCACGCCGTACGAGGTCGCCGGTGCGGAACCAGGGCCGGTCGTCGAGCCCGAGAGGGTGGCCGGTGAAGACGCCGGCGTGCCGGGTCCTGTCCAGGTAGCCCGCCGACTGGAAGGGCGTCGACACGTACAGCTCGCCGGAGCCCGGTCCGGTGACGGGCCGGCCGTCCTGGTCCAGGACCAGGGCCTCGACCCCGGGGAGCGGGACGCCGATCGGCACCGGTGTGCCGGTGGTGGCGTCCACCTCGTGGACGAAGCTGTCGTTGGTCTCGGTGCAGCCGTAGATGTTGTGGATCCGCGCCGAGGGGAAGAGCTTGGGCAGCCCGCCCAGGGTGCGGTCGGGGATGACGTCGCCGGTGAACATCGCGTGCCGGACGCCGGGCAGGGTCACCCCGCGCCGCTCGGCCGCGTCGAGCAGCAGACCGTAGAACATCGGCACCGCCTGGACGACCTCGACGTCGTGGCGCACGAGCAGGTCGAGGAGGTGTCCGCCGCGGGCGGCGAGGGCGGGGTCGACCAGGACGACCCGGCCGCCGTGGGCGAGCGTGGTCCACACGTCGAGCAGGCAGAGGTCGAAGTTGAGCGGGGCGTAGTTGAGGACCGTCGTGCCCGGGGTGATCGAGAAGGCGGGCGCCGCCCAGGCGGCGAAGCGGTTCACGGCGTCCCGGCCCAGTGGGACGATCTTGGGCAGGCTGGTGGAGCCCGAGGTGGTGAGCATGAACGACACCTCGGCGGCCTCGCGGGGCGAGAGCGGCTGCGGGGTGACCTCGGGGTTGGGTACCACGCCCGGGTCCTCGGCCCCGGGCGTGATCACCCGGCGGCAGCCCGCCTGGGCGAACAGGTCCGCGAGCAGGGCGGGGGCGAGCGCGGGGGACGGCAGGAGGAAGGGGCGCCGGGCGAGCAGGCACGCCAGGACGAGGGCCACGGCGGAGGGCGACTTGGTGCCGAGGACGCCGACGGGTTCGCCGGGGGTGAGCCCGATCCCGTCCAGCCGTTCGCGCTGCTGTCCGGCCTGTTCGTACAGCTCGCGGTACGAGGTCTCCTCGCCGTTCCAGACGAGTGCGGGCGCGTCGGGGCGCTCGCGGACCTGGAGGAGGAATCCGCCGACGAGGCCGCCGGGGCCTGAGCTGGTGCCGTCAGTGCTCATGGCTGCCTCCGGCGGGTCGCGCCTCGGCGCCGGTGCCGGCCAGCTGGACCCAGCCGCTCTTCACCGCGGGCCCCGCCGGGGTCCTGCCGGTGAAGCGCACCACCAGGCCGGCCGCGTCCGGCTGGAGTTCGAGACGGAGCGCCTCGCCGGGCGCCACGGGGGACGAGAAGCGGGCGCCGATGCCCCGTACCCGCGACGGGTCGCCGTCGGCGTACCGGTCGGTGATCTCCTCGACGGCCAGGGCCACCACGCTCATGCCGTGCGCGATGACGGAGCCGAAACCGGCGGCGCGGGCCGCTTCCTGATCGAGGTGGATGGGGTTGAGGTCGCCCGAGGCATGGGCGTACCGGCCGATCCACTCCTCGGTCAACTCGTGCGTCGCGACGGCGGGTTCACCGGATCCGGCGGGCTTCGGGGCGGGGGCACCCGCCGAGATGTCACCGAAGGGGTCCAGTGCGGTGGCCCCGACGAGCAGGGCGCTGGTGAGCAGCTCGGCGAAGGGCTCCGCTCCCCCGTCCGCGTCGCCGGTGAGCCGGGAGCGCAGGGCGACCCGGGTGCCGCGCGGCTCGCGGCGGGCGCCGAGCACGTCGAGCCGTACGGTCACCCGCTCACCGGCGGCGACGAGCCTCCGGCAGCGGATGTCCTGGCCGAGGTGGACGACGGACACGGGTCCCGCCTCGGCGGCGGTCAGCGCGGCGACGGTCTGCTCGGCGACGGTGTGGGCGAGGACAAACGCGTGCACGGGCGAGGCGGATTCGACTGTCCGGTGGCCGGTTCCGGCCGCCGGGATCGCGGACCGTACGGCGTCCCGGTAGGCGGTGAGGTGCGCCGCGGTGACGGTGGAGGCCGCCGCGGGGGCGAGGGCCTGGGCCCCGGTCGCTTCTTCGGTCGGTGTGGTGGTCATACCGGCGTCACCACCAGGGTGGAGTTGTGGCCGCCGAAGCCGAAGGAGTTCGACAGCGCGGGACCGGACGCCACGGGGCGCGGAGCGCCGTGGACCACGTCGATTTCCATGCCTGGCTCCAGTTGTTCGTGGTTGGCGGTGGGCGGGACCTCGCACCGGCGCATCGCCTCGACGGTGGCGATCAGTTCGACGGCTCCCGCGGCTCCGATGAGGTGGCCGATGACACTCTTGGTCGCGGTCACCGGCGGGCCGTCGGCGCCGAACACCTTGGTGAGCGCGGCCGCTTCGGCCCGGTCGTTGTGCGGGGTGGAGGTGCCGTGGGCGTTGATGTGGACGATGTCGGAGGGGATCAGGCCGGCGTCGGCGATCGCCCCGGTCATCGCGTCGATGGCGGCGGAGCCGTCGGGCAGCGGCATGGCGAGGTGGTAGGCGTCGGAGGTGGCCGCGTACCCGGCGACGATCGCGTACGTCCGCGCTCCCCGTGCCCGTGCGTCGTCCAGGCGTTCCAGGACGACGAACCCGGCTCCCTCCCCCATCACGAACCCGTCGCGGTCGGTGTCGAACGGCCGGGATGCGTGCTCCGGGTCGTCGTTGCGCAGCGAGACGGCGTTGAGGTTGCCGAACCCGGCGAGGGTGACGGGGGTGAGGGTGGATTCGCAGCCGCCCGCGATGACGACGTCCGCCCGGTGGGTCTGGAGGAGCATCAGCGCGTGGCCGACGGCATCGGCGCCGCTGGCGCAGGTGGTGGCGATGGTCAGGGCGGGGCCCTGCCAGCCGAGCCGGATCGCGATCTGCGCGGCGGCGGCATTGGGCATCGTCATCAGCGGCATGAGCGGGTTGACCCGGTGGGGGCCCGACTCGGTGAAGAGCCGGGACTGCTCGTCGCTGGTGGCCCGGCCGCCGACGGCGTTGCCGACGACGATGGCGGTACGGCCGGGGTCGGCGGTGGGCGCCCCGGCGTCGCGATGGGCGGCGAGCGCGGCGGTCGTCCCGTACAGCGCGAACGGGTCCATCCGCCGGGCGTCCTTGTCGGGGACCAGTCCGACGGCGTCGAGTCCGCGGACCCGGCAGCCGATCCTGACCCGGTGGCGGGACAGGTCGAGGTGGGTGAGCGCGGCGGCGGTCGACCGGCCGGCGCGGAGGGTGTCCCACAGGTCGTCGGGGGTGCTGCCGCCCGGAGTGACGACGCCCATGCCGGTGATCGCGACAGGCGCTGTGAGCGGTGCGTGCCTCGGTGAGGTTGGCATCTCGGATCCCGTATCCCGTGCGAGCGGCGGACGGCCGTCCGGCCGTTGAGGTGGTGTCGGTGGTGACGGTCGTGCGCGCGTGCCGACCGGTCGTACGAGTCGGTGGCACGCGCGCCGGCGGCCGTGGGTGCCGGCCCGGCCCTGAGACTCCGGCGGCTCTGACAATGGGTCAGGCACGGGTCGGGGCGGGGCTCGGGCGTGGGTCGGGCGTGGTTCAGGCGGGGCTCAGGCGGGGATCAGACCGCACTCCGCCGCGGCCTTGAGGAAGGCCTCCGCGGCGAAGTCGAGGTCGGCCTTGGTGTGCCGGGCGGTGATGGCGATCCGCAGCCGCGCCAGGTCGTTGGGGACCGCGGGGGTGACCACCGGCAGTCCGATCACGCCGGCCGCGCGGCACGCGGTCGCGTAGTCGTAGGCGGCCTCGTCGGAGCCCGCGATGACCGGCACCACGGCCGTCTCGCTGTCGCCCGTACGCATCCCCCCGTCGTTCAGCGTGCGGCGGAAGCGCGCGGACTCCTCCTGGATGTGGGTGACCCGCTCGGGCTCCTGCTGGAGGATGCGCAGCGACTCCAGCGCGGCGCCGGTCTGGGCCGGGCCGAGCGCGGCGGAGAAGAGGAACGGCCGTGCCGCGTACTTGAGGTGGCCGATCAGCTCCTCGGGCCCCGCCACCCAGCCCCCCATGGAGGGGATGGCCTTGGACAGTGTGCCCAGCTTCACATCGACCTTCGCCGTGTACCCGAAGTGCTCCTCGATGCCCTTGCCGGTGGCGCCGATGACACCGAGCGCGTGGGCCTCGTCCACCATCAGCAGCGCGTCGTGCGCGTCGCAGACGCGGCGCAGCTCGGGGAGCGGGGCGATGTCGCCGTCCATGGAGTACACACTGTCGACGATGACCAGGCGGACGCCGTCCGGGCCGGCGGCGGCGAGCCGCCGGTCGAGGTGGTCCACGTCGTTGTGGCGGAAGCGGGTGACGGTGGCGCCACTGAGCCGGCAGCCGTCGACGATGCTGGCGTGGTCGTACTTGTCGATCAGTACGGTGTCCCCCGCGCCGACCAGGGCGCCGACCGTGCCGACGTTGGCCGCGTAGCCGGAGCCGAAGACCAGCGCCCGGTCGCGGCCGGCGAACTGGGCGACCTCCGCCTCCAGCTCCTCGTGCAGCGGGATCGACCCGGCCAGTGCGCGGACCCCGTGGTTGCCGGTGCCGTACAGCTCGACGGCGGCCTGGGCGGCCCTGACCACACGCTCGTCGCCGGCCAGCCCGAGGTAGCTGTAGCCCGACATCATCAGGAGGCGGCGGCCGTCGAGGTCGGCGTACGCGGAGTCCCGCTCGACCGTGTACGTGACGAAGCTGTTGCGGCGGGCGGGCTCCCATTCGAGCGACTGCACACGACGGCGTGTCGCGTCCAGTTTCGGCGCGAGCCGTTCCCAGCCTCCGGATGCGTTCACGGACGTCTCCTCATCCACGTTTCGGACAATTACCGGAGTCCTCTCAACCCTGGACCCGAACTGCGACGCAATTCAACGACAGGCGCGCAAGGCGGGCGCAACACGGCTATGAGATGGGGGAATTGGGGCAGCGCAACAAGAACGCGACAGCGGACGGCAATCGGAACTCAAGCCTCCAGCCATTCAAGCGGATTGTTCACCGGCCACTGTTGACACAACGAGAAGGGGGGCCGGTATCGTCCAATTCTTGTGCGGGGGGCATACCCGAGACGTGTCCCGCTTTCCTCCACAAGGACAAGCGTGACGGCCCCCAGGCGCGTTCTCGACCCACCGTCGCCGGCGGCAGCCGGCGCCGGAACTCCCGGCCACCGGCCGACCGCTCAGGGAGTACAGCTTGCTCATCAGACTCGCTGGTCTCGTCACCATGGAACCCGACGGGACTGCCCCACAGCACCTGTCCAGCGCACAGGCCCAGGTCGCGTTCGCCCGGCTCGTCCTCGAACGCTCCGGAGGCACCAGCCGCGACCAACTCGCCGACACCGTATGGCCGGACGGCCTCCCAGACACGTGGGCGTCCGCGCTCCGCAGTGTGGTCAGCCGGGTCCGTACGTTCGTCACGTCCCCCACGCAGCATCCGGGCATCACACCGCTCGTCGCCCACGGCGGGCGCTACCTGCTGTATCTGCCCAAGGAGGCCCTGGTCGACGTCGAGTGCGCGGAGGAGGCGGCGACCGAGGCGGCCGAGGCGTACGCGACCGGCTCGTACGGTGTGGCGCAGAAGCTCGCGGCCGCCGCTGTGTCACATCTACGCGGGTCATTTCTGCCGGCCCACGAGGGCGAGTGGGTCAACAGCACCCGGGAACGCCTCGATGAGCTGCGGTTGTCCGCGCTGGAGACGGCGAGTCTCGCCTCGTCGGCTCTCGGCGACGAGCACCACGCGCTGCGGTACGCCGAGGAGGCCGTACGGCGCGCTCCGTTCAGGGAGAGCGCGTACCGGTGCCGGATGGCCGCGCACCGGACCGCGGGCAACCGCGCCGAGGCGCTGCGTACGTACCAGCAGCTGCGCGAGGTCCTCGCCGAGGAGCTGGGCATCGACCCGGCGCCCGAGAGTGAGGCCGCGTACCTGGAACTGCTGCGGACGCCCGACCCGCGGCGGCGGCCGGAGCCCCGGGCGATCACCCAGCTGGACCCGGTCCTGATGGGCATGTTCGAAGCTCCGTACCCGCGGCCGGCCGCACCCCGCCCGTTCGCACCACGCCGGCGTGTGGCCTAGGGCCTGTCGGGGGACATGGGAAAGAGGCGGCCCGGAGAATTCCGGACCGCCTCGTTTCGTGTGCCACGGCGTCAGGTGATGGAGACACCGCTGTCGATGCTGATGACCTGGCCCGTCATGCAGTCCTGGTCCAGGAAGAGCGCCGCACTGCGCGCCACCTCCTCGACCGTGACAAAACGCGGGATGGGGGCCTTGTCCTCCATCCCCTCGATGACCCGGTCGGACAGGTTCTTCGTCATACCGGTGATCATGAAGCCGGGCGACAGGGCGTTGACGGTCACCCCGCGCCGGCCGCACTCGGCGGCCAGGGTCCGGGTGAAGCCGATGAGCCCCGCCTTCGACGCGGAGTACGCCGTCTGGCCCGCCGTCGCGATCAGGCCCGAGGGCGAGACCACATTGATGATCCGTCCCCACCGCTGCCTGAGCATGTACGGCACGGCCACCCTGCTCGTGTGGAACGAGCCGACCAGGTTGGTCTGGATCACCTGCGCCCAGTCCGCCGGCGACTGCATCGCCATCAGCGAGTCCTTGCGGATCGCGCCGTTGTTGACCAGCACGTCGACGGGTCCGAGGCGCTCGCTGATCTCCGCGTACAGGGCGGTGACGGCCTCCCAGGAGCCCACGTCACCGGTCACCAGGACCGAGTCGTTGGACAGCTTGTCCTGGACGGCCCTGGCCTGTGCCTCCGCGCTGTTGTAGTGCACGGCGACCCGGCAGCCGAGGGCGTCCAGTTCGAGCGCCAGCGCCTGGCCGAGGCCGCCGGACGCCCCCGTGACGAGGGCGACCGGCTGCTCGGGGCGGCTCCCGGGTGTGTTGTTACGGCTCATTTCTCCCCGCCCCACTCCAGGAGCATCGATCCCCACGTCATGCCGGCACCGAAGCCCGCGAGCAGGACCTGGTCGCCGTTCTGGATCCGGCCGTCGTCGAGCGCCTCGGTGAGGGCGATCGGGATGGACGCGGACGCGGTGTTGCCGTACCGCTCCAGGTTGGTGACCAGGGCCTCCTTGCGCAGACCCGTGTGGCTGAGGATCGAGTTGATGATCCGGATGTTGGCCTGGTGCGGGATGATGTGATCGACGTCGGCGGCGTCGACCTTGGCGCTCTCCAGCGTCTCCCGGACCGTACGGACCGTGTAGCGCACGGCGTTGAGGTAGATCTCGTTGCCGTTGATCTGGGCGTAGTGCAGCCCCGCGCGCACGGTCTCCTCGGTGGTGGGCATCCTGCTGCCGCCCGCCAGTACCTTGAGGCTGCCGGCGCACGAACCGTCGGCGCCCAGGTTCCACGCCTTGACCCGGTTCTCGGGTCCCGGCGTCAGGACGACGGCGCCCGCGCCGTCGCCGACGAGGATCGACAGGTCCCGGTCGTCGGGATTGGCCGTCAGGGTGTGGGTGTCGGAGCCGATCAGCAGGATGGGCCGGGGGTCGATGGCGATGAGCGCCATCGCCGACACCAGTCCGTAGACGAAGCCCGCGCACTCCGAGTTGACGTCGTGCGCGCTGCCCGCGATGCCGAGGTCGTGGTGGACAAACGCGGACGTGGCCGGTGAGGGCTGTTCCGGGGTGGCGGTGGCGACGATCAGATGGGCGATGTCGGCACCGGTCAGCCCGGCCTTCTCCAGCGCGCGCCGGCCGGCCTCGACCGCCAGTGAGGCGGTCGTCTGGCCGGGACCCACGGCCCGGCGCTCCTGGATACCGCACCGGCTGACGATCCAGTTCTCGTCCACACCGAAGCGCTCCGCGAGCTCCGCGCTGGTGACCTTGCGCTCGGGTACGGACATGCCCCACCCGGTGATGTCAAAGCCGTTCACGGGGCGCTCTCGCTACGCCTGCGCCGGCTGCGGCACGAGCGCGAGGATCCGCTCGTACACATGGCGCAGCGTCGTGGTGTCGTCGAGGTCCGCGAACAGCGACTCGTCGGCGGGGATGTGCGGGTATTGGTTCTGGAACCCGTACAGCCACTCCATCAGGTCCAGCGAGTCGACGTCCGCGATGTGCTGGAGCGGTGCATCGGGGCTGACCTCCTGGGCGCCCGACACGGCCTCGAGCTGGCTCGCCAGTTCTTCGATGGTGGGCAGCGTCATGAGCTTCGGTCCTCTCTCGCGGTGCATCCGGTTTCGAGAGGCATGCAAGCGCGGGCCGCGCAACCGGCGCGCAACACCGGTGCCGTACGGGCGTGTTGCGCGTCTGTTGCGAGCCAACCGCTTTCCTCATGACCGGATCGCAGGACCGGATCGCCCGGCGGGATCGGCGGTCGGACCGGCCGCCGCACCGGCGGTCGGGACGAGCGGATCGCGGAACCAACACCAGGAAAGAGGTCGAGGATGACAACGGTCGCCCCCAGATCCGTGGACCCCGAGGTCGACGCGGTCAGGCACCACTACGAGGTGAGCAACGATTTCTACGCTCTCCTGCTGGGCCCGTCCATGATGTACTCCGGCGGCTACTGGGAGCCGGACGAGACGCTCGTCGGGGCCCTGGACGAGGCGCAGTTCCGCAAGCTCGACGTGTTCGCCGAGCTGGCCGGCGCCAAGGACGCGGGCCGGGTGCTGGACATCGGCTGCGGCTGGGGCACCATGCTCAACCGGCTGACGACGGTCCACGGGGTGCGCGAGGCCGTCGGCCTGACCCTGAGCCGTACCCAGGAGGCGTTCATCACCGGCCTGGACAACCCGAGGATCACCACGCGGGTGGAGAGCTGGGCGGACCACACCACCGACGAGAAGTACGACGCGGCGTTCTGCATCAACGCGCTGGAGCACTTCGTCTCCTCCAACCTGCCGCCGCGCGAGCGCACCAAGCGCTACCGCTTCTTCTTCAACCAGGTCTCCAAGGCGCTCAACCCGGGGGCGAAGTTCGTCCTGCACACGATGACCGCCGAGGCGCAGCCGATGAGCCGGGACCTGCTCGCTGACCTCAAGTTCCTCCAGCGCAGCGAGTTCGAGGGGATGCACATCCCGCATCTGCACGAGCTGACGGCGGCCGCGGAGGGTCTCTTCGAGGTCGTGGAGATCGTCAACGAGCGGGAGTCCTTCGCGCAGGCGTGCCGCGCCTGGCTGGAGCGGCTGGCCGCGGACCGTGAGACCGCGGTCGCCCTGGAGGGTGAGGAGGTCGTGGCCCGCTTCGAGCGCTACCTCGACATCTTCGCGTACACCCTTGAGGACAAGTTCTTCAACAACTTCCGCGTCACCATCGCGCGCAGGGGCTGAGGAGGCCACCGTGACGAGCATTCTCGAACCCGCCCACGGCGGCGGAGTGAGCGGTGAGGCGCGGGACGCGGCCGGCCGGGGGCCGACCCGTCATCTGCGGGTCGCGGTCATCGGCAGTGGCTTCTCGGGCCTGGGTACGGCCATCCGGCTGCTCCAGCAGGGCATCGACGACTTCCTGGTCTTCGAGCGGGCCGACGAGGTGGGCGGCACCTGGCGCGACAACTCCTACCCGGGGTGCGCCTGTGACGTGATGTCCCACCTGTACTCGTTCTCGTTCGCGCAGAACCCGCACTGGAAGAGCACGTTCGGCAAGCGCGACGAGCTGTACGCGTATCTGCGGGACTGCGCCGACCGGTTCGGGGTACGGCCGCACATCCGCTTCGGCCACGAGCTGATCGCCGCCCGCTGGGACGACGCGACCCGCCACTGGCACATCGAGACCTCGGGCGGGGAGTACACCGCTCAGGTGCTGGTCACCGGCACCGGATATCTCAGCGAGCCGGCGCTGCCGGACATCCCGGGTCTCGCGGACTTCGAGGGGAAGGTCTTCCACTCCTCGCGCTGGGACCACGACCACGACCTGACGGGCCGGCGTGTCGCCGTCATCGGCACGGGCGCCTCCGCCATCCAGTTCGTCCCGAAGATCCAGCCCGAGGTGGGGCAGCTGGACCTCTACCAGCGCACTCCCCCGTGGGTCGGCCCCAAGAACGACAAGGCCACCAGCCCGCTCCAGGCGAAGCTGCTGCGCGGACTGCCCGGTTACCAGAACTTCCGGCGCAACTTCAACATGTGGGGCCGCGAGATCCTGGCCTTCGTGATGGCGCGCCCCAAGGTCGCCGGGAAGATGCAGAAGATGGCGTCGGACCATCTGAAGAAGAGCGTCGAGGACCCGGCGCTGCGCGAGCGGCTGACGCCCGACTACGTCATGGCGTGCAAGCGGCTGCTGTTCTCGAACACCTGGTACCCGGCGATCCAGCAGCCCAACGTCGAGCTGGTCACCGACGGGATCGACCACATCAGGGCCAAGTCGGTGGTGGGCAAGGACGGCCAGGAGCGCGAGGTCGACACCATCATCCTCGGTACGGGCTTCAAGGCCGTGGACCGCCCGGTCGCCGGGCGGATCTGGGGCCGGGGCGGCGTCCAGCTGCGGGAGGCGTGGAGCGGGGGCATGTCCGCGCACCGCGGCACCACCGTGGCCGGCTTCCCCAACCTCTTCATGCTGCTCGGCCCCAACACGACCCTCGGGCACTCCTCGCAGGTCGTGATGATCGAGGCCCAGATCGCCTACGTGCTCAGCGCGCTGAAGCAGATGGACCGGCGCGGCCTGTCCAGCGTGGAGGTCCGCCAGGAGGCCCAGTCGGCCTACAACGCGGCGCTCGACGAGCGGCTCGACGGCACGGTGTGGAACGCCGGGAACTGCAAGAGCTGGTACCTCGACAGCAGCGGCCGCAACCCGTCGATCTGGCCGACGTACACCTGGCGGTTCCGCCGTCAGACCAAGCACTTCGATCTGGGCGAGTACCAGCTCGCCACCACTGTCGGCGCCGGAAGACCGGCTGTGAAGCACGTATGACGAACGGGAGAACGGACCAGATGAGCAACAGCACTCCTTCTCGGCGCAGGGTCCTGGGCGGGATCGCCGCCACCGCGGCCACCGTGGTGGGCTGGAACGCCACCACCCAGACGTGGGCGACCGCGGCGGAATCCGGCCGGGGCCACGGCGGTCACGGCGGGCAGGTGTCCCCCGTACCGCCGCTGGACGGGACGCTGAAGACGTCCGGGGCCGAACTGGCGCCGTTCGGGCAGGACTTCGGCCGGCTGGTGACGGACGCCGTGCCGTGGGCGGTGCTGGTGCCCGGCTCGGACCGGGACGTCGTCGCGATGGTGAACTACGCCAGGGCGAACAACCTCAAGATCGCCGTCAACGGGCGCAGCGGCACGGGTGACGACATCGAGTCGCACTCCAGCTACGGCCAGGCCTCGGTCCGGGGCGGCATCTCGGTCGACGCGCGCGGCCTCGCGAAGATCTACAGCATCGGTTCGACCACGGCGACGGTGGGCGCCGGTGTCACCTGGGGCCAGCTGACCGACGCGGCGGCGCCGAAGGGCAAGATGCCCCCGGCGGTGCCGGACTACCTGCACCTGTCGATCGGCGGCACGCTGAGTGTCGGCGGGATCGGTGGTACGGCGGGCAAGTACGGACTGCTGGTCGACACCGTCCGGTCGCTGGACGTCGTCACGGGCGCCGGCCAGCTGGTCACGACGTCGCCGACGGTCCGCCCCGACCTGTTCAACGCCGTCCTGGGCGGCGGCGGCCAGGTGGCGATCATTCTGCGCGCCACGGTGGACGTCGTCCCGCTCAAGGAGCGGGCGGTCATCTTCAGCCTGTACTACAACGACGTGGCGACCTACATGGCCGACTCGGAGAAGGTCCTCGCGGACGGCCGGTTCGAGGTCCAGGCGGGCGAGTTGCAGCGCACGCCGGACGACACGGGCTGGCGTTACAAGCTGGAGGTCGGGGCCGTCTACAACGGCACCGCCGTCCCGAACCGCGCGGCGCTGCTCGCGGGGCTGCGGGACAACCGGGCGGAGGCCGTCATCGAGGACATGGCGTACCGCGACTACAACTTCCGTCTCGACGCGGCGGAGGCGTACCTCAAGGAGACGGGGTACTGGTTCCAGCCGAAGCCCTGGCTGTCCATGTTCCTGCCCGCCTCCAAGGCCAAGCAGTTCCTGAAGATCGCCGAGGCCGAGCTGACGGCGAACGACCTGGGCGCCGGCTTCCTGCTGACGTACCCGTACCGCACGTCGAAGCTCAAGCGCCCGCTGGCCGTCCAGCCGAACGAGCCGGTCGCCTACCTCTTCGACCTGCTGCGCTTCCCCCACCCGGGCGAGCCCAACATCCAGGGGATGCTGGAGCAGAACCGGCGGCTGTACGACAAGGCCGTGGCGCTCGGCGCCAAGCGGTACCTGGTCGGCGCCGTCCCGAGGATGACGGGGGCGGACTGGAAGCGGCACTTCGGCAACCGCTACGCCGAGTTCTACTCCGCGAAGCGGCGCTACGACCCGGCGGGCATCCTCACCCCCGGCCAGGGTTTCTTCGGCTGACCGACCGGGGGCGGGGTCTCTCCGCGGCCCCGCCCCCGCCCGCCCTTCCCGCTCCTCCCCGCTCCACCTCGTCCCCCGCACCGCTCCCCCCCATCCGCAGGACCGCACAGGGAGATCCCATGACCGGATACGACATCATCGACGAGGCGGTGGTCGGCGCCCCCGCGGACGCCGTCTGGGACGCGCTCGTCGCCGAGTTCCGCGGCGCCGCCGCCTGGTGGGTCCCGGCGAACACCTTCGAGACCGTGACCGGCGCGCCCGACGTCGTGGGGGGTGAGGTCGCGGTGACGGTCCACACCAAGGGCGTCGACAAGGGCGGGCTCAAGCTCCGCTTCACCTCGCGCACCCTGTCCGTGGACCCGGGACGCCGGCTGGCGGTCGAATACGTCGACGGGGTCTTCCGCGGTCCTGCCACGTTTGTCCTGGAGCCGCTCGACGGCGGGGACCGTACCCGGGTCCGCATGCACTTCCAGGGCCGGCCGCACGGCAAGCTCAAGGTCATCTCCAAGCTCGCCGACATCGGCGCCGAGCACTCGAAGGCGACCCTCGCGGCCTTCGCGGCGCTGGACCGGCGGCTGGCCGGGGCCCGGGACGGCGCGTCACGATGAGCGCCCTCACGAAGCTTCCCGCAGGCTCGCTGACCGAGGAGACGACGGTCCGCACCGACGACGGCGCCGCCCTCGCCGTCACCGTCCTCGGCCCCCTGAGCCCCGGGCCCGGCAGCGGGACCACGGTGGTGCTGTCGCACGGCTGGGCCGCGGGGCGCCGGGTCTGGGGCACGGTCGCCGACCGGCTGATCAGGGACGGCCACCGCGTGGTGCTGTACGACCAGCGCGGCCACGGCGCGTCCGGCCTCGGCACCGGGCCGATCACGATCCGGCGGCTCGGCGCCGACCTGGCGGCCGTGCTGGGCGAGACGGGCTCGCGGGACGCGGTGCTGGTCGGGCACTCCGGTGGCGGTTTCGCGGCGATGGAGTACGCCACCGCCGAGCCCGCCCTCGCGCGGCGGCTGCGCGGGCTGGTGCTGCTGGGCACCGCCGCGCACGACCAGGACACCCCGGACAGCGAAGTACGCATGATGGGCAGCGCGTTGTTCTCCCGGGCGCTGGCGCGGCCCGCGCTCGGCCGCCGGCTGCTGGGCCAGACGATGGGCAAGCGGGTCGACCCGTACGCCCTGGAGGTCAACCGGCAGATGTTCGCGGCGGCGTCGCCGCAGGTGCGCGCGGACTGCTTCCGCTCGTCGCGCGGCATGGACCTGCGGGCGAAGCTGGCCGCCGTCACCACGCCCGCCGTGGTGCTGGCCGGTGAGAACGACCGGGTCATCGCGCCCGCGCTGGGCGAGGCGGTGGCTGCCTCTCTGCCGGACGCGCGGTTCGAACAACTGCCGGGCGCGGGGCACATGCTGCCGCTGGAGCGTCCCGGGGACGTCGTACGGGCCGTGGCCGGGCTGCTGGCCCGACCCCGGCCGTGACAGCGTCCACCCCCATGATCGACGAGATCCTGCCTCCGGGCGTCAGGTCGGCCGAAGCGTTCGACGACCTGGCGCCCGCGCCGCTGTTTCCCGAGGAGGCCGCGCTGATGGCCGGGCGGTGGGAGCGGCGGCGGCGGCAGTTCGCGACCGCCCGCGCCTGCGCGCGCCGCTCGCTGGCCGAACTGGGCCTGGCACCGGCGCCGTTGCTGCCGGGCGCGGGCGGTGCGCCGCAGTGGCCGACGGGGGTGGTGGGGAGCATCACCCACTGCGACGGCTACCGGGCCGCGGTGGTGGCGAGGACCACCGACATGGCGGCGCTCGGCATCGACGCGGAGCCCGCGGAGCCGTTGCCGCGCGGGGTGCTCGGCCTGGTGGCGTCGGACGGCGAGCGGGCGGCGGTGGAGCGGCTGGCCGCCGGGCGGCCTGACGTGCCGTGGGACCGGCTGCTGTTCTCGGCGAAGGAAGCGGTGTACAAGGCGTGGTTCCCCGCGACGGGGCGGTGGCTCGGCTTCGCGGACGCCCGGGTCGAGCCGGCCGCCGACGGCACGTTCCTGGCGTGCCTGCACCCGGCGGACCCGCCCGTACCCGCTCCTACCCACTACGCGGGGCGCTGGCTGGTACGCGGGGGGCTGTTGCTGACGGCGGTGGCTCTGCCGGCGGTACGGCCCTCGCCGCCGCGCTCTCCGCTCGCCCCGGCCGCCCCGCTCAGCGGTCCAGCACGACGATCCGGGCCGGAGCGCCCGGCCGGTGCGCCGACGAGGACCCGCTGCCCTTCCTGAACTGCTGCGGGCTCACGCCCCTGACCCGCTTGAAGGCCGCGCTCAGCGCGAACGCCCCGCTGTAGCCCACCCGGCGCGCCACCGTCGCCACCGTCGCGTCCGGCTCCCGAAGCAGGTCCGCGGCGAGCGTGAGGCGCCAGCCCGTCAGGTACGCCATCGGGGGCTCCCCGACGAGGTGGGTGAAGTGGCGGGCGAGGCCCGCGCGCGAGACGCCGACGGTGTCCGCGAGTGACGCCACCGTCCAGGCCTTCCCGGGCTGTTCGTGGAGCAGCCGCAGCGCGGGACCCACCACGGGGTCGCTCTGCGCGCGGTACCACGCGGGCGCGCCGGACTCGGGGACCGCGAGCCAGGTGCGCAGCACACTGACGAGCAGCAGGTCCAACAGCCGGTCCAGGACGAGCTCCTGGCCGATCTCGTCCTTGCCGATCTCGTCGGCGAGCAGCTGCACGAGCGGGTTGGGTCCCGCCTCGGCGGGCCGTACGAGCAGGACCGGCAGCGCGGCCAGCAGGCGCCGGCCGATCTCGCTGGGCGCCTGGTAGGTGCCGCTGAGCATGACCGAGGAGCCGACCCTGCTGTCGTCGCCCCAGGTGCGTACCCCGAGGGCCATCGTCTCCGTGACGTCCTCGCCCTCGGTGGTGTTACAGCGCTGTTCGGGGCCGACGACGATCTGGAGGGGCGTGTCGAGGCCGTCGGCGATGGTGTACGCGTCGGGGCCGCGCATCACGGCGACGTCGCCGGGACACAGCAGCACCGGGTCCCCGTTGTCGGGGATCACCCAGGCGTCACCGCGCACCATGGTGACCACGGAGATCGGCGCCCGGTCCTCGACCCGGAGCGACCACGGCGGATTGAAGACGGACTTGAGGAGGAACGCGCCGCGGGCCTTGGGACCTTCGAGGAGACCGGTCAGTGTGTCCATGTCATCACCTTAGACGACGCCGTATGAAAAGACACCGGTTCCGCATGATCCGTCTCAACTCGGCACGCAGTGGGCGCGCCCGGTGGTGTGCGCCCGCCCTCCTCGCGGGGGAACGAGAAGGAGGGCGGGCGCAGTTCGGGGAGGGGACGCGGTTCAGGCGCTCCGCGCCGCGCCCCTGCCGTGCAGGGCCAGCGCGCGCCCGAGGGCGCCCAGAGCCGCCGTACAGGCCAGCGTGCGCGCGACGTTGGCGGACCGCCACGGCCGGTCGAACGCCTTCCGTACGGCCGCGAGGTCCGCGCCCACGGGTGAACCGGCCCGCGCCAGCCTCCTGTTGAGCGGGAGGTTCACGCAGACGGTGACGGCGACCGAGAGCGCGTAGAGGGCGGTGGCCGCCCCGGTCCAGCGCGCCGCCTCCGGCCGCTCCCGGCGCCGCTGGAGGACCGCGGCGAGCCCGGTGGCGAGGAACACCCCGAGGAACAGCAGCCCGAAGAGCCCGCTGTTGTCGAGGACCCCGTTGATCCGCCGCATCGCGGTCACGTACGCCTCGTCGTCCCGCCGGGCGAGGCGCGGCATGACCGACACGTCGAAGGCGAGGTAGAGACCCGCCATCAGTCCGGTGCCGATGGTCGCGGCGACGAGCACGGGGCGGGTCGCCAGGTCACGGGGGCGCGCGGCCGTCGGTACGCCGGGGACCTCGGGGGGAACGGAGTGCATCGGGCTTCCTCTCAGGACGGGCGGGTGACCCCGGTGAGGGTCCGTTCGTAGCGCCGGCGCAGCACCGTGTTGCCGATGACCCGGACCGGCGGCGGGATGGTCGCGGCGACCTGGGCCACCGACCGCTTGTCCGCGCCGTCGAACATCCAGGGCTGGAGCGCCGTCATGACCTTGAGCGGGGCGCTGGCGATCACCTTCCGCTCGACCGCGAGGTACTCCTCCGGCGAGAGCCGCGCGAAGACGGGGAAGGAGACCGCCTCCTCGTCCTTGAGGTGGTCCCTCAGCACGGAGTCGAAGCGGGTGGCGGCCTGCTCCACGGCGGCGGGGTCACCGCCGGGGCGCAGCACGGCCGAGACCGCCTCCATGGCCCGGTCGAGGACCGCATGGTCCTCGCCGAGCAGCCGGGCCTCGGCGGCGAACTGCGGGGCCCTGGCGAGCAGTCCCGGCCACAGGACGTCGTCCTCGCTGCGGTGGTGCCAGTCGATGATGTCGCGCAGTTGCTGCCACCAGGCGCCGGCCGGGCCGAGCCCGGCGCGGGTCAGCAGGGGCGCGGCGGCCAGCAGCCGCCGGGCGTCGCGGCGCATCGCGATGTGCATCAGCGCGAACCCGTGGAAGTGACCGGGCAGGGAACCGAGGCCGTGCTCGCTCGACATGGGAATACTCATGGCCGCCTCCTCGTGGCTGATACGGCTCGTCCGATACGTCTCGTCGTGGGCGTCGTCACGCGCCGGTGCGCGTGGCCCGCGGTCGCGGCCCGCTCGGGTGCGGGCCGCGACCACGGGACGGTGTGACGCGGGGTCAGACGTTCCAGACGCCCGTGGCGGCGGCGTCCCTCGCGTAGTCGGAGAAGTCGCGGGCCTTGCGGCCCAGGGCCTCCTCCACGCCGTTCACGACGTGCGCGTTACGGCCGTCGAGGATAAGGCCGAAGAGGTCGGCGAACTCGACCGGCAGCCCGTTCTCCGCCAGGACGGCGCGGTAGTCGTCGAGGGAGACCGGGATGTACGTGATCTCCCGCCCGGTGGCCTTGGACAGCTCCTGGGCCACGTCCTGGAAGCTCAGCAGCCGGGGCCCGGAGAGCTCGTAGGTCTTGCCGATGTGCTTCGGGTCGGTCAGCGCGGCGGTGACCACGTCCGCGATGTCGTCGGCGTCCGTGAACGGCTCGACGGCGTCACCGGTCGGCAGGGCCAGCTCGCCGGAGAGGACGGGGTCCAGGAAGAAGCTCTCGCTGAAGTTCTGGTTGAACCAGCTCGACCGCACGATCGTCCAGTCGGCGCCGGACTCCTTCAGCTTGTCCTCGCTGACCTGCGCGCCCTCCTCGCCGCGCCCGGAGAGCAGCACCAGCCGGCGCGCGCCCCGCGAGACGGCGAACCGGGAGAAGGCCTCGACGGCCTCGGCCGCGCCGGGGAAGGCCAGGTCGGGGTAGTACGTGACGTAGACGGCCCCCACGCCTTCCAGCGCGCCCTCCCAGGTGGCGGGGTCTTCCCAGACGAAGGGCAGGTCGGCGTTGCGCGAGCCGACGCGTACGGGAAGGTCCAGCGCGGCGAGCCGCTCGGCGACTCTGCGGCCGGTCTTGCCGGTGCCGCCGATGACGAGTGTCGTCTTCTTGTCTGCCTGGGTGTCCTGCGTGGTCTGTGTCATGACTCCAGTCAAGTGCACCGGGCTGAGACGGTACATAGCCACAAAGCTCAGTTCCATACGCGTGCGTCCAATATCCCGCGCTCAGGAGTTGCCGAGGCCCCCGCAGACGTTGATCGCCTGGCCGGTGACGGACGCGGCGCCCTCGCTCGCGAGAAAGCCGACCAGGCTCGCCACCTCCTCCGCGGTGGTGTAGCGGCCGAGCGGGATCTTCGCCTCGAACTGCTCCTGGACGAACTCCTCGGTGGTGTCCCAGGCGGCGGCGTACCCCTGTCTGACCTGTTCGGCCATCGGGGTCTCCACATAGCCCGGACAGACCGCGTTCACGGTGACCCCGGCCGGCGCCAGTTCCTTGCCGAGCGACCTGGTGAAGCCGACCACACCGTGCTTGGACGCGGAGTACGGGGAGCCCAGCAGGACGCCCTGCTTCCCGGCCACCGAGGCGATGTTGATGATGCGGCCGTGGCCGGCCTCCATCAGGCCGCCGCTGCGCAGCACTTCACGGGTGAGCAGGAAGACACCGTTGAGATTGGTGTCGATCACGTCGTACCAGAGGTCGTCGGTCATGTCGGCGAGCGGGCCGCCACCGCCCCGGCCCGCGTTGTTCACCAGGACGTTGACCGGGCCGAACTCCCGTACCACCGCGGCCACCAGGGCGGCGACCGACCTGCGGTCCCGTACGTCGGCCGCCGCGCCCTCGGCCCGCAGCCCCTCCGCGCGCAGATCCTCGACCGTCTGCTTGACGTGCTGCGCGGTACGCGCGCAGACAAAGACACGATGTCCCCGCCGGCCCAGTTCCCGCGCTATGGACAGGCCTATTCCCCGGGTCGCACCGGTGATCAGGGCGACCGGACCGGCCGGCGCCCCCATCGCTCCCGTCCGGTGCTCGGCGGCCCCCCGTACCTGAATTCCCACGGCTTCCCTCCGCGTCGTCGAATCTCCGTCGGACAACCGCTCTTCGACTCGGAGACGTTATCCGCGCAGGGACCGTTTTCCTTGAATTCTTGAGCACCTGTCGAGCACGTCTCCATGCTTTCGACCAGGACACCCGTCCATTCCACTCGCGCGCCGAACAGCCCCGGCGGTCCCGAATTCTCTTTCGGCATATGCCGTTTACTTACACGCCGGAAACATGTACCGCCGGCGCGTGCCGCGGTCGTGCTCAGCTCACCCGGACGAGCGGTTCGCGGGAGGCCTCCGCCGGGGCGGCCTCGGGGCCCGCCATCAGGATCGAACGCTGGAGGCGCCGCACCCCCGCGGACGGCTCCAGGCCCAACTCCTTCACCAGCGTGGAGCGCAGCCGCTGGTACACGCTCAGCGCCTCACCCCGGCGGCCGGAGCGGTGGAGGGCGAGCATGAACTGGCCGTGCAGGTTCTCGTGGGTGCGGTAGCGGCTCACCAGCACGGTCAGTTCGGCGAGCAACTCGCGGTGCCGGCCGAGCCGCAGGTCCGCCTCGATGCGCTGGTCGAGCGCGCACAGGCGCGACTCCTCCAGGCGCTTGATCTCCATGTCGAGCTGCGCCCCGCACTGGACGTCGGCGAAGGGCGGCCCCGTCCACAGGGCGAGCGCGTCCCTCAACTGCCGTGCGGCGCGCGGGTAGTCGCCGGCGTCGGCCGCCCGGTAGCCGAGCCCGGCGAGCCGGTCGAACTCCTTGACGTCGCTGGTCCCGCCGCCGGTGTCGAGCCGGTAGCCGCCGGGCAGGGTGATCAGGATGTCCTTGGCGGTACGCTCCGCCCCGCCCCCCGGCTCGGCCCCCGGCTCGGCCTTGAGGGCCGCCGCTATCAGGGACCGCAGCTGGAGGACGTACGTCTGGAGGGTCGTCCTGGCGCTGCGCGGGGGCTCGCCCGCCCACAGTTCCTCGATCAGCGCGGCCACCGGCACCACCTGGTCCGCGTGGAGGGCCAGGACGGCGAGCACCTGACGGGGCTTGGGCGCCGTCGGGGTGATCGATTTCCCGTTCTGTCTCACAGCCAATGCGCCCAGTACGTCGATGTCCACGCGTCTCCCCTATCCCTGCAAGGTGAAGTCAGTGCCGTTCGAGGCCGCTCACGGGGTGCGATTGCTGCGCATGGATTCAAAAACAGGACAGACGGTTTGTCAATATCAAACCGTCCAGACTGTTTTTTGTTAACGCTGTGTACACCAATCCCGCCCCTTCGTCACCGTACGGGCGGTACTCGGTCAGCGCCCACCCGTCAAACGGGCTCCTCGACCGGCATTCCGGGCGCACCGACCACACAGCGGGAGCCGCAGGTCACCACTGTGTCCAGCGCGTCCCGCGCCGCCAGTCTCGGCAGCATCAGCTCCCAGAACCCGGTCAGCGTACGCCGAGAGATCCAGTCCTTGTCGCCCCTTGAGCCAAGTACCTGGAAACCGACCGTCGCAGCCAGGATCGCGCTTGCCGCGTCGTCGTGCGACACCCCGTCGGCCAGAGCACCCTGAGCCGCCGCCCGCTGTAGTACGGTCTCGATCCAGGACCGCCACTCGCTCCGCAGATCGACGCCGGCGACGCGGGAGATGTCGCCGCTCAGCTCGAATCCGGCGCGGACGACCACGTCGTCGTCCAGCCCGCGCATCAGTGCGTGCGTGCTGTCCACCAGAAGCTGGAGAGCGGTGGGGCAGTCGGGCCCCGCCACGCTGAGCCGCCGCACCCGACGCGCGGCCTCTTCCTCGACCCCGCCGGCCAGCGCGTTCTTGCTGTCGAAGTGGAAGTGCAGGGCCCCGTTGCTCACCCCGGCCCGCCGGCTGATCGCGGTGAGCGAGGCGGACACGAACCCTTCCTCCGCGAAGACCTCCGCGGCGGCGAGGATCAACGACCGCCGGGTACGGGCGGCGCGCTCCTGCTTGACCATCAACATCTCCAAGGTGTCGGGAGGACCGGCAGCGACGCGCACGTTGCGGCACGACATTAACAAACCGCCGGGGCGGTTTGTATATGGAATGCACAAGTCCGCCAGCTGGAGGCGCCTCTGGTCGGCCACGGACTCAAGGCCCGCTCAAGATTGGCTGGAGAACATCTGGAGATCCACTCGACCGAATGAACCGCGCCCGGACGCCAGTTCGGCAGTGACACGTGTGTTCTCACGCTCACTCGGCGTGGCGACCCGGTATTTACGTGGAAGCCGCCCAGAAGCCTGTCGACTATACCGGTCGGTATGTATATTTCCCGCTTCGGGGGAGCTGTACCGCTCTCGTCCTTCACCCGTGATCCGTACTCCTTGGGGAGGCTCCATGTCCGAAACGACATTCCGGATGAACGACACGTCCGGCTCCGCCGGTCTCCACGGCCCGTCCTGCCCGTCCGGCCCGTCGGCGCCGCCGCTGACCACCACGGTCCCGAAGGAGTTCGTGCACCGCGCGGCGGTGGCGGAGGTCCTGCTCACCGGCTGGCGCCGCGTCGACGCCACGCACTTCGCCGTGACGGCCCAGTGGCCCCGGCTGCACGGCTTCTACAGCGCCGTCCTCGGCCGGCACGACCCCCTGCTCACGGCGGAAACCCTCCGCCAGGTCGGTTCCCTGCTGTCCCACGCCGAGTTCGGTGTGCCTCTGGGGCATCAGTTCCTCATGCGGGACCTGTCGTTCACCGTGGACCCGCGGCACCTCGCGGTGACCGGCGTCCCCGCCGACCTCGAACTCGACGTCCGCTGCTCGCAGATACGCAGACGTGGCTCCGAACTGGCCTCGATGCGCTACGAAGCCGTCGTCCACCGGGACGGCCAGATCGTCGCCACCGGGGGCGTGTCCTTCGCGTGTGCCTCCCCCGCCGTGTACCGGCGCCTGCGCGGCGAGCGCGCCGGTGCGGACTCCTCGGCGCACCGGCCCCCGCTGGGGACGCCCGTACCACCGCCGGACGTCGGCCGCTCCACGGCGTTCGACGTCGTGCTCTCCCCGACCGGCGACGACGGCGCCGGCGTATGGCAGCTGCGCACCGACACCACCCACCCCGTGCTCTTCGACCACCCGGTCGACCACATACCGGGCATGCTGCTGCTCGAAGCGGCCCGGCAGGCCACCCTGGCGACGCTGGACGCGGGAGACCGCGTACTGACCAGCTTCACCGGCTCGTTCGACCGCTACGCCGAACTGGACCTCCCGTGCCGCGTCGAGGCCCGGATCCTGCCCGAGGACTTCGCGGGCTTCACGTCGGTCCTGGTGACCGCCCATCAGCAGGGCGAACAGGTCTTCAGCTGCGTGGTGAACGCGCCCCGCGACTAGGGCCTGTCCGGCGGATCTTCGTGGATCAGCCTGCGGCGTCTGGTGCCGTACCTCGCAAGGCGGAGGGGGACCCGTGTACTGGATGTACTCGGGTCTCCCGACAACGCGGCGAGGTGCGGTGCCAGGCGTCGCAGGCCCACGAAGATCCGCCGGACAGGCCCTAGTATCCTGAGTCTTAAATTCCCGTATAGTTGGGTCATGGTACGTCCGGGACCGAAGCTTGCGCCGTTGGATCTGACTGATGCTGAGCGATCG
>NZ_JBIUXU010000027.1:0-13608 GCF_044744165.1 Streptomyces sp. NPDC087420
GGTTACATTCCGAACCCGGAAGCTAAGCCTCGTAGCGCCGATGGTACTGCAGGGGGGACCCTGTGGGAGAGTAGGACGCCGCCGAACAATCTTTGTGGGGATGCCCCGCACCTTATGGTGCGGGGCATTTTCGCGTTCACGAACAATCCGCGTTAGCGGCTGAACAAAAGAGAAAGGCCCCGGCAGCGTCGGGGCCTTTCTTGCGTCCGAGGGGGCAGCGACTCAGAGGCGGCCCGCGGCCTTGAGTGCGAGGTAGGCGTCCGCCAGCGCGGGAGCGAGTTTGTCGGGCGTCGCGTCCACGACCGTGACCCCGTGGCGCTGGAGCTGCTCTGCCGTGCGGCGGCGCTGGGTCTGTGACTGGGCGCCGGCGGCAGCTTCGTACACCGCGTCCACTGTGCCCCTCCCGGCGCTCATCTTCTCGATGTACGGGTCGGAGACCGAGGCGACCAGCACGGTGTGCCGTTGGGTGAGTTGCGGCAGGACGGGGAGCAGGCCCTCCTCGATCGGGGTCGCGTCGAGACTTGTCAGCAGCACGATCAGGGAGCGGCGCGGAGCACTCTTCAATATCGCCGAACCGAGGCCGCGGGCGTCCGTCTCCACCAGCTCGGGTTCGAGCGGGGCGAGCGCGTTCACGAGGGAGGGCAGGACGTCGCCCGCGGCCCTGCCCTGGACCTGGGCGCGGATGCGGCGGTCGTACGCCAGGAGGTCCACCCGGTCCCCGGCGCGGGCGGCCAGGGCGCCCAGGAGGAGCGTGGCGTCCATGGCGGCGTCCAGGCGGGGGACGTCGCCCACCCGGCCGGCCGAGGTGCGGCCGGTGTCGAGGACGATGAGGATGTGCCGGTCCCGCTCGGGGCGCCAGGTGCGAACCGCGACCGCTGACTGGCGTGCGGTCGCCCGCCAGTCGATGGAACGGGTGTCGTCTCCCGGCACATAGTCGCGGAGGCTGTCGAACTCGGTGCCCTGGCCGCGGATCAGGACGCTGGTCCTGCCGTCGAGTTCGCGCAGGCGAGCCAGCCGGGAGGGCAGGTGCTTGCGGCTGGTGAAGGGCGGCAGGACGCGGAGCGCCCAGGGGACCTCGTGGTTGCCCTGGCGGGCCGCCAGGCCCATGGGACCGAGCGAGCGCACCGTGACGCGCTCGGCGTGCCGGTCACCGCGCCGGGTGGGGCGGAGGAACGTGGTGAGGCGGCGGCGCTCGCCGGCCGGGACCGTCACCTCGTGCCGGGACGCGGCCTGTTCCTCGCCGGTCGGCCAGCTGCTGGGCGGCCAGGCGTCACGGAGGTGGGCACGCAGGCGCCGGGTTGAGCGGTTGGTGACGGTCAGCTGGACTTCCGCGCCCTCGCCGAGTCGAACTGAAGTGTCACCACTTCGGGTGAATTGGAGCGATCTCACTGGCGCCGCGAGGGCGTAGTCGCACAGAATTGCGAGTGAGAGAGGCGCGTTGACGGCGAGGATCCCCGCCCAGCTGGGGGCGAAGATCCCGACGGGCAGCGTGCCCAGGGCGGCGAGGAGCGCTGTTCGTCCGGTGAGGGCCACGGGTCATCGCCTCATCGGGGGACGGGGACATGGGCGAGGATCGCGGTGATGACGGAATCGGCGGTGACGCCTTCCATTTCCGCCTCGGGCCGCAGTTGCACGCGATGACGGAGCGTGGGCAGGGCGAGAGCCTTCACGTCGTCCGGTATGACGTAATCACGGCCGGTGAGCCAGGCCCAGGCCCGGGCGGTGGACAGCAGAGCGGTGGCGCCTCGCGGGGAGGCGCCGAGGGTGAGCGAGGGGGAATCACGCGTGGCACGGCAGATATCGACGACATAGCCCGCGATCTCGGGTGAGACGGACGTCCTGGCGACGGCGGCGCGCGCCGCTTCCAGGTCGGCCGGCCCGGCGACGGGACGCACCCCCGCGGCCCGGAGATCACGTGGGTCGAAGCCTTCGGCATGGCGGGTCAGGACGCTGATCTCGTCGTCCCGGGAGGGCAGCGGCACGGTCAGTTTCAGGAGGAAGCGGTCGAGCTGGGCTTCGGGAAGGGGGTACGTGCCTTCGTACTCGACCGGGTTCTGTGTGGCGGCGACGAGGAACGGGTCGGGCAGCATGCGCGGCGTGCCGTCGACGGTGACCTGGCGCTCCTCCATCGCCTCCAGAAGCGACGACTGGGTCTTGGGCGGGGTGCGGTTGATCTCGTCCGCGATCAGCAGATGGGTGAAGACGGGTCCCGGCTGGAAGGAGAACTCGGCGGTCCTGGCGTCGTAGACAAGGGAGCCGGTGACATCGCTCGGCATCAGGTCGGGGGTGAACTGGACGCGCTTGGTGTCGAGTTCCAGTGAGGCCGCGAGTGCCCGTACGAGAAGGGTCTTCGCGACACCGGGGACTCCTTCGAGGAGTACGTGGCCGCGGCACAGGAGGGCGACGACCAGTCCGGTGACGGCGGGGTCCTGGCCGACCACCGCCTTCGCGATCTCGGTGCGCAGTGCCTCCAGGGAGGCGCGGGCCTTCGCCGCGTTCGCGGTGGGCTCCGCGGTCTCTTCTGCGGTCTCTGCGGTCGGGGCACTCATGAGGTACGTACCTCTCTTTCGAGGGCGTCGAGGTGGTCCGCCAGGCGGATGAGGGCGCTGTCGTCGGCCGGGGCCGGCCCGAAGAGCAGCGTGTGCGGGTCCAGTGCGGTGTCCGGGAGTCGGACGGAGATCGCGGGAAGCAGGATCTCGGCGAGGTGGGCGTTGCCGGGGGGTACGCCGAGGAGGGGTGCGAGGCGGTCGCGGGACGCGGCGCGCAGGACCGAGGCGGCGTGGCTCCGTGCGTTGGCCTTGCGGTAGAGGCGGGCGCGGCCCTCGGTGGACTCCGAGGCGCGGATGGCGACGGGGAGCCGTTCGGCGACGAGCGGGCCGAGCCTGCGGCCGCGCCATACGGCGGCGAGCAGGGCGGCGAGGAAGAGCTGGAAGGCGGCCCAGAGCCAGCCGGAGGGGATCAGGTCGAGGAAGCCGCTTTCGCCGCCGTCCGCGCGGTCGGCGCCGGAGTCCTCGGAATAGGTGGGATCGCTGAGCGAAGGGAGGTACCAGACGAGATGAGGCCGGGAGCCGAGGAGTTGAAGGGCCAGCGACGCGTTGCCCTGCTGGTCGAGGCGCTCGTTGTAGAGGAGGTCGGGGGAGCCGAGCAGGACGGTGTCGCCGTCGTTCTGGTCGGTCAGGACGAGCAGGGTCGGTGCCCCGTCGACCGGGTAACAGGCCTCGGCGCCGGGGGTGTCGGTGCTGTAGCGCTCGCCGCCGATGTCGACCGCGCCGGCCCGGAGGGCGGCGGGCAGGGAGCACTCGGGTGCGCGGGCGGAGACCTCGGCGGGGGTGTGCGTGCGGACGCCGGGGGCGAGTGCGTCGGCGGAATAGGGGCCGGCGCCGAGCAGGACGGTGCGGCCGCCGGACGACGTGGTCGCGGCGTTCAGGGTCTCTTGCTGATAAGGGGTCAGCAGTTCGGGGGCGGCGACGAGGAGGGTGGTGTCGGGGCGGGCGGCGGCGGTGGCTTCGTCGAGTGTGGTGACGACGTCGGTGGAGACTCCGCCGGTCTTGAGGAGTTCGGCCACGGCCCGGCTGCCGAGGGCGTCGGCGGAGCGCGGGTCGAGGCGGCCGTGCTGGTCGCCGGAGCGGAGGGCCGCCAGGACCGTCCCCGCTGTCAGGACGATGACCAGTGCGAGGAGGAGCCCTCGCCCGCGTGTCCAGATCTGACGGGGGGTGAGGGACCGGGAGGTGGGGCTGGTCGTGAGGGTCATGTGGCCGTTCCCCCGGCGGCGTTGCTCAGCTGCGGCTTGGCCTGTTCCAGGTCGAGGTCGAGTTCCCGCATGCGCAGATACGCCGTTCGGTCCGTGGTGCGGCCGCCGTATGTGACGTCGTCGAACTCCCGGGCGGCGGCGCGCAGCCGGTCAGCCTGGCCGGGGAGGGCGCGTCCTGCCTCGGTGGCGGCCTCGTCGGCCGTGCGGCCCGGGCGGGGATCGAGGAGGGTCCGTTCCTCCAGGGAGCGGACGATGGCGCGCATCCGCTCCTGGACGGCTTGGTTCCAGCGTCCCGTGGCGGCGTGTGCGTCGGCCGCGGCGCGGTGTTCCGTGGCGCTGCGGGGCCGGTCGTCGAAGAGCGAGCCGGGTCTGGCGGGGGTGCGGTGGGGGGTGCCCAGGCGCCACCAGAGCGCGGCCACGAGGGCCGTGACGGCCAGCAGGATGACGACGAGGCCGAGGACGCCGCCGGGGGCCGCGCCGGAGACGGAGGCGAAGAGGTCGCCGACCCAGTCCCAGAAGCGGTTCAGCGCACGCTGGAGGAGGTTCGGATCGTTCTCGTGGTACATCGGTTTGGACAGTTCCCGCTCCGCGGCCTCGCGGGCGGGGAGGCGGGACGGGTCCACGGGACCGTCCACCGCCGTGCCGAGCGCCGCGCGTGCTGTTGCCGAGCCCCCCGTGACGGACACCCCATCAGCTCCCGGAGGTCTCGGTACCCGGCCCGCCGGTGCCGTTGCCCGTCAGGCCGACGGCGCGGGCCAGTTCGAGGTCGAGGGCTTCGCGGCGGATGCGCTGGTCGACGTAGAGGAGCACGGTCACCCCCGCGGAGATCGGGTAGGTGATCGAGGAGGAGATGACCGCGCCGACGCCGGTGACGATCAGGTAGGTCCAGCCGTACTCGGGGGTGGAGCCGGAGACCAGACCGTCGATGCCGGAGCCGTCCGCGGCCATGGCGATGATCGCGAACGGGATGGAGACGATCATCGCGACGAGGAAGGTCAGCAGCAGGGTCAGCGACTGGATGCCGAAGATCCGCCACCAGGAGCCCCGGACGAGCTTGGCGGAGCGGCGCAACGACGCGGCGACACCCTGGCGTTCGAGCATCAGGGCCGGGGAGGCCAGGGCGAAGCGGACCATCAGCCACGAGATGACCACCAGCGCGACCAGTCCGCCCAGCACGGCGAGGAGGATGCCGGCGGTGGAGCCCACCAGGATGCCGGGGGTGACGCCGACGCCCATGATCACGACGGCGGCCAGGGGCAACAGCAGGGTCAGGCCGAGCAGTTGCACGAGCCGGGGGCGGGCCTCCTGCCACGCCTCGGAGAGGGTGACGGGGCGTCCGAGGACGGAGCGGCTGACGACCATCGTCAGGACGGCGGTGGTGAAGAGGGTGCCGAGCAGTGTGATGACCATCGTGGGGGCCAGCGAGAACAGGCTGTCCCGGAGGGAGTCGCCGGCCTGGGAGAGCGCTTCGGACGGTGTCGCGTCCGGGTCGACCTGTCCGGGCTCGGGGACCAGGTAGCGGACGACGAGTATGTCGCAGATCTGGGTGACCACGGCGACGGCGAGGGTGAAGCCCAGCACCGTGCGCCAGTGGGCGCGCAGGGTGGACACCGCGCCGTCGAGGATCTCGCCGACACCGAGCGGGCGGAGCGGGATCACGCCGGGCTTGGCCGCGGGCGGGCGGCCCCACGCGGGACCCGGGCCGCCGCCCTGGCCCGGTGCGCCCCAGCCGGGACCCCAGCCGGGGGTGGAGCGGGGCGCGGCGGGCCCGGGTTGGCCGGGGGTCTGGGCGCTGGGCGGGGACCACTGGCCGGCGGGCGGCTGGGTCTTGGACCACTTGGGGGAAGTACCGGTGTCGTCGGCGGGCTCGGCCGGCCGCGGAACGGAAGCGTCCTGGCCGTCGGACGGGGCGGATCCGGGCGAGGCCCAGCCCGGAGTGTCGTTCACGGTCGTCCACCTCGTGGCTTGGTTGTGGGGCCGGCTCGGCGAGTCGGCGGTTCGAAGGTGCCTGTCCGCGCTGTGGGACGGCGGGCTGGCAGCCATCGTGCCACGCGTTGCCCGTTGGTGGACCTGGGGTTGTATCTCCTTCTCACCTCGATTCCTGCCTTCATTGTGGGTGGTGTAGCGGGCAGACTGGGCGGATGGCTGATCAGTACGTACCAACCCCGGCCGGCCCGGAGCCGTCCATGCTTCCGTCGATCCGCTGGGACGAGCCGCCGGAGGGCCCGGTACTGGTCCTTCTCGACCAGACGAGACTTCCGGTGGAGGAGGCCGAGCTGGTCTGCACGGACGTGCCCGCGCTGGTGCGGGCGATCCGGACGCTGGCGGTGCGCGGGGCGCCGCTCCTGGGGATCGCGGGTGCCTACGGTGTGGCGCTGGCCGCCGTGCGGGGTTTCGACGTGGAGGACGCGGCGGAGATCCTGGCGCAGGCGCGGCCCACCGCGGTGAACCTCGGGTACGGGGTGCGGCGGGCCCGGGACGCGTACCGGGCGGCGGCCGACGGGGGCGCCGATCTGGAGCAGGCGGCCGCGGCGGCGCTCGCCGAGGCCAGGCTGCTGCACCGGGAGGATGCCGAGGCCAGCGCGCAGATGGCGCGGTTTGGGCTTACGCTCCTCGATGAGTTGCTGCCAGGTGGCAATCACCGGATCCTGACCCACTGCAACACCGGGGCGCTTGTCTCCGGCGGGGAGGGCACCGCGTTCGCCGTGGCACTGTCGGCCCACCGGGCCGGCCGGTTGCGGCGGCTGTGGGTGGACGAGACTCGTCCGCTGTTGCAGGGTTCCCGGCTGACGGCGTACGAGGCGGCGCGCAACGGGATGGCGTACACCTTGCTGACGGACAACGCCGCTGGTTCGCTCTTCGCCGCGGGTGAGGTCGACGCCGTCCTCATCGGTGCGGACCGGATCGCGGCCGACGGTTCGGTGGCGAACAAGATCGGGAGCTATCCGCTCGCGGTGCTGGCGGCATATCACCATGTGCCGTTTGTCGTGGTCGCCCCGACCACGACGATCGACCTCGGTACCCCGGACGGGGCGTCGGTCGAGGTGGAGCAGCGACCGGGGCAGGAAGTGACGGAGCTCACGGCGCCGCAGACTGCGGTGGCGGGAGTGGAGGCGGGGAGTGGGATGCCGGTGGCGCCGCTGGGAACGCAGGCGTACAACCCGGCGTTCGACATCACGCCCCCTGAACTGGTGACGGCGATCGTCACCGAATACGGCGCGCTGTCCCCGGTGACCGGGGACGGAATCGCGGAGCTGTGTGCCAGGTCACGCCGGGTAACGATTAGATAAATGGGATGATGTCGATATGAAGGGACGCGTCCTTGTCGTCGATGACGACACCGCACTGGCCGAGATGCTCGGGATTGTGCTGCGTGGTGAAGGGTTCGAACCGTCGTTCGTAGCGGACGGTGACAAGGCGCTGGCCGCCTTCCGTGAGGCCAAGCCGGATCTGGTGCTGCTGGATCTCATGCTGCCCGGCCGGGACGGTATCGAGGTGTGCCGGCTGATCAGGGCCGAGTCCGGCGTGCCGATCGTGATGCTCACCGCCAAGAGCGACACGGTCGACGTGGTGGTCGGGCTGGAGTCGGGCGCCGACGACTACATCGTCAAGCCGTTCAAGCCCAAGGAGCTGGTGGCCCGTATCAGGGCGCGGCTGCGGCGCTCCGAGGAGCCCGCGCCGGAGCAGCTGACCATCGGCGATCTGGTGATCGACGTGGCGGGTCACTCGGTGAAGCGGGAGGGGCAGTCGATCGCCCTGACGCCGCTCGAGTTCGATCTGCTGGTCGCGCTGGCCCGTAAGCCGTGGCAGGTGTTCACGCGTGAGGTGCTCCTGGAGCAGGTGTGGGGATACCGGCACGCGGCCGACACCCGGCTGGTGAACGTGCATGTCCAGCGGCTGCGCTCCAAGGTCGAGAAGGACCCGGAGCGCCCGGAGATCGTGGTGACCGTCCGGGGCGTCGGTTACAAGGCAGGACCGAGCTGACATGACCGGCGGCAGCGCTGCTCCGAAGCCCGGGGAGCCGGGAGTCCGTGCGGGGCGGGCTGCCGGGCCCGGGCGTGCGTTCGCGCGCTTCGGCCGGCTGTTCCGGGACGGCAGGCTGCTCCAGGACGGCTCGCCGGGCGGGCCTGTGCTGCGGTTGCTGGTGAGGTGGGTGCGGCGTCCGCTGTTGCCCGCCGTACGGCTCTGGCGGCGCAACATCCAGCTGCGGGTGGTCGCGGCCACGCTGCTGATGTCGCTCGGTGTGGTGCTGCTGCTCGGGTTTGTTGTCATCGGGCAGATGCGCAACGGTCTGCTCGAGGCCAAGGAGAAGGCGGCGCAGAGCCAGGCCGCCGGTGGTTTCACGGTGGCCAAGGAGATCGCCGACGCGCCGTCGGCGCCCGGCAAGCAGGGTGCCGACGGTTCCGGCGGGGTCCAGGGGAAGAACTCGGTGAACTGGCGGACCGAGCTGGTCGAGCAGCTGGCCAGTGGTGGTCCCGGGGCGTTCAACGTGGTGGCGCTGAGCGCCGACTCGCAGGACGACGCGGTGTCCACCAGCCGCGCGCCCCGCGCGTCGAACGGGGTGGACTTCACCAGCATCCCCGCGGATCTGCGCGATGAGGTGGCCAGGGGCACCGAGCCCTTCCAGGTCTACGCGCAGATCAGGTACACCGACGCCACGGAGGCGCGGGCGCCGGAGCCGGGGCTGGTGATCGGCAAGCGGCTGAACGACCCCGACGGCAAGGCGTACGAGCTGTACTACCTCTTCCCGCTGACGCAGGAGGAGCAGTCGCTGAACCTGGTCAAGGGCACGCTCGCCACCGCGGGGCTCTTTGTGATCGTGCTGCTCGGCGCCATCGCCTGGCTGGTGGTGCGCCAGGTGGTCACGCCGGTGCGGATGGCCGCGGGGATCGCCGAGCGGCTTTCCACGGGCCGGCTCCAGGAGCGGATGAAGGTCACCGGTGAGGACGACATCGCCCGGCTCGGTGAGGCCTTCAACAAGATGGCGCAGAACCTCCAGCTCAAGATCCAGCAGCTGGAGGAGCTCTCCCGCATGCAGCGGCGCTTCGTCTCCGACGTGTCGCACGAGCTGCGTACGCCGCTGACGACCGTACGGATGGCCGCCGATGTCATCCACGACGCGCGCGCCGACTTCGATCCGGTGACGGCCCGCTCGGCGGAGCTGCTCGGGGACCAGCTGGACCGCTTCGAGTCGCTGCTCTCGGACCTGCTGGAGATCAGCCGCTTCGACGCGGGGGCCGCCGCGCTGGAGGCGGAGCCGATAGACCTGCGGGAGGTCGTGCGCCGGGTGATCGGCGGGGCGGCGCCGCTGGCCGAGCACAAGGGCAGCCGGATCCGGGTTCTCGGGGACGCGCAGCCCGTCGTGGCCGAGGCTGACGCCCGCCGCGTCGAGCGGGTGCTGCGGAACCTGCTGGTCAACGCGGTCGAGCACGGTGAGGGCAAGGACGTGATCGTGCGGATGGCGGTGGCCGGCGGTGCGGTGGCGGTCGCCGTGCGCGACTACGGGGTGGGGCTCAAGCCCGGCGAGGCGACGCGGGTGTTCAATCGTTTCTGGCGGGCCGACCCGGCCCGTGCCCGTACCACCGGTGGCACCGGACTGGGGCTGTCGATCGCCGTCGAGGACGCGCGGCTGCACGGCGGCTGGTTGCAGGCCTGGGGCGAGCCGGGCGGCGGATCGCAGTTCCGGCTGACGCTGCCCCGTACGGCGGACGAGTCGCTGCGCGGCTCGCCGATACCGCTGGAGCCCGAGGATTCGCGGCGCAACCGTGAGCGGGCCGCCGCCGAGCAGCGCACCGAGCAGGCGCAGCGGCTGATGAGTGTGCCGTCGCAGCCCCGCGGGGACCGCTCCGCGCTGCCCGTACCGCCCCATTTGGCGGCGCCGCCTCCCACCGGGGCGGCGGTCGATCCGACGGCCCTGCCGGGCAGCGGCGCGCGGGTGGTGGCACGGCCGGCGGGCGACCGCCCAGCAGACGGCGACGGCGACGACGCGCCGCGTAACGCTGCCGGCAATGACGCACTGCGCAAGGCTTCGGAGCGGGAGGACACACGTGGGCGCTGACCGCGGCCGTCACGGCCGGGGAGGTGCGGTGAGGGTGCCCGTCGTGCTGGGGACCGCCGCTCTGCTGCTGGCGGGATGCGCGTCGATCCCGGACAGCGGGGACGTGGAGCCGGTGAAGGCGTCCCCGCGCGGGGGCGAGTCGCAGGTGCGCGTGTACGCCGTGCCGCCGCGCGCGAAGGCCGCTCCCGACGAGATCGTGGACGGTTTCCTGGAGGCGATGACCAGTGACGATCCCGACTTCGCGATGGCCAGGAAGTACCTGACGGACCAGCGGTCGAAGGCCTGGCAGCCGGAGGCCGGTACGACGGTCCTGCGGGACGCGCCCGCGGCGGCGGCGCCCAAGCAGCCGGAGGGCGCGGAGCCGTCCGGGAAGACGTTCCAGCTGTACGGCGACCAGATCGCCGACGTGGACTCCTCGCATTCGTACGAGCAGGTCGCGCCGATCCCGTACACGGGAACGATCCATCTGGTGCAGCAGAACGTCGGCTCCGAGGGCAAGGAGTGGCGGATCGACGACCTGCCGCAGGGGCTGGTGCTCGGGGAGTCGGACTTCCAGCGGAACTACCGCTCGGTGAACAAGTACTACTTCGCGTCGGGGGAGAGCTGGCTGGTGGCCGATCCGGTCTACATCCGGCAGCGAATAGACCCCACGACGCGGATGGACCCGGTCACGCAGGCGGTCAAGGCGCTGTTGGACGGGCCGACGAACTGGCTGAAGCCGGTGGTGGATTCGCCCTTCCCGACCGGTACGGCGTTGCAGAAGGGCACCCGGACGCTGGAGTTCGACGACCGGAACGGGCTGAAGGTGCCGCTGAACGACAAGGCGGCCAAGGCGGGTCACGACCAGTGCCGGAAGATGGCGGCGCAACTGCTCTTCACCCTGCGGGACCTGACGTCCACTCCGGTGGGGCGGGTCGAGCTGCTGGCGAACGGTTCCTCGCTCTGCGTCCTCGACGGGGACCAGGCGGAGGAGTTCGCCCCGGACCACAGCGCGGGCCGGGCCGACACCCCGTACTTCGTCGACCAGGAGGGGCGGCTGTCGCTGCTGGCGTCCGGCGGCGACGGTTCTCCCGAACAGAGCCGGGTCAGGGGGCCGTTCGGTGACGGCACGGTGAAGCTCGACTCCGTCGCGGTGGCCAGGGACGAGCGGCGCGCGGCGGCGGTCACCAACGGGTCCAAGTCGCTGTACGTGGCGCCCGTGATGTCGGCGGCCGAACTGGGGCAGCCGCTGGTGACCAGTCAGGGCGCCGGGGCCAAGGACCGGTTGTCCGCGCCGAGCTGGGACGGGCACGGCGATCTGTGGGTCGCGGACCGCGACCCCGCCAAGCCGCGCCTGCTCCGGCTGGCGGACGGCGTGGGGACCCCGCAGGAGGTCACGGTCGACGGACTGGGCGGCGCGCGCGTGGAGGCGCTGCGGGTGTCGGCGGACGGGGTGCGGATCGCGCTGCTGCTGTCCGAGGACGGGCGGACCACCCTCCAGATCGGCCGGGTGGAGCGGCACGGCTCCGGCGCGGACACGCAGGTGTCCGTGGTGGAGTTGCAGGCGGCGGCCCCGCAGATGGACACGGTCACCGCCGTGTCCTGGGCGGGTCCCAGCCGGCTGGTGGTGGTCGGCAAGGAGGCCGGCGGGGTCCAGCAGGTGCGCTACATCCAGACCGACGGGTCGACGTCGGCGGCGAGCGTGCTGCCGGGGCTGAACCAGGTGACGGCGATCGCGGCGGCGGACGACGAGCAGCAGCCGCTGGTCGCCGATTCCGAGGACGCCGGGATCGTACGGCTGCCCACCGGGGCGAACTGGCAGACGGTCGTGCCGGCCGGTTCGTCGCCCGTCTACCCGGGCTGAGCGGACTTTGCCCGATCTGGTTGTCCACAGGGGTGGCCGGGCGCCTTCGGCGTTGGCACAGTGAGTGCCATGCGGGGGTGGTGGCGGGAGATCACCGGCCTGGTGCTTCCGGTCGCCTGTGGTGGCTGCGGCAGCCCCAGGACTCCGCTGTGCGAGGACTGCCGCCGGGCCCTGTACGGAATGTGGCCGTGCCGGGTCAGGCCGGTGCCTGAGCCGCCCGGGCTGCCGGCGGTGCACGCCGCCGCGCCGTACGAGGACGCGGTACGGGCGGTGCTGCTGGCGCACAAGGAGCGGGGCGCGCTCGGGCTGGCCGGTCCGCTGGGCAGGGCGCTGGCGGGCGCCGTACAGGCCGCTGTGCCGCCCGGTACGGGCGTGGGGCCGCTGCTGCTCGTCCCGGTGCCGTCGTCCCGGCGTGCGGTCGGTGCGCGGGGGCACGACGCCACGCGGCGTACGGCGCTGGCCGCCGCCGCCGAGCTACGGCGTGCGGGCCGCACCGCCCGGGTGCTGCCGGTGCTGCGGCAGCGGCGCGCGGTCGCCGACCAGGCGGGCCTGGGCGCCCCTCAGAGGCTGGCGAATCTGTCCGGAGCCCTGGAGGTCGCGGTCGGCGGTGCGCGGCTCCTGGAGGGCGGCAGAGTGGTGCTGGTGGACGATCTCATGACGACGGGCGCCTCGCTGGTCGAGGCGGCGCGGGCGCTGCGGGCCGGCACACGACCCGGCGCCCCCGGATTCGCCCAGGTGAGCGCGGCGGTGGTGGCCGCGCCGCCGCTGTCCTTCGAAATAAACCGGAACTGAAGCCGATCTTGCATCGTTCGAGGTGGACGGGGAAGGAAATCACCTGAACGGAGCTACATGCCGGTAGCGGGTGCCGACACCCGTCCGGGCGAGCTATGTTCGGTTGTGAGGAATGGTGGAAGCCGTGACTCACTGAATGCACTGGTCTGCTACGGCGTTTTTCAGAACCTCGGAAATTCGGGGGGTGGGGATCATGCCGTCGGGGGAGGAGGAGGTGAAAGTCGCCAAGTCCGAGGCTCCGGTGACTACTGGGGTCTGGTGCAACAGGGAGTAACTCCGCAACGAGGCGGAGTGATCCGGGAACGGAGTTCTGCGTGGACATCGTCGTCAAGGGCCGCAAAACAGAGGTGCCCGAGCGGTTCCGGAAGCACGTGGCCGAGAAGCTGAAGTTGGAGAGAATCCAGCAGCTCGACGGCAAGGTCATCAGCCTGGACGTCGAGGTCTCGAAGGAGCACAACCCGCGTCAGGCCAGCACATGCGACCGGGTGGAGATCACACTCCACTCGCGCGGGCCCGTCATCAGGGCGGAGGCGGCGGCCGCAGACCCGTACGCGGCCCTGGATCTCGCCACCAGCAAGCTGGAGGCGCGGCTGCGCAAGCAGCATGAGAAGCGGCACAACCGCCGCGGGACCGGGCGGCTTTCGGCGGCCGAGGTCGTCGACGTCGTTCCCGGGGTGGCCCGGTTGAACGCCAACGGCGCGACGGTGGCCGACGAGGTACGTGCCGTGCCCACCACCAGGATCGGTTCGCTGGAGGTGCAGGGCGAGGGCCCCCTGGTGGTCAGGGAGAAGAACCACGTCGCCGCACCGATGTCGCTCGACCAGGCGCTCTACGAGATGGAGCTGGTCGGGCACGACTTCTATCTGTTCATCGACTCCGACACCAAGGAACCGAGCGTCGTCTACCGGCGCCACGCGTACGACTACGGTGTCATCCACCTCCAGACGGATCCGTTGGCCGAGTCGCGGGCCGGCGACGCCGGCGGGGCCCTGGGTGGCTGAGACCGAACGGTCGGGATCCGGCTGAGACATGCCCCCCGGTGGTGGGGGGGGGGGGGGGGGGGGGGGGGCGGGCCCCCCCCCCCGGGGGGGGGGGGGCGGCCCGCGGGGGGGGCGCGGGCCCCCCGGAAGGCGCCCCACCCCCCCCGGGCCGGGGGGGGCGGGG
>NZ_JBIUXU010000027.1:13618-36074 GCF_044744165.1 Streptomyces sp. NPDC087420
GCGCCGGCGCCGGGGGCCCGCGCGGCGGGGGGGGCCGGGGTGGCCCCCCCCCCCGGGCGCGGCGCCCGCCCCCCCCCCCCCCGGCGGGGGGGCCCCGGCGCCCGCCGCCCCCCCCCCCCCCCACCACCGTGTGGTGGCGGCGTCACCGCTGCGGGGCCCGGGCATGAAATCATGGCGTCGCAAGCCAACAGGTGGTCTGCGAACTGCGGTTGGCCGGCACTCATGAACTTCGGGCCATGGCCTTCAGGGGGAGGAACGATGGCGGACAGCTTCGGGCCGGTGCACCACACGGACGACGCCGGCCACAGGGTCGGGGGTCCGGGGCCGGACGCCGACGCGGACCGGGGCGGGTCACGCAAGGAGCCGATCCGGGTCCTCGTGGTGGACGACCACGCGCTCTTCCGCCGGGGCCTGGAGATCGTCCTGGCGCAGGAGGAGGACATCCAGGTCATCGGGGAGGCGGGCGACGGCGCGGAGGCCGTCGACAAGGCGGCCGACCTGCTGCCGGACATCGTGCTGATGGATGTACGGATGCCCAAGCGCGGCGGAATCGAGGCCTGCACCTCCATCAAAGAGGTGGCACCCAGTGCCAAAATCATCATGCTGACGATCAGCGACGAGGAGGCCGACCTCTACGACGCGATCAAGGCGGGTGCGACCGGTTATCTCCTCAAGGAGATCTCCACCGACGAGGTGGCCACCGCCATTCGCGCCGTGGCCGACGGGCAGTCGCAGATCAGCCCTTCCATGGCGTCCAAGCTGCTGACCGAGTTCAAATCGATGATTCAGCGCTCCGACGAGCGAAGACTCGTTCCGGCGCCGCGTCTCACCGAGCGGGAGCTGGAAGTCCTCAAACTGGTCGCCACGGGAATGAACAACCGTGATATCGCCAAGGAGTTGTTCATCTCCGAGAACACCGTGAAGAACCACGTCCGCAACATTCTGGAGAAGCTGCAACTGCACTCCAGGATGGAGGCCGTGGTCTACGCGATGCGGGAGAAGATCCTCGAAATCCGCTGACGGCCGGCGTGTGCGGCCGTACGTCAGAGCGCGGTGAGCGCCTCCGCCAGGGCGCCGCGCAACGCGGGCGCGTCGACCCGCTCCACCCGTACGTCCGAGCAGCCGACCCACTCCGCCGCCTCGCGCAGCGCCTGGGCCATCGGGAGCACGGCTTTCGGGGTGTCCAGCGAGACGTGCTTGGCGACGAGTGTCTGCCCCTCGCGCGCCGGGTCGACGCGCCCCAGCAGCCGGCCGCCGGACAGCAGCGGCATCGCGAAGTAGCCGTACACCCGCTTGGGCTTGGGGACGTACGCCTCCAGGCGGTGGGTGAAGCCGAAGATCCGCTCGGTGCGCGCCCGCTCCCAGATCAGGGAGTCGAACGGGGACAGCAGTGTTGTACGGTGCCGTCCCTTCAGGGGGCTCGCCAGCGCCTCCGGGTCGGCCCAGGCGGGCTTCGTCCAGCCCTGGACCGTCACCGGGACCAGCCCCGAGTCCGCGATCACGCCGTCGACCTGCTCGCCCTTGAGCCGGTGGTAGTCCGCGAGGTCGGCGCGGGTGCCGACGCCCAGCGAACGGCCCGCGAGCCGGACCAGGCGGCGAAGGCACTCGGTGTCGTCCAGGTCGTCGTGGAGGAGATCGCCGGGGACGGCGCGCTCCGCCAGGTCGTACACCCGCTTCCAGCTCCGGCGGCCGGTGCAGACCACCTCGCCGTGCATCAGCGCCCGCTCGACGGCGACCTTGGCCTCCGACCAGTCCCACCAGGGGCCGCCGTTCTTGGCGCCGCCCAGCTCCGTGGCGGTCAGGGGGCCCTCCGCGCGCAGCTGCTTGATCACCGCTTCGTACGCGCCGTCCGCCAGTTCGTGGTACCAGTTCGGGCGGGCCCGGTAGGCGCGGCGGCGGAACGCGAAGTGCGGCCACTCCTCGATCGGCAGGATGCAGGCGGCGTGCGACCAGTACTCGAAGGCGTGCGGGCGGTTCGGCGCTCCGTCGGCGCCCGGGGGCGTCCAGTAGGCGTCCTCGACGGTTCTGCGGCCCACCGCGCCCAGGCGCGCGTACGGGATCAGCTCGTGCGAGCGGGCCAGGACCGAGATCGTGTCCAGCTGGACGGCCCCGAGGTGGCGCAGCACACCCCGGACCCCGCCCCGGCGGTCCGGGGCGCCGAGGAATCCCTGGGCGCGCAGCGCGATACGGCGGGCCTCGTCGGCGGACAGCTCGGCGGCGGGCGGCGGCACAGTCGTCATGTCCGCACGATAGACGGAGGCACTGACAGCGGATCGCTCACGGGGGACGGGGCAGGTCCGGCGCGCGGGGCCGTCCACGGGGGACGTCGCTGGGCCGTCCACGGGGGACGGGTCAGGGCCGGGCGGGCAGGTACGGGTAGGTGCTCGGCAGGCCGACGTCGGACGGGAGCACCGCGCCGATCCAGCAGTCACGCAGTGTGCCCTTGTTGAGCAGCCCCGCGCGCAGCGTGCCCTCCATCACAAAACCGGACTTCTCGGCCACCGCGCGTGAGCCGGTGTTGCCGACCTCGGCGCGCCACTCCAGCCGTATCGCGCCCAGCGTCGTGAAGGCGAACCTGGTCAGCGCGGTCACGGCCTCCGTCATGTAGCCGTGGCCCCGGTGCTCCTTCGCGGTCCAGTAGCCGATCTCCCAGGTCCCGGCCCTGGGGTGGTGCAGCGAGACGGCGGCGACCAGCGGCCCACCGAGTGCGCTTTCCCCCCGCCGCACGGCGAACGTGTACTCGGTGTCGTCGCGCCAGCCGTCCGGGACCAGCCGACCGACGAACTGTTCGGCGTGCCGGCGCGCGTACGGGGAGGGGATCGTCGTCCAGCGCCGGATCGCGGGGTCCTGGCAGGCCTCGAAGACGGCGTCCGTGTCGTCCGGCGTGAAGGTGCGCAGTGTCAGACGCTCGGTCGTGAGGGTGAGGGGCTCCATGTACGGATTCTGGTGATCGCCGGCCCGTGGCGCGAGCACTTTTCGTGTCTCACCGGCACCTTCCACGCGTCCCGCGCGTTCTCATTGCGGGTGACAGCAGGCCTGCGTGACAGCGGCCCTCCCGGCGCAGGCGGGTCCTCGCTTACGATGGCCGATGCGGTGGGGCCCGCCTGCCGTGCCCGCGCCCGTGTTCCTATACGACCCACGTGCCAGGCCCGACCGGCAAGGAGACCAGCCTCAGTGTCCGTCTTCAACAAGCTCATGCGTGCAGGCGAAGGCAAGATCCTGCGCAAACTGCACCGCATCGCGGACCAGGTCAACTCCATCGAAGAGGACTTCGAGAACCTCTCCGACGCCGAGTTGCGGGCGCTCACCGACGAGTACAAAGAGCGCTACGCCGACGGTGAGAGCCTGGACGACCTGCTTCCCGAGGCCTTCGCGACCGTCCGTGAGGCGGCCAGGCGTGTCCTCGGCCAGCGTCCTTACGACGTCCAGCTGATGGGTGGCGCCGCGCTGCACCTCGGCTACGTCGCCGAGATGAAGACCGGTGAGGGCAAGACCCTCGTCGGCACCCTGCCCGCCTATCTGAACGCGCTGTCGGGGAAGGGCGTCCACCTGATCACGGTGAACGACTACCTGGCCGAGCGCGACTCCGAGATGATGGGCCGCGTCCACAAGTTCCTGGGCCTCACCATCGGCTGCATCCTGGCCAACATGACGCCCGCGCAGCGCCGCGAGCAGTACGCGTGCGACATCACGTACGGCACGAACAACGAGTTCGGCTTCGACTACCTGCGCGACAATATGGCGTGGTCCCAGGAAGAGCTGGTCCAGCGCGGTCACAACTACGCGATCGTGGACGAGGTCGACTCGATCCTCGTGGACGAGGCGCGTACGCCGCTGATCATCTCCGGCCCCGCCGACCAGGCCACCAAGTGGTACGGGGACTTCGCCAAGCTCGTCACCCGCCTCACCAAGGGCGAGGCCGGCAACTCCCTCAAGGGCATCGAGGAGACCGGCGACTACGAGGTCGACGAGAAGAAGCGCACGGTCGCCATCCACGAACCAGGTGTCGCGAAGGTCGAGGACTGGCTGGGCATCGACAACCTGTACGAGTCGGTGAACACCCCGCTCGTCGGTTACCTGAACAACGCGATCAAGGCCAAGGAACTCTTCAAGAAGGACAAGGACTACGTCGTCATCGACGGCGAAGTCATGATCGTGGACGAGCACACCGGCCGTATTCTCGCCGGCCGCCGCTACAACGAGGGCATGCACCAGGCGATCGAGGCCAAGGAAGGGGTGGACATCAAGGACGAGAACCAGACCCTGGCGACCATCACCCTCCAGAACTTCTTCCGCCTCTACGGCAAGCTCTCCGGCATGACCGGTACGGCCATGACCGAGGCCGCCGAGTTCCACCAGATCTACAAGCTGGGCGTCGTGCCGATCCCGACGAACCGGCCGATGGTCCGCATGGACCAGTCCGACCTGATCTACCGCACCGAGGTCGCCAAGTTCGCGGCGGTCGTGGACGACATCGCGGAGAAGCACGAGAAGGGGCAGCCGATCCTGGTCGGCACCACCTCGGTCGAGAAGTCCGAGTACCTCTCCCAGCAGCTCAGCAAGCGCGGCGTGCAGCACGAGGTCCTCAACGCCAAGCAGCACGACCGGGAGGCGACGATCGTCGCCCAGGCCGGCCGCAAGGGCGCCGTCACGGTCGCCACGAACATGGCCGGCCGTGGTACGGACATCAAGCTCGGCGGCAACCCCGACGACCTCGCGGAGGCGGAGCTGCGCCAGCGCGGCCTGGACCCCGTCGAGCACGTCGAGGAGTGGGCCGCGGCCCTGCCCGCCGCGCTGGAGAAGGCCGAGAAGGCCGTCCAGGCCGAGTTCGAGGAGGTCAAGGACCTCGGCGGGCTCTACGTGCTGGGCACCGAGCGGCACGAGTCGCGCCGTATCGACAACCAGCTGCGTGGCCGGTCCGGACGCCAGGGCGACCCCGGCGAGTCCCGGTTCTACCTGTCGCTGGGCGACGACCTGATGCGGCTGTTCAAGGCGCAGATGGTCGAGCGTGTCATGTCGATGGCGAACGTCCCGGACGACGTGCCCATCGAGAACAAGATGGTGACGCGCGCGATCGCCTCGGCCCAGTCGCAGGTCGAGCAGCAGAACTTCGAGACGCGGAAGAACGTCCTCAAGTACGACGAGGTCCTCAACCGGCAGCGTGAGGTCATCTACGGCGAGCGCCGCCGCGTCCTGGAGGGCGAGGACCTGCACGAGCAGGTGCGGCACTTCATGGACGACACGATCGACGCGTACATCCAGGCGGAGACCGTCGAGGGCTTCGCCGAGGAGTGGGACCTGGACCGGCTGTGGGGCGCCTTCAAGCAGCTCTACCCGGTGAAGGTCACCGTCGAGGAGCTGGAGGAAGCGGCCGGCGACCGGGCGGGCATCACCGCCGAGTTCATCGGCGAGTCCATCAAGGACGATATCCACGACCAGTACGAGGACCGGGAGAACCAGCTCGGCTCCGACATCATGCGTGAGCTGGAGCGGCGCGTGGTGCTGTCCGTCCTGGACCGCAAGTGGCGTGAGCACCTCTACGAGATGGACTATCTCCAGGAGGGCATCGGCCTGCGGGCGATGGCCCAGAAGGACCCGCTGGTCGAGTACCAGCGCGAGGGCTTCGACATGTTCAACGCGATGATGGAGGGCATCAAGGAGGAGTCCGTCGGCTACCTGTTCAACCTGGAGGTCCAGGTCGAGCAGCAGGTCGAGGAGGTCCCGGTGCAGGACGCGGCGGAGCGTACGTCGCTCACCAAGGACGCCACGGTGCCCGCCACGCGTCCCGAGATCCGCGCCAAGGGCCTGGACGCCCCGCAGCGGCCGGACCGGCTGCACTTCTCCGCCCCCACGGTTGACGGCGAGGGCGGCGTGGTCGAGGGCGACTTCCAGAACGCGGACGGGCCGACGCGCTCCACGTCGGACGGGCTGACGCGCGCGGAGCGCCGCAAGGCGCAGAAGGGCGGGGCCCAGGGCGGCCGCCGTCGCAAGAAGTAGGTCCTGACGGGGCCCTGACGGGCCACGACGGACGACCGGGCCGGGGTGCGCACACGCGATGCGCGCCCCGGCCCGTTCTCATGTCCGGTCGCCGCCCAGCTCGACCGCGGCGCACCGCCAGCGCAGATCGGCGCCCCGCTCCAGCCGGAAGGCGAGGGCCCGCACCTGTGCGCCCGCGGCGATGCTGGCGGACGCCTCCAGGACGCCGGGGCGCGGCTCGAAGCTCCGGCACGTACGGACGACGGGGTGCACGCCGCGCGCCCTCAGCGGGGTGCCGGGGGCGAGGCGTACGAGCTGCTCGTACGCGGGTCCGACGGTCTGGCCGAGCATCCAGTGGACCGGCCGCCGGCCGCTGAGGACGGCGAGGAGGCGCTCGGCGAACAGCTCGTGGGGCGGGACGTGGCGGCGGCGCTGGGGGCCCACGGTGCCGGGCCTGCGCTGATCACGGCGGCCCGGTGGCCTGGAGGGCCCCGTGGACCTCGTGGCCCCTGCCGCTGTTGTCCCTGTCCCGGGACCGCCGGCTCCCCTGACGCCGCCGGTCTCCGTGCTGCCCGCGCCGCCGGTCCCGGCCGCCGTGCTCGTTCCTGTCGTGGTCACGCAGATCGCCCCCGTTCTGCCCGTCCGGTTCGAATACCGGTCGGTAACTTGTGATGGGGATCTTCTACGGGCCCGGGGAGACCGTGGCAAGAGCCGTGCGCGGGCGTGCCGCGCGGTCGCGATGTCACCTATCCGGGTGACGGGCGGTCCGTAGGGCCCCGGCGGCGGCAGGGAGGACGGTTCCCAGGTGGACGCCGGAGGACCTCGTACGCGTCACCCCCACGAGGGATTCCCGCACGTATCCTTAGGCGCTCACCCGACTAGGAAAGTGGTCAGCCCATGCGCGTCTATGTCCCCTCGACCCTCCCTGGTCTCGCGGAGGCGCACAAGACGGGCGAGCTGGGCCCCGGGCCGCTGACGGCCTACGCGGTGACCCCCGGGCTGCGCGAGTGGTACGTCTCCGACGACATTGAGGAGCTGGAGTACGCGGCCCTCAACCGGGCCGCCGCCGCCTCGCTCCGGCTGCTCGCCGCGGATCCGGCCGCCGCACGCCGCCGGGTGGTCGTCGCCGTCGACGTCCCCGACAAGGAAGCCGTCTCCGACCCGGACCGCGGCCTCGACTCCGCCGGGCTGGGCGAGGTGCGGATCGCCGCGGCCGTACCGCTCGCGAAGGCCGCCGCCGTCCACGTCGACGCGGACGACGCGGACACCGACGTGTCGGCCGCGGCCGCCGCGCTGGGCGCGGCCGACCACGGGGACGACGACGCCCAGTTCGTCGTGGACGGCGCCGAGGACCACGAACTGCTCTGGTACGGCGTCCAGGAGATCGACCGCCTCATCGGCTGACGGGCCGGCCGGGACCCGTACGGCCCGTGGCCACTGCACCGATGTCAGTGCCGGGCGGTACGGTTTTGCCATGGGGAAGCAGAACACGCATCTGGTCTGGGACTGGAACGGCACACTCCTGGACGACATCCAGGCGGTCATCGGGGCGACCAACGCCGCTTTCGGCGAGATCGGCCTGGAGCCGATCACCCTGGCGCGCTACCGCGAGCTGTACTGCGTGCCCGTGCCGGTCTTCTACGAGCGGCTGATGGGACGGCTGCCGACGGACGCCGAATGGACCGTCATGGACGAGACCTTCCACCGGCACTACACGGAGCGGCGCGTCGGCTGCGGCCTGACGTCGGGCGTCGAGGAACTGCTCGCCGGCTGGACACTGGCGGGCCGCAGCCAGTCGCTGCTGAGCATGTACGGCCACGAGGAGCTGGTCCCCGTGGTGCGGGGATACGGCATCGAGAGCCACTTCGTACGGGTCGACGGGCGCACGGGCCCCTCCGGGGGAAGCAAGGCACTCCACATGGAGCGCCATCTCGTCGCCCTCGCGTCGGCCGGCGCGATATCGCCCGAGCGCACGGTGGTCATCGGCGACGCGGTGGACGACGCGGTGGCGGCGGCGCATGTGGGCGCGCGGGCGGTGCTGTACACGGGCGGGTCGCACAGCAGGACCAGCCTGGAGACCGCGGGTGTCCCGGTGGTGGACTCCCTGGAGGAGGCGGTGGCGGCGGCGCAGGATCTGGTGGGCTGAGAGAGGTCCCCTGGCTTCTGCCCGGTGTGCGGTGCCGCTTACCGATGTCCTCAATCGCCGGACGGGCTTGATGGGGTCGGAGCTGTTCGGAACAGTCCCGAGCCCTTGTGTCGCTGGCCGGAGTGTCAAACTTCACGGTGCGCTTTTGTACACATGCGGCTCATGACGGCGCCCCGGTGGAGAGCGATAGCCTGGGGCAGTGATCAGCGCGATATGCCGTGGGGGCAGCGAAGCCCCCCGTCTGCGCCCGGAGCGCCACCGCGCCCGGGCCGTCGTCGATCTCCGTTATCCGGACCGGCCGTCAAAATTGGCCAATAACGTCCCGGACATCTCTCATCGCGGCATAACGTCGACCCCGACCGGAAACCCCGCGTCGTGGCGTTGTGGCGCTTCCTTCATCTACGTCACGCAACGGCGCGCGACAGGAGCCAGAGGACATGCAGACCAAGCTGGACGAAGCCAAGGCCGAGCTGCTCGAACGGGCGGCCCGGGTCGCTGAGAACAGCCCGGCGGGGGAGACCGGAGGGCTGGGGGGCACTCCCCTGGCGGACCAGGCCGCGGCCGGGTCCGCGGACGGGGGGCGTTCCGGACAGGACGCGCTTCTCGCGTACCTCCAGCGCTACTACCTGCACACCGCTCCCGAAGACCTGGCCGACCGCGATCCGGTCGACCTCTACGGCGCGGCGCTCTCCCACTACCGACTGGCCGAGAACCGACCGCAGGGGACCGCCGACGTGCGGGTCCACACCCCCACGGTCGAGGAGAACGGCTGGGCGTCCAGCCACACCGTCGTCGAGGTCGTCACCGACGACATGCCCTTCCTGGTCGACTCCGTCACCAACGAGCTGTCCCGCCAGGGCCGCGGCATCCACGCCGTGATCCACCCGCAGGTCGTTGTCCGCCGCGACGTCACCGGCAAGCTGATCGAGGTGCTCCCCGACGGCCCCGCCGCCGGGGCGGAGCGTCCGCACGACGCGCTCACCGAGTCCTGGATCCACGTCGAGATCGACCGCGAGTCCGACCGCGACGACCTCCAGCAGATGGCCTCCGACCTGCGGCGCGTCCTGTCCGACGTACGGGAGACCGTCGAGGACTGGGACAAGATGCGCGAGGCCGCGCTGCGCATCGCCGAGGAACTGCCCAGCGAGCCGACCGCCGACGACCTGCGCGTCCAGGAGATCGACGAGGCCAGGGAGCTGCTGCGCTGGCTCGCCGCCGACCACTTCACGTTCCTCGGCTACCGCGAGTACCAACTGACGGACACCGACTCCCTGTCCGCCGTGGCCGGCACCGGCCTCGGCATCCTGCGCTCCGACCCGCACCACAGCGAGGACGACGACCACCCGGTCAGCCCGTCGTTCAGCCGGCTGCCCGCCGACGCCCGCGCCAAGGCCCGTGAGCACAAGCTGCTCGTCCTCACGAAGGCCAACAGCCGCGCCACCGTGCACCGCGCCGGCTATCTCGACTACGTCGGGGTGAAGAAGTTCGACGACAAGGGCAACGTCGTCGGCGAGCGCCGCTTCCTGGGCCTCTTCTCCTCGGCCGCGTACACCGAGTCCGTCCGCCGGGTGCCGGTCGTGCGCCGCAAGGTCGCCGAGGTCCTGGAAGGCGCCGGCTACTCGCCGAACAGCCACGACGGCCGCGACCTGGTGCAGATCCTGGAGACGTACCCCCGCGACGAGCTGTTCCAGACGCCGGTCGACCAGCTGCGCTCGATCGTCACCAGCGTCCTCTACCTCCAGGAGCGCCGGCGGCTGCGGCTGTACCTGCGCCAAGACGAGTACGGGCGGTACTACTCCGCCCTCGTCTACCTGCCGCGCGACCGGTACACCACCGGCGTCAGGCTGCGGCTGGTCGACATCCTCAAGGAGGAACTGGGCGGCACCAGCGTCGACTTCACCGCGTGGAACACCGAATCGATCCTCTCCCGGCTGCATTTTGTCGTCCGGGTCCCGCCCGGCACCGAGATCGGCGAGCTGACCGACGCGGACGCCGACCGGATCGAGGCCCGGCTCGTCGAGGCCGCCCGCTCCTGGGCGGACGCCTTCTCCGAGGCGCTGAACACCGAATGCGGCGAGGAGCGCGCCGCCGGGCTGCTGCGCCGGTACGGGGGCGCCTTCCCCGAGGGCTACAAGGCCGACCACACCCCCCGGGCCGCGGTCGCCGACCTCGTGCACCTGGAGGCGCTCACCAACGACGGGAAGGACTTCTCGCTCTCCCTGTACGAACCGGTCGGCGCGGCCCCCGGCGAGCGGCGCTTCAAGATCTACCGGCTGGGCGAGCAGGTGTCCCTCTCGCGCGTCCTGCCCGTGCTCCAGCGGCTCGGGGTCGAGGTCGTCGACGAGCGGCCTTACGAGCTGCGCTGCGCGGACCGTACGCACGCCTGGATCTACGACTTCGGCCTGCGGATGCCGGTGAGCGGCCTCGGCGGCGAGACCCGCGCCGACGACGCCCGCGAGCGCTTCCAGGAGGCCTTCGCGGCCGTCTGGACCGGCGCCGCCGAGAACGACGGCTTCAACTCCCTGGTCCTGGAGGCCGGGCTGAGCTGGCGCCAGGCGATGGTGCTGCGCGCGTACGCCAAGTACCTGCGCCAGTCCGGGTCGACGTTCAGCCAGGACTACATGGAGGACACCCTCCGTACGAATGTCCACACCACGCGGCTGCTGGTCTCGCTCTTCGAGGCGCGGATGTCGCCGGGCCACCAGCGCGCCGGCACGGAGCTGACGGACGGGCTGCTGGAGGAGCTGGACGGGGCGCTGGACCAGGTCGCGAGCCTGGACCAGGACCGGATCCTGCGGTCCTTCCTCACGCTCATCAAGGCCACGCTGCGGACGAACTACTTCCAGAGCGCGAGCGAGGGAAGCGACAAGAGGGGTCAGTCCGCGAGCCTGGACACCGGCACGACGGACAAGACCGGCGAGGCCGAGAGGTCGGAGAAGGCCGGGACGGCCGACAAGAAGGCCGCGGTCGCCAAGCACCACACGTACGTGTCGATGAAGTTCGACCCGCAGGCCATCCCCGACCTGCCGGCCCCCCGGCCCGCGTACGAGATCTGGGTCTACTCCCCGCGCGTCGAGGGCGTGCACCTGCGCTTCGGCAAGGTCGCGCGCGGCGGGCTGCGCTGGTCCGACCGGCGGGAGGACTTCCGTACGGAGATCCTCGGCCTGGTCAAGGCGCAGATGGTCAAGAACACGGTGATCGTGCCGGTCGGCGCCAAGGGCGGCTTTGTCGCCAAGCAGCTGCCCGACCCGGCCGCGGACCGGGACGCGTGGCTGGCCGAGGGCATCGCCGCGTACAAGATCTTCATCTCGGCGCTGCTCGACATCACGGACAACATGGTGGCGGGCGCGGTGGTGCCTCCTACGGACGTTGTCCGGCACGACGAGGACGACACCTACCTGGTCGTCGCCGCGGACAAGGGCACGGCGAGCTTCTCCGACATCGCCAACGCGGTCGCGGTCGCGTACGACTTCTGGCTCGGCGACGCGTTCGCCTCCGGCGGCAGCGCCGGGTACGACCACAAGGGCATGGGCATCACGGCCCGCGGTGCCTGGGAGTCCGTCGAGCGGCACTTCCGCGAGCTGGGCCACGACACCCAGTCCGAGGACTTCACGGTCGTCGGCGTCGGCGACATGTCGGGTGACGTGTTCGGCAACGGCATGCTGCTCTCCGAGCACATCCGGCTGGTCGCGGCCTTCGACCACCGGCACATCTTCATCGACCCGCACCCGGACGCGGCCACCTCCTTCGAGGAACGCCGCAGGCTCTTCGGACTCCAGCGCTCCTCGTGGGCCGACTACGACAAGGCGCTGCTCTCGCAGGGCGGTGGCATCCACCCCCGTACGGCCAAGTCGATCCCCGTCAACACCCACGTCCGCGAGGCGCTCGGCATCGAGCCCGGCGTCACGAAGCTGACCCCCGCCGAGCTGATGAAGGCGATCCTCCAGGCCCCGGTGGACCTGCTGTGGAACGGCGGGATCGGTACGTACGTCAAGGCCTCCACGGAGACGGACGCGGACGTCGGCGACAAGGCCAACGACGCGATCCGGGTCAACGGCGAGGACCTGCGGGTCAAGGTCGTCGGCGAGGGCGGCAACCTGGGGCTGACCCAGCTCGGCCGCATCGAGTTCGCCCGCCGGGGCGCCGGCGGCGAGGGCGGCAAGGTCAACACCGACGCCATCGACAACAGCGCGGGCGTGGACACCTCCGACCACGAGGTCAACATCAAGGTCCTGCTCAACGGCCTGGTGACGGAGGGGGACATGACGGTCAAGCAGCGCAACAAGCTGCTGGCCGCGATGACCGACGAGGTCGGCGCGCTCGTGCTGCGCAACAACTACGCGCAGAACACCGCGCTCGGCAACGCCCTTATCCAGTCGCCGTCCCTCCTCCACGCCCACCAGCGCTTCATGCGCAGGCTGGTGCGGGACGGGCACCTGAACCGCGCGCTGGAGTTCCTGCCGACCGACCGGCAGGTCAGGGAGCTGCTCAGCGCCGGCAAGGGACTGTCCCAGCCCGAGCTGGCCGTGCTGCTCGCGTACACCAAGATCACGGTGGCGGAGGAGCTGATCCACACGGATCTGCCCGACGACCCGTACCTGCGCAAGCTGCTGCACGCGTACTTCCCCGCGCCGCTGCGGGAGCAGTTCGCCGAGCAGATCGACGGGCACGCGCTGCGCCGCGAGATCATCACGACGGTGCTGGTCAACGACACGGTGAACACGGGTGGTTCGACGTTCCTGCACCGGCTCCGCGAGGAGACGGGGGCGTCGATCGAGGAGATCGTACGGGCGCAGACCGCGGCCCGGGAGATCTTCGGCCTGGGCGCGGTGTGGGACTCCGTCGAGGCGCTCGACAACAAGGTCGAGGCCGACGTCCAGACCCGGATCCGGCTGCACTCGCGCCGCCTGGTCGAGCGTGGCACGCGCTGGCTGCTGGGCAACCGGCCGCAGCCGCTGGAGATCGCGTCCACGATCGAGTTCTTCGCGGCCGGGGTGGAGGAGGTCTGGGCCCAGCTGCCCACGATGCTGCGCGGCGCGGAGCTGGAGTGGTACCAGCGCATCCTGGACGAGCTGACCACGGCGAACGTGCCGGAGGAGCTGGCCCTGCGGGTCGCCGGGTTCTCGTCCGCCTTCCCGACGCTGGACATCGTGGCGATCGCGGACCGTACGGGACAGGACCCGCTGGGCGTCGCCGAGGTGTACTACGACCTCGGGGACCGGCTGCGGATCACCCAGCTGATGGACCGGATCATCGAGCTGCCGCGGGCCGACCGCTGGCAGTCCATGGCCCGCGCCTCCATTCGCGAGGACCTGTACGCGGCGCACGCGGGGCTCACCGCGGACGTGCTGTCCGTGGGCGACGCCAACTCGACTCCCGAGGAGCGCTTCAAGGCGTGGGAGCAGAAGAACGCGGCGATTCTCGGCCGGTCGCGCACGACGCTGGAGGAGATCCAGAGCTCCGACGCGTTCGACCTGGCGAACCTGTCGGTGGCGATGCGGACGATGCGGACGCTGCTGCGGACGCACAGCTGAGCCGGGCCGCTGGGCCGAGTCGCTGACTCACGCCGCGCCCCGGCCGCCGGACGAGCTGTCAGCTCGTCGGGCGGCCGGGGCGCGGTACCGCTTCGTTCCTACTTCTTGCCGCCCGAGAACTTCTGGTAGGCGGCGACCACCTCTTTCGCGGGGCCGTCCATCCGCAGGACACCCGATTCCAGCCAGAGCGCGCGGTCGCAGGTCTCGGTGATGGTGCTGTTGCTGTGACTGACGAGGAAGACCGTGCCGGCCTCCTTGCGCAGCTCGGCGATGCGCTCCTTGCTGCGGCGCTGGAACTTGGCGTCCCCGGTGGAGAGCGCCTCGTCGATCAGCAGGACGTCGTGGTTCTTGGCGGCGGCGATGGAGAAGCGCAGCCGGGCGCCCATGCCCGAGGAGTACGTCCGCATCGGCAGCGAGATGAAGTCGCCCTTCTCGTTGATGCCGGAGAACTCCACGATGTCCGCGTACCGCTCGCGGACCTGCTCGCGGGTCATGCCCATGGCCAGGCCGCCGAGGATGACGTTGCGCTCGCCGGTGAGGTCGCCCATCAGCGCCGCGTTGACGCCGAGGAGGGAGGGCTGGCCCTCGGTGTGGATCAGGCCCTGACTCGGCGGCAGCAGCCCGGCGATGGCCTTGAGCAGGGTCGACTTGCCGGATCCGTTGGAGCCGATGAGGCCGATGGCCTCGCCCTTGTACGCGACGAAGCTGACGCCCTTGACGGCGTGCACCTCGCGGACGCCGGGGGCCGCGCGGCGGGAGGCGATACGGCTGAGCGCGGAGGTCGCGGAGCCTTTGCCGCCCTTGGTGCCGTGGACCTTGTACGTGATGTGGACACCGTCGACGATCACGGTGGGGGTGGGTTCGGGGGCGGGAGTGGCCCGTGTTTCGGCCTTGGTGAGGTCGGTCTTGGTGGGGTCAGCCACGTCCGTACTCCTCCTCTGCCTTCCAGAAGTAGACAAAGCCGCCGACTCCGACCACAAGCGCCCAGCCGAGGGCGATGGCCCAGACGTGCTCGGGCAGTTTGTCGGAGCCGAAGCTGTCGATGAGGGCGAAGCGCATCAGGTCGATGTAGACGGCGGCGGGGTTCCACTGGAGGAGCAGGGCCACCGAGTGCGGCAGCTTCCCGGACACCTTGTCGATGCTGTACATCACGCCGGAGACGTACATCCAGGTGCGCAGCAGGAAGGGGGTCAGCTGGGCGATGTCCGGCGTCTTGGCGCCGAGCCTGGCCATGATCATCGAGAGCCCGGCCAGGAACACCGACTGGAGCAGCAGCGCGGGCGCCGCCAGCAGCCAGCTGAGCGTCGGGTACTGCCCGAAGCAGACCAGGATCCCGGCCAGCGCGGCCATCGAGAAGAGCAGCTGCTGGAGCTGCTGGAGGGCGAAGGCCAGGGGCAGTGAGGCGCGGGGGAAGTGCAGGGCCCTGACGAGGCCCAGGTTCCCGGAGATCGCCCGGGTGCCCGAGGTGATCGCGCTGGACGTGAAGGTCCAGATGAAGACGCCGGTGACCAGGAACGGGATGTAGTCCGGCACGCCGTGCTTGGTGTTCAGCAGGATGCCGAAGATGAAGTAGTAGACCGTCGCGTTGAGCAGCGGGGTCATGATCTGCCAGACCTGGCCGAGTTTCGCCTGGCTGTACTGCGACATCAGCCGGGCGGTCGCGAACGCGGTGATGAAATGGCGGCGCGACCAGAGCTGGCGGACGTAGGCGGGCAGGGAGGGGCGCGCTCCGCTGACGGTCAGGCCGTGGCGGGCGGCGAGGGCGGCCAGGTCCGTCCCCGGCGGCAGGAGACCGGTTCCGACCTGGGCGTTCTCGCCCTTGTTGTCGGGGTCCTGTCCGGGGTTCGGCGTGGTGGGGGAGATCGTCTGGCTCACAGGTACCGCTTTCGACGGTGGCTGGGTCGACGCAGGCGATGGAACGGGTCCGTATCGTCGCAACGTCGATGCTAGGACGATTTTCCGACGGAACGCAACCGTAGCGTCGTGACGCCTTGGTCAAGCTATGCTCAACTCATGACCACGGATCCGCGCACTTCACGCCGCGTACCCGCGGGAGCCGCCGTGCTCCGGGAGGACGTGACCGACGCCATCCGCGCCGCGGTGTTCGAGGAACTGGCCGCGGTCGGGTTCGCCCGGATGTCGATCGAGGGCATCGCGCGCCGGGCCGGGGTCGGCAAGACCGCGGTGTACCGCCGGTGGAAGTCGAAGCTGGCGCTCGTGCTGGACCTGCTGTCCGTCTTCGCCGCGCAGGGCCTGCCCGCGCCGGCGACCGGGTCGCTCTACGGGGACGTACGGGCGCTGCTGGAAGTGGCCTCGCACGCGTTGCGCCATCCGGTGGCCTCGCAGGTCATCCCGGACCTGCTGGTGGAGGCGGCGCGCCACCCGGAGATCTCCGACGCGATCAAGACGGCGCTGCTGGACGGCCAGCAGGGGATCGCGGCGGTGATCGTGCGGGAGGCGGTGGAGCGGGGGGAACTGCCGGAGGGCACGGACCCGGACCGGGCGCTGGACCTGACCGTGGGGCCGCTGTACTGGCGGCTGGTGGTGGTCAGGAACGACCTGCCCAAGGGGTATCTGGACATGCTGGCGGCGTCGGCGGTGGCGGCGCTCAAGGGTGGGTCATAGGCCAGGGCTGGGTCGTAGGCCAAGGGTGGGGCGTGGGCCAAGGGTGGGGCGCAAGCCCCGCCCCCGGGGGGATCGGGGCGTCAGGTCAGGAACACGTGGCGCACCACCCGTTCCGCCGCCCCGGCGTCCGCGTACGGGCAGAAGCGGGCCCGGAACGCCGTCCTGAGCTGGGTCGAGCGGGAGCCGCGCCAGTGGTCCGTGGTGAAGATGTCGATCAGTTCGTCCTCGGTACGGGCCACCGCGCCCGGCGGGAAGGCGCGCAGGTCCACGGAGGTGCCCCGGACCGCCTCGAAGACCTGGCGGTCGGCGTGGTGCAGGACGATCGGCCGGTCCAGGTGCGCGTAGTCGAACATCAGCGGCGCGTAGTCCGTGATCAGCGCGTCCGAGACCAGACAGAGCACCTCGGCGGACGGGTGGTCCGACACGTCCATGATCCGGGGGTGGGGCGCGGCGGGGGCCACCCGGGTCAGGACGACATAACGCGGGCCCAGGGACCGGGCGAGGCGTTCCAGGTCCAGTGACGGCGTCTGCGTGCGCTGGTGGTCGCGGTGCGCGGGGGCGTACAGGACCGTGGTGAAGCCCTCCGGGATGCCCAGGGACTCCCTCAGGCCCGGCACGTCGGCCGGGGCGTGCAGGGTGTCGTGGCGGGGGTGGCCGTATTCGAGGGTGGTCGCGGGGGAGGGGTACGCCTTCTCGTGGGTCAGGGTGGCGTGGCGGTTGGCCGAGAGCGTGTAGTCCCACCTGGCCGCGTCCTTGAGCAGCCGGGGGAGGTCGGCGGGTACCGCAGGGCGGTCCGCCAGGTCCAGGCCCACGGACCCGAGCGGGGTGCCGCGGTGGGTCTGGAGGAGCGTCTGGCCGGGGCGTTTGACCAGCCGGGGATCGAAGGGGGTGTTGCTGGTGAGGTACGCGGACCTGGCGAGCGCGGTCCAGTACGCGAAGGAGTCCGGGTCGGTGAGCCAGGACGTGCGGAGGCCCGGCGCCAGTTCACGCACCTTCCGCTCGATCGCCGCCGGGTCGCCGCCGGGTCGCCGCCGGGGCCGTACGTGGCGAAGGCCGCGCGGTCCGCGCGCAGCGGAAGCCGGCGCTGGAGGGCGTAGTGGAGGCGCAGGGCCACCGCGCGCACGGCGCGGCGCACGGCGGTGGTCGTACGGCGTGCGCGGGCGCGCAGGACGCGGGCCGCCCGCAGGACGGCGTACGTACGGTGGGCGCCGTGGCGCAGCAGGGGGTGGCCGTCGGTCGTGTCCGGGGTGCGGTAGCGGCGGTGGTGGGCGCGGGCCCGCCGGAAGAACGCGGCGCGCGGCCGGGCGGTGGCCGCCAGCAGCGCGAGGTGGTCGAGCATGCGGTCGTGCACGACCGGACGCCAACGGGACTCCTCGGGGCGGCCGGTGAGGAAGGCGAACACGCGGTCGTACTGGTCGAAGACGTCCAAGGGCGCCGACAGGGGCGCGGGCAGCGGGAGTTGGCGCTCCACCACGCACACCTGGTCGAGAGTCACGATCGACGCGGCCGTCATCAGCACCGGGTAGGTCCAGGCGACGTCGGAGAAGTGGCCGGGCGGGAAGGTGAGGCCCGCGCTCTCGGTGAACTCCCTGCGGTACGCCTTGTCGGTGGCCGTCAGCAGGAACGCCAGGGCGTCCGGGGCGCCTTGCTCGGTGAGCGTGGCCAGGCACGTGGTGCGTACGGTCCCGTCCGACGGGTGCGCGACGGCGTGGTCATGGACGAGGACGTCGGGGCTGTCCGTCTCCTTGAGCCGGTCGGACATGGCCTGGAGCGCGCCGGGTACGAGGGTGTCCCGGCCGTCGAGGAAGATCACGTAGTCGGCGGTGGCGCGGGCGAGTCCGGCGTCGCGCGCCGGTCCTGTGCCCGCGTGCGCGGTGAGCCGGACCGGCGTGACCCGGGGGTCGCGGGCCGCGCACGCCTCGGTGATCTCGCCGCAGGCGTCGGGCGAACCGTCGTTCACCACGATCAGTTCCAGGTCGTCGCACGTCTGCGTCAGTACCGATCCCAGGCAGTCCTGGAGGTACGCCTGGACCTTGTACGCGGTGACGATCACGCTGAACCGGGGCATGGCCCGGGAACGTCCTGACGGGCGCCGGGGTTACGCGGGGCGGGCCGAACGGGGGACGGGGCCGCGCGGGACGCCGTACGGGAGAACGCGCCGGGGAGGAGTGAATCCTCCCCGGCGCGCTGTCACTTGACGGCTACTTGACGGCCCCCGCCATCACGCCCGTCACGAACTGCCGCTGGAACGCGAAGAACACGACCAGCGGGATCACCATCGACACGAACGCCCCGGGCGCCAGCACGTCGACGTTGTTCCCGAACTGCCGTACCTGCTGCTGGAGCGCGACCGTGATCGGCGGATTCTTGGAGTCCGCGAAGACCAGCGCCACCAGCATGTCGTTCCAGACCCAGAGGAACTGGAAGATGCCCAGCGAGGCGATGGCCGGGCCGCCCAGCGGCATCACCACCCGGGTGAACAGCCTGATCTCCCCCGCCCCGTCGAGGCGCGCCGCTTCGAGCAACTCCCGGGGGATCTCCGCGAAGAAGTTGCGCAGCAGGAAGATCGCGAAGGGCAGACCGAAGGCGACGTGGAAGAGGATCACGCCGAAGGTCGTCTCGAAGATGCCGACGGCGCCGAAGAGTCTCGACACCGGGACGAGGGCGACCTGCACCGGCACGACCAACAGGCCGACCACCACCAGGAACCACCAGTCGCGCCCCGGGAAGTCCATCCAGGCGAAGGCGTATCCGGCGAGCGAGCCGATCACCACGACGAGCAGGGTCGCCGGGACGGTGATCAGGATCGTGGAGAAAAGGGAGTTGGTGATGACGTCGTTGTCGAGGAGCCGGGAGTAGTTCTCCGTGGTCAGTTGCGCGGGGGCGGTGAAGACCTGCCACCACCCGCTCGCGCTGATGTCCGTGGAATCACGCAGCGAGGAGAACAGCAGCCCGATCGTCGGCATCAGCCAGAACAGCGCGACCAGGAGCAGGAAGACACGCAGCACGCCGCCGCCCGCCCGCGCCGCGAGCCGGGCCGCGAGGGACTGCTTCGCCTTGACCGCGGGCTCGGTCGTGGTCATCGGCGAGTCTCCTTTCGCATCCTGCGGACGTTGAACAGCATCACCGGGATCACCAGCAGGAGCAGCAGTACGGCGATGGCGCTGCCGACGCCGAGATCCGCGTCCGTGCCGAACGACGACCGGTAGAGCTGGAGCGCCAGGACGTTGGCGTCGTCCTGGGACGAGCCGGGCGCGATGATGAAGACCAGGTCGAAGATCTTCAGCACGTTGATCATCAGGGTGACCATGACCACCGCGAGGACCGGGGCGAGCAGCGGCACGGTGATCCGGCGGAAGACCTGCCACTCGTTGGCGCCGTCCACCCGTGCCGCTTCGAGCAGTTCACGCGGCACGCTCGCCAGGCCCGCCGCGATGAGGACCATCGCGAAGCCCGCCCACATCCACAGGTAGCTGCCGATGATGGCGGGGGTGACCAGATTCGGCCCGAGCCAGTTCACCCCGTTGTACGGCTCCCGGAAGTTCGAGGCGGGCAGCCGGAGCTGGGCGCCGTCCGCCTCGGCGGGGAGGGTGAACGTACCGTCGGCGGCGGCCTTCGTGCTCGCGACGACCTTGCCGTCCTTGACCGCCTCGACCTTGATGCCCTTGAGGCCCAGCTCCGACGCGTCGATGACGTTGGGCTTCCCGCCGCCGCCCCGGGTGAAGTCCAGCCAGGCGGTGCCGTTGACCGTGTTGCCGGAATCGTCGGACGATTGAGGCGCCTTGGCCCGCTGGGCGTCGGACGGCATCACGTCCGGGGCCACGCCGACCAGCGGCAGCTGTACGGCCGTTCCCGCCCGGACCGGCTCCGTGGTGACAAACGCGCCGCCGCCCGCCGCCTTCAGCGGGTGCACCGGCAGCGGATGCGCCTTGGGGAAGCCGGCCGAGTCGCTGAACGTGTCGTGCACGCCCACCCAGACGGCATTGGCGATACCGCGCTCCGGGTCCTGCTCGTACACGAGCCGGAAGATGATGCCTGAGGCGAGCATCGAGATCGCCATCGGCATGAAGACCACGAGCTTGAACGCCGTGCCCCAGCGCACCCGTTCGGTGAGCACGGCGAAGATCAGGCCCAGGGCGGTGGCGACCGTCGGGGCCACGACGACCCAGATCGCATTGTTCTTGACCGCCGTGAGGATGGTGTCGTCGGTGAATATCTCGACGTAGTTGTCGAGCCCGGCGAAGCTGCCGCCGGACTTGTCGAAGAAGGACCGGTAGACCGAGAACCCGATGGGGTAGACCACGAGCGCGCCCAGCAGCACGAGCGCCGGCAGCAGGAAGCCGGCCGCGATTGTCTTACGTGTGCCTGTCACGCTCTTGCGTTTGTTGCCCGGGGCGGAGGGCACCGGCGTGGTGCCCGTGGTGCCCTCCGCTGTCGCCGACGTCATCCCGTCAGCTCGAGTACGCCTTGGCCGCGTCCGACTCCAGCTTCCGCTGGGCCCCCGCGACGTCCTTCGGGTTCTTCAGGAAGTCCTGGAGGGCCTTCCACTCGCCCTTGCCGGGCGTACCGCCGAACGACTGCGGCATCTGGTCCGACATGTCGAAGCGGAAGTCGTCGCCCGCCGCGATCAGCGCCTTCGCGATGTCCCGCTGGACGTCGTTCGGGTACGCGGCCACGTCCAGGGCCTTGTTGGGCGAGAGGAAGCCGCCGGACTCCGCCCAGATCTTCGCGGCGTCCGGGGAGGCCAGGAACGTCAGCAGCGCCTGGGCGCCCTTGGAGTCCTTGAGCGCCACGGCCGCGTCGCCGCCGGTCACCACGGGGGCGTCGGGGCCGACCGCGGGGAAGGGGAAGACCTTGGCGTCCGTACCGATCTTGGCCTCGGTCTGGCCGATGTTGACGCCGACGAAGTCGCCCTCGAAGACCATCGCGCCCTTCGGCTGGTCGCCGCCGGTGAAGGTCTGGGTGACGGACGCGGGGTACTCCGTCTGGAGCGCGCCGTCCGCGCCGCCCGCGATCAGCGCGGGCTTGCCGAAGAGCTGGCCGAGCGTGGTCAGCGCGTCCCGCACCGAGCCGTCGGTCCACTTGATCTTGTGCTGCGCGAGCTGGTCGTACTTCTCCGGGCCCGCCTGGGAGAGGTAGATGTTCTCGAACCAGTCGGTGAGCGTCCAGCCGTCCGCGCCGGCGACCGACACCGGGGTGACTCCCGAGGCCGAGATCGTCTCGGCGGTCGTCAGGAAGTCCTTCCAGGTCTTGGGGACCGCGGCGCCGGCGTTCTCGAACGCGGCGTTGTTGTACCAGACCAGGGACTTGTTGGCGGCCTTGAAGTACACGCCGTACTGGGTGCCGTCGACCGCGCCGAGGTCCTGCCAGCCCTTGTCGTAGTTCTTCGCGAGCTGGGCCTTCGCCTCCGCGCCGACCGGCTTGGCCCACTTCTTCGCCACGGCCTGCTGGATCGCGCCCACCTGCGGGAGCATCGCCACGTCGGGCGGACTGCCCCCGGCGATCTTCGTACCGAGGAAGTTGACGATCGGGTCCTGCGCGGGCACGAACGTGACGCTCGCGCCGGTGCGCTTCTCGAACTCCTTGAGGACCTTGGTGAAGTTCTCCTGCTCGGGGCCGGTCCAGACCGCCGCGACCTCGATCTTCTCCCCGTCGAGCTTGGGCAGTTGGACCGTGGCGGCCGGCGCCTTGCTCGCCGGCTTCTCCGTGTCCGTGCCCTTGTCGTCGTCCGAGCCGCCGCAGCCCGCGAGGGTCACGGCGCCCGCGGCGACGATCGCCACGGCGACCGTGCGGGTGGTACGTGTGCTGGTACGTGTGGCAAGAGCCCTACGTGCTGTACGAGTTGTGCGCATCGCTGCCCCGTCTCTCCCGTGCGCGCCTGGTTCTACGCATACGGAACCGGCGTCGCAGCCGTGACGTGGCGGCGCCGCTCTCGTCCCGTGCGCACAGTCCTACGCCGGGTGACCGGACGCCGCAATACTGCGTTCACGGCCAACTCGGTGATCGTGATGGGCTCGTGACGTGCCACAACGGGGTTCGGCGGACGTATGGGGATCTTGTGTGTCTTAGGGGCGGACACGCCCTAGTCTTCTGAGTCAGGAATTCTGTTCAGATGTTTAGACTTGGCCTGTGGCACGTACTGGACGGCCGAAGGCCGAGTTGGTTCTGTCGGACG
>NZ_JBIUXU010000028.1:0-30727 GCF_044744165.1 Streptomyces sp. NPDC087420
TTAAAGACCCGGAGCGGGCCGGGTTGTTTTGGCGCGGGCCTGGAAGGGGGACGGGCAGGGGTCGTGTCCGGAACGTAGAGCGTGTTTTGTGTCGCGTGGCGATCGTTGACCAATACAAGTCGTTGAACGCGACGTAAAACATGCAGTGCAGGACACGGCCCCTGCCCGGCCCCCGGCGACGACCCGCGGATGAGAATCCGGCCCGCAGCGGGCAAAATCAAGCCCGTCCGGCGATTGAGGACAACACGGACCGCAACGCGGTCACCGAGAACGCGTGGCCCACCGGCCCCAGAACGCCCGTCCGGCGATTGAGGACAACAGTGACCGCAACGGTCACCGACGCAAGGCCGACGACACCGCCGCCAAGTCCACCGCAGACGCCAGCCCCGCGTGGTACAGGCGCAGCTCCGTCGCGCCCAGCGCCCGCGCCAGCGAAGCGTCCCGCTCCAGCGTCCCCGGCGCGCCCCCCATCCCGCTCACCACGGTGAAGTTCGCCGCGAGCACGGACGACCCGACGGCGTGGGGCGTGAACGCCGGCAGCAAGCGTCCCGCCGCGCCGCCCGTGCACGGCAGGACCACCCCGTCCGCCACACCCAGGATGTGCGCCGGTTCGACGCCGGCGTTCGCGCCCGTGTGGTACGGCACCGGATCCGCGTGCAGCAGCACCTGGAAGCCCGGGCCGCCCGCGGCCCGCACCGCCGCGACCGCCGACTCCTGGAGCGTACGGGCGACCCCGCCACGCCATTCGAGGGTGACGGCCGCCAGCTCCGCGCCGAGGAGCTTCTCGATGCCCGCCACACCCTCCGCCGCGGCCACGTCAGAACCGCCCCAGACGGGCCGAAGCGCTCCCCGCACCGCCGCCGCCAAGTCCTCGGGCGAAACGCCCAGCCCCGCGTACCCCGCCCCGCACACGTCGCAGAAGCACAGCGACATCAGGTACTGCGCCGCGTCGCCCAGGCCCACGCCCGCGATCTTGTCGTGCGCGTGCAGGTGCGCCAGCCCGTACCAGCCGCACGACTCCAGCTCCGTGCCGCCCGCCCCGGGCCGTACCGCCGCCTCCGCCGCCAGCGAGACCAGGTACGCGGCGACGGCGGGCCGGGCGATGCAGGGCGCCCAGGGGTAGCGGTCGCCGTACGCGTTGACCACGGACGTGTCGGGACGCTCCGCGCCCAGGCGGGAGTTGTGCGCGAGGACCACCCAACTGTGCACCTCCAGGCCCGCGTCGGCGAGCGCCGCCGCCGCCTCGCCGTACGCGTCGCCCGGCGCCCAGGCCCCGGCCGCGTACGGCCGCAGCTCGCGCCCCGCCCAGCGGGCCTCGTCCACGGGGTAGAGGACCGACGCGTGTTCGGCCGTGACGATCCGGTGGCGCGGGTGGCGCGGGGTCAGCGCGCGGGTGGAGTGGTACGCGGAGGCCAGCGTGACCTGCTGGACGCCGAGGTCCGCGATCCGGCGCGCGGCGTCCGGGTCGCCCACCACGTCCCAGGGGTAGAGGAACGCGGAGGTCTTCACGCGTCGGCCCCGGTGCCGGGGGTGGCGTCCGCCAGCAGCGCGCGGCCCCGTTCGATGAGCTCGGCCAGTTCCTTGACGTGCAACCCGAGCGGTTCGCTCAGCGGCGGCCGCACCTCGCCGACGTCGAGCCCCCCGAGCCGTACCCCGGCCTTGACCAGCGAGACGGCGTATCCGCGCCCCTGGTTGCGCAGTTCGACCAGCGGCACGTAGAAGCCGTCGAGGAGCCGGTTGGCCGTCGCGTCGTCGCCGCTGTTCAGCGCCCGGTGGAAGGCGAGGGCGATGTCGGGGGCGAAGGCGAAGACGGCGGAGGAGTACAGGGTGATGCCGATGCCGCGGTAGGCGAGTCCGGTGAGTTCGGCGGTGGGCAGCCCGTTGAAGTAGAGGAACTCCCGCCCGGGCAGCTCGCGGCGGACGGTGCTGACGATCCGCTGCATCAGGTCGAGGTCGCCGAAGCCGTCCTTGAGGCCGATGACGCCGTCCACCTGGGCGAGCGCGACGGCGGTCTCGGGGGTGAAGACGGCGTTGTCCCGCTGGTAGACGATGGTCTCCAGCGAGGTGGCCCCGGCCAGCTCGGTGTAGTGGCGCAGCAGGCCCTCCTGGTCGGCGACGACCAGGTAGGGCGGCATGGCGAGCAGTCCGTCCGCGCCGGCCTCCTCGGCGAGCTTCGCGTACTGGATCGCGAGGGCGGTGCCGTAGCCGGCGCCGGCCACGACGGGCACTTCGCCTGCGGTCTCCTCCACAGCGGCGGCGACGCAGTCGCGGAACTCCTCGGGGGTGAGGGCGTGGAACTCGCCCGTGCCGCAGCAGGCGAACACCGCTGCGGCTCCCGCGTCGACGCCCCCTCTGACGTGCGCGCGGAACGCGTCGAGGTCGAGTGTGCCGTCGGGACCGTACGCGGTGACGGGGAAGAACAGCGGCCCCTCCACTCGGGTGAGTCGGGCGGCGAGCGGGGCTGAGGTCACGGGGCGCTCCCTGGGCCGTGCACCGGGCGCTCACCGCCCGTGCACAATTCTGATCGATGTCCATATCTCTGAACACGACCACGCTAGGGCAGCCGCGCGGCGCAGGTCAAGACAGGAAACAGCAACCAGGAGGCGGATCACTCCCCGCCGCGCAAGACTTGACGGTACGGAGGGACACTCCTTAGCGTGTTCACGCATGTGAAGTCCGTCTACGGATCTGAGTCCTGGCGACAGGCCGCGGACCGTACCGCCGAGGAGACCGCGTTCATGCCCGCACCCCGCACCGTCCTGCTCACCGGCGCCGCCGGCGGCCTCGGCACCCTGATGCGGGGCCTGCTGCCCGCGTACGGCTACGAACTGCGCCTCTTCGACTCCCGGCCCGTCGAGGGCGAGCCGGGAGCCCTCACGGCCGATCTGGCGGACAAGGACGCGCTGCGCGAGGCCGTGGACGGTGTCGACGCGATCATCCACCTCGCGGGCATCTCCCTGGAAGCCTCTTTCGACAAGATCCTCAAGGCCAACATCGAGGGGACGTACAACCTGTACGAGGCGGCCCGCGCGGCCGGGATCCCGCGCACGGTCTTCGCCTCCAGCAACCACGCGGTCGGCTTCACCCCGCGCCCCCAGGGCGACGACCCGCTGATCCCGGTCGACACCCCGCGCAGGCCCGACACGTACTACGGCCTCTCCAAGTGCTTCGGCGAGGATCTCGCGCAGCTCTACTGGGACCTGCACGGCATGGAGACCGTCTCCGTCCGGATCGGCTCCTGCTTCGCCGAGCCGGCCTCCGTACGGATGCTGTCCGTATGGATGAGTCCCGCCGACGGCGCCCGGCTCTTCCACGCCGCGCTCACCGCCGAGGACGTCGGCCACACCGTCGTGTACGGCTCCTCCGCCAACACCCGGCTGTGGTGGGACCTCTCCGGCGCGCGGGCCCTCGGTTACGACCCCCAGGACGACTCGGAGCCGTACGCCGCGAAGCTCATCGCCGAGCAGGGCGAACTGGACCCGGCCAACCCGGACCACGCACACCTGGGCGGGCACTTCACGACGCACCCGCCGCAGTGGCCCCACTGACGCCGGCGGCGGCCCCCGCCGGGCCGGGCGCTCGCCGAAATCCGGGCGACAGCGGCGGGCCGTACGGGGACCATGGCGGTATGCCCAGGCCCTTCGGATTCAGCTACGAGCGGCGGGGTGACGGCACGGTCGTCATCACCCACCGCGGGCGCGCCGCCGCGACGCTGCGCGGCGCCCGGGCGGAGAAGTTCCTGGCCGAGGTGGAGCAGGGCGACGCCCAGCTCGTCATGGCCCGCTGGACGGGCGCGTACAAGTTCGGGAACGAGCGCGTCGCGCGCGAACATTCGCGCAATCGGCGTAGGTAAGGGAACGGCAAAGCCAGGTCGCTCGTTACGACGGCATGACCGCTATGACCCCCGGCTCGAACATCTCTCTTCCCACCGCCCACGTGGCCGTGGACGTCACCGCTCCGGTGCGGCTCGACGTATCGGGCCTGCTGCTCACCGCCGACGGCAAGGTGCGCTCCGACGACGACTTCATCTTCTACAACCAGCCCGCGGGCCCCGGCGTGAGCTACCGCTCGGGCGGCGGCACGGCGCCGGACGCCATCGTCGTCGACACCAGCGCCGTGCCGGCCGGCATCGAGAAGATCGTCGTCACGGCGAGCCCGGACGCGGCGGGGCAGAGCTTCCAGGGCATCGAGCCCACGGCGACGGTCCGCAACGCGGCCGACGGCAGCGTGCTGGCCACCTTCACACCCCCGCAGCTCGGCGCCGAGACCGCGCTGGTGATCGTCGAGGTCTACCTGCGTAACGGCGCCTGGAAGGTCCGCGCCGTGGGCCAGGGGTACGCGAACGGGCTGGCCGGGATCGCCACCGACTTCGGCGTCTCCGTGGAGGAGCCCGCCGCCGCGTCCGCCCCGGCACAGGCCCCGCCCGCGCGCGCGGCCGACCCGCGCGTGGCCGCTCCCCCCGCCCCCGCGGCCCCGCCCGCACCGCAGGCCCCGGCGCCCTCCGCGCCCGGCTCCGGCAAGATCAACCTCGACAAGGGCCGCGTCAGCCTCCAGAAGAACCAGACCGTCTCTCTGGTCAAGGGCGGCCGCCCGCTCCTCAGCAAGGTCAAGATGGGCCTCGGCTGGGAGCCGGCGTACGGCGGCAAGGACATCGACCTCGACGCCTCCGTCATCGCCTACGGCCCCGACCGCAAACACCTGGACAGCTGCTACTTCGGCCGGCTGTCCATCCTCAACGGCGCGATCAAGCACTCCGGGGACAACCTCACCGGAGAGGGTGCGGGGGACGACGAGGTGATCGTCGTCGACCTCGGCCGGCTGCCCGCAGAGGCGACCGGCCTGGTCTTCACCGTGAACTCGTTCACGGGCCAGAAGTTCAACGAGGTGGCCAAGGCCTACTGCCGGCTGATCGACGCGGCCACGGACGAGGAGCTGGTCCGCTTCGACCTGACCGGCGCCGAGCCCCAGACCGGCGTGTTGATGGCGAAGCTGATCAAGCAGTTCTCCGGCGAGTGGGAGATGACCGGCCTCGGGGAGTTCGTGAAGTCCCGTACGGTCCGCGGCATGGTGAAGCCCGCGGCGAAGATCCTCTGAGTCCGGGGGGCCGTCTTGGGAGTGCCAGGACGGCGTCCGGAACGCCCAGCGGGCCGCCGCGGTCTCTACGACCGGCGGCGGCCCGGGGGCTCGGCCTTCTCCAGGCTCCGCTTCAGAGCTTGGTCAGTTTGGAAAAGGGGGTCAGGATCCTTCCCTGGCGCCCCGAGAAATCGATGAGCACGGCGTGTTCGCCCTCGACTCCGATGACTCTTCCCAGCCCGAACTGGTCGTGGGAGACGCGGTCTCCGACATCGAACTGCTCGGGCGGGGGTGAGGCCGGGCCTTGGCGGTTGAAGGGACTGGACGGCAGGTGGCGCCGGGATCCGGCTGACTTTGTCATTACTTGGAGTATGCGCCCAAGGGGCCCCGCCGCGCCATGCCCGACCGCCGACCGGCCCGCCGGATCACCCGTTCCAGGGCTCTGCCGGGGGTGCCCGGAGCCCCGCGCGGGCCGTCCGGTCAGCGCCGGGGCGAACGCCGCCAGGGGCCCGTGACGGCCAGCATGATCCCCGGCTCCTGGATGTTGGCGTACAGGACGGCGCCGTCCGGCGAGAACACGACACCCGTGAACTCGCTGTCGTTGAGGTCGTTGCGCGCGATGGGGTACGTCACCCCGCTCTCCGTCGCCCCGAAGAGATGCTGGACACCCTCGCCGTCCTCCGCGAGGACCAGCCCGCCGTACGGCGAGACGGTGATGTTGTCCGGGCCGTCGAAGGCCCCGTCCCGGTCCGGATCCGCGTTGACCCCCAGCAGCACCTTGAGGGTGAGCGTCCGCCGCCGGGGGTCGTAGAACCACACCTGCCCGTCGTGCGGGCGCCCGGGGCTCTCGTCACGGGCGTACGAGGAGACGACGTACGCGCCCCCGTCCGCCCACCACATGCCCTCCAGCTTCCTGGCGCGGGTCACGTCCCCGTCGTCGAACTGCTCACGGACCTCGACGGTCCGCGCCTGCCGGTCCGGCACCTCCAGCCAGTCCACGCCGTAGACCGTGCCGATCTTCGTCGCGCGCGAGAGGTCGTCCACGAACCGCCCGCCCGCGTCGAAGCAGCGCGGAGCCTGGAGCACCCCCGCGTCGTCGGCGAGGTGACGGAGCCGGCCCCGGCCGTGCTCGAAGCCCTTCGGCGGGACCCAGCGGTAGAGCAGCCCGTTGGGGCCGTCCGCGTCCTCCGTCAGATAGGCGTGTCCGGTCCGCGGGTCCACCACGACGGCCTCGTGCTCGAACCGGCCGAACGCCCTGACCGGCCGGGGGTCGCGGTTGGCCCGGCGGTCGTACGGGTCGACCTCGAAGACAAAGCCGTGGTCCTTGGTCATCCCGTTCTGGCCGGCCCGGTCGGCGTTCTCCTCGCACGTCAGCCACGTGCCCCACGGGGTCCGCCCGCCCGCGCAGTTCGTGGAGGTGCCGGCGATGCCGACCCACTCGGCGGTACGGCCGTCGCGGTGCGCCTCGACGACGGTGCAGCCGCCGGCCGCGGCCGGGTCGTACACCAGACCCTCGGTCAGCGGCACGGGGTACGGGTAGTCGGAGCGCGGCCCGTCCAGCTCGTGGTTGTTGACCAGCAGCGTCGTACCGCGCGGGCCGTCGAACGTGGCGGTGCCGTCGTGGTCCGACGGCGTGAACTCGCCGGTCTCCAGGCGGGTGACCCCGCTGTGGGTGAGGACGCGGTACGAGAACCCCTCCGGCAGCGCGAGCATCCCGGCGGGGTCGGGGAGCAGCGGCCCGTACCCCGGCTGCGGCGCGGGTCCGCAGGACACCTCCGGCGCGTCCTCGGCGGCGAGGGCGCCGGGGGCGGTCGCGAGGGCTCCGGCGGCGCCCGTGAGGACGAGGCCGGCGCCGGTGAGGGCGAGGCCCGCGCCGGAGCGGGCGGACTTCCCGGAGAATTCCCTGCGGGTCAGCGGCATCGCGGCCTCCTGGGCGTGGGGCGGGGTTTGGGGGGACACCCTCGCGTGCGCGTATAAACAGCGGTTGAACAGCGTCCGACGTTCGAAAGGCCCGCGTCCATGAACCTGCCGGTGACTTCCCTGCCCGCGAGTGGCCGTCGTGTGTTCGTCAGCGGGGCCTCGCGCGGGCTGGGCCGCGCGGTCGCCCGGGCCTTCGCCGCCAACGGCGACGTGGTCGCCGTCCACCACGGGACCCGCGCCGCCGACGCCCGGCTCACCCTGGAGTCCCTGGACGGTACGGGGCACGTGCTGGTCGGCGGTGACCTCTCCGACCCGGCGGAGGCGGCACGGATCGCCGACGAGGCGGCGGACGCGATGGGCGGGATCGACGTCCTGGTCAACAACGCGGCGGTCAACGAACGGCATCCGTTGCCCACGACGTCGTACGAGGAGTGGACGGAGATCTGGCAGCGCCACCTGTCCGTGAACGTCCTCGCGACGGCGCTGCTCAGCCATCGGGCGGCGCGGGGCATGATCGACCGGGGGGTGGCGGGGCGGATCGTGAACATCGGCTCACGCGGGGCGTACCGGGGCGAGCCGGACCACCCCGCCTACGGCGCGACGAAGGCGGCGGTGCACGCGCTGGGCCAGTCCTTGGCGGTCTCCCTGGCGCCGTACGGCATCGGGGTGGCGTCGGTGGCTCCGGGCTTCTTCGAGACGGAACGGGTGGCAGGGCGGTTGTCGGGCCCGGAGGGCGACGGGATCCGGGCGCAGAGTCCGTTCGGGCGGGTGGGGAGGGTGGGGGAGGTGGCGTCGGCGGTGCTCTGGCTGGCGTCGCCGGGGGCGGAGTGGTCGTCGGGGGCTGTGCTGGACCTCAACGGAGCGGCGCACCTCCGGTGAGGGTTGCGGTGTCTTGGGCGTCTGCCCCCGGTGGGCGGCGCGGCTTACTGCGTCCTCAATCGCCGGACGGGCTTGGTTTTGGCCTCTGCCCGGTGCGCGGGCGCGGGTTACTGATGTCCTCAATCGCCGGACGGGCTTGATTTTGCCCGCTGCGGCCCGGCTTTTCGGGTGCGGGTTGTTGCCGGGGGCCGGGCAGGGGTCGTGTCCTGCACTGCATGTTTTACGTCGCGTTCAGCACCTTGTTTTGGTCAACGTTCGCCATGCGACACAAAACACGCTTTACGTTCCGGACACGACCCCTGCCCGTCCCCCTTCCAGGCCCGCGCTACTACCTGGCCCGCTCCGGGGCGGGGGGAGTCGTTCACTTTCCCGGCGGCGTGAGGGGGGTGGGGTCGGAGGAGGTGCGTGTGTCCGGACGTAGAGCGTGTTTTGTGTCGCATGGCGACCGTTAATCAATTGGACCGGTTGAACGCGACGTAAAACATGCAGTCCGGACATACGTGCCTCCGGAGGCCCCGCCCCCCGTCACCACGGCACACCCAAGCCCGTCCGGCGATTGAGGACATCAGTAAGCCGCGCCCACCACCGGGCGGCGGACAACGGCCCACGCCGACGCCAGACCAACCCCACACGCCGCGAACAGCACCGCACCCACGTCCACGAACGCCACCAACCCCGCGCCCAGCCCAAGCGCCACCGCGTTCGGCGCGTAGATCAGCGTCGTCGCGGTCGCGGACACGCGGCCCAGCACCGCCGCCGGAACCTCCCGCTGCACCGCGGTCATCGCCGCGATCAGGACGCACGGCAGCCCCGCCCCCACCCCCGCCGCGCTCGCCAGGACCGCCGCGTCGTACGGGAGGGCCCGTATCCCGAGGGATACCGAGAACACCGCGATCCCCGCCGCCGCGAACACCCGTTCCGGGAGGTGGCGCAGCAACGGGGCCGCCAGGAGGCCGATCAGGACGGACCCGGCGCCCTGCACCGCGTACAGCACGCCCACGTACGCGGGGGAGCGGCCGAGGCCCTCGTCGACCACCGCGTAGATCACCGCGCCGTTGAGCCCCGCCAGCAGCATCGTCACCGCGGCGGCCAGCACGAGGGGGCCTACGGCCGGGGTGTCCCGCAGCCGCCGTATCCCCTCCGCCGTCGCGGACCGCCGCCCGCCCCCGCGCAAGCGAACGGGCGGGGCCTCCCGCACCCGCATCCGCGCGAACAGCCCCGCCGCCAAGGCGAACGTCGCCGCGTCCAGGAGGGCCACCGGACCCCCGCCGAACCGCGCGTACAGCGCCGCGCCCGCGAGCGGGGCCAGGAGCTTCATGCCCTCGTTGGCCGTCGTCCGCAGCCCGTTGAACCCGCCCAGCAGCCGCTTGTCGACCACCCCGGCGATCAGCGCCGTCTCCGCCGCGTCCATGACCACCCCGGTCATCCCGTACACGAACAGCACGCCGAAGAGGATCCAGATCCGGTCCGCCGAGTCGACGGCGAGGAGTGTCGTCAGCAGGAGCGCCATCCCCAGGTTGCAGACGATCAGCAGCGGCCGCCGCCGCACCCGGTCGGCGATCCCGCCCAGCACCGGCCCCACCAGGGTCGGCGCCCACATCGCGAAGACGGTCAGCGCCGCCAGACTGTCCGAGCCGGTCAGGGACTTGACCCAGATCCCGGCGGTCAGCCACATCGCCGAGGTGCCGAACCCGGACACCACCACCCCGGCCAGGTACAGCCCCGCGTCGCGGTCCCGCAGGACCCCGCCGCCACGTTCTTCTTTACGTCGCATGGCGCCAGGGTGGTGGCTGAGGAGGTGCCCCGGCATGGGGCAACCGCCCTATCCCCGACCTCAGAAGGGCTTCAGAAGGGCCTCGGAAAGATGTCGCGCCGGACAACGCTTAACACCCTGAAAACCTGAACCGTTCCTGACAGGTGCACAATCCCCCGTACCCCCCGCGACCGTCCGACCCCGGCGAGGAGCCCCATGTCAGGCCAGGCAACACACGAGAACGGCAGTGCCGTCGACCGGTACTTCAAGATCAGCGAGCGGGGTTCGACCTACGCACGGGAGATACGCGGCGGCTTCGCCACGTTCTTCACGATGGCCTACATCCTCGTCCTCAACCCGATCATCCTCGGCAGCGCCGAGGACAAGTTCGGCGCCCACCTCTCCGGGCCCCAACTGGTCACCGCCACCGCGCTGGTCGCCGCCGTCATGACCGCGATCATGGGGCTCGGCGGCAATCTGCCGCTCGCCATCGCGGCCGGCCTCGGCCTCAACGCCGTGGTCGCCTTCCAGCTCGCCCCGCTGATGAGCTGGCCCGACGCGATGGGCCTGGTGGTGCTGGAGGGGCTGCTGATCTGCGTCCTGGTTGTCACCGGTCTGCGCGAGGCCGTCATGAACGCCATCCCGCAGTCGCTCAAGCAGGCCATCAGCGTCGGCATCGGGCTCTTCATCGCCTTCATCGGCTTCATCGACGCGGGCTTCGTCACCCGGATCCCCGGCGACACCGGCTCCGTACCGGTCCAGCTCGGCGCCACCGGCCACCTCTCGGGCTGGCCCGTCCTGGTCTTCTGCCTCGGGGTGCTCCTCACCCTCGCGCTGGTGGCCCGCAAGGTGAGGGGCGCGATCCTCCTCGGCATCGTCGTGACGACCCTCGTCGCCGTCGTCATCAACGAGATCGCCGACATCAAGCCCGCCGCGTGGGGGCTCACCGTGCCGTCGGTCCCCGACGACCTCGTCGCCGCGCCGGACTTCGGGCTCATCGGCTCCTTCAGCCTCTTCGGCGCCTTCCAGCAGATCGGTGTCGTCACCCTCGTCCTGCTGGTCTTCACCCTCATCCTCAGCGACTTCTTCGACACCATGGGCACCGTCGTCGGCGTCTCCAACGAGGCCGGGCTCCTGGACGAGAACGGCAAGGTCCCGAACCTCGGCCGTGTCCTGCTCATCGACGGCGCGGCGGCGGTCGCGGGCGGCGCGGCCTCCGCCTCCTCCAACACCGCGTACATCGAATCGGCGGCGGGCGTCGGCGAGGGCGCCCGTACCGGCTTCGCCTCGGTCGTCACCGGCGCCCTGTTCGGCCTCTCGCTCTTCCTGGCGCCGCTCGCGCTGGTCGTCCCGGCGCAGGCGGCGGCCCCCGCGCTCATCGTGGTGGGCTTCCTGCTGATGTCGCAGGTCCGGCACATCGACTGGGAGAAGTACGAGATCGCCGTCCCGGCCTTCCTGACGATCGCCGTCATGCCGTTCACGTACTCCATCACCAACGGCATCGGCGCCGGCTTCGTCGCGTACGTCGTCATCAAGACGGTGCTGGGCAAGGCGCGTGAGGTGCACTGGCTGCTCTGGGCCACCGCCGCCCTGTTTGTCGTCTACTTCGCGATCGACCCGATCGAGCAGTGGATCGGCTGACCGGCGTGACGGGGTGAGGCGGCCGGCAACGGCCGCTCCGGTCATGAGCGTTCTACGTAACGCACGTGAAGCGTGTGCTCAACGAGGCAGTCATCGACGGGTGATGGAGTCGCGCACTGCACCCCCCGCACTTCCTCGCACGGCCCGGTGACCCCGGAGGTTCCCCTTGAGCCAGCTACAGCCGCCCACTCAGGAGCAGTTGGACGCCTACGTCAGGACCAGGCTCGCCCTGGCCGGCTTCGACCTCACCCTGCTGCCCGAACAGCCCGACCCCGTGACCGGTGTCCCCACCCGCACCCAGGTCCTGAACTCGCTGCGGTCCTTCGTCGCCTCGACCCCGGCCGCCATCGGCGGCTGGGCGCCGCCCGTGACGGGCACGCCCGCGCCGGAGCACGCCCAGCAGGCCTCGCCGCCGCTGCTCTACCCGTCGATCACGGAAGCCTGGACCGGAAAGGCGGACGGACGATGAGCCGCACCCTCAACCGCCGTGTCTTCCTGGCCGGTTCGGCCGCCGCGACGGGGGCCGTCGTAGGGGGTACGGCCCTGGCCGCGCCCGCCGCCGCGAGCCCGGCGCCCGCCGCCGGGCCCGCGCCGTACGTCCCCGACATCCACGTACGGGACGCGGCCCGCCGCGATCCCACCGAGGCGACGCTCGCCGAGGCCGCCGTCCTGATGCGGCAGCGCAAGCTGAAGTCCGCGACGCTCGTGGAGGCCTACCTCGACCGGATAGAGGCCTTCGACTCCACGTACCAGGCGTACGCCGTGGTGACCGGCGCGAGCGCGCTCACCGCCGCCCGCAAGGCCGACCGGGAAGGCAGACGGGGCGTGCTGAGCGGCATCCCGCTCTGTGTCAAGGACAACTACTTCACGCGCGGGGTGCCGACCCGCTGCAACTCCCTCATCTTCGAGGACTTCGTCCCCGACTACGACGCGACCGCCGTCGCCCGGCTCACCGCCGCCGGCGGAATCGTCCTGGGCAAGGGCCAGATGGGCCCGCTCGCCACCACCCGGGCGACCACCCCCAACGGGACCGTCACCACCGTCAACGCCTGGACCCCCGACAACCCCGCCACCGATCCCGGCGGTTCGTCCACCGGGCCCGCCTGCTCCGTCGCCGGGCGGATGGCCTCCTCGTCCATCGGCACCCAGACCGGCGGATCCATCGTCCAGCCCTCCAACCGGCAGAACCTCACCGGCCTCAAGCCCACGATGGGCCGCGTCTCCGCGCACGGCGTCATCCCCCTCTCGTACACCCGCGACCACCCGGGACCCCTGGCGCGCGACGCCATGGACGCCGCGCTCATGCTCTCCGTCATGGCCGGCCCCGACCCGTCCGACCCGCGCACCCTCGGGCTGCCGCGCCTGCCGGATCTCGTACGGGCCGCCACCCCTGTCCTGTCCCGGGGCAAGGTGAAGCTGCGCCGCGCGACCCGGATCGGGGTGCCCGCGGACTTCCTGAACAGCGCCGCCGACGTGCGCCGGGCGTTCCTCACCACGCTCGACGCCATCCCGGGGGTGACACTGGTCGACGTCACGTATCCCGCCGACTGGGGACTGCTCACCGGCACGTTCAACGACGCCCGGCTGTCCGAGCGCACCGAGCCGTTCCGGCACTGGCTCCAGGCGGACCCCACCAAGTTCGGCGTCTCGCTGCTCAGCTGGCTCCAGGGGCTGATGCTCTCCGGCGACGAGTGGATCACCGCGCAGCGCGCCAAGAACCATCTGCTGCGTGAGGTCCTCGACGGGGTCATGGCCCGCTGCGACGTCCTGCTCCAGACGGGTCCCGTGCCCTTCGACATCCTCGGCCTGCCCGAAATCGCCTTCCCCGCGGGGTTCGTGGCGGGGATACCGTCCGGCGTCATCCTCGGCGGTCAGCCGTACGAGGAGGACCGGCTGCTGGAGGTCGCGGCGGCCTACCAGGCGGTGACCGACTGGCACACCCGCCGCCCGGCCGACCCGTCACCGGCCGCCGCGGGCAAGCGCCTGGCGGCCACACCGCGCCCGCGCCTGAGCGCGGAGGAGGCGGCGGCGCAGAGCGCGTGAGGTGAGCGCCGCCCGCGGGTCGTCACCTCCCTGGGGAGACGGCCCGCGGGTGGCTGTTCCCCCGCGGGTGGCTGTTCCGGGGCCGTTATTTCAAAGCCGCCGCCATCATCTTCTGCGCCACCGGCGCCGCCAGGCCGTTGCCGCTGACCTCCGCGCGCGCCGCGTCCGAGTCCTCCACGACCACCGCGACCGCCACCTCGTTCCCGGTCGTGCCGTCCTTCGCGTACGACGTGAACCAGGCGTACGGCGTCTGGCTGTTGTCGACGCCGTGCTGCGCCGTACCGGTCTTGCCGCCCACCTCCGCGCCCGGCACGCGCGCGTTGGTTCCCGTACCCGACTCGACCACGGTCTGCATCGCGCTGCGCAGCTGTTCGGCGGTGGAGGAGGAGACGATCCGGGTCGTGTCCGCGTCCTTGTACGACTGGAGGGTGTCGCCGTCGCCGTTCACGACCTTCGACACCAGGTGCGGGGCCGCGAGCAGCCCGTCGTTCGCCAGCGCCGACGACACCATCGCCATCTGGAGCGGGGTCGCGGTCACGTCGAACTGGCCGATGCCCGACAGGCCTGTCTGCGCCCGGTCCATGCCGGTCGGGTAGACACTCTTCGCCACCCGCACCGGCATGTCCTGCGCCGCGTTGTCGAAGCCGTACTTCTTCGCCATCGCCGCGACCTTGTCCTGCCCCAGGTCGTCGGCCATCTTCGCGAAGACCGTGTTGCAGGAGTAGCGCAGCGCGTTCCTGATCGTCGCGTTCTCGCAGGGGTCGGAGGCGCTCTCGTTGCGCAGCACGGTGGTCGTGTCCGGCAGGGTGTACGGGTCCGGGCTGTCCGTCGGCACGTCCACCGAGCCGTACAGCCCGTCCTCCAGCGCCGCCGACGCCACGACCAGCTTGAACGTCGACCCGGGCGGCAGCGGCTGCCGCAGCGCGCGGTTGAGCATCGGCATGTCCTTGTCCGCGCTCAGCTGCTGCCAGGCCTTGCCGTCCGTCGTCCCGCTGATGGTCGAGGGGTCGTACGACGGGGTCGAGACGACCGCCAGCACGCGGCCGGTCTTCGGGTCGAGCGCGACCGCCGCGCCCTTCTTGTCGCCGAGGGCGTCGTACGCGGCCTTCTGCACGCCGGGGTCGATCGTCGTCAGCACGTCACCGGGCTCGGTCCGCTGCCCCGTGAGCGCGTCGAGCGGGTTGCCCAGCCGGGGGTCCTTGCCGTCGAGGACGTCGCTGTAGATGCCCTCCAGCTGGGTGGAGCCGTACACCTGCGAGCTGAATCCGGTGACGGCGGCGTAGAGCTTGCCGTCCGTGTACGTCCGCTTGTAGGCGAGGTCGCCGCCCGAGGTCCGTCCGGACCCGGTGACCGGTGAACCGGCCACGACGATGTCGCCCAGTGGCTGCGCGTACTGCGCGATGGTCTTCCGCTGGTTGTACTTGCTGTCCGCGAGGGCTCGGGCGTCGTACGCCTGGAGCCAGGTCACGCGCACGAGGAGTGCGAGGACCAGCAGCAGGCAGAACACCGAGGCGCGTCTGATCGTCTTGTTCATCCCGTACGGGAGACGAGCGGAACGGCGGCCCGCGTTCCCCCGGGCCGCCGTTCTCAGGAACTCTTCATGTCGTGGCGGGGGCCGCCGGAGCGGGTGGGCCCGTCAGAGCCGTCGCGTGGCGAGCGTCAGCCGGTCGCGGGCGTCGAACAGCGCGTCCTTGATCAGCTGCTCGTGCCCCGGGGTCAGCCGCGCCACCGGCACCGAGCAGCTGATCGCGTCCCGCGCCGGGGTGCGGTACGGGATCGCGATGCCGAAGCAGCGCAGCCCGAGCGTGTTCTCCTCGCGGTCCACCGAGTAACCCTGCTCCCGGATGAGGCGCAGGTCCTCGATGAGCTTCTCGCGGTCGGTGATCGTGTGCTCGGTCAGCGCGGGCAGCGTCTCGGGCAGCATCTTGCGGACCTGCTCGTCGCTGTGGGTGGCGAGCAGCGCCTTGCCGAGCGAGGTCGAGTGGGCGGGGAGCCGGCGGCCGACGCGGGTGAAGGGGCGCAGGTAGTGCTGGGACTGGCGGGTGGCGAGATACACCACGTTCGTCCCGTCCAGGCGCGCCAGGTGGATGGTCTCGGTGGTGTCGTCGGAGAGCCGGTCCAGCGTGGGGCGGGCCGCGGCGACGACCTCGTCACCGTCGATGTACGACGTGCCGACCAGCAGCGCCCGTACGCCGATGCCGTACCGCGTCCCCGTCGCGTCCGTCTCCACCCAGCCCAGCTCGACCAGCGTGCGCAGCAGCATGTAGAGGCTGGACTTGGGGTAGCCGACCGCTTCCTGGACGGCGGCGAGGGAGTGCATGCCGGGCCGTCCGGCGAAGTATTCGAGCAGCTCCACCGTCCTGACCGCCGACTTGACTTGTGCCCCACCGGATTCCGCAGCCGACATCGTTTCTCGCCCTTCCGGCCCGACAGGCTTCCGGCCCGGCGGACCGCTCTTGACCACACAGAACGCCCGGAAATAGAGTCCCTGTGGATTCACTATCAGGAACTGTGTTCAGAATACCGAACAATTCCTGGTGGATGGCAGAGGTTCGCAAGGCCGGGAAGGAAGCCGTCGTGACAGCAGCACCAGTCTGGAGTGTCGACCCCCGAACGGGGAACCCACGCGAGCAGGTTGCCGACGAGGCGACAGCCGAGGAGGTCGACTCCGCGGTGCGCCGGGCGCGGGCCGCCGGAGCGGGGCTCGCCGACCGCACCGTCCGCGCCGCCCTCCTCCGTACCGCCGCCGACCTCCTCGACGAGGCGGTCGAGCACGTCATCGAGGCCGCGGACGCCGAGACGGCCCTCGGACCGGTCCGGCTGCGGGGCGAACTCGCCCGTACGACGGCCCAGTTGCGCGCCTTCGCCGGGGTGGTGGACGAGGGCGCCTTCCTCGACATCCGCATCGACCACGCCGACGCGACCCGCACCCCGCCCTGGCCCGACCTGCGCCGCTGGAAGGTGCCGCTGGGCGTCGTCGCCGTCTACTCGGCGAGCAACTTCCCGCTCGCCTTCTCCGTCCCCGGCGGCGACACCGCGAGCGCGCTGGCGGCCGGCTGCCCGGTGGTCGTCAAGGCACACCCCGACCACCCCGGCACCTCCGAGCTGTGCGCGTCCGTGCTGCGCAGGGCGGCGGTCCGGGTGGGCCTGGACGAGGACGTCCTGATCGTCGTCCACGGCTTCGAGGCGGGCGTCGAGCTGGTCAAGCACCCCCTGGTGTCGGCGGCCGGCTTCACCGGTTCGATCCGCGGCGGCCGCGCCCTCTTCGACGCGGCGGCGGCCCGGCCCGCGCCGATCCCCTTCTACGGCGAGCTGGGCTCCCTCAACCCCGTGGTGATCACCGAGGCGGCGGCGGCCGAGCGGGCGGAGCAGATCGGCGCGGGGCTGGCCGGTTCGATGACGCTGGGCGCGGGGCAGTTCTGCACCAAGCCGGGCTTCGTCCTGGCGCCGGCGGGCGCGGCGGGGGACAGCCTGCTGAAGACCCTGACCAGCGCCGTCAGCGAGACCGAACCCGGCGTGATGCTGGACCACCGGATGCGGGACGCGTTTGTCTCGGGGGTACGGGAACGGGCCGCGCTGCCCGGCGTAGACGCCCCGATCACGCCCGGCGCGGGCGGCGAGCACACCGTGAGCGCGGGCTTCCTGACCGTACCGGCGGAACTGCTCACGGCGGAGGGCGGCCCGCACGACCTCCTGCTGGAGGAGTGCTTCGGCCCGGTGACGGTGGTCGCGCGCTACACCTCGACGGACGAGATCGGCGCGGTGCTGTCCCGGCTGCCGGGCAACCTCACGGCGACGCTCCAGCTGTCGGACGCGGAGGGCGAGGGCACGGCGCCGGGCGCGGCCGAACTGCTGGCCGAGCTGATCCCGCTGGCGGGCCGCGTCCTGGTCAACGGTTGGCCGACGGGCGTGGCGGTGGCCCCGGCCCAGCAGCACGGGGGCCCGTACCCGGCGACGACGTCCACGTCGACCTCGGTGGGCGCGACGGCGATCGAACGCTGGCTGCGCCCGGTCTCGTACCAGTCGACGCCGCCGGCGCTGCTGCCGCCGGAGCTGCGGGACGAGAACGTGCTGGGGCTGCCGCGGCGGGTGGACGACGTGCCGCAGGGGTGAGGCGGGGCGGGACGCGCGTACGTACGGTGGCCGGTGGGCGGCCGTACGCACGTCCCCCCGAACAGCACCCGGACCGCAACCGGAGTGCGCACCCCCGCGTCTCCGTCACCATGATCAGACGAGCCACCCCCGCCGACCTCGACCCGATCACCGAGTTCCACGCCGAGGCGCGGGCCACGTACTACCGGGGCCATGTCCCGGACGAGGAGTTCGAAGGACCGGCCGAGCGTGCCCGTACGCGCGCCAACTGGGCCACCGCGCTGAGCCGCGAGGAGCCGGGCACGGCGGTGCTGTGCGCGGAGCACGAGGGCCGGCCGGTGGGCGTGGCCGCCTACCGCACGGTCGAGGGTGTGACGACCCTTACCCAGCTCCACGTCGCTCCCACCCACTGGCGGCGGGGCATCGGCGCCGCGCTCCACGAGGCGTGCGTGGCGGCCTGGCGGCGGGACGGGGTGGCCACGGCGCGCCTGGAGGTCTTCGAACCCAACAAGCGCGCGCAGGCGTTCTACGCGGCGCACGGCTGGTACCCGGACCCGGAGAACCCGCGCGACGACACGCACCTGATCCTGCGCCTGGAGGTCACGCGGGCGGGGGAGCCGGCGTAGGTGCCTCGCGGCCCTCAGGGCCCTCAGGGATGAATCTTCCGCCGCTCGGCGAGCATCGCCACGTACTTCGCGATGCGCCGGGCGCGGGTCTCGGGCCTCTTGGCGTCATGGATCTGGTGGAGGACGGAGAAGCGGTTACGGCTGTCGAGCGTGGCGAAGAACTCGGCCGCCACGGGCTCCGCCGCGAGGGCGGCGGCGAGATCGTCCGGTACGGAGATGGTCCTGGGCCCGTCGTACGCGGCCTCCCACCGCCCGTCGGCCTTGGCCCGCGTCACCTCGGCGAGCCCGGCGTCCCGCATGCGGCCGGAGGCGATCAGCGCCTCGACCTTGTCACGGTTGATCTTCGACCACTTGCTGCGGGCGCGCCGGGGCGTGAACCGCTGCAACCAGTGGGTGCCCTCGGCGTCTTTCCGCTTCTGCCCGTCGATCCACCCGTAGCAGAGGGCCACGTCGAGCGCCTGCGCGTAGTCGAACGTGGCGACCCCCGGCGTCTTCTTCCTGAGCCTCAGCCAAATCCCGTCGGCGGACGCGTGATGCGCGACCAGCCACACCTCGAACGCCTCGGCGCTCTCGAACGACACACTCTCCGGTTCCTCAGCCACAACGGTAGTCAAGCACAGGCATTTTCCGTCACGAAGCGGTAGCAGCGCGTAACATCGGATATCACCCGATCTCCAACCGGCCCTCAGCACCAAGGGGTTGCAGCCACATGGCACCACGCCCACGCGAACTGACACCGGACCGCTCGGCCCGCCACCTGTTCGGCTCCGAAATGCGCCGCCACCGCGAACTGGCCGCCATGAGCCTGGAAAGCCTGGCGGGCGTCCTGAGATACGCGAAGAGCTCACTGGCCCGCTACGAAACAGCGGACGCGATGATCCCCCCGGACCTCCCGGGACGCCTGGACGCGGCGTTCGGGACGGACGGGTTGTTCGAGAAGCTGTACGGGTTGGCGAAGTACGAGATCCACCCGGACCGATACCGGCGCCTCATGGAGCTGGAGGCGCGGGCGCGGATCATCGACGAGTACGCAGGTCACGTTGTGCCAGGGCTCTTCCAGACGGAGGACTACGCCCGCGCACTCTTCCGGGTCACCAACCCACGGGCCACGGCGGAGCAGATCGAGGAGAAGGTGGCAGCGAGGTTGAGCAGGCAGGCGTTGCTGACGGCCGACCCGGGGCCGGACCTGACCGTGATCCTGGACGAGTCGGTGATACGGCGTTCCGTCGGCGGTCCTACCGTCATGCGGGAGCAACTCGCGCGCCTGCACGACCTGGTGGACACTCCGACGACCACCATCCAACTGCTGCCCTTCGCGCATGGCGCGCACGCGTTGCTGGGTGGCGGCATGCTGCAACTGATGACGATGAGCGACAAGTCGTCGGTGGTCTACGAAGAGGGCCTGACCTCGGGCACGTTGGTGGAGGACGAGGAAATGGTCAGAACTCGCCGCCGAGACTACGATCTGATGAGGGCCTATGCCCTGTCGCCCCGCGAGACGGCGGCACACATCCGATCGGCCATGGAGGCACTTCCCTCATGAGCAGCAGCAAGGACCTCACGAGCGCGCGGTGGACCAAGTCCAGCTACAGCAACGGGGACGGCGGCTCCTGCGTGGAGTGGGCGCCGGAGCATGCCGCGACCTCAGGAATTGTCCCGGTACGGGACAGCAAGGATCTCGCCGGTCCGGTGCTTCTCCTCCGTCCCGAGACCTTCTCGGTGTTCGTCCGGGCGATCCGCCAGGGTGCGATCCCGTCATGAGGGAAACCCCGGACCTCTCAGTCGCGCAGTGGGTCAAGTCCACATACAGCAACGGAGAGGGCGGCGCCTGCCTCGTATGGGCACCCGCCTGCATCGCCACCCCTGGTGTTGTCCCCGTACGGGACAGTAAGGACCCTCAGGGCCCCGCCCTGCTGCTCGGGTCGGCGGCCTTTGCCGCGTTCGTCGGGGCGGTTCGCACCGGTGCGCTTCGGTCGTGACCGGCCGAGCGGACCTCTCAGGCGCGCACTGGGTCAAGTCCAGCCACAGCAACGGGGACGGCGGCGACTGCGTCGAGTGGGCGCCCTCGTACGCCGCCGCCTCCGGCCTCGTCCCCGTCCGGGACAGCAAGGACCCCGCCGGTCCCGCCCTCCTGCTCCGGCCCGCGGCCTTCTCCGCCTTTGTTCGGGCCGTTCGGGCCGGAGGGCTCAGCGGCGGCGTGCGGTAGGAACGGCGGAAGCCCCGCCGTGATCGGCAGCCTTGTGCCGAAATGGGAAGTTACGTGTGCTTGACTGGCTATTGCAGTCATATGTGCATGCCCACGGTGATGAGGGTGCGTGGTGATGAACGAGCTCAACAGCGCGGTCGCGGTGGTGACCGGCGCGACGAGTGGCATCGGGGCGGCGATCGCGCGGAGGCTCGCCGAGGAGGGGGCTCGTGTCGTACTGGTCGGGCGGCGGGCGGACCGGGGGGAGGCGCTCGCGGCGGAACTGGGTGGCGAGGCCTCGTTCCAGCGTGCTGACGTGACCAGGGAAGAAGAAGTCGAGCAGCTGTCCTCGGCCGTCGAGGAGCGGTGCGGCAGGGTCGACGTGCTGGTGAACTGCGCCGGCGCCCCGGCCACCCTGGGCAGTGTCGCGGAGACGGACGTCGAGCGGTTTCGCCAGGCCTACGACGTGAATGTCTGCGGGCCGCTGCTGATGATGAAACACCTTTCCCCCGGGATGCGGGAGCGAGGCTCCGGCAGCATCGTCAATCTCTCCAGCGTCGCCGGATTCCGCACGGTACTCACAGGGCTGGACTACTCGGTGTCCAAGGCCGCTCTCCTCCAGTTGAGCGCCTGGGCGGCGGTCGAACTGGCGCCGTACGGGGTACGGGTCAACAGCGTCTCCCCGGGCTTGGTCCTGACAGGGATCTTCGGCAAGGTGGCCGGCCTCGGTGACACGGCCGCGGACTCCCCGGAAGCCATCGAGGCCCTGTCGGCGAAGATCGCACCCCGTCTGGGGCAGACCATCCCGGCGAGTCGTCCAGGCCTGCCCGAGGAGGTCGCGGCCGCGGTGCTCTATCTGGCGGGACCGGCGTCGGCCTTCGTCAACGGCCACAACCTCGTACTCGACGGCGGACAGACGCTGGGCCAGCCGTACGAGGTGATGCGCGCACAGCGTGCGGCGATGGCCGCCGCGTTCCAGAGCGTGGCCCGCTCGTAACTCGACGACCTCTCCTTCGTGCCCACGCGTGCGGAAGAGAACGTGTAGGTTACATGTAGATGACCATACACTCTGTATGGACATCGAGTATAGTGTGAGGGAGTGAACGGACAGGCCGGCCCCACGCCCGTCGGACCGCCGTTCGGAACCCCCTCCCGGAGGCGACCCATGACGTCTGTGACGCGGCGGCAAAACCATGATCATGAGCGCCGGTCCGCGGCGACGGAGGCCAAGCTGCTCTCGGCGGTCGAAAGGCTCCTCGGCGCGGGTGAGTCCTTCACGGACCTCAGCGTGCAGCGCATCATCGAGGAGGCCGGGGTGTCCCGGGCCACCTTCTACGCGTATTTCCCGGGGAAGCCGGACATCCTCAAGCGGCTGGCGGAAAAGGTCCGGGACGCCTCCCTGGCCCTGGCCCAGCAGTGGGACCCGGGGGCGGGCGAGGACGGCGCGGACAGGTATACGCGCTTCTTCGAGGACGTTCTCGCCCTCCACCGGGCACACCACCCGGTGCTTTCGGCGGTGCGCGAGGTCGCGACCTACGACTCGGCGGTACGGGACTTCTACACCGCCGATCTGGAGGGGTTCGACGAGGCCGTCCTCGCGACGCTCCTCCAGCAGCAGCACGTGGGCGCCACACCGGCCGACCTCGACGCCGTGGCCGCGAGCCGGGTCATCGTCTGGGGCGGAGCGCAGGCCATGGCCCGTCACATCAGCGTGGACGACGGGAGCGGTGACGCGGCACTGGCCCGCGAACTCGGACGGATCTGGTGGTACGGCGCCTACCGCCGCCCCGCCGGGTGACGCCGACCCGGCACGTCACAGGCGTGCGATGAGGGCGACGTAACGACAGCGAACCTTTGATTGAGTGAGGACTTGCCATGAGTGAAATAGATTCCGCGTATTCCACGAATTCCACGTATGTTCTGATCCCCGGCGCGTGGCACGGCGCGTGGTCCTGGCGCCCGGTCGCCGAGCGGCTGCGGGCCGCCGGGCACCGTGCCGTCTGCCTCACGCTTCCCGGTACGGGAGACGGCGACGATCCCTCGGGAGTCGGGCTCCAGGACGCGGTGGACCATGTGGTCTCCGAGGTGGAGCGACTGGGTCTCACCGACGTGACACTGGTCGCCCACAGTTGGGGCGGATATCCGATGGCCGGTGCGGCGCACCGCCTGTCGGGCAAGGTCTCCCGGGCCGTCTTCTACGCCGCGCAAGTTCCCCTGCGCGGCAGGTCACTGCTGGACGACAACCCTCCGGAAGCCGCGGCATGGCTGCGGAACCTGATCGACGCCTCTCCGACACGTTCGATCCCGCCGACGCTGGAGTTCGTCCAGGGCATCTTCATGCAGGGTGCGGAAGACGGGGCCCAGCGTCTGGTTGCGGAGCTGCTGACGCCGCTGCCCGGCAACTACTTCCTCGACGCACTCGACGTCCCGAGCGTGACCGAACTCGGCATTCCCGCGCTCTACCTCCTCGGTGAGGACGATCGCGCGCTTCCCCTGCCGGGTGCCGAGTTCGCGGCGCGGCTGGGGCTGGAACCCGTCATGGTCCCCGGGACCCACGAGGGCCTGCTGACCCACCCCGACGAGATCGCCAAGGCGATCCTGAACGGCTGACGCTCCGGCCGCGGTCAGCTCGGTCAGCTCGGTCAGCTCGGTGGGCCGGGGGAATGACGGGCGGGCCTCGGGCGTTGTCCCGGCGGCGGAGGGGGCCTCCGTACTCGTGAGGACTGTGGGCCGTGAGCCTGGGGAGAAGCTGAGACATGCGCGTCGAGATTTGGAGTGACATCGCCTGCCCGTGGTGTTATGTCGGGAAAGCCCGCTTTGAGAAGGGGCTCGCGGCGTTCGCTCACCGGGACGACGTCGAGGTGGTGCACCGGTCCTTCGAGTTGGATCCGGGGCGGGCCAAGGGGGACACCGCGCTGGTGGTCGACATGTTGGCCACCAAGTACGGGCGTACCCGTGAAGAGGCTCGTTCCATGGAGGAGAACGTCGCTTCCAACGCGCGTTCCGAGGGGCTTGATTACCGGATCGACGGGCGTGACCACGGCAGTACCTTCGACATCCACCGGCTGCTCCACCTCGCCAAGGCGCGTGGGCGCCAGGACGAGCTGTTGAGCCTCGCCTACCGGGCGAACTTCGCGGAGGAGCGGTCCGTCTTCGACTCCGAGACGCTCGTCGCGCTCGCGGTCGAGGCCGGTCTTGACGAGGCGGAGGCGCGGGCCGTGCTCGCCGACGCGGACGCCTATGCCGACGACGTACGGGCCGACGAGCGTGAGGCGGCCGAACTGGGCGCGAACGGGGTGCCGTTCTTTGTGCTCGACCGGCGGTACGGCGTCTCCGGCGGGCAGCCCGCCGAGGTGTTCACCCAGGCGTTGGAGCAGGCGTGGCAGGGCCGGGTCATCACCGAGATCGGGCAGGACAAGGGTGACGCGGACGCGAACGATGCGAGCGACGCGGCCGTCTGTGGGCCTGATGGATGCGCGGTCCCGCACGCCGGGCCGCACGCGGGCGCGCACGCATAAGCCCTGGTCAGAGGCCATGCATAAGCAGCTCTAGGGTGTTTCCTTCATGGATGCGTGATTGACCCGGGGTGGTGGCGGACTCAGGGTGGGTTCATGACCACCCTGGGGGGCGCCGAGTTCGCGCCCGAGACGACGTACCTGAACACATCGACCGCCGGACTGCTGCCCCGCAGGTCCGTCGAGGCCGTGCGGGACCTCGCGGCCAAGAGCGCGACCGGCTCGTACGACGGCTCCGACGGCTACGAGTCCGCCGAGGCCGCCCGCGCCTCCTTCGCCCGGATCGCCGGGGTCGACCCCAGCCGGGTCGCCCTCGGCGGGTCGGTCGCGGCGCATGTCGCGCTGGTCGCGGCGTCGTTGCCGGCCGGGGCGGAAGTGCTTTTCCCCGAGGGGGAGTTCAGCTCCGTCATCACCCCGTTCACCATCCGTGGCGACCTCAAGCTCCGGTACGTGCCGCTGGAGGCGCTGGCGGAGTCCGTACGGCCCGGCACCGCGTTGGTGGCCTTCTCCGTGGTCCAGTCGGTGGACGGCCGGCTGGCCGACACCGCCGCGATCCTTGCGGCTGCTTCCGCGCACGGCGCTCGTACGCTGGCCGACCTCAGCCAGGCGGCGGGGTGGCTGCCGGTGGACGCGGGTGCGTTCGACTACACCGTCACTGGAGGGTTCAAGTTCCTGCTCAGCCCGCGTGGTGTGTCGTTCCTGACGGTGACGGAGGAGGCGCAGGCGGCCTTGCCGCCGCTGTACGCGGGGTGGGTGGCGGCGGAGTCGCCGTGGGAGAGCACGTACGGCCCGGTCGAGCGGTTCGCCGCCACGGCGCGGCGGTTGGACGCGCCGCCGTCCTTTCTCGCGTATCACGCTGCCGCGCGGTCCTTGGCGCTTCTGGAGTCGACGGGCATCGAGGCGATTCACGCGCACGCGGTGGGGCTGGCGGCGGGGTTCCGGGACGGGGTGGCGGGGTTGGGGTTCTCGCCGGTGGGTGTGGGCGGTGGCGGGGCGTCCGCGATCGTGGCGGTGGCGGGGTTGGGGGAGCGGCAGGGGGCGCTTCTGGAGGCGGGGGTGGTGGTGGCTGCGCGTGGGGGGAACTTGAGGGTGGCGTTCCATCTGTACAACGCGTCCGCCGACGTGTCGCGTGCGCTTGAGGTTCTCGCGGGTTGATGGGCCTGGCGGCCGGCCTTGTTGTCCTCAATCGCCGGACGGGCTTGATTTTGCCCGCTGCGGGCCGGCTTTTCGGGTGCGGGTTGTTGCCGGGGGCCGGGCAGGGGTCGTGTCCTGCACTGCATGTTTTACGTCGCGTTCAGCACCTTGTTTTGATCAACGTTCGCCATGCGACACAAAACACGCTCTACGTTCCGGACACGACCCCTGCCCGTCCCCCTTCCAGGCCCGCGCCAGAACGATCCCAGCCCGTCCGGCGATTGAGGGCAATCAGTAAGCCGCGCCCGAGCACCGGGCAGACGCCAAGGACAAGTAGTAACCGAACCGATCACCGGCGGGACGCATCGCACTCCGACGCCTGCCCGCACAAATTCGCCTCCACCTTCGACAGCAGCCGCGCCAACTCCCCCCGCTCCCCCTCATCCAGCCCCGCCAGCGTGTGCTCCTCCAGTTCGCCCCACGCGTCCTTGACCTCAGAACGCAGCGCGCAGCTGTCCCGTGTCGACTCGACCAGGACCGCCCGCCGGTCCAGGGGGTCGGGCGTCCGGGTCACGTAACCGGCCTGGTCCAGGCGCTGGAGCATCTTCGTGACCGTCGACGGATCCACGTCCATCGCCTTGATCAGCTCCGCCTGGCGGACAGGACCCTCGTTCCACAGGTGCATCATCAGGAACTCCTGGCCCGGATAGAGGCCCGTGCGCTGGAGGAGCTTGCCCGCCGCGATGCGGTGCAGGCGGGCGATCCGGGACAGCGCGTTGCTCACGGGGCTGCCACGCATCCCACTCGGAGCGTCGTGCGCCCCACGCGGGGCATCAGGCGCTCCACCAGGCACACCAGGCGCGTCACCAGTCCAACCGGGCGCTTCGCCCGGACACGCGGGGTCGTCGGAAGTCATGTCACCGAGCTTAGCTTGGCCGGCCAAGGAATGAGCTAGAGTGACTCGCGGTTGTTTACTTGGCCGACCACATACCGTGCCGCCGGCCCACCGCCACCGCGCCCTTGGAGTCACCCATGACCACCGCGTTCGACCCGATCGACCTCTCGGGTACGCAGCTCGCCAACCGCATCGCCCTGGCGCCCATGACCAGGAGCCGCTCCTACGGTCCCAGTCACGCGCCCACCGACGTTGTCGCCGAGTACTACGCCCAGCGGGCCTCGGCCGGTCTGGTGATCACCGAGGGGATCCAGCCCTCCGTCGTCGGGCAGGGGTACCCGGACACCCCCGGCCTGCACAGCGAGGAGCAGATCGCCGGCTGGCGCAAGGTCACCGACGCCGTGCACGCCAACGGCGGCACGATCTTCGCGCAGGTCATGCACGCCGGCCGGATCGGCCACCCCGACCTGCTGCCCGACGGTCTGATCCCGGTCGCCCCGTCCGCGATCGCCGCGAAGGGACAGGTCTACCTCCACGACGGTCCGAAGGACTTCGTCACGCCCCACGAGCTGACGTCCGACGAGATACGCGCGACGATCGCCGACTTCGCCACGGCGGCCCGTAACGCGGTCGACGCCGGTTTCGACGGAGTGGAGCTGCACGGCGCCAACGGTTACCTGATCCACCAGTTCCTGTCGGACACCACCAACACGCGCACCGACGAGTGGGGCGGTTCCGTCGAGGGCCGTACGCGCTTCGCGGTCGAGGTGGCGCGTGCCGTCGTCGCCGAGATCGGCGCCGCGCGCACCGCGATCCGCGTCTCGCCCGGAAACCCGCTCAACGACATCGGCGCCGAGGGCGAACTGGAGGCCACGTACACCTCGTTGGTCCAGCAGTTCGAGGCGCTCGGTCTCGCGTACGTGCATGTGGTCGAGTACAGCCGCGAGTTGACACTCGTCCTGCGCAAGCACTTCTCCGGGACGCTCGTCCTCAACGCCAAGACCGAGGGGCCCACCAGCGCCGAGGAGCTCAAGCTGATCGAGGACGGCGTCGCCGACCTCGTCTCCTTCGGCCAGCTCTTCCTCGCCAACCCGGACCTCCCGGCGCGGCTCAAGGCCGGCGGCCCGTACAACACCCCTGACCCGTCCACGTTCTTCGGCGGTACGGAGAAGGGCTTCACGGACTACCCCGTGCTGGCGGGCTGAGTCCCGACGGGAGGGGGCCGGGCCGGGTCTTCGTGACCGGCCCCGCCCCCTCCCGTACTCACCAGGACTCCTCGACCGCCCTCGCCGCCGCCTCCACGCACACCGTGACCCCGCTCTCCCCGAGCGCCGCGCCCAGGGCGAGGAGCGAGGTCCGTACGGCGTCCTCCGTCGCGTCGGGGCCGTAGTGGTTGACACGGACCATCTCCGACGCGAGCGCGCCACCCCCCGCGACCAGCGGCAGCGAGGCGTCCGACGCGAGCGCCTTCGCCACCACCTCGGCCGCGTCGACCCCCGCCGGCACCCGGATCGTGGTGGCCACCGGAGCAGCCGCCGCGTCCGCGCCCACAAACGGCTCGACCCCGCCGCCCAGCGCCCGCGCACCCGCGCGTGCCGCCCGCGAGGCGGAAGCGTGCCGGGCCGTCACCGCCGCGAGGCCGTCCGCCTCGACGCGCTCCACACACGCCTCCAGCGCCAGCATCTCCAGCTGGGCGGGCGCGTGCGGCAGCGCGCGGCGGCCGCTGTCGATCCAGCGCTCCTTCCAGTCGAGCAGCGAGAGGTACGAGCGGCGCGGCGCCCGCGGATTCGCGGCGAACCGCTCCCAGGCGCGCTCGCTCACCGACACCACCGACACCCCGGCGGGACCGCCCATCGCCTTCTGCGCGCCGATCACACACAGATCCACGCCCCAGGCGTCCGGAAGCAGCGGTTCCGCCGCCACCGACGCGACCGCGTCGAGCATGAAGAGCGCGCCGTGCGCCCGTACGACCTCGCCGATCTCCGCGACCGGGTTGGTGTTGCCGGTCGCCGCCTCGGCGTGCACCAGCGAGACGAAGCCGGTCTCCGGGTGCGCGGCGAGCGCCTGCTCGACCTGCGCCGCGGTGACCGCCGTGTCGAAGGGCACCTCCAGGTCCACGACCTTCGCGCCGCAGTCGCGCAGCCAGTTCCCGAAGGTCTGGCCGTACGGCCCCGTCACCACGTTCAGCGCGGTCGAACCGGGCCGGGCGCCCCCGCGGATACAGGCCTCCAGGGGAAGCAGGGCCTCGCCCTGCATGATCACGACGTCGTTGTCCGTCGCGAGGAGGGAGGCGACCCGCCGCTCGATGGTGGCGAAGTGCGCGGCGGTCAGCGGGGCGAGGCCCAGCAGCGGGTGTGTCACGGGGGAGGCTCTCTCGGCAGGAGTCACGGAGGTTCTGTTCGTCCCCACCGAGGATACTCACCGCTCTGTGTCACCTCCTGATCGTCCTCGTACAGTGCTGTCCATGAGTGATCACGCGGTGCTGCGGGTGAAGGGGCGGGTGCTCGTCGGCCCCGAGGAGGTCAGGGACGAACTGTGGGTGGTCGGCGGCCGGATCACCTACACCCGCCCGCCCGGCGCCCGTGAGGTCCGTACGGTCGCGGGCTGGGTCCTGCCCGGCCTGGTCGACGCGCACTGCCATGTCGGGCTCGACCACCACGGCGCGGTGGACGCGGCGACCAGCGAGAAGCAGGCGCTCGGCGACCGCGACGCCGGCACGCTGCTGCTCAGGGACGCCGGGTCCCCGGCGGACACCCGGTGGATCGACGACCGGGAGGATCTGCCCAAGATCATCCGGGCCGGCCGCCACATCGCCAGGACGCGGCGCTACATCCGTGACTTCGCCTACGAGATCGAGCCCGAGGACCTCGTCGCGTACGTCGCCCAGGAGGCGCGGCGCGGGGACGGCTGGGTCAAGCTCGTCGGCGACTGGATCGACCGCGAGGAGGGCGACCTGACCGCGTGCTGGCCGCGCGAGGCGGTGGTGGCCGCGATCGCCGAGGCGCACCGGCTGGGTGCGCGCGTGACGGCGCACTGCTTCGCGGAGGTCGCGCTGCGCGAACTGGTCGAGGCGGGCATCGACTGCGTCGAGCACGCGACGGGGCTCACGGAGGACACCATTCCGCTCTTCGCCGAGCACGGGGTGGCGATCGTCCCGACCCTGGTCAACATCGCCACGTTCCCGCGGCTCGCGGCGGGTGGCGCGGGGAAGTTCCCGCGCTGGTCGGCGCACCTGAACCGGCTGTACGAGCGGCGTTACGACACCGTCCGCGCGGCGTACGACGCGGGCATCCCCGTCTTTGTCGGTACGGACGCGGGCGGCGCCCTCGCGCACGGCCTCGCCGCGGCGGAGGTCGCCGAACTCGTCACGGCCGGCATCCCGCCGCTGGACGCGCTCTCCGCGACGACGTGGGCCGCGCGCAGATGGCTGGGCCGCCCGGCCCTGGACGAGGGCGCGCCCGCGGATCTTGTGGTCTACGACGAGGATCCGCGCGCGGACGTACGGGTGCTGGCCGCTCCGCGGGTGATCGTGCTGAACGGGCGTGTGGTCGGCTGACGTGCCGTGGGATTGCCCGGTTGACTCAGCGTGACGCGCGGCCACGCCGTCTCGTTGAAGCACTTCTCATGTTCCACGCTCCGGTACGACCGGCGCACCACCCCGACCGTGCCATATGCGGCACTCCGGGGAACGCATGCGCCACCGGAATCGAACCTGTAGTCGGAAACCCCCCTTTGGGGTGAACTCACCCCAGGTGTCTGCCGGTTCACTCTCAGTGCGTAAAGATTCCGGTGTCTCAGTCGCCGCCGCCGCGTGTCCCCGTGTCGGCGCGCCGGCGACACCATGTCTCTTGTGGGGGTTCCACCCTTGAACAGCAACACCTTCCGCATGCCCGCACGCCGCTGCGCCGCCGTGGCGGTCGCCGCCGCCGCCGCGTTGACGGCGGGCCCGGTTCTCCTGGCCGCGCCCGCGCATGCCACCGGCGTCACCGACGGCGACGGCCGGGCGACCGCGGTGGTCCTGCGGACCGGGCTCGACGTGTCCCTGCTCAACAAGACCGTCAACGTTCCGCTGCGGGCCGCGCTCAACGACGTACAGGCACCCGCCGACGCGAACAAGTCCACTTTGACCGTGGAGCTGGACGGGGTCGACCGGGGCAGGCCGTTCACCGTCCTGCGCGCGGACGTGGCGACGTCGCGGGCCACGGTGAACGACCGCAGGGCGGAGGGGTACGCGAACCTCGCCCGCGCGAAGGTGCACGTTCCCGGGCTGCCGTTGCTGTCGCTGATCGAGATCCAGCAGGTCACGTCCAAGGCGGTCTGCGAGACCGGGAAGCGGCCGGAGGCCGAGTCCGAACTGCTGGGCGATGTGACCGTGCTGGGCAAGCGCGTCACACTGTCCGCCGGGGGCCCGACGCGGGTCGAGGTCCCCGGGGTCGGCGAGGTGACGCTCGACCTGTCGAAGACGACGACGACGTCCCGTACGGCGGCGGCGGTAGCGCTTCGGCTTCGCGTGTCGGTGAACCCGCTGAGCCTGAACGTCGCGGACGTGCGGGGCGAGGTGACGCTGGCGGAGGCGACGTGTGCGAGTCCTTCGGTGGTGAGGTCCACGCCGTCGCCGTCGCCGTCGGCGCCTGACGTGAAGCCGCAGACGGAGACGGTGGCGCCGGAGCGGTTGGCGGAGACGGGTGGGGGTGCGACGTTGTACGTGGCGGGGGGAGCGGTGGGGCTCCTCGCGGTTGGCTTTGGCCTCGCGTTTACGCGGCGGCGTGCGCGTTCATAGCGTTTCGCCCGGTGCGGTGGGCGCGGCTTACTGATGTCCTCAATCGCCGGACGGGCTGGGGGTGCCGTGGTGACGGGGGGCGGGGCCTCCGGAGGTACGTATGTCCGGACTGCATGTTTTACGTCGCGTTCAACCGGTCCAATTAGCAACGATCGCCATGCGACACAAAACACGCTCTACGTCCGGACACA
>NZ_JBIUXU010000029.1:0-30616 GCF_044744165.1 Streptomyces sp. NPDC087420
TCGTCCGACAGAACCAACTCGGCCTTCGGCCGTCCAGTACGTGCCACAGGCCAAGTCTAAACATCTGAACAGAATTCCTGACTCAGAAGACTAGGACGTATCCGCGAAGTGGAGCCGTGCGCCCGCAGGGCCAGACACCGCTTCGCGGACACGCCCTACGGCGGTGGCGCCCCCTCCGTACTCAGGAGGACCACCGTCGATCCCGCGTCGACGCCCAGCAGTCGGCGGCGGTCCGCCCCGTCGTCGCCAGGAGCGGCGGCAAGGGTGGCGCGCGCCGCCGCCAGGCAGGCGGCCCCGCACGGACCCGACGACACTCCGAGGCGGTCCAGTTCGGCCACCGCGCGGGCCGACGCCGGGTCGGCGACGGTGACACACGCGTCCAGGCCTCCCCGGAGATACGGCCAGGCGAGCGGGGACGGGGTACCGCAGTTCAGCCCCGCCATGATCGTCCTGCCGGTCCCGACGCTGAGCGGCCGGCCCGCGGCGAGGCTGGACCGTACGCACGCGGCGGTGTCCGGCTCGACACCCAGCAGGGCCGTCGAGCGGCCGGCGGCGGTGCCGCGGTAGTGCGCGACGGCGGCCTGGGCCAGGGAACCGACCCCCATCGGCACCACGGCCAGGGACGGCGCGGGGGCGCCGGCCGCGCGCAGTTGCGCGTCGATCTCGTGGAACAGCGTGGAGTACCCGTCCACGATCCAGCGCGGGATCCGTTCGTACCCCTCCCACGCGGTGTCCTGCACGAGCACGGCGGAGTCCCGCGAGGCCGCCACCCCGGCCGCGTACCGGACGGTGGTGTCGTAGCCGGCGGCCCTGACGTCCACCCGGGCGCCTTCGGCGGCGATGGTCCCGGCCGTACGGGCGCCGACCGCCTCGGGGAGGAAGATCCGTACCGGCAGGCCCAGCAGCCGTCCCGTACGGGCCAGCGCGTGGCCGTGGTTGCCGTCGCTGGCGGCGATCAGTTCCAGCGGGGGCAGGGCGGCGACGCGTGCGCGCATCTCCTCGACGGTCGCCGGGCCCGGCGGTGCGCCCACCCGCTCGGCGAGGACGCGGTGGACCGCGTACGAGACGCCGAGCGCCTTGAACGCCGGGAGTCCGAGGCGGGTCGACTCGTCCTTGACGAAGGCACGCCGGACGCCCAGTTCGGCGGCGACCGCGGGCAATTCGACCAGTGGGGTCGGGCCGGGCGCGGGCAGGCCCGCGTGGAAGAGGGGCACATCGGCCGGTGGCGGCTCGCAGGTCCAGTCCCTCGCTGTCGCGTTCACGTACCAGGAAGGGGCGCTGTCGACGGCTCGCGGTGCGGGGGACACCCGCCCACCCTCTCGTGTGCGGACCCGCCGGGTAAAGCGGCACTCCACAGGGTGGGACGGCCGGGCCGCGGGGCCGAACGCACGTACAGGACAAGCACCGCAGTATCCTTTCGCATACTATTTGCCCAAGTTCCCCCGATCACACGTTTGGTTCCTTTGGGTGTAATTGATTGAATGGTCCATCCTCTTTGCCCGTCGGCGCGTTGTCCGGTGTGTGAATCCACGTGAACTCTGGGAGCGGAACATCGTCCTGGCGGAAGCTTTCTGTGCCAGCGACGAGCGTGTCCGACAGGCGCAGTCGACGCTGGACGACGCGCAGGCCGAGCGGAACAGAACCCTCGCCGCCTTCGCCGTCACCGTCGGCAACGACGGCTCGGTGGCGGATCTGATGGGGCTGAACGAGCGGGAGGTACGCGTGGCCCGCCGCACGGTCGGGCGGGAGGACGCGCGCAGCGTCGCCAAGAACCTCCTCCTGGCCTGCGTCGCCGAGGACCTGCCCGAGCCCCCGCCCCCGCCGGCCTCACCGGCCTCCCCGGTCGACACCACCACCGAGATGGAGGTCCATCTGCCGCACCCCAGGGAGGAGATGAATCCGCAGCACCCGGACCCGGCGCCGTACGACCAGCCGCCCGCCGCGCCCATGCCGGTGCCCGTGGTCGACGAGAACGTCGTCTGGTCGTCGAGCATGGACTCCGTCCTGCTGTGGAGCTGGCAGTCCGGCCTCGACCTCCAGACGGTGGCCGGCGAGCTGGGGCTCGACCTGCGGACGCTTCTGCTGCGCGTGCAGACCCTCGCCGCCGACGGGCTGCTCACCTCGCCGTCCCCGTCGTCCGTCGACAACGGCCAGGCCGGGCGCCACCGCCGGCACTACGAGGAGGACCCGTACACCGCCCTGTTCAGCCCGGCCCCCGCCTCGTTCCCCTCACCCGTCTACCGCTGATCCCCCCGTCCGCCGCTGATTCCCGCCCTCCCCCGGTCCCGGGTCGGGCTGTCCGCGCAGGTAGTTGTAGACCGTGGCGCGCGAGACCCCGAGGATCTGGGCGAGGGTCTGTACGGAGTGCTTGACCTGGAGGAAGCCCCGCGCCCGGAGGGAACGGACCAGTTCCTTCCGGGCGGCGGCCCCCAGGGCGCGCGGGGTCAGGCCCCGGGCCGCCGCGAACGCGTCGGTCACCGTATGCAGTTCGTCGGCGCTCCGTGCGGTCAGGGTCTCCGCGAGCGGCCGGTCCTGGTCGTCGGTCCTGATCAGATCGGCGATGCCGCTGGCGACGCCGGCGAACCGCGAGACGTCGAGGTTGAGGCAGATCGCAGCGACGAACCGGCCCTCGCCGTTCCTGATCCCGATCGAGGTGCTCTTGGCGGCCCGGCCGTCGGGGAAGCGGTTGGGGTAGTTCTGGAGGACGTCGGGGTAGCCGGGGTCCTGGATGCGGGCGAGGCCCAGTTCGGTGGCGGGGTCGCCCACCTGACGGCCGGACAGGCCTCCTTCGATCGCCCGTACGGCGTGTTCCGGGTCGCGCAGGTCGTGCAGGACGACCTCGCACAGCCCCGGGAACATCCGGCCGAGCGCGACGACGATCTTCTCGGACTCCCGCAGCAGCAGCTCGTCCTCGTCGCTCACGGGGTCCCCCCGGTCCGCTCGCCCTGGCCCGGCATCCCGTTCCCGCCCTCCGTGTCCACCTCCGCGTCCTCCTCCGTGCCCTCCTCAGCGACCAGCCGGCCCATCACGGCGGGGGCCTTGAGCCCGGACCCGGTCAGCACCACGACCGTGGTCTGTCCCGGCCTGATGACCCCCCGGGCCGTGAAGAGGTCGACCGCCGCGGCGGCGGTCGCGCTGGTCGGCTCCGCGTACAGCCCCTTGGCCGCGAGCCGGTGGACGGCGGACACGATGTCGGCCTCGGGGACCGCCGCCATGTCGCCCTCCGAGCGCCTGACCGCCCGCAGCACCTCGGGGAGCCGTACGGGCCGCCGGATGGAGGCGCCCTCGGCGATGGTCGGCGCGTGGTCGACCGGTACGGGAGTCTCGCCCCCGGCCTGGAAACTGGCGTGGAGTGGGGCGCAGTTGGCGGGCTGGGCGACCAGCAGCCGGGGCAGGCGGCGGATTTGGCCGGCCGCCAGGAGTTCGGAGAAGCCCAGGTCGCAGCCGAGGACCACACTGCCCGCGCCGGCGACCGTGACGACGTTGTCCGGGGCGGTGAAGCCGAGATCCTCCCAGAGTTCGTACGCGAGCGTCTTGACGCCCTGGAGGAAGAACGGGTGCCAGTTGTGGCTGGCGTAGGCGGTGTCGGCCGAGCGGCGGACGGCCTCGGCCGCCGTCGCGTCCCGGTCGCCCGGCACCAGGCGCACCCGCGCCCCGTACGCCCGGCTCTGGAGGATCTTCGCCTCCGACGTCGACTCGGGGACGAGGATCTCGGCGCGCAGGCCCGCGGCGGCGGAGTAGGCCGCGACGGAGGCACCCCCGTTGCCCGAGCTGTCCTCGATCACGTCCGTGACGCCCCGCCCCGCCAGGTGGGAGATCATCACGCTCGTCCCGCGGTCCTTGAAGCTGCCCGTCGGGCTGAACCACTCCAGCTTGAAGGAGACCTGGACCGCGCCCCAGGACGAGGCGAGCAGCGGCGTTCCGCCCTCGCCGAGCGAGACGGGGTGGTCCACCGCGAGGGGCAGGGCCGCGCGGTAGCGCCAGAGGGAGCGGGTGCCGGTGTCCAGGTCGTCGCGGCCGATGCCCGGCAGCGGGGTCACGGTCAACGGCGCGCCGTCGTCGCCGCGCCAGCGCCGGCCGGTCAGCGGGTAGGTCCGGCCCGACCGCTCGTCGAGATAGCGGGGTGGTGACGGACGTTCCATGGTCGGCTGCCCTTCGAACGGTCGCACGGGTTGGACGGGTTGGACGGGTTGGACGGGTTGGACGGGTTGGACGGAAAATACAAAAGTAGACCCTTCGTCAAGACGCAGCGCGTGGTAACGGTCACCTCCGCTCTCCGCGCACGTCGCTTCCTTTGGCCTGATCGTTCGTTGTGCCGGCCGGCGCTTGTCACTTTTGTCGCAGCCGTGAAGGGAACGCCACTGACACGTGGCGGGGATGGAGTCGAGATGAGCCCTGTGACCGGCGAGAAGCGGCGCATCGATGTGGAGGGCACCGGGATCGCGTTCGTCGAAGCGGGACAAGGCGACCCGATCGTCTTCCTCCACGGCAACCCGACCTCGTCGTACGTGTGGCGCAACGTGATGCCCCACGTCACGGGACTCGGTCGCTGCCTGGCACCCGACCTGCCCGGAATGGGCGACTCGGACCCGCTGCCCAGGCGCCGCATGCGACTGGCCGACCACGCCGCCTTCCTGGAGCGCCTGCTCGACCGGCTGGACGTTCGGGAGCGCGTCGTGCTCGTGGTGCACGACTGGGGCTCGGTGCTCGGCTTCGACTGGGCGCGCCGTCATCCCGACGCGGTACGCGGCATCGCGTACATGGAAGCGATCGTGGCGCCGTTGACGCCGGCGCACTTCGCCGACGGGGGCGAGTTCGTCGGACGCGTCCGCGGCCCCGAGGGGGAAAAGCTCGTCCTCGACGACAATGTGTTCATCGAGAGCTTCCTTCCCGGTGGCGTGCTGCGGGAGCTCACCCCGGAGGAACTGGACGTCTACCGCCGCCCTTGGCGCGAGCCCGGCGAAGCACGCCGCCAGATGCTGGTCTGGCCGCGCGAGCTGCCCTGACCGCGTGCGTTCCACGGCCCGGCGGGGGACCCCGCACACGGGACGGGCCGGTGTTACGGGCGGCCGTGGACGGTCGAGGAGGCGGTGACGGCACTCCGCGCCCGCGCCATCGCGGGGCCGTGGCCGAAGAGTCCGGGCAGCCCGCCGGTGTGCAGGAAGACGGTGCGCTGTCCCGGCCGTACGTCCCCCTCGGCGACCGCCGCGATCAGACCGGCCATGGCGCGGCCCGTGTACACCGGGTCCAGCACCACACCCTCCGCGCGCGCCGTCACCGTGAGCGCGTCCATCACGCCGTCGGTGAGTTCCGCGTACCCCGCGCCGACCTGGTCCCGGCGCAGACGCAGCGTGTACGGAGCCCGTGTCCCGGGCCCCGCGAGGCCGGCGACGAAGTCCGAGACGACCTGACCGGGGTCGGTGACGGCTCCGACGTCCACGCCGAGGACACGGTCCGCGCCGAGCGCGTGGACCAGGCCCGCCATCGTGCCGCCGGATCCCATCGCGACCACCACCGTCGCCAGGTCGGGGGCCTGGGCCAGCAGTTCGCGCCCCGCTTCCGCGTATCCCCGGGCGGCCAGGACGCTCGATCCGCCGAAGGGGATCACCGCGGGCTCGGCGCCCTCGGCACGCGACTCCTCCGCGACCTCGCGCAGGACGGCGCCAAGACCCGCCTGGTCGACGTCGCCCGCCCAGACGATCCGGGCGCCGAGGAGGCCGTCGAGCGCGATGTTCCCGCTCACCGCGTCGGGCGGTGAGCCTTTCAGTACGAGGACGGCGTCCATGCCGAGACGCGCCGCGGCGGCGGCCGTGAGCCTGGCGTGGTTGCTCTGCGGCGCACCGCTGGTGACCAGGGTCCTGGCGCCCTGCCGGAGGGCCGCTCCCGCGGTCCACTCCAGCTTGCGCACCTTGTTGCCACCCCCCGCGAGACCGGTGAGGTCGTCGCGCTTGATCCAGAGGTCGTCCGGTTCCAGCCCGATGAGCCGGGCGAGGCGCGGCGCCGGCTCCAGCGGGGTGGGCCAGGTGCCGAGCCGTACGGGGCTCTCGTCGCTCATCCGGCTCTCTCGATCGGATCGCAGGGAAAGGTCTCTCCAGGGCCCTGGCGGACGGGTCAGGTGGTGTGGGCGTCGAACAGGGCGCTGACCGACTCACCGTTGTGGATGCGCCGGACGGCCTCGGCGAGGGCCGGGGCGATCGAGAGGACTTTCAGCTTCTCGGTGTACTCCTCCAGCGGGATCGGCACCGTGTTCGTGCAGACGATCTCCAGCACGTCGGGCTGCGCGGAGAGGCGCTTGAGGGCCCCGGCGGCGAACAGCCCGTGCGTACAGGCGACCCGGATGGAGCGGGGCTTCATCTCGCGCAGCCGGTCGAGGAGTTCGAGGACCGTACTGCCCTTGGCGATCTCGTCGTCCAGGACGATGACATCGCGGTCGGTGACATCGCCGATGACCGCGCTGATGCTGACCCGGTCGTCCGCGAAGCGCTGCTTGGCGCCCGCCGCCACCTGCGCGCCGAGCATCCGGGCGAAGGCCGCGGCCTCCTTGGCGTTGCCGAGGTCGGGCGAGACGACGGTGGTCCGCGACAGATCGTAGTCGTGGAAGTGCGCGGCCAGTTCCCGCAGGGCGTGCAGGTGGTCGACCGGTACGGAGAAGAAGCCGTGCATCTGGGGCGAGTGCAGGGTCATCGCCAGCACCCGGCTCGCTCCCGCGGTCACCATGAGATCGGCGACCAGCCGGCCGCCGATGGAGATCCGGGGCGCGTCCTTCTTGTCCGAGCGCGCGTACGCGTAGTGGGGCATGACCACGGTGATACGGCTGGCCGACGCGCCCCGGGCGGCGTCGCACATCAGCAGCAGTTCGACGAGGTTCTCCTGGACCGGGGTGACCAGGGGCTGGATCAGGAAGACGTCACGCTCCCGGCAGTTGGCCTGGAGCTGCACCTCCAGGCAGTCGTTGGCGAACCGACTGGTGCGTACGGGGCTGAGCGGGACGCCCAGATGCCCGCACACCTCGGCCGCCAACTCGGGATGTGCACTACCGCTGAATACAGCGATGTCTCGCACGAAAACGGCTCCTCGCATGATCGACCGGGGGTCCGTGGGTCATGCTACCGGCCGCTCCCGGACGCCGGATCCACCGCGGGTCCGGGGCCCGCGGTGATCCGCTCCGGCCGCAGACCGGGCGCGAGAGCCAGGGTGACGGTGACGGACGCCAGGGCCATGACCGTGATCGCCGTCGCGGGCGAGGTGTACTGCGCGACCGCCCCGGCGAGGGCAGCCGCCACGCCCTGCATGGTCAGCCGCCCCGAGGTCTCGAGGCCGAGGGCCTGCCCCTGGATGTCGTCCGGGGTCAGCGCGATCAGGCTCTCCTGGAGCAGCAGGCTCGACGCGAAGCCGATCGAGGCGAGGGTGGCGGCCGCCGCCGCGAAGGGCGCCGCCGGGTGCCACACGAACACCAGGTAGGGCAGCGCGAGCAGCAGGCGCAGCGGGGCGCCCAGCCGCTCGCGCCGGTGCCGGGGCAGGAAGCGGCCGGCGAGGGTGTCGCCGATGAGCATCCCGAAGGCCGCGCAGGCGAAGAGCAGGCCCGCGTGCCGGGGGTCGTAGGGGACGAAGAGCGATTCGCAGCCGACTATCAGCCCGTTGGGCACCCACAGGGCCAGGAAGACCGTCCGCCGGGCGGGCGACGACCAGAGACGGCTGTTGGTGCGCCAGGTCTCGCCCACCGAGGGTCTTCCGGCGGTACGGGGCGGGCGGGACGAGAGTCCGGCGGCGGCGAGGACCGCGGAGGCGACGCCGAGGGCGGCGGCGGTGAGCAGGGCCCCGCGCGGGGAGAGGACGGCGAGCAGGACGCCGCCGGTGGCGTACCCGGCGATCTGCATCATGCCGACGGACATGTTGAGGACGGAACGGCCCAGCAGGTAGCCGTCCTTGGGGAGGATCTCGCTCAGCAGCCCGTAGCGCACCCCGCCGCCGACCGACGTGGCCAGGCCCTCGACGAGGAGGACCGTGAAGACGGCCCACAGCGGCAGGCCCGGCACGGCCAGGACGGCGGTGCCCACGCCGACGACCAGGGCGACGACGGTCATCGCGGAGCGCGGGGGCAGCCGGTCGGCCGCGGACAGCAGCAGGGTCGCCCCGAGCACCTGGGCCAGGGAGGGGCCGAACATGCTCAGCGCCGAGAGCAGGGCGGAGCCGGTGGACCGGAACACGAGGGTGGCCAGGGCCAGTCCGCCGACGGTCGAGGAGGCGACCTGCACGGAGCAGGTCAGGAAGAAGGGGGTGAACTCAGGAGTGCGGAAGAGCTGCCCGTAGGTGCGCATGGACGGCAGTCTCATCAGGGCCGTGCCGGCGGCGTTATTGTTTCGCACGGAGGCGAAACATGGGCTGGTGGCAGATCAGCACGGACACCCTGGCGGGCAGCCGGTTCGTGATCTCGCCGCTGGCGGAGACCACGGCGAGCCTGTTCGCCCTGGAGCGGGGCGCTCCCGCGCACCCGGGCGAGCGGGAGTGGTTCGCCGCCCACGGGCCGGCGTACCGGGAGCGGCTGGCCGCCGATCCGCGGGCCGCGGAGCTGGTGCGGGCGGCGCGGGGGAACGGATGGAACGCGGACTTCATGACGCCCACCCCCGGGGCGCACCCGGCCCCCGTACCGGAGGGTGACGGGAGCGCGGCGTTCGCGCGGGAGCTGGCGCGGATCAGGGAGACGCCGCCGGAGGCCGTACGGGCGGATCTGGCGGTGGCCCAGGGCCGGGCCGTCCCGGACCGGCTGATCCGGTCCGATCCGGCGGGGCGCGTCGCCGGCCTGCTGGAGTGGGTCTGGACGGAGACGGTCCTGCCGTACTGGCCGGCCCGGCGGCGGATCTGCGAGGCCGACGTGGTCGCGCGGACCCGGCAGTTGACCCTCGGGGGCTGGGCCGCCGCCCTGGACGGCATGCGTCCGCGCATGCGCTGGCTCGGGGAGGGGCGGTTGCAGATCAACACACGTGACTACCCGCCACGCACGGTCACCGACGCACAGCTGGTGTTCGTGCCGGTCACGCCCCGGTCGGGGTGGGTCTGCTGGGAGGAGCCGCCGCACCGCTACGCCGTGGTCTACCCCTGTACGGGCCCGGCGGTCGCGCCGGGCGGGGCGGCGGAGCCGGAGGCGCTGGGCCGGCTGCTCGGCCCGTACCGGGCGCGGGTCCTGCTGCTGCTCGACACCCCCAAGAGCACAACGCAGTTGGTGGGGCTGACCGGGATGGCGCTCGGTTCGGTGGGCCGCCATCTCAAGGTGCTGCTCGATGCCCGTCTGGTGGTCAGGCAGCGGGCGGGGCGGTCGGTGCTCTACTGCCGTACGGCGGCCGGGGACGGTCTGGTGGCGGCGCAGAGCGAGGAGTGAGCCGCACGCGTACGACTCGCCCGAAGGGCCTCAACGCTCCTGCGATTCGGTGCGAGTTCGAACACATCGCGTTCTTGTTTTGACCCTTTCCCCTTCCATATGACCGGTTATCGATCTACCTGATGACTGATTGTGACTCTTTTCGGGGCCGGGAAGCGCTGCGCAAAACAGTGGCGGCTCTGCATAATCGCTGCGTCCCCAGGAAGGAAACGTCCGTGACGCAGGAATCTTGCCCCCGTTGTTTCGCACCTCCGGGCGAGGCCGGCCATCCCGACTGCGCGTGCGCCACCCGGGCCGACATCGCCGGAACGAGCCTCACCGACCCGGCGGAACAGTCCGGTGACGGCGATCAGATGCATGTACGCCCCTACGTCTCACTGGGGAGCGGGACCGACGCCCCGGACCGCGCGGCCGGGCCGACGGCCGCCGACGACGCCGAGCGCGAGCGCGCCGCGCGGGAGCGTGCGGCCTTCGGTCCTCCCGGCAGCGCCGGGGCCGGAACAACGGCCGTACAGGGTGGGGTGGCGGCAGCGACCGCCGACGACCAGGGCGACGACGAGAAGGACGACCAGAAGGACGAGGGCGGCGCGGGCGTCACCGCCGCGGGCACCGGCGGCGCCGCCGGTGAGGCGGCCGGTGGAGCCGCCGGGGCCGATGGTGGCGCCGGAGAAAACGCCGGCGAAGGCTCCTTCGGTGACGACGAGCCGGACGAGCCGCCCGCCCGCCGCCGCAAGGGTCTCTACCTGGCCCTCGCCATCGCCGTGGTCGCCGCCGTCGTCGCGGTGTCGGCCGGTGTCGCGGTCCGGGGCGGCGGCGGGGACGAGGCGGCGGGCCCCGGCTCGACCTCCTCGACCGCGCGGACGGCGCTTCCCGACGCCAGTGGCACGGCCGACGACAAGGCCTCCCCGACACCGGGCAGTCCGTCCTCGGACGCCACCTCCTCCCCGTCCGACGACCCGAGCGCGAGCCCGTCCGACGACGCCTCGGCGTCCGCGTCCGCCTCCGCGACCTCGGCGAAGGGCGAGGCGGGCGAGGACACCCCGGCCTCCCCCACGGCCTCCACCCCGCCGACCGGGTCCGCCTCCCCCGGCTCCACCCCGTCGTCGGGCCCGGCCGTCCTGCGCGAGGGTGACACGGGCCCGGAGGTGGTCGAGTTGCAGAAGCGGATGGGCCAGCTGCTGCTGCGCTACCTCGGGATGCCCGACGGCACGTACGACGCCGAGCTGGAGCGCGCGGTCGCCCGCTACCAGGACGACCGCGACGTCACCGGTGACCCCTCGGGTGTGTACGGGCCCGCCACCAGGAAGGTCCTGGAGGGGGAGACCGAGAAGCCGTAGGCCGGCCTGCCGGGCTGTCAGGAAGAGGCGAGGGCTCCCCCGTCCGCCGGCGGGGGAGCCCTCGCTCTTCCTTCACCTCAGGTGCGTGCCGCTCTCAGCGGTCGCACCTCAGGCTCTTGAGGTCGACCGCGTCCGCCATCGCCTGCATGCCCTTGTCGTTCGGGTGCAGCCGGTCGCCGCCGTCGAAGACCGGGAGCAGCTTCTCCTGGTCGTACGGGCTGCGGAGCATCCTGTCGAAGTCGGCGACGCCGTCGAGTTCACCGCTGGTCCTGATGAACGCGTTGACCCCCTGCCGTACCGCCTCGCCCTCGGGGTCGTACTCCGACCAGCCCTTGAAGGGCAGGACGGTCGCGCCGACCACACACTTGCCCGCCGCGTGCGACCGCTCGATGATCTCCCGGTATCCGGCGATCAGGTCGGCCACCGTGACGCCGGAGTGCGCCTTGATGTCGTTGATGCCCTCGAAGAGGAGCACCGTACGGACGCCGGGCTGCGAGAGCACGTCCCGCTGGAGGCGGTTCAGCGCGCTCTGCCCGGCGCCGTCCGCCAGGACCTTGTTGCCGGAGATGCCCTCGTTGGCGACGCCCTTGACACCGATCCCGGTCGCGCCCTGGAGGCGGCGGGAGAGGTAGTCGGGCCACCGCCGGTTCGTGTCGGTGCTCGACTGCCAGCCGTCGGTGATGGAGTCGCCGAGGGTGACCACGGCGCCCGTGTTCCTGTCCGTCTCCACGCTCACCGCGTCGAGGTAGTACCAGGACCCGGTCCGGTCGGTCCAGCTCGCGGCGCTCTCCTCGGCGGTGTGGTTGCCCGCCGTGGCGTACGAGGTCTGCATGGCCATGCCGTGGCCGGTCGAGGGACCGCCCGCGCTCAGCACGTGATAACTGACGACCAGGTCGCTCTGGGCGGCCAGCCGGCCGGAGAGCGGGTCGCTGACCACGCTCTCCCCCGCCGCGACGGTGACCGCGCCCGCGCCGCCGAAGGTGAGCGCGCGGTTGCTGCCGCCGACGAGCTGGGCGCCCTCCTTCCGCTTGCCGGCGTACACGCTGTCGAAGGTGACCGGCTGGTCGCCGAACGCGTTGGAGAGGCGGACGCGGGTGCCGGTACCGCCGGCACTGGTGCGCACCACGGCCCGGTAGCTCCGGTCGCGGGGCGCCTCTCCCTGCCGGTCCACACTCGCGCCCCAGGTGACGACCTGGTGGCGGCCCGGCGCGCTCGCGGCCGAAACACGTACAGCCGTCGTGTCCGCCGGCGACGCCGTCGCGGACACCGCCGTCGCCGGCGCGCACAGCGTGACGAGCAGCGCGGAGACGATCCCCACCGCGTACCGGCGGCGCGTCGGCCGCGGCCGTCTCACGTCAGGTCCCGCAGGGACACCGAGGCGCCCGGCTTGAGGCTGACCTTCTGGGTCCTGCCGCCGAACCGCACGGTCGTCGTACGGCCACCGACGCTACGCAGCCGCGCCTCGGTGACCTTGCCGGCCTTCCACCGCAGGTCGAGGACAAATCCGCCCCGTACCCCCACGCCCGCGATCGCGCCGGAGGCGGCCCACGCGTCGGGCAGGGCGGGGAGCAGCTCGACCTGGCCGGGCCGCGAGTAGACCAGCATCTCGATCATGGCGGCGGCGGTGCCGAAGTTGGACTCGATCTGGAAGATGCCCCGTCCCTTCTCGACCTCGTAGATGTCGAAGAGGTTCGGCGCGGTGCCGTTGGTGCCGCCGATGGAGGGCCGGAGGTTGGTGACAACCCCCTGATACGCCTTCTCGGCGTCCTTGAGCCGCGCCCAGCACAGGCTGCGCCAGGCGTTGGCCCAGCCGAAGCTGTTCGTCCCCCGGGCGGTGAGCAGGGCGGTCGCCCCGTCGACGATCTCCTTCGGGGTGGAGGCGTCGGGGCGGATGCGGTCGCCGGGGAACAGCCCGATGAGCGGGGAGAGGTGGCGGTGGGTCGTCTCACCGAGGTTGTCGGGGGACATCCACTCCTGGAGCCAGCCGGACGTGGGGCTCACCTCGGGGAGGTACAGCCGCTCCCGGAGCGCGCCGACCGTCCTGCTGTGCGCGGCGTCCCTGCCGAGGACGTCGGTGGCGGTGCGGAAGTTGCCGAAGAGCGCCCAGACCAGCTCCTGGGCGTACGTCATGCCCTTGGCGTCCTGCGGGCCGTGCTCGGGCGACCAGTCCTTGTCGTCGATGAGCACCTCGCGGGTCCCGCCGGTGGCCCGGTCGGTGACCGTCGTGGTGATGAGGCGTGCCTCCCAGAACTCGACGGCGCCCTTGAGCAGCGGGTAGATCTTGGCGAGGTACGCCTTGTCCTGGGTGAACTCGTAGTGCTCGAAGAGGGAGTTGGCCAGCCAGGCACTGCCGCCGGGGTGCCACCACCAGCCATTGCCGCCGTGGACGTTGGTGGAGAAGGAGACGGCCCAGCCGCCGACCTTGCCGGTGGAGTTGCGGAAGCGGTTGCGCGGGTCCTGGTAGAGGTCGTGGGTGAGCTTGGTCCACGAGGGGAGCTGCGCCACGCAGTAGTCGGCGAACGCGTCGAACAGTCCTGACAGGCCCGCCCGGTCGGCCATCCAGTAGTTCATCTGGATGTTGATGTCGGTGTGGTAATCGCCCATCCAGTCCGGGTCGTTGCCGTCCAGCCACAGCCCCTGGAGGGCGACCGGCAGGCTGTCCCGGGATCCGGCGATCATCAGGTAGCGGCCGAACTGGAGGTACGACGCTTCGAGTTCGGGGTCCGCCTCGCCGTCGGTGTAGCGCGCCCTGACCCGCTCCCAGGTGTCGAGGCCGCGCTGGAACGCGGACGACTGCCCGAGGGAGATGTCCATCCGCTCGAACAGCTCGCGGTGGTCGGCGACATGGCTGTGCAGGAGGGTGGTGGCCGGGTGGCGGGCCGCGGCGAGGACCTTGGTCCTGGCCAGCGGCTCCGGGTCGAGGGCGCGGTCGCGGTAGCCGGTGGCCGCGTCGGGGGCGTAGTCGGTGCCGCCGCTGACGACGACCGTCAGCTCCTTGCAGTCCGTGAAGGTGATCCGCGTACCGTCGACGGTCACCTTGCCGGTGCTGCTGTACGCGGTGACGGCGGCGCCGTACCGCAGTCCGCCGTCCGGGAAGGAGCCGTGGAAGGAGGCGTACTTCCGCGCGCGGTCGGCCGTGGTCTTCTCGTCGTGGGTGCCGGCCAGGCTCACCGAGCCGGTGTAGCGCCCGCCGCCCCGCTGCGTGAAGTGCAGGACGATCGCGTCGTCGGGGTGGCTGGCGAAGATCCGGCGCTCGTAGGTCACTCCGGAGCGTACGTACGAGGCGGAGACCACGCCCTGGCTGATGTCGAGGTCACGCCGGTAGGAGGAGAGCGACGACAGGTCGTGGTCCGGGATGTCGACGGTCAGCCGCCCGAGCAGGGTGAACGAGCCGAAGTCCTGCCGTCCGTAGGGGAATTGGCCGTCCGCGTCGAGGGTGCCGTTGAGGCCGCCGGTCCACAGGGTGGCGTCGGTGACGAGCAGCACCTCGCGGGAGGGGTCGTTGCCGGCGAGGGCGCCGAGCCGGCCGTTGCCGACCGGCAGGCCCTGCTCGATCATGTTCTTGTCGGAGGCCGGCGACTGGTACCAGAACCGGGTGGTCGAGGCCTCGGACAGCAGGGGGGACGTGGTCTGCCGGACCACGGGTCCGGAGGCGGCGAAGGCGGGCAGGCCGCCGAGGGCGGTGAAGGCGCCCACCGCGGCGGCGAGCGAGAGGGCTTCTCGCCGGCTCGGGCCACGGGGGGAAGCCGGGGCGGGCGCGGCTGCGCCGGTGTGCTGGTCGTCCACGGAGCACTCCATTCCGGAAAGGCGGTGCGGGCGTGCGGGTGCCGGGCCGCCGGGAGAAGGAAGGGGCCGGTGCGGGACCCGCGGGACCCGCACCGGTGGTGAGAGATGGCCGCGCGGGATCAGAGCCGCGGTACGGCGATCCGGTCGATGTCGGGCGCGTAGTCGTCGCCGCTGTCGATGGTGACCGTGTTCTTGCCGGCCTTGAGGGTCACCGGGACGGTGACGGTCTCGACGGTCCCCCAGTCGGCGGTGGAGGGGAACTTCAGGGCCGTGGCGCCGTTTCCGTTGCTGGAGATCTTCGCCGGGCGGGAGTCACCGCTGATGTAGGACACGTCGATCATGTAGTGGCCGGCCTTCGTGGCCACGACGTCGTTGAACTGGACCTTCCCGCCCTGGTACAGGTTGCCGACCTTGTGCGTGCCGGAGCACGCGCCGCAGTCGCCGATCGAGGCGTTGCCGCTCAGCGTGTTGGCCGGGGACTCGGCCTCGTAGGCCGTCTTCTCGAAGGCGGTTCCGCGCGGGGTGACGGTGAACAGGCGCGAGCCGTGGGCCGGCAGGGCCTGGGTGACCTTGTCCTTGAACGTGCCGAGGTCTTCCTTGTTCCAGACGTCGCGGACCTTGCCCTGGCCGGTGAAGCCGAGGGACTGCCAGTCGGCGGTCACGGCGGCGGAGGTGTCGGCGAGGTTGAACAGGGCGACGGTGTAGCTGCCGTCGGCGTTCTTCGCGCTCCACACCTGCTGGTCGCCGGTGGCCGTGACGGGCCGCGCGGGCGGGGTGCTGCCCTGGTTGATCGCGAGGACGTCCTTGTTGGTCAGCAGGGAGACGCCGTAGTCGTCGAGTCGGGTGAGGTCGTCACCGGTGTAGAGGGGCGACTTGGCGATGGCCCACAGGGTCATGTAGCTCTGCCGCTCGGCCTTGGTCAGGCCGTCCATCTCGCCGTTGCCGACATCGATGGCGTCGAGGTCGTTCCAGCCGCCGGGACCCGCGAACCGGGTCCACTTGGGTGTGTCGTCGAAGCGGTCGTTCACCGAGTTCTCCCACGACACCAGGGTGTTGCAGTAGCACTCGACGTCGGTGTCGATCCGCCAGCCGTTGGTGTACTTCTGCCAGTCGGCGGCGTGGTTGATGTCCAGCGACCAGGAGACTTCGAGGTGGAGCGGGCGGCCCGCGGTGGCTATCGCCTTCTGCCAGGCGGCCACGTCGGCGACGTTGTCGTAGTTGTCGCCGCTCTTGAAGGAGCCGGGGCCGACGCCGTCCAGCTTGAGGTAGTCGTACCCCCAGTCGGCGAACATCCGCGCCTGCGAGTCGACGTACTTCTGCGCGCAGGGGTCGGCGAAGTCGATCTTGTACGCGCTGTCCCAGCCGTTGGTGGTGCGCAGGTCGGAGTAGACGATGTCGGCCGTGGTGCAGCCGGGCGCGTCGAAGATCGGGACCTTGCCCTCGCCGTACGCCTCCTTCTGGAGGCCCACGGGCAGGTAGATGCCGGCCTTGAGGCCCTTCGCGTGGATGTCGTCGGCGACGGGCTTCATGCCCCGGGGGAAGCGGCCGGGGTCGGCGGCCTGGCGGCCGTACGCGTCGAAGCGGGGCTTCCACGCCATGTCCATCCACCAGCCGGCGTCGATGTTGACGTATTCGTAGCCGTACTTCTTGAGCTTGGACGCGAGCGCGTTCGTCTGCTTGAGGACGTTCTTCTCGGTCAGGTAGCTGTAGTCGCCGTCCGGGTTGAGGCCGGGGTATTTGGACGACTGCATGGACCAGCTGGTCCAGCCCATGAAGGGCTTCTCGGCGAGTCCGGCGGCGGTGTCGGCGGCCGGGGCCGCGGCGGGGGCCTGGGCGGCGGCCGGCTTCGCGGTGGTGGGGGTGGCCGCCATGGCCGAGGGAACGGCGGTGGTCAGGCCGGCCGCGAGGGCCAGGACGAGCACGGCTCTGAAGGGGTACGCGGGTGACCGCATGGGTCAGGACCTCCTGTTGTCGGCGCATGGACGTGCACGGAGCGTGCGTGCGGTCGGGGCAGGGAGACGGGCGTACGGGCGAAAACGGTCGTACGTACACCTGTCCTTCGGCTCAGCCCTTGCCCGAACCGATGGTCAGCCCGCTGATGAACTGGCGCTGGAGCGCGAAGTACACCAGCAGCGTGGGGATCGCGGTCATCAGCGCACCGGCCGCGATCAGGTTGGGGTTGGTGAAGTACTGGCCCTGGAGGTTGGCCAGCGCGGAGGTGATCGGACGCTTGTCGCCGGTCTCGATCAGGGCGAGCGACCAGAAGAAGTCGTTGTAGATCCAGATCGATTCGAGCGTGGCCAGCGCCGCGAAGGCGGGGCGGCACAGCGGCAGCACGATCTGGAAGAACTGGCGCCACACGGGGGCGCCGTCGACCAGCGCCGCCTCGGTGATCTCCTTGGGGATCGTCCGCATGTAGTTGCTGAGGACGAAGGTGCAGAAGCCGCACTGGTAGGCGATGTGGATGAAGACGATGCCCCAGACGGAGTTATAGAGCAGGAACGAGTCGCTCATCCACCCCGGCAGCGGGATCAGCAGGTACAGGCGGTACAGCGGGGTAATGAGCACCTGCGCGGGCAGCAGGTTGCCCGCCGTGAACAGCATCAGCAGGACAATGTTCCAGCGGAAGTCGAAGCGCGAGACGAAAAACGCCACGGCGGCGGAGAACAGCAGGGTGCCGAGGACCGCGGGGACCGTGATGAGCACGGAGTTCCAGAAGAAGTGCGGCATCCCGGACTGGCTCCAGGCGTCCGAGAAGTTCTCCAGGCTGAGGCTGTGCGGCCAGGAGAGGTACCCGTGCTTGCTGGTGTCCGAGTACGGCCGCAGCGAGGTGTAGACCGCCCAGAGCAGCGGGACGAGCCAGAGCAGGGCGATGCCGCCGAGCAGGACATGGCGGCCGGCCTGGCTCTTGGGACGCGAGGGTCCGGATTCCCGGGACGCGGTACGGCGGGTGCGTGAGCCGGCGGCCGGCGGTGTGGCGGTCGCGGTCACTGGTCCTCCTTGCGGAAGGTCTGTACGAGGAAGGTCCCGATGGCGAGCAGGGAGACCACGAGCAGGACCACCGCGAGGGCGGAGCCGTAACCGATGTGGCTGGACTCGCCGATGATGTTGTCGGTGATCAGGAGGGAGAGCAGCTCCATGCCCGGTTTGCTGCCGACGCCGCCGCCGAGCACGTACACGATGTCGAAGGCGCGCAGCGACTCCATGACGGTGACGACCAGGATGATGATGTTGACGGGCTTGAGGGCGGGGAAGACCACCCGCAAGAAAGTCTGGCGTTCGTTCGCGCCGTCGAGCGACGCGGCTTCCTTGAGCGCGGGGTCGAAGCCCTTGAGGCCCGCCAGGTAGAGGATCATGATGTAGCCGGTGTGCCGCCAGGCCGACGCGACCAGTACGGCCCAGAGGTTGAGGTCCGGGTCTCCGAGCCAGTCGATGTGGTGGCCGGGCGCGACCCCGTTGAGGATGCCGTTGAGCAGTCCGTTGTCGGGGTTGTAGATGATCTCCCAGATGAAGCCGACCACGGCCAGGGACAGCACCATGGGCAGGAAGATCGCGGTCTGGTAGATCCGGGCGAAGCGGATCTTCCGGTCGAGCTGGTAGGCCAGGAAGATGCCGAACGGGGTGGGCAGCAGGGCCGTGAAGAGCAGCCAGACGACATTGTGCTGGACCGCCGGCCAGAACGGCGGGTAGTTGGTGAAGATCTCGTGGTAGTTGTCCAGTCCGATCCAGTGGATGTCGGACAGCGCGATGCCGTCCCAGCTGGTGAAGGACAGACCGATGGACGCCAGCGCCGGCAGCCAGACGAAGACGAGCAGGGCGAGTACGGGTATGCCGACGATGACCGCGAGGAAGAGACGGTCACCGGCGCTGAGCCGGCGCGGCCGGGGGCGGGCGCGTGGCTTGGTGGGAGGCGCTGGGCGCACGGAGGACATGGTGGAACCTTCCCGGTCCTGATCAGGCGGTGAAGAAGCGCGAGCGCTGGGACTCGATCTTCTTGAGCAGGGCCGAGCCGTCGTCGGGGTGTCCCAGCCACTGGGTGAGGCCCGGCAGCACGACGGTGGAGATGAAGCCCGGGTCGCTGTCCCGGTCGGCGAACTGGGTGATGTGCTTGGCCGAGGCGATGAGTTCGGCGGACTTCTTCTGGAGGGCGTTGTACGTGCTGGTGTCGGCGCCGGAGTTGACGGCCACGTTGCTGGGGTCGACGCCCATGTAGAGGTTCTCGGCCTTGGCGCCGCCGAGGAACTCCAGGAGCTTGGTGGAGCCGTCGAGGTTCTTGGGCTTGCGGCTGAGCATGAAGCCGTCGGTGGGGGCCTCGACGGTGTCCTGGCCGAAGGACGGGTCGATCGTGGGGAAGGGGAAGAAGTCGATGTCGTCGCGGAGCTTCTCGTCCGTGATCTGCTGGCCGAGGAAGAGACCGATGACGGCCATGCCGGACTTCTTGTCGAGCAGGGACTGGGCCGCGTCCTGCCAGGAGCGGCCGCCCGCGCCTTCCTGGTAGTACGGGCTGATCTCGCGCCAGAGGTCGAGCGTCCTGGTGGTGCGCTTGTCCGTCCAGGCGACCTCGCCGCGCATGAGCGACATGTGGAAGTCGTAGCCGTTGGCACGGAGGTTGAGGTAGTCGAAGGCCCCGAGGATGGACCAGCTGTCACCGCCGCCGTAGCCGGAGGCGATCGGCGAGAGGCCGTCCTTCTTCATCTGCTTGGCGAGCGCGGTGAACGCGCTCCAGGTGGCGGGCGGCTGGTAGCCGCGCTCCTGGAACACACTCTTCCGGTAGAACACGGCCCAGGGGTAGTTATAGAGCGGGACGAAGTAGTACTTGCCGTCCTGGCCCTTGGACAACTGCTTGGCGGCGTCGCTGAAACCGGAACCTATCGTGTCCCACACGTCGTCGACGGGGTGGGCCAGGCCCTTCTTGGCGAAGAACTGCATGCGGTAGCCGGCGAACCAGGTGAAGACGTCGTCCGGGGTGCCCTGGAGGTAGTTGGAGATGCTCTTCTGGAACGTGTCGTGGTCGACGGTGTTCGTCTTGACCTTGAGGCCGCTGTCCTTGGTGAAGGCGCCGGTCACGGCGGAGTAGGCCTTCTTGGGCGTGGCGTCCGCCCCGTTGGATCCGAAGGTCACCGTCTTCGGGTCGGCGGCGGGGCCTCCTCCGCAGGCGGTCAGGACGGGCGCGGCCAGGGCGGCGGCGCCGGTCCCGAGCACGCCGCGGACCACATTGCGGCGGCTCGGGGCAGGGAAGGGCGAGGGGGTGCGGCTCTGCAGCGTCATCGCTACTCCTAGTACGTGTCTGTTCCGATGAAGGACTGGATGGCGGTGGCCGCGGCGCCACGCGCCCACTCCTCGAAGGGCAGCGGCCGTGTCATCACGTCACACTGCGCGGCGGTACCGAAGGCGGACGCGGCGAACGCGTCACGGATCTGCTCGGCGAACAGGTCGTACGCCGCCAGGCCCTCGCCGGAGATGATCACTCGTTGTGGTCCCAGGACGTTGACGACGGCTCCGATGGCCCGGCCGATCGCCTCCCCGGCCCGCGCGTACGCCTCCTTGGCGCCCGGGTCGCCCCGGTGTGCCAGCTCCAGGGCCCGCGCGGAGTCGGTGACCGGCAGACCGGTCACCTCCCGGACGCGGCGGACGATGGCGGAGTCCCCCGCGATCGCCTCCACACACCCGGTGTTGCCGCAGTGGCACGGCGGCCCCAGGGGGTCGATGGACAGGTGGCCGATCTCACCGGCCACGCCGTGGGCGCCCGAGACCACCCGGCCGTGCACCACCAGCCCGCAGCCGATGCCGGCGCCGACCGTCACGAGCGCGAAGTCGGAGAGACCCACGCCCGCGCCGAACCACTGCTCGGCGACGGTCAGCGCGCGGACGTCGTTGTCGACCGTGACCGGCAGCCCCGTCACGGTTCCGGCCAGGTCGGCGAGGGGGACGTCGCGCCAGTCCAGGAAGGGCGAGTAGCGCACGACTCCGGCCGTACGGTCCACGTCGCCGGAGACGGCGAGCCCGAGCCCGCGCACCTCGACCCCGAACCCGTCGGCCTCCGTGAGGAGTTCCTGTACGAGTCCGGCGATGGCGGCGAGCACGGCGCCCGGTTCACGGTCGGTGAGCGGGAGGTGCCGGGCGACCCGGATACGGCAGCACAGGTCGGTGAGGACCGCGATGATCTCGTCGCCCGTCACCTTGACGCCGATGAACAGGGCCCGTCCGCCGTCGACCCGCACCAGGTTGGCGGGGCGTCCGAGGGACGGGCGTGCCTCCTCGTCGACGCCTTCGACCAGGTAGCCGGCCTCCATGAGCGGACGGACCGCCTTGGTCACCGCGGCGGAGGAGAGCGTGGTGCGCCGGGCTATCTCGATCCGCGTGAGCGGGCCGTGGGACAGCACGGTCGTGAAGACCAGGGAAGCGGCCGGCGTCGGTGCCGGAACCGCCTCGGTACGAGGGGTCGAGCGCATGGCCGAAACGTAGGGGTGTTCTTTTCCGCTGTCAATGAAAGAAGCAAGCACCTTTCGAAATGCCAAACAAGGGACGCCTCAACTTGCAAATGCGCGCCAGCCTCCGGGTATTGACACCTGATCCAAGGCAAGGTTGGCTGCGGTTTGCTCTCGAGGCGCAAAACGAACGTGAGGATCCATGCCTGTGATCTCCTTCGCCCCTCACACCGGGGTCTGGCTGCTCTCCACTCCGCGCACGTCGTACGCGCTGCGGATCGACGAGACGGGCGCGCCCTGTCACCTCGGATGGGGACCTCGGCTGACCCTCGAAGAGGCACAGGAGCTTGCCGCTCCCCCGGCGCCGCCGGCCAGCAGTTTCGAGGGGCGCTCGCCCGTCGGCGAGGAACTGCCCGTGGACGGAGGGGCCCGGTACGGCGCCCCCTCCCTCCAGGTACGGTTCGCCGACGGCACCCGCGCCTTCGAGTGGCGGCCCACCGGCCACCGGGTCGACGAGTCCGCCCCCGGATCGGCCGAACTGGTCCTGGAGTTCAGCGACACGCACTACGACCTGGACGTCTCCCTCCACTACCGGGTCCACGACAACAGCGACGTGATCGAGCGCTGGACCGTCCTGCGCAACACCGGCGACACCACCGTGACGCTCCCGCGCGCGGACTCCGCCGCGTGGACGCTGCCGGCCAGGGAGGACTACCGGCTCAGCCATGTCACAGGCCAGTGGTCGGCGGAGAGCCGCCTGCGCCGGGAGCCGGTGCCGTACGGCGAGACGACCCTCACCAGCCGGCGGGGCATCACCAGCCATCACGCCAACCCCTGGGTGATGCTCGACGCCGGACACGCGACCGAGGACCACGGCGAGGTGTGGAGCGCCGCCCTCGCGTGGAGCGGCAGTTGGCGCGTCACGGTGCAGCGCACCCCCGACGGCCGCGCCTGCTTCACCGGCGGCGCGGGCCAGGACGGTACGGCGCTGCCGCTCGGCCCCGGCGAGGAGTTCACCACCCCGCGCCTCGCTGGCCTGTACAGCGACGGCGGTTTCGGCGCGGCGAGCCGCGCCTGGCACGCGTACACCCTCGCCCATGTGCTGCCGCACCCCGGCGAGGTACGGCCCGTGCTCTACAACTCCTGGGAGGCGACGGGCTTCGACGTGGACGAGGCCGGCCAGAAGGCGCTGGCCGCGCGGGCCGCCGCGCTCGGGGTGGAGCTGTACGTCATGGACGACGGCTGGTTCGGTGCCCGCCGCAACGCGGAGGCGGGGCTCGGCGACTGGACCCCGTCCCCTGAGCGCTTCCCCAACGGGCTGTCGCCGCTGGTCAAGGAGGTGCACCGGCTCGGGATGCGCTTCGGCCTGTGGGTGGAGCCCGAGATGGTCAACCCGGACAGCGACCTCTACCGTCAACACCCGGACTGGGTCCTGCACTTCCCGCACCGCACCCGCACCGAACTGCGCAGCCAGCTGGTCCTCAACCTCGCCCGCCGCGACGTCGCCGACTGGGCGTACGGCTGGCTGACCCGGCTGGTCGGCGAGCACTCCGTCGACTTCCTCAAGTGGGACATGAACCGCGCGTTCAGCGAGGCGGGCTGGCCCGACCGCGCCGACGGCGCCGACCGCCTGGGCACGGCCTATGTGCGGAACCTGTACGCCCTCGTCGACCGGCTGCGCGCCGACCATCCCGGGCTGCGCATCGAGTCGTGCAGTGGCGGCGGCGGCCGGGTCGACCTGGGCATCCTGTCCCGTACCGACCAGGCCTGGGCCTCGGACAACACCGACGCCTGGGACCGGCTGTCCATCCAGCACGGATACGGCCAGATCTACCCGGCGCGCACCATGGCCGCCTGGGTGACCGACGTACCGAACCAGCTCACCGCGCGCTCGGTGCCGCTGCGCTTCCGCTTCCACGTCGCGATGGCCGGGGCCCTCGGCATCGGCGGCGACCTGGGCCGGTGGTCCGAGGAGGAGCTGGCCGAGGCCGCGGAGCTGGTCGCCGAGTACAAGCGCGTCCGCCCGCTCGTCCAGCACGGCGTCCTGCACCGGCCGCGCGGCCCCGTCGACGACGGTCCGTCCGCGGTGCAGTACACCGGCGCGGACCGCGCCGAGGCGCTGCTGCTGGTCTGGCAGCGGGGGCCGCGTCACGGCAGCCCGCGCACGCCGCTCCGGCTGGCGGGGCTCGACCCCGACGCCCGCTACCGCGACGCGCGCACCGGCTCCGTCCACTCCGCGCGGGTCCTGACCGAGTACGGGATCCTACCGTCGCTGCCCGAGGGCGACTGGGCCAGTACGGCGGTGCACCTGGTCCGGGTGTCCTGACGGGCCCGGATCCGGGGGGCCGGTGCGGGGAGTCCGGGGTTCCGGATCTCCCCGCACCGATGCCGCGAGCGGTTCCGATGGTGCTCATGGTGCGACGGGACCACACTGGGAGGCGACGCCACTGACAGGCGATACTCACCGGCGCTCCCGCTGTCGCGTGCCGGGGAGGGAGAGGAGGCCGACGTGGCTGTCATTTCTCGCGGTTTCCACGGCCGGCGCCCGACGGAGGAGAAGCTGCCCCCGGGCCAGTACGTGGTGCACGACTTCCCGGTATTGGCGGCCGGTCCCACGCCGGTGGTCGCGAAGGAGAACTGGCGGTTCACCCTGACCACGGTCGCCGGTGAGACCCATGACTGGTCGTGGGAGGACCTGACCGCGCTGCCGGCCGAGCGCCCCACGGTCGACATCCACTGTGTGACGAAGTGGTCCAAGTTCCGTACGGAGTGGGAGGGGGTGTCCCTGGACACCCTGCTCGACGGGGTCGACCTCGACGGTGACTACGCCATGGTCCAGAGCTACGGCGGGTACACGACCAATCTGCCGCTGGAGGACCTGCTCGACGGGCAGGCGTGGATCGCGTACCGCTACGACCATGACGACCTCCCCGCCGAACACGGCGGTCCCGCACGGCTGTTGGTGCCGCACCTGTACTTCTGGAAGTCGGCGAAGTGGGTGAACGGCATCCGGTTGATGGACTCGGACGAGCCGGGCTTCTGGGAAGGCCTCGGCTATCACGAATACGGTGACCCGTGGCGCGAGCAGCGGTACCAGGGCGACTGACCGGCCGGCTGCCCTGGCAGACGACGACGGTCGAGGACGTCCGCGACGAGACGGGGACCGCGCGCACGCTGGTCCTGCGGGCACCCGAGTGGCAGGGCCACGCGGCCGGCCAGCACGTGGACGTGCGGCTGACGGCGGAGGACGGCTACAGCACCCAGCGCAGCTACTCCCTCGCGTCGGCGCCCGACGGCGACCGGATCGAGCTGACCGTGCAGCGGATCGGCGACGGTGAGGTCTCGCCCTACCTGGTCGACGTGCTGGAGGCCGGTGACCAGCTGGAACTGCGCGGCCCGGTCGGCGGCTGGTTCGTCTGGGACCCGGCCGATCCCTCCCCCGTGCTGCTGATGGCCGGGGGCTCCGGGGTCGTCCCGCTGATGTCCATGATCCGTACCCGGGGGAGCGTCGGGAGCCGCGTCCTCTTCCGGTTGCTGTACTCGGTCCGTACACCCGAGGAGCGTTACTACGCGCGGGAGCTGGGCCCGGGAGGCGCCCAGGGCGGACTGGACATCACCCATCTGTACACCCGGTCGGCGCCGGAGGGCCCGCGCCGGGCGCCGGGCCGGCTCACCGAGGACGACGTGGCGGCGTACGGCTGGCCCGCGGAGTTCGCGCCGATGTGTTTTGTGTGCGGTCCGAACGGGTTCGTGGAGCGGGCGGCCGGGATCCTCGTGGCGCAGGGCCACGATCCGCTGCGGATCAGGACCGAGCGCTTCGGTCCCGTCGGGGGCTGACACGCGTCCGGTCCGCGGGCCGGCTCAGGACGAGACCGGGCCGCGCTGGCAGCGCGGGCACCAGTAGGTGGGACGCTCGCGCCCGATCCGGCCATGGGTCTCGGACGCGACGCGTACGGGCGTACCGCACACCAGGCAGGACCGGCCCGCGCGGCCGTACACGTACAGGCGGTGGGTGGAGCGGGCCCGGACGGCGGCGCTGGTCGTGGTCCGGTCGACGCTCGCGCGGTTGGCCTCCAGCAGGCGCTTGGCGGCCGGGACGAGACGCTCGATCGCGGCGCAGTCGCCGACGCGGGTCCAGGGGGTGACCCGGGCGAGGAAGCACAGTTCGGCCATGAAGACGTTGCCGATGCCGGCGAGGTTGCGCTGGTCCAGGAGCGCCGAGCCGATCGGCCGGTCCGGGTCGGCCAGCAGGCGGCGCAGCGCCTCGTCCGCGTCCCAGTCGGGGCCGAGGAGATCGGGGCCCAGATGTCCCACCACACGGTCCTCCTCGCCGGTCCTGAGCAGCTCCAGGACGGGCAGCCGGTAGCCGACCGCGGTGCGGTCGGCGGTGGCGAGGACGGCCCGGATCTCGTGGCCGGGGCCGCCGCGCCACGGGGCGCCGGGCTCGTACACCTTCCACGCCCCGTCCATGCGCAGGTGCGAGTGCAGGGTCCAGCCGCCCTCGACGCGCGTGAGCAGGTGCTTGCCGCGCGGTGTGACGTCGAGGACCGTGCGGCCGGCGAGGTCGGCCGTGGCGAGCGCGGGCACGCGCAGGTCGGACCGTACGAGCCGGTGCCCGGCCAGCGCGCCGTGCAGCCGCCGGGCGGCCTGGTACACCGTGTCTCCTTCTGGCATACCTCCATGATGCCGCCAGGCCGGCGGACCGTCGGACCGGCGGCGGCTCGGTATCATCGGGGGACGCGGTGTGCTTCCACGGGGTGCGTACGGGCCGGGCCGCCGACGGCGCCGGTGCGGGGGTACGGAATGGGCTTGCGTTTCCATGTGACCGGCGAGGATCTGGGCCGGATACGGGTGATGGCCGAGCCGGACGTCTCCTGGGAGATGCTGCTGGCCGCGCACATGGCGCAGTCGCCGGAGGTGCCCCCGTCGTTGCGGCGGTGGCGCGCGGCCTCCCGGGCCCGGCTGACCGCGCCCGTACGGCGGCTGCTCGCGCTGGCGCCCGCGCGGGGGTATTCCCCGGACTTCCTCACGCCCGCCGAGGGCGCCGAAGGCCTCGCCCCCGTGCTGGAGACGGTCCGTTCCCTGCCCCGGGCCCGGCTGCGGGGACAGCTGCGCCAGCTCGACCGGACCCGGCGGTCGCTGCACTGGACGGGTGTGCTCGGTGAAGGGGGACGCCATGCCCTCACCGGGCTCGCCGAGGGCATGGCGGCCTTCCACCACTCCTTCGTGGCGCCGTACTGGTCGCAGATCAGGGCCCATGTCGCGGCCGGGCACGCCCGGGGCGAGCGCGCGCTGCGCGAGGGCGGTACCGACCGTTTGCTGGAGACCCTGCACCCGGGCGTGACGTGGGATCCGCCCGTCCTGGAACTGACCGGTCTCCGCTTCGACCGGGACGTACGGCTCGGCGGGCGTGGGCTGCGCCTGGTCCCCTCGTACTTCTGCTGGGGCGCCCCGACCGTGCTGCGCGACCCGCGGCTGCCCCCGGTGCTCGTCTATCCCGTGGCCCGTGACCCCGCCCGGCTGTTGCGCGTGGACCAGGGCGCGGGTCCGGGCACCGGTACGGCGGGAGGCCCCGCCCTGTGGGAGGGGCCTCCCGCCCATCTCGCCGACGTCCTGGACTCGTTGCTGGCCGGCCGGACGGACGACGCGGCGGCCGTGCTGCTCGGCATCTCGTCGCGCAGCTACAGCCGCCGCGTGCGTGAACTGCTGGCCGAACTCGACGTCACCACACGCTTCCAGGCGGGTGCGGCCGCCGCGCGGCGCGGCTGGATCTGACGGTACGTCACCGACGCGGCGTCACCAAACGTCACCCGACGTCACCCGAAGAAGCGCCGTACCAGCCAGTCCGGGAGCACGTCCGCCGCTGTGATCGGCGGACCGAACTCGTACCCGTGCCGCCCCGGATGCCCCAGTGGCAAGTGGCACCCCTCCTCCGACACCGCCCCCTTCAGGAACTTGGCCGGGCAGGAGTCCAGTCGTACCAACTCCCTCCCCGGACCGTACTCGTCGTCATCCGGCCAGCGCGCCCACATGTCCCAGGGCTCGACCGGCCCCGATCGCCTGACACACTGCGCGATCACGTGGTGCGGCCCTTCGTGGCCCGCCTCCAGCGTGCACCACAGACTCGGCTCGACATCGAAGCCGCCGTCCAACTCCCCCAGGGCGGACAACTCTTCCGGCAGGAAGAGGATCCGCGCAGGACAGGACACCTGATAGACCGACATGGTCACCCCCAGGCGGCAAGTGTGGCGCCAGACCTCCGCCACGGGCAGCCCCTGGAGCCGACTTCGCCCATTTCGGCTCGATCGCGCTCACGGGGGCAGACGTAGCGCATGACGACTCAACAGACCGAACCCCACGGCGACGAGCTGGTGGGCACCAGGCCACGCACCCAGGTCGAGGAGGCGTACCGCGAGCTGGAGGCCGTCGCCGCCGCGCCGACCGGGCAGACACAGCTCTCCCGGGGCGCCATGACCGGCTATCTCTGGGCGCTGGGCCGTGGCGACATGGCCCCGGTCACCGGCGCCGCCGCCCAGGGGGCGCCCGACCTGTCCGTCCTGACTGCGGAGGCGGACGCGGCGACCGTACAACTGGAGGACGCCACGCAGCGGACCATCCCCCGGGACTACATCCAGGGGGTGCACGCGGCGCTGGCATGGATCTGCGGCCACAGCGACCAGCGGCCGTGACCTGCGCGGGAGCCCGCCGGGCGACCGCCGCCACGACCGCCGGGGGAACGGTTCACGGCCCGGCCGGGGTCAGGACCAGTACGGCCGCGTCCGGCGCGTCGGCCGGGAACAGCAGCGACATCCTGTAGCGCGGGCGGGTCCCGTCGCCCTGGACGAGTTCGACCGTACGGGACGTGAACGTGCCCACCGACCGGCAGTCCCACCAGTGGTCCAGGTCCGGGCGGGCCGCGCGCAGGCGGTCGGTCAGCGCACGGAACCGGCTGTCGTGCGGGCGCGTGTCGGCGCGGGTACGGAGGTGGCGGTAGAGATCCATGGCCACCGACTCCCAGGCGGGCAGCGCCCGTTGGCACGCGGCGTCGCCGACGAGCAGGAGCAGCAGATTGCTCCGGTGCCGCGCGGACGGGGCGAAATCGGGCCACAGCGTGGCGCACGCGGTGTTCGACGCGGTGACGGTCAGTGTGTCGTCGAGCAGCAGGGCCGGACTGTCCCGCCAGCTCTCCAGCATCGTGACGAGGGGGTCCCGGGAGCGGTCTGCGGAATCCGCCCCGCCGGGCTCGGGGGCGGGGGCGGCCGGGACGAACCCGGCCAGGGTCAGTACGTGACGGTGGGCCGCCTCGTCGAGGCGCAGGGCGCGGGCGACCGCGGAGATCACCTGCCGGGAGGTCTCGACGCGGCCCTGTTCCAGCCAGGTGTACCAGGCGACCGAGACACCGGAGAGCGCCGCGACCTCCTCCCGGCGCAGTCCCGGCGTACGGCGCCGGGCGGTGGTCGGCAGACCGACCTCCGCCGGGGTCAGCCGGTCCCGGTGGGCCCGCAGGAATCCGCCCAGCTCCTGCCGGAGCGCGACCGTTCCGCTCCCCGCACCGGTCGTACGCAGGGCCTCCGCGCTCTCCGTACCCGCTCCGGTCGTCGTGGTCATGGCGCCAGCCTATGACCCCCGCTCACCGTACGAACGCCTGTCTGGCTGCCCGGCCACCGCCGGACGAAGCTCGACCCATGACCGAGCACACGTACCTCCCGCGCCTGTGGCGCCGTACCAACAACTCCTCCGGGCTCACCCGTCCCCGCGTCTTCGTCCGGGTCTACACGGGGCCGGGAACACTGGAGTACGTCACCGCCTTCTACGAAAGGCTTCTCGGCACCGAACGGGACATGTGGTTCACGTTTCCGGAGAAGCGGCTCGCGCTCGCCACGGTCGGCGCCTTCCTCCTCGTCGAGGGGACGGCCGAGACGCTGGAGCCGTTCCGCGCGACCGACGGCACCCTGCTGGTCGATTCGGCGCGGGCGTACCTGGAGCGGCTGACGGCGGAGGGCGCCGAGATACTCGACCCGCTGTCGAAGGTGCCGACCGGATCCGGTTTCACCGCCCGCCACCCCGACGGCACGGTCATCGAGTACGTCGAGCACCGGCCGGACGCGGACGGGAACTAGGGCGTGTCCGTACGGCGCCCCCGTACCCCATGGAGGGAATGAAGCCGCCCTTCCCGGCGTTGGCATGAACACGAAGTGCGCACCGTCGTGAGGCGGTGCGCCGTACGGAAGGGACAGGCCATGAAAGTCCGCCAGTCACTGCACGCGTTGAAGGCCAAGCCGGGCGCCCAGGTGGTCCGCCGCCGGGGCCGTGTCTTCGTGATCAACAAGAAGGAACCGCGGTTCAAGGCCCGCCAGGGCTGACCGTCAGCGTGCCACGCACCCACCACGTTCTCGGAGGCCCGGCGAAAGCCCGGCCTCCGATCGTTACTTTTCTGTGGGATGCTGAAGTTTCAGGCTTTCCCCTTCTTCCCCCAGAGGCACTATGCGCTGCGTCATCGCCCGCTTCCCCTTCGAGCTGGTCAAGAGCGAGGTGCAGCAGTCGATGAAGGGCATCAAGCCCGAGCCCATCACGGGTGAGTCCGTGGTCATTGGCCGCCGGATCTTCCCCGTGAAGCAGGTGGGTGAGGTGATCACCCGCCAGGACCGCCGCGACTTCACGTCCTTCGAGGTCACCAGGGCGCTGACGCGCCTCGGTTTCACCTGCAACCCGGTGGCGCCCGAGCCCGTGGCCGCCCCGGCGCCGGTGCTCTCCCCGCTGGAATCGGCGTCCGCCATGCTCGGGACCCCCGTACAGAATTGATCCATGGGTCGTGACCGGGCCGGAGGGCGCACGCCCTCCGTACGGGTCACGACCTGCCGTGGGGCGCCTCGCGCGTAGTAAAGTCAGCGCCCATGTCGAAGCCTGATCATCTGCTTGTTGACATCGCCTCAGCGGTGGAGTCCGAGCAAAGCAATCAGATGTCCCTCACCGTGGTCGTCCAGGGCGCTGTCATCACCGGGCGTCTGGCACCCGAAGCCGTCTGGCGCGAGCGGGTGGCGGAGGTCCTGCGGGACTCCGAGCGCCTGGGCCCGTTCGCCGCCATCTTCGGGTCGGCGGGCAGCGCCGCCGCCCTGCGGCCCGGCGAGGCCCCCACGCATCTGCACTTCCACGTCGCGCGGATCCTCCAGGGGAGCGTGGGCATCCCCGAGACCGGTGGGATGTACCGCATCGCCGTCAAGGACGTCAGCGCCTGGACGGTGGGCGACTTCAGCTACTCCGACCACTGACCGCCCCCTCCCCCGCACGACCCCCACCGACAACACACCGAAGCCCCGGTACCAGCTGGTACCGGGGCTTCGGTGTGTGTACGGGCGGACGGTGCGTCCCGGGCCTCAGAGGCCTTACGCGGCGCTGCTGCGCGGGGCGGCGGACGCGGCCGCCGAGCGCGGGGCGGCGCCGGTCCGGGCGCGGGACGAGGCGCCCGAGCGGTGACCCTGGCCGCCGGTGCGACCGCGACCGCGGCCGGCCGACGTACCGCGCTTGCGCTCGGAGACCGGGGCGGTGATGACGACGGGGACGCCGGACGGGGTCTGTGCGCCGGTGATACGGCTCAGCTCGGCCTCGCCGGAGCGCACCTGGGTGATCTGCGGGGTGATGCCGGCGTCGGCCATCAGGCGGGTCATCTCGCGGCGCTGGTTGGGCAGGAC
>NZ_JBIUXU010000030.1:0-19094 GCF_044744165.1 Streptomyces sp. NPDC087420
GTCGGACCGAGCGAGTACATCCAGTACACGCTCGGTCCTCCGCCTTGCGATCGCACGCACCAGACGCCGCGGGCCACGCCCTTCGGGCGAACGACCCCACTTCGCGGACACGCCCCAGGCCGGCCCATCGACGCCCCCTGGAACACGGTCAGTCGCTCCCCGGGCCCCAGCAGGCCGTGGTCGCACAGCAGGGCGGCGAGCGGGCCCGCCGCACTGCCGGTGGCCGGGTCCTCGTCCAGCCCCACACCCGGGTTGAAGAACCGGGTGTGGACGGTCACTTCCCCGGAGCCCGCGTCCCCGCCCCCGCCCCCGTCCCCGTCCCCGCGCGTGGAGGTGTCCGGCCACGCCAGATACACCCCCTGCGCGCCGGCGGACCCCGCGAGCGCGACCAGTTCGGCCTTCCGCACGACGGCCCGGGTGAGCGCCGCGTGCGAGGTCAGGTCACGATCAGATGGGCCGCCCCGGTGTCCACGACCCGGGGAGCGGGCCGCGCGCCGATGTCGGCCGGCGCCAGGCCGACCGCCTCGGTCGGCCCCGCCACGTCCTGGACCACCGCGCCCAGCCGGGCGGGCGCCTGCCGCAGCGCCAGGGCGCCGTCCTCCCGTACGAGCACGGGCAGTTCACGCCCACCGATCCACTGGACCAGAGGACCGGCGCCCGGCGCCGGGCGTTCCACCCGGCCGTTCTCCAGCAGCCACCACCACGCACCCAGCGCGTTGTGTCCCGCCCCCGTCACCTCCACACCACCGGCGGTGAAGGACCGCAGCGCGCGCACGGCGCCCTTCCGGCCGGGCAGCACGAACGTCGTCTCGGACTGGCGCAGTTCCCGCGCCACCTCACGCAGCCACTCCTCGTCCACCGGCTCCTCCCACGCGGTGAGGTCCACCACGCCGAGCGGGTTGCCGGTCAGGGCCGCTTCGCCGAAGACGTCGACCAACGCGAAAGGCAGGGTGCCGCGGTCCGCGTTGAGGGAGTTCCAGGGCGTCCGCGCCGGTGCCGCGATCAGCTCCGCTCCCGCGGCGACGAGCGTACGGGTCGAGCCCTCCGCGTCGTCCACCTCGAACGCCAGACGCAGGTGCGGGCTGACCGGCCGGCCCACCTCCACCGCGTCGATCATGGCGACCTGCGCCGGGTTGGCGATCTCCAGAGTCGCCCGGCCCGCGTCGAGGATCACGACACGCGCGCCCCCGTCCCCCGCGAAGGCGTCCCGGGCCGGGAGGCCGAGCGCCTCCCCGTAGAAGGCCACCGCCTCGTCGTAGTCGGCGGCCGACACGACCACACGCAACTGTCGCACCACTGGTGTCCGTTGGTCTGTTCCCATGCCCGTTGAGCTAAATCCTCACGTCGGTGTGAGGTGCAAGCCAGGGGGAGTGGGCATGCTGCGGATCGGTGAGCTGGCCGCCCGGAGTGACGTCAGCGTGCGGTCGCTGCGCTACTACGAGGAGCAGGGCCTCCTGTGCAGTGTGCGTGACGCGGGCGGGCGGCGGCGCTTCGCACCGGAGGCGGTGGCGCGGGTCGGCCTGATCCAGCGGCTCTACGGCGCGGGCCTGTGCAGCTCGAAGATCGGCGAGCTGCTCCCGGCCCTGGAGGACGCCTCTCCCGGCGGGGCGCCCCAGCTCCGTACCGCGCTCTGCGTGGAGCTGCGCCGCCTCGACGGCATGATCAGCGACCTGGAGTCCGCCCGCGCCGAGCTGCGGTCGGTCATGGACACCTTCGCGCCCGCTTCCCGTACGACCGGCACGGGCTGAACCGTACGACCGGCGCGAGCCGACCCCGTACCCTCGCGGAGATCACCGGCCGGCGGGCAGCCACTCGATCAGCAGGATCGTCGCGTCGTCGCGCAGCTGGTTCTTCTGCCGGTCCAGGATCGAGTGGATCAGCACCCGCAGGGCCTCCGGCGCGGGCTTCCCCGCGGCGGTCGCGCGGATGATCGAGTCGGTGAAGCGTTCGAGGCCGAGCTCCGTGCCGTCCTCGTCACGCGCGTCCGTCACCCCGTCCGTGTAGAACAGCACCCGGTCGCCCGCCTCCAGCGCCACCTCGTTGACCTCGTGCGGCGCGTCGGAGAACTGGGCGGCGAGTCCCATCGGCGGCTGGGGGGTGCGTTCCAGGGCCTGGCCGAGCACCCGGCGGTCGCGGATGAGCAGCGGCGGCGGATGCCCGCAGTTGATCCACCGGAACACGCCGTCGTTCAGGTCGAGTTGGCTGAAAATTCCGGTGCAGTACTGATCGGGCAGCCACTGCGCGAGCGCCTGGTCGACCGTGTCGACGAGCTGCGGCAGACCGGCCCCGGCCCGGCGGGCGTTGCGGCAGCCCGCCATGGCGACCGAGGTCGTCAGGCCCGAGGCCAGGTTGTGACCCATGGAGTCGAGGATCGCCGCGTGCAGGGTCGACTGGGTCAGCGAGTGGTCGAACGCGTCCCCGCCGATGCGGTACGCGGGCTCCAGCACGCCCGTCGAGATGACCTTCGTGTTGCCGATGGTCCGCGGCGGCAGGAACGCGCGGAGCATTTCCGCGGGCAGCCGCATCGGCTGGGAGCGGGCCCGCCGCGCGAAGCTGTCGCTGTACGCCCGCTTCGAGGTGATCACCATGGCGAGCACGGCGGCCAGCATGCGGCAGCGGCGCAGGCGCGTGGCGTCGAACACCGCCGTACGGATACCGAGCACACCGAGCCGCTCCGCGCCGTCGACCAGCGGCAGCCACGCGGTCAGCTCGTCGGCCCGCAGGCTCTCCTCCATCTGGAGGGAGAGCGTCCGGTACGCCTCACCCGCCGTCGAGGAATCCACGTCGAGGGACGGCAGTCCGTCGGTGAGCGGCACGAGGTGATGCTGCTGGACGTCGATGACGTACACCGCGAGCTGTCGGAGACCGATCGCCGCGGCGCACCGGTCCACCAGGTCCGGAAGATCCATCGGCGCCGCGCCGTGCGCCTCCCTGAGGAGGTTGTCGAGCAGCGCCTCACCCGGCCCGGGACCCGGCCCCAGCGCGGGGCGGGAGCCGGGGCCCGTCGCGGAAGATTCGGCGGCCACCGGTCATTACCTCCTCACCGGCAGTCTCACACCATCGGGGAGGTTCCGCGCGGCCGGCGGGAGGCCCCGGCCGCTCGGTCAGACGGTGGTGATCAGTCCGCCGTCGATGGTGAAGTCCGCCCCGGTGATGTTGGACGCCCGGCCGCCGGCCAGCCAGACGACGAGGTCGGCGACCTCCTCGGGGCGGGTGAACCGCCCGGTGACCGAGTCGCCCGCGGCGTGGTCGGCGACGGCGGCCGGGTCCTGCCCCGATGCCCGCGCCACGGTGGCGGCGACGCCGCCGTCACCGAGCCAGAGCGCCGTGGAGACGGGCCCCGGACTGATCGTGTTGCACCGGATGCCCCGAGGCCCGTACTCCTTCGACACCGCCTTGCAGACATTGGTCAGCGCCGCCTTGGCCGCGCCGTAGTCCACCACCAGCGGGTCAGGGAGCATGGCGTTCACCGAGCTGATGGTCACGATGTTCCCCGCGCCCCGGTCGAGCAGGTGCGGCAGGACGGCCCGGATCGTCCGTACCGCCGACATCAGGTTGACCAGCAGCGCGTGGTCCCAGTCGTCGTCCGTGATCGACAGGAATCCTTCGGTACGGGGCCGCAGCCCCCCGATGTTGTTGACGAGGATGTCCACCCCGCCGGTGAGTTCGACCGCCCGCGCGATCAGGTCGGCGGGTCCCGAGGGGGCCGCCAGGTCCACCGCCACGGGGTGCACGGCGTGGCTCCCGGCCAGCTTCGCCAGTTCGTCGGTGACCGAACGGGAGCCGGCGACCACCTGGGCCCCCTCGGCGGCCAGCGCCCGGGTCACGGCCAGCCCGATGCCCCGGCCGGCGCCCGTCACAACCGCGGTTCTGCCGCTCAGTTCCATGTCCATGGCCCGATGGGTGCCCATTCGCCGGCGGAATCACTCCGGTCCGTCACGTCCGGCCGAAGAGCTGGGTCCAGTACGTGCCCGCCGGGCCGCCGCCCGCGTACCCCACGCCGAGGTGTGTGAAGTCCGGCTTGAGGATGTTCGCCCGGTGCCCGGGGCTGTTCATCCATCCCTCCACCACCTCGGCCGCCGTGCGCTGTCCGCAGGCGATGTTCTCTCCGATGCCCCGGTGGGGCGCGCCCGCGGCGGCCGCCCGGTCCCACGGGGCGAGCCCCTCGGGCGAGGTGTGGGAGTAGAAGGCGCGCGCGGCCATGTCCGCGCTGTACGTCTGCGCGGCGCCGGCCAGCCGCCGGTCCGGGGCGAGCGGCCGGAGCCCGGCCGCGCCACGCTCCGCGTTGGTGAGGGCGAGCACCTCGGCCGTGATCCCGGCCAGCCCCTCGGCGGTGAAGGGGCGTGCCCACAGCGCCGTCCAGTAGAGGTCGCCGGAGCGCGGGTCGACCGCCCGGCCGATCCCGGCGTCGGTCAGCGCGGAGTCCCGCAGCGGCCTTCGCGTCGACGCGTCGGACCGGCAGTAGTCCAGGAACTCACCCGGTGTACGGGGCCCTGAGACCAGCTGCTGCTCGATCCGGAGATAGCGGTACCCGCCCGCCGTGATCCGCTGGAAGACGGAGGTCCCGTCGGGCCCCTCCGCGCCCAGCCTGCCCTGCCGTGCCATGGCCTCGGCATGGGCGCGGGCCGCCGCCGAGAGCCGGGGCTCGATGACCGCGGGCCGGGCGCCGGCACCGAGCCGTTCGGTACGGACGAGGGCGGCGAACTCCGCTTCCGTACCGTCCGCGAAGGCCACCCGCGGTGGGGCGGGCGGGGCAGGGCTCGCAGACCTGGCGGGTGTGGCGCGGGCGGAGGTCGCGGCGCGTACGGGAGGCGCGGCGGGCGCCCCCGCCTCCTCCGCCACGTCCACCCCGAAGTCACGGGCGATCCCGCCCAGCCCGTCCGCGTACCCCTGTCCCAGCGCGCGCAGCTTCCACGCGGAACCCCGCCGGTAGATCTCCGCCAGCAGCAGGACCGTCTCACGCGTCGGGCGTACGGGCGTGAACCGGGCCAGGACTCCCCGGCCCTCCCCGGTGACCGTGAGCGCGGGGACGGGCAGCCGGCCGAGCGGGACGCCCGGGTCGGCCGCGCTCACGACGACGGTGAGCCTCCCGGCCCCGGCCCGCAGCCGCCGCGGATCCACCCGGACGGTGCCGGGGCCCAGCCGGACCCCGGGGGCCGACGGCTGGTTGTAGAACACAAAATCCTCGTCACCCGCGACCTTCCCGCTGTCGCCGGTGATCAGGACGGACAGGTCGAAGGGACCGGGCACCTGGATCGTCAGCGCGCCGTCCGGCAGCGGCAGATTCCCGCCGGGAACCAACTCGGTCATCGCCACCACCCGTCCGGTTCGCGGAACGCGCCGGTCCGTACGGCGCTGTTACGGGAACGCCGGACGGGGCCGCGGCGGTTCCGGACAAGGCGAGCCCGTCAAGACCGCCCTGCGGGCGAACGACGCCACTTCGCGGACACGCCCTAGACTCGGGCCGCCCTGGCCGACAGCGTGGAGCGAGTTCAGAAGGTGGTTGCCGGATGGTGGTCATCCTCGACGTACAGCAGGTGGCGCCGGCCGAGCGGGCCGAGGCGATCCGTGAGGCGATCTGGAAGAAAGTCGTCCGGGTCGAGATCGAGCACCAGCCGGAGCCCGACCGGATCGCCGTGAGCGGTGTGATCAGCGACGTGGGACGGCTCAACGTCTGTTCCGTCGCGGCCGACGCCACCACCGTCCGGCGCACCCCCCGGCTCGCCCGGGACGATCTGCCGCCCAGCGTGTTCCTCGGCCTCCAGGTCTCCGGCACCAGCATGGTGGTCCAGGGAGGCCGCGAGGCGGTGCTGCGGCCCGGCGACTTCGCGGTGTACGACACCACCGTCCCGTACACGCTGTTCCAGCCGCAGGGGATCCACCAGCACTTCTTCCGCATGGCCCAGAGCGATCTGGCCCTCCCGGCGGACGCGCTCGGGCGGCTCACCGCGCTGCGGTTCGGTACCGAGCACCCGATGGCCGACCTCGCGGCGACCTATCTGCGCCGGCTGGCCCAGACCCCGCACGTGCCGGACCCGTCGGTCGCGGACGCCGTCGGCACGGCCAGTGTCGAACTGATCCGGGCGGCCCTCACCTCCCGGCTGCCCGACCCGCGCCCGGCGCGCGAGCCGCTCGAAGCCACCATGGACGTACGGATCATGGAGTACGTACGCGCGCATCTCGCCGACCACGACCTGACCGCCGCGCGTGTCGCACGGCAGCACAACGTGTCCGTACGGCACCTGTACGCGACCCTCGCGCGTTCCGGTATCCACCTCGGCGACTGGATCAGGACGCACCGGCTGGAGAACTGCCGCAAGGACCTCGCGCGGCCGGGCGCGGGAACCGTGACGATCGCGTCGGTCGCCCGGCGCTGGGGATTCGGCAACGCCAGCCATTTCGGCCGCGTCTTCAAGGAGGCGTACGGCATGTCTCCGCGCGAGTGGCGCGACAGCAGGTAAACTGAACGTACAGTTTACTTAACGGTCCCGGTGGGGCCAGGAGCAAGGAGGCGCTGCCATGAGTACCTGGCTGATCACCGGAGCCTCGCGCGGCTTTGGCCTGGAGATCGCCCGGGCGGCGCTCGCCGAAGGGCACCAGGTCGCCGCCACCGCCCGCGACACCACCACGCTGCGCACGGCGTTCCCCGAAGCGGGCGACGCGCTGCTCGCCCTCCCGCTGGACGTGACGGACGAGGCGCGGGCGAAGGCGGCGGTCGCCGAGGCGGTCGAGCGGTTCGGCGGCATCGACGTCCTCGTCAACAACGCGGGCCAGGGCATGCTCGGCGCGGTCGAGGAGGTCGGCGACGAGGCGGCGCGCGCCGTGTTCGACACCAACGTGTTCGGCACCCTCAACGTGCTCCGCGCGGTCCTGCCGGTCATGCGGGCCCGGCGCTCCGGACACATCATCAACATCACCTCGGTCGGCGGGTTCGACGGTGTCGCCGGGTGGGGGCTCTACGCGGCGACCAAGTTCGCGATCGAGGGCTTCTCCGAGTCCCTCCGGCGGGAGACGGAGCCCCTCGGGGTGCAGGTGACCATCGTCGAACCGGGCTACTTCCGCACGGATTTCCTCGACGCGTCGAGTCTGCGGCGGGAGGAGACGGTCATCGCCGACTACGCGGCGACCGTGGGGCAGAGCCGTGAGCGTGCCGTCCGCGTCAATCACGCGCAGCCCGGCGACCCGGTCAAGGCCGCCCGTATCATCGTCGGCCTCGGCCAGCACCCCGACGCCCCGCACCGGCTCCAGCTGGGAGCGGACGCGGTGGACCGGGTGGAGGCCAAACTCGACCTGATGCGCGACGAGTTGGCGGCCTGGCGTGAGGTCTCCGTCTCCACGGACCACGACGATGTCCCCGGCGTCTGAGCGGAACGCGGCGGTGACAACCCCCGCTCTCTCCACCCTGCCGGCCGCCTCCACCCACCCCCGCAGTGTGCGGGCCCGGGAATCCGTGCTCGCGGCGGCGGCCGAACTGCTCGGGGAGGGCGGCCTTCCCGCCGCGACCGCGGACGCGGTCAGTGCCCGGTCCGGGGTCAGCAAGGCGACCGTCTACAAACACTGGCCGTCGCGCACGGCGGTGGCGGCCGAGGCGTTCGGCCGGCTGATGGCCCGCGCCGTCCCGCTGCCGGACAGCGGCGACGCGCGCGAGGATCTGCGCGAACAGGTGCGCCGGGTCAGCGCGTTCTACGCGGGACCCGTCGGGGTGGTGTTCGCGCAGCTCCTCGCCGCCTGTGTCACCGACCCCGAAGCGGCCCCCTACTTCAGGAGCCACTTCCTCCAGCGCCGGCGCGACGCCATCGCCGAACTGTGGGGCCGCGCCCAGGCGGAGGGAATCGCGCGCGCGTCCATCACGGCCGACGTGGCGACGGACCTCCTCTTCGGACCGCTGGTCTTCCGCCTGATGACCGGACACGCGCCGCTCGGGGAGCGCGAGGCGGACGCGATCTCCGCCGCCGCGCTGGACGGCCTCCTCGACCACCGGGACGTGCCGCCCGGATCGTGAGGTGTGGTGGGGGCGCACCGCCCCCACCACCCGTGCCTCAGTCGTGGGTGTGGGTGGACGAGGTGTCCTCCGGCGGGACCGTGCGGCCGCCGTCGCTGCCGCTGATCATGATGGCGAGCAGGGCGGCGATGACGGCGGCTGCCGCGAACCGGCCGGTGAACCGCAGCGCCCAGCCGGCCGCCGAGCCGTTGTGGGCACCGGGCCGCGACAGCTTCTCGGAGCGGCGCGCGGGGAGCAGCAGGCGCACCAGCAGGAGGGCCGCGATGGGCAGTTGGAGCAGCCATACGGTCGTCCGGAACCAGCCGTCGTACCAGACGTTGGTGCCGTACAGGAGGGTGTGCCACACGCTGAGGACGTACACGACGATCACGAAGCGGTGCAGGACCCGCCAGGTCTTGGGACCGATGCGGTGCCTGACGTAGAAGAGCAGCCCCAGAGGGATCGCCACATAGAGCGCGGCCTGCCCGATCGGCATCGCCCACACGCCGGTCCCGGAGTCGTACCCGCCCGGCACGAACGCCTCGACGAACGCGGTGTAGACGGCGGAGTTCCAGCGGGCGGTGTCGTGGCGCACCAACTCCGCCGCGAACAGCAGGGCGTGGGCGAGGATCAGGGCGATGGTGTTGAGACTCGTGGTGCGGTGGAGACGTTCCAGGCGCGGGGCCGACATCGGCAGCCACCGGGGTGTGGACCCGCTGAGCAGCAGTCCGAGGACGACGGTGGTCCAGGCCCACAGGAGGGCGGTCCAGCCGAAGGCCTGGCTGAGGAAGTACATCCAGAAGCCGCCCGCGTCGGCCATGAACGGCATCACGGTCACGGTCGACGACGTCTTCGCCTTGATACGGGCGTAGATCAGCGCGAAGACCGCCGCGGTGACCACCAGGGCGATCAGGCCGTCGGGTATGGAGGCCCGCAGATCGGAGCGGAGTGTGACCCGGCCCTGCGGGCGGCCGGCGGTGCGTTCGGCCCCGGCCTCCGCGGTCGGGTCGGACCGGTCGGCGGTGTCGGCTTCTGCGGGCCGGCCGGCCGGGTCGGGGTCGGCGGGCGCTGGGGTCGGCTTCATGGGCAACGGCCTTCTCGGTGGCGTGGGGCGGAGCGGGGACACGCGCGTCCTCCGAGGAGTCGGCCCGCGTACCGGAAAAGTTCCCCGCGCCGTTGTGTGAGATGGATCACACGGAAGCGTTGTCCGTTCTTAGTAGGTGAACTGACGACGTATCAGGATCGGCTGACCTTTTCCGATGCTCCCGCGCGGGTGGCACGATGACCGCCATGAGAGCCGGGCCCGCACTCCGTCTCACACGTGCCGCGATCTTCGCTGCCGTGTGCGTAGCGGTGTCCGGGCTCGGCCACGCGCTCAGCTCCGGCGGTCCCGTTCCCCTGCCCGCCCTGGGCGGCGCCTTCGTGATGGCGCTCGGCGCGGGCTGGTGGCTGACCGGACGGGCCCACGGCGCACCGGTGGTCGTCGCCGCGTCCACGGTCGGACAGGCGCTCCTGCACTACCTGTTCGGTGTGCTTCCCCTCTGCCTGCCGGCGTCCGTTACGGCGGGGACGGCCGGTGCCTCCGGCGGCGGGCGGTCCGGCATGACGATGAGCATGGCCCACGCGCACCAGGAAATGAGCGCGGAGTCCGCCGACCTGATGGCGCTGACGATGGCGTACGACGGTCACTCCCCGACCGCCGGCATGGCGGCCGCCCATGTGCTCGCCGGCCTGCTGTGCGGCTGGTGGCTGTGGCGGGGCGAGACAGCGATCGGTCAACTCGCCCGCAGCCTGGCCCTGTTCATCGGCTCCCCGCTCCGGCTGGCCCGGTGGGTCCTGTCCCGTTCCGCCACCGGACACCGCCTGCCCGCCGCCCGTCCCACCGTCCCGTACCGGGCGCCACGGCGCCCCGGCCGCCGCATCGTGCTGGACCCCGTCTCCCGGCGCGGGCCACCGCTCCTTCCGTCCTGCCGCTGACCCTCCGTCCCATGGCCCGGCACACCGCCGGGCGGCCGGCGCCTGCCCGCCCGCGGCCGGGGGAGTACACCGTCATGCCGCGCTCCGGTGACCCGCACGGCCCGGAGTCCGGCCACCGAGGGGGCCCGATCCCGAAGGGACGGCCCACGAGGACGCGAAGGACTCTTTGCGATGTTCCCTGCCCCGACCACGATTCCCCCCACGACATCCCCCACGACATCTCCCACGACATGCTCCACGACATCCCCCACGACGTCCCCCGCAACTCCCCGGCCCGCGGTCCCCGTTGCCGCGCCCGTGCGCACCACTACCCACCACGACAGCCACCGGGACGCCCGGATCACCGCGTGGGCGCTGGCCGCCGGACGAGGTGACCGGGAGGCCGCCGAACACTTCGTCCGTGCCACGTACGACGACGTGCGGCGGTTTGTCGCCCACCTCAGCGGCGACGTGCCCGGCGCCGACGACCTGGCCCAGGAGACCTATGTACGGGCCCTGACCGGCCTGGCCAAGTTCGCCGGCCGCTCCTGCGCCAGGACCTGGCTCCTGTCGATCGCCCGGTGTGTCGTCGTCGACCGCTACCGCAGCGCCGCCGCGAGACCCCGGGTCGCCGACACCACGGACTGGCAGCTGGCCGCCGAGCGCGCCCAGCCACGCCATCTGCCCGGCTTCGACGAGAGCGTCGCGGTCTACGACCTCCTCGACACGATGAACGGGCCACGCCGCCAGGCCTTCGTCCTGACCCAACTCCTCGGCCTGTCCTACGCGGAGGCCGCCGTCGCCGCCGACTGCCCGGTCGGTACGGTCCGTTCCCGCGTCGCACGGGCCCGTCGCGACCTCACCTCGGTCTGGCAGGCCGACGGCGCGGCCCTCGCCCCGCAGCCGGCCTGACGCCCGGTGCGTCACCGGTCCGCGCGGAGGACCCGCCGTACCGGTGACGCACCGCCGCCGTCAGCAACACCGGCAGCACCACACACTGGAGGGACACCACACCCCAGAACGCCCCTGTGGAGCCCGACTCCTCGGCGACGCCGTACAGCTGCCCGCCGACCACGCCGCTGGCGAACGCCCCGAGGCCCGCCGCCAGTCGCTGCCGGCCGAAGACCGTGGCCGGGGGCGCCGACGACCGGGCCAGGGCCTCCAGGTCGTTCTTGAGGAAGAGGACCAGCTCACCCAGGCAGATCAGCGCGGCCCCCGCGCCGATGCCCACGTACCCGCCCGTCCCGATGACCGCCGTACCGGCCGCCATGGCGCCGAACCCCACGCGCATCGCGCCCGGGTAGGTGAGCCCGGCGACCCACCGGGACAGCGGCGGCTGCGCGACGACGAGGAGGCCCGCGTACGCCATCAGCACGACGCCGTAGAAGGACGCCGAGGTGCGGGGGACCGCGTAAAGCGCCAGGTAGTGCTGGAAGAACATGAAGACGTACACGCTCACGACGGTGACGAGGAAGGGCAGGACCCCTTCCCCGGCGCCCGGCATCACGTCGGGAGCGCCTTTCTCCGGAGCGGCCTTGGCGGAGACCACCGCCGGGAGCAGCAGATGCCCCACCCCCACGGCGGCGAACAACACACTGACCACGGTGAAGAGCGCGGCCGGCGAACTCAGTACGAAGGGCGCCGCCAGCGGCGGCCCCAGCGCGATCCCCGCGTTGAACGCCGAACCGCTCGCCGACAGCAGGCGCGGCCGGTCCCGCTCCGGCGCCCCCTCCACGAGATACGCCTTGTTCGCCGGGAGATACAGCGCCGCCCCGCAGGACACCAGGAACAGCGCGCCGACCGACGCCACCGGACTGCCGAGCCCCGGCACGAACGCGGCGAACCCCGCCGTACGGACCGCCAGCGCCACCAGCATCGTGGCCCGCAACCCGATACGCCGGGCCAGCGCCGCGCCCGCCACCCCGCCGGAAAACTGCACCAGCGAGGCGACGGCGAGCACCACACCGACCGTGCCGAGGCCGAGCCCCAGCCGCTGGTGCAGCACCACCGACATGTACGGCAGGACGGCGAAGCTGCCCAGCGTGATCAGAAACGAGGCGCCCAGCAGGAACGACCGGGGCCCGGACCAGAGCCGCCCGCCGGCCCCCGCCACCGGCCCCGCGCTCACGGGCCGTCGTCGGCCGCGACAACGGCCCGCACACCCCCGGCGGCGCTCAGCGCCCGGTGCAACGCGAGTTCCGCGGTGGCGCCCTCCGCCAGCACGATGCCCGTGCAGCCGCGCTGGTCGTGCACGTACCGCACTCCGTCCCCCGGCGCCCGCGTCGGGAACCACCGCACCGCGCCCGGGTAGTCGTCCAGCCCGTCCAGCCCGTGCCAGCCGCTCAGGACGCCGGGCCGGTCCGCGTACACGAGGACAAAGCCACTGGCGGGACCGGTGTGTCCGAGGCGCGCGTCCATCAGCGCGGGCCGTACGCCCAGCGCCACCTCGATCATGGCCTCGTACACATTGGTCCCCAGCGACAGGCACAGCGCCTCGCCGACCAGCGCACCGCCGATCCGCCGGTTGATCTCGACCAGCCGCGGCCCCTCGGAGGTGAGGACGAACTCCACGTGGGCGAAGCCGCTGTGGTGCCCCGCGGTGTGCAGGACCCGCCCCACCCACTCCTCGATCTCACCGAGTCCGCCGTGCGGGAACACGACGGGGAAGGCCGCGGCCTCCTCCCGTACGGCGGGCTCCCGCGAGGTCTGCCGGCTGAGCACACCCAGCAGCCGGGTCTCCCCGCCCCAACCGATCGTCTCCGCGCTGTAGAGCGGACCCGACAGGAACGGCTCGGCGAACAGCCCCCCGCTGAGGGCGCGTCGCCCCGCCTCCCCGAGCGCGGCGCGCAGCGCCTCCTCGTCCCTCACCACCCAGACGTCGCGCGACGAGGTGCCCGACGTGTCCTTGAGGACCGCGGGCAGGCCGACCGTACGGAGCACCTCCGCCGCGCTCGCGGGATCAGGAGCCACCCGCAGGGCGGGGCTCTTGCCCAGGCCCTTGCCGTGCAGGAGATCCCGTACCCGCGCCTTGTCCCGCAGCAGCCGTACGGACTCCGGGTCCGGTCCCGGCAGCCCGGACTCGGCGGCGAGCACCGCCGCCGGCACACTCCACGTGTCGGTGGTGTTGATGATCCCGGCGACCCCGGGCACGGCGGCGAACGCCCGCCGGGTGGCCTCCACGTCGAACGTGTCGACGTCCACCACGTCCAGGGCCGTACCGGCCGGCAGTGTGTCCAGCTCGTGCCGGTAGACCGACCGGTCACCGGTGAGCAGGCACAGCCGGTGCCCGGCGGACGCCGCGGCGGCGGCCGTCCTGGCCAGTCCGAAGGACAGCGCTTCCAGCGCCACCACCGTCATGAGACCTCCTCCGCCGGCGTCGCGCCGGACTCCTGGTGGGCCCGCCGGGCCCACTCCATCACCGACCACGGTGGCCGCAGTTCGTCCAGGGCCGCGATCCGCCGGGGCCGCAGCGACGACCGGTCCAGCGCCTCCGCGTGCCGGGCGAACACCCGCTCCGCGTACCGGTGTCCGGTGTCGGCGCCGATGACCAGATGCAGGCGCCCGGGATCCAGGGCCGCCTCCCACGAGGCGACCAGGTGCGCCGCCCCCGTGGACAGCCCGGCGAACACCGCGTGGTCCCGCAGCAGGCCCACCGCACCGGCCATGGCATGGCGGAAGTCCACCCAGTGCAGTGTGTCGTACAGCTCGTGCCGCACGTTCTCGAACGGGATGGAGCTGCCGATGCCCGCGATGATGGCCTCCGGGTCGCTGAACCGCTCACTGCCGAAGGTCACACTGCCGAACGGCTGGATCCCCACGAGCCGCACCGACCGCCCGGCCGCGCGCAGCGCCTGCACCAGACCGCCGGTGGACGCGCCCGTGCCCACCGCGCCGACCACGGTCAGCTCGGCGTCGGGCAGGGCGCCGGCGACCAGCCCGGCGAACTCGCCGTAGCCGGCGTAGTGCACGGGGTCGTGGTACTGCCGCATCCAGTGGAAGTCCGGCCGCTCCGCGAGCAGGTCGCGCACGTGCCGTACCCGCCGCTCCTGGTCCAGCCGCAGGCTGCTCGACGGCGGCATCTGGTCGACGGTCGCGCCGAGCACCTCCAACTGCGCCCGCATCACGGCGTCGACGGTCGTGGAGGCGACGATGTGGCAGCGCAGGCCGTAGCGGTGGCAGGCCATCGCGAGGGCCAGTGCGTAGATGCCGCTCGAACTGTCCACGAGCGTCTGGCCCGGGACGACCCGGCCCGCGCGCAGCAGGGCGCGGACGGCGCCGAGCGCCGCGTACACCTTCATCGTCTCGAACCGGGCCAGCACGACGTTGTCGCCCAGCCCGACCAGATCCGGGGCCTTCATCGCGTCGGTGATGTGCGCGTGCACGGGCGCGGGCGGCGCCGCCGTCCCGGGAGTGGAAACGTGAGCGGGCACGGACGCGGAAGCGGATGCGGGTGCCGGGGGAGTGGCGACGAGGTGGTCGAGGTGTGGTGCCATGACGTCCCGAGGCCTCATTTCCTGGTCCCCCTGACGATCAGCCGCCGGGAGTGCTGGTCGTACGGGGAGCCGTCGAAGCCGCCGAAACACTCGACATCGGTGAAGCCGGCCGCCACGAACAGGTCGTGGAGTTCGGCGCCGCTGTAGAGGAAGGAGGTGATCGAGGCGGTACGGGCCGTCGTGCCGCGCACCAGCGTCCAGTCGGTCCGCAGCCGTCGCCAGCTGTCGAGGACGACGTCACGCTGCACCACGTACGAGCCGTCCGGGAGATCGACGGCCTGCGGCCGCCCGATCCAGCCGGCCAGCACCTCCTTGCCCATCACGTCGACCAGCAGCCGCCCGCCGGGCGCGAGGCTCGTCCACGCGTTGCGCAGCACCTGGAGGTTGTCCCCGGGGTCGTCGAAGTAGCCGAACGACGTGAAGACGTTGAGCACGACGTCGAACGAGCCGGGGTCGGCGTACGCGAGCATGTCGGCCCGCAGGAGCCGTACGCCGACCTCCGCCTCCGCGCACGCGTCCGTGGCCCGCTCCAGCAGGGACGGGCTGAGGTCGACCCCGGTGACGGCGTAGCCGCGGCGGGCCAGCGGGACCAGGAACAGCCCGGGCCCGCAGCACAGGTCCAGGACCCGGGTGCCCGGCGGGAAGTCCAGGAGCGGGGACGAGCTCACGAGTTCGGCCACCGTCTCACCCCGGTCCGCCGAGAACATCGTGGAAGCGAAGTCGGACCAGAGAGATTCGTCCTCGTACCACTTCAACACCACGGCCCTCCTCCTGGACCTCACGGCCCGTCCGGCTCACCTTCTCCCTCAGTGGTCGGCTGCCACCGCCGTCGAGTTCCCGGCGGGGCGGCGCGAGTTGAAGGAGGGCCGGTTACGGCTCAGCAGGCCTTGGAGGAGGATTTCGGGGCGTTGTACGCACACGTGTCCTGTACGGCCTTGGTGGCGCGCCGCAGGGTCGCGGTGTCCTTGTCGTTGTTCCAGACGTAGGCGCCGCGCTTCTGGAACACCGTCGCGGCGGTGTTCGTGCCCTTGCCGGTCTTCACCGTGACGGTCTTCCCGGCCTTGAGCGTGAACGTGCCGAAGGTATAGGCGTGCTTGGAGGCGTCGGTGAGCGTCCAGCCCTTGAGGCTCACGGACTTGGTGGTGGTGTTCTTGATCTGGACCCACTCGCCGTTAAGGCTGGTGTTGGAACGGCTGTCCGAGCCCGGGGAGTTGTACCAGATCTTCGTGAGATGCACGGATCCGGCGGCCTGGGCCTGCCCGGGGAACATGAACAACGTGGCGGCCGCCGCGGCCGCGGTGGCGGCGGCAGTGGCGGCTATGCGGGTACGGGGCATGGCAGAACGTCCTGCTTCCGGGTGGGCGCCGCACGACGAGGCGGGCGCGAGGTGCCAGACATTACGCATCTTGTCCCGGCCGGACACGGCCTGTTGCGAAATCAGGACGGAAAAGCGTTCTGCCCCACCCTGCGCCCGCCTGGGCGCCCCGGTCAGTTGCCCGGCGACTGGTAGAGGCCCCGGCCCGCGCGGTGGGCGCGGGAGGTGGCCACCAGCCGGTCGAGCGTGCTGCGTACGGCGTTGATGCTGCCGGGACTGTCGTCGCGGCCCAGCTTCGCCGCCACGTCGCGCGCCCGCACCGGTGAGTCGCCCGCGTCGGTCAGGATCTGGATGACCTGCTCCGTGAGGCCACCGGCCGACTCGGACGTGTCGTCCACCGTCTGCTCGACGGGTGCGGCCTTGGCGGGCTTCGCCGCCTTCACCCGCTTCGAGGCGGTGTTCTTCTTGGCCGGCGGGCGGGTCTGGCCCTGCTTCTTGGGGCCCGCCCCGGGCAGCTTCCGCTTGATGCCGGAGGCCGCCTTGCGACCCGCGGGGGCGGCCGTCTCGACGGCCACGTCGGTGGTGTCCTGTGCCACCGACGGCCCGGTCTCCGCGACCGGCGCCGCCGCGGCGGCCTGCTCGGCGTCCTGGAGGTCGGGCGCGAGGGACAGGGCCCGCAGCGCGCTCAGCGCGGCGCGCACGGACTCGAGCCGCTCGGTGACCGCGGCGAGATCCTTCTCCAGTGTCTGCTGGTGCTCTTCCAGCCGCGGGAGTTCGGCCTGCAACAGCGCGGTGGTCGCGTCGATGCTGCCGGGGTTCCCGGGTGCTCCGGATGTGGTGGTCATCGTGGCTGCCTTCCGTTCCGGGCCACCGCTGTTGTCCCACGAGGGTGACCTCTGTACCGCAGCCTAAGGTGTGTTGTTGTGTATTGAGTAATCCTTGACACCCCGGACCTGGATCCGAACGGCCCGAGCCCGCCCCGCCGGTGGCCGTATCCGCCTCTACAGGGGCCCCTGGTAAGGGAGTTCAGTGTGTTCCGGCGTCGTGGGGCGTGAACTCCCGGACCGTACGCCCCACCCAGCCGAGGAGCATGACCGACGCCACCGCGGCGACCGCACACCAGGTGGAGACGAACTCCAGCCGCCACAGCAGGGCGCACACGACCGCCCCGGCCGCGACCGTCCCGCCGAGCAGCCGGAGCAGCGGATCGCCGGCCAGCAGCAGGGCCCCGAGCGTGGCGAGCAGATAGGCCGCCACGACCACCGCCGCGTCCGGGAGGTCGAGGACGTACCCGACGGTGTGACCGCGCACCTCCGCCCGTACGGTCCGCGCGGACAGGTAGAAGGAGAGGACACCGGCGACCGCGAGCCCGAGGACGGCGGGCACCACCAGCCGGCGCCTGGCGTGCGGAGGCGCGGCGAGCAGGACGCCCAGGGGCACCCACACCGCGAGGAGCGGCATCGCCACCACCGCCCAGGCGAGCGTGGCGGCTCCGGTGCCCCCGCCGCCGTCCCACACGACGGCCTCGGTGATCTGGTGGGCGCCCAGGAGCAGCGGCAGCGCGGCGAGCGGGAGATCACGGGCCCGGCGCACACGCGCCAGACAGGCCACGCCGACCGCCGCGATCCCGGCGCCCGCCGCGAGATCGGCCGTCGCACTCCAGCACATGGCGCCACCCCAGGACCGGAACCGGCAGAAGGACCCGTCAACCGTCGCGGCCACCGTACGTGCGCCGCGGCGGCCGCACCCGGCGGCGACACCAGGAAACCAGGAAATCCGTACGCGAGGGGCCGGCCGGGATCCGCGCGATATCTATGGCGGCGAGTACAGAAATAGCCCCGATGCGCGGTCAGTATTTATGGCACGGCAGGCGGAGTGATAACACCTGCCGTGCTCGTCCACATGCACCGTGCTACTGTTGATCTCAGTTGCAGTTGTGGTTCCCAAAGACTTCAAGTGCTCTTTCCGGCTTTATGTGCCGGTAGGTGCGCTTTTGTATTTCCGGATCTTTTCCGGACGGGGTAATCATCGCGGCGACGTGGGGTGCGCACAGTGCGGACCTCCGGGCACATTGCCCCGAAGGAGATCAAAATGGCCAGTGGTACCGTCAAGTGGTTCAACGCGGAAAAGGGTTTCGGCTTCATCGAGCAGGACGGTGGCGGCGCTGACGTCTTCGCCCACTACTCGAACATCGCCGCCCAGGGCTTCCGCGAGCTCCAGGAGGGCCAGAAGGTGAACTTCGACGTCACGCAGGGCCAGAAGGGCCCGCAGGCGGAGAACATTACTCCCGCCTGACGCTTAGGCGCATGACAAGCTGGGGTCCGCTCCTTGGGATGCGGGCCCCAGCTCGTTGCTTTTTGCAGGACCCGCCCGGACCGCCGCAACGGCCGCCTCGGGCGACGTGAGACCAAATACGCCGGCTCAGGCTCTTTTCGCCCCGGCGTGGCTCCGTTCAACGAAATTCCGGCTCGTTCTTGCGATTCTCTGTGCGGTCACCCCTGCCAAGAATTCTCGATACGTGCCGCATCGAGAAAGGTTCGGATATGAACCGCACACGCACGAACGACCGCTACTCCCGTACACGTACGGGCGGCGGCTCAGGCTCCACCGGCAACGGCGGCGCCGGCCGCTTCCGCTCGGGCGCCGCTCCCACCCGCTCGGGTGCCCCCGGCCGCTCCGGCGGTTCGAGCCGCAACGGTGGCTCCGGTGGCTCCTACGGGCGCCGCCCCTCTGCCGTCCAGGGTGAGTTCGCCCTGCCGGTGACGCTCACCCCCGCGCTGCCCGCCGTGACGAGCTTCGCGGAGCTGGAGATGCCGTCCGCGCTGACGGACATGCTCACCAGCCTCGGCATGAACGAGCCCTTCCCCATCCAGGCCGCCACGCTGCCGAACTCGCTGGCGGGCCGGGATGTCCTGGGCCGCGGCCGTACCGGCTCGGGCAAGACGCTCGCCTTCGGCCTGGCCATGCTCGTCCGCACCGCGGGACAGCGCGCCGAGGCGAAGCAGCCGCTGGCCCTGGTCCTGGTTCCCACCCGCGAGCTGGCGCAGCAGGTCACCGACGCGCTCACCCCGTACGCCCGGTCGCTGCGACTGCGCCTGGCCACGGTCGTCGGCGGCATGTCGATCGGCCGGCAGGCCGGTGCGCTGCGCGGCGGCGCCGAGATCGTCGTCGCCACGCCGGGCCGTCTCAAGGACCTCATCGACCGCGGCGACTGCCGCCTGGACCGGGTCGCCATCACGGTCCTCGACGAGGCAGACCAGATGACCGACATGGGCTTCATGCCCCAGGTCACCGCGCTGCTCGACCAGGTGCGCCCCGACGGACAGCGGATGCTGTTCTCGGCGACCCT
>NZ_JBIUXU010000031.1:0-17231 GCF_044744165.1 Streptomyces sp. NPDC087420
GTCCTGCCCAACCAGCGCCGCGAGATGACCCGCCTGATGGCCGACGCCGGCATCACCCCGCAGATCACCCAGGTGCGCTCCGGCGAGGCCGAGCTCAGCCGTATCACCGGCGCACAGACCCCGTCCGGCGTCCCCGTCGTCATCACCGCGCCCGTCTCCGAGCGCACCAGGGGCGCCGGCAACTCCTCCCGAGGCCGCCGTAGCGGGCCGGCACGCACGCGTCGCGCCACCACCGCCCCCCAAGCTCGGACCGGCGCCTCTGCGCGGCCGCCCCTCAGCGCTGCCGCCTGAACACCGGCACACGTAAGGCCGCACTCCGGACTGAGGGCTCCCGCGTCTTCCTTCGAACCTGCCGAGGCACTGTGCATTGCGTAATCGCCCGCTTCCCCTTCAATTTCCTCAAGAGCGAGGTGCTGCAGTCGATGAAGGGCATCAAACCCGAACCCGGCACGGGAGAATCCGTGATCATCGGCCGCCGCACCTACCCCGTCAAACAGGTGGGGGAAGTGATCACCAAACAGGACAGGCGTGACTTCTCAGCCGGCGAAGTGACCAGAGCGATGGCTCGTCTCGGCTTCACCTGTCGCATCATCCCCCCGACCGCCCTGGCTTCCGTCCTCGGCGGGGTCGCGCCGGCAGCGATCGACCCGTACGCGCGACAGTGACTCCGGCCAGGCGCCACATGTGTGCTTCGGCATCGTGACGAGGGTCCGAAGGCGCCTGGAACTGGACGGAGCGCTGGTGAACTGCTTCGAAGGAGTTGGGCATGGCTACCGGAACCGTCAGGTGGTTCGATGCGGCGAAGGGCTTCGGCTTCATCGAGCCGTCAGGTGGTGGCGCGGACGTGTTCGCCCACTACGCCTACATCGCCGCGCAGGATGTGCTGGAACTACAGCATGGCCAAAGGGTGAGCTTCGACCTCAAACAGGGGAGGAAGGCACCGCATGCGGAGAACATCATTCCTGAATAACGCCACTGGCGGTGCCGGAATACCTGCTGAGCTGCTGGAGGGTTGCCGGACAAGGCTTCACCCGGTCGCCCCGAGAGCCGCGTCACGTACAGGCCAGTGGTGATCCCGACTCCGATGCGTAGTGCGGGTACGTCGCTTCGGCGGCAAGCGGGCGCAGCGTCAAGCCTGTACAGCTGACACGGCTGGTTCGTACATACGCTCAGCCTCGACGATCCGCTTAATGGGGCTGATGGGCCTCGTTGGGCAGTGCGCGCAGGAGCATCAGGGTTCAGTGGTGATCGGCGTCGGTGAACGCGTGGTGGACAGGTTGAGGATCGATCACACCATCATTTTGGCGATCCCTTCTGCTACAACGGCTTTGCCGCTGCTGGCGAGGCGGCCTCTCCGGCCGGACGGCTTCGTGTGCTCACCACAGGCCTTTGGTCACGGTGACGGAGGCGTCGTCGTGGTGCTTGCCGGTGCTGCGCAGGAGGTGGCCGGCGATCAGGGTGGGGGAGTGTTGTACGAATCATCGCCGTGTCCTTCTTCGCCCTGGGCGCCTACGTCGGCATCGACGCCGTACGGGCCCTGACGGGAACCGGCGAGGCCGACCGCTCCCTCCCCGGCATCGTCATCGCCGCCCTGTCCTTGGCGATCATGCCGTTCCTCCCGCGGCCCAGCGCAAGGCCGGCCGCGAACTCGGCTCCGCCTCGGCCGTCGCAGACTCCAAGCAGACCCTGCTGTGCACCTACCTCTCCGCCGTCCTCCTGGTCGGCCTGGTCCTCAACGCCACCCTCGGCTGGTCCTGGGCCGACCCCAACGCCGCCCTCGTCATCGCCGTTGTCGCGGTGAAGGAGGGACGCGACGCCTGGCAGCGCAAGGGCTGCTGCGCACCCACCGCCCACTCCCTCTCAGCCGTCCCGTCCCCGGACGACGAGGCAGACGCGTGCGGCCGCCGCCCCGGCTGCACCTGCTGCTCATGAACATCACGTTGCCCACCGACCACGCCGGCGCCGGGTGCGCTGATACTGGTCCGGCAACGGACGGGCGGGAGCAACGGTGGACTGGTGGACGGCGCTTGGAGGGCTGGCCGCCGGGCTGCTGATCGCGACGCTGACCGCGCCGGTCGGGGTGTCCGGGGCGGTGTTCCTTCTCCCGGTCCAGCTGAGCGTCTTCGGCGTGCCGAACCCCGCGGTCACACCGACCAACCTCCTCTTCAACGTCATAGCCGGCCCCGGGGCGTTGTTGCGCTACAACCGAACCGGGGCCCTGCGCGGCCCACTCACCCGCCGCCTGGTGGCCGGCACCCTCCCCGGAGTGGTACTCGGCGCGGTCATCCGGGTCTTCGCCCTTCCCGGCCCCACCGTCTTCCGTCTCCTCATCGCCGCCCTCCTCCTCCCGCTCGGCCTGTGGCTGTGCGCACGAACCCTCCGCCCAACACGGGCGCGTGCTACCGCCGGTGAACCCTCCGCCCGCACCGTCACCGGCCTCGCGCTGGCCGTGGGCATCGTGGGCGGGATCTACGGAATCGGAGGCGGCTCGCTCCTCGGACCGATCCTCGTCGGCCGGGGCATGCCGGTGGCCCGCGTCGCCCCGGCCGCCCTCGCCTCCACCTTCGCGACCTCACTCGTCGGCGCGGCCACCTTCGCGCTGCTGTCCTTGGTCAGCAGCGGAGACGTAGCACCCGACTGGCCCCTGGGCCTGGCCTGCGGAGCCGGCGGCCTGCTCGGCGGCTACCTCGGCGCCCGCCTACAACCCCACCTTCCCGAGACCGCCCTGCGACTCCTCCTCGGCACACTCGCCGCAGCACTGGGCATTTTCTACGCGGTGCAAGCCAACCGCTGATCGTATTGAGGAGCGTCACCGTTGTTGCGGATTCACTGACTTTGACTGCGCGGTGGCGGCCCTTCGACCTGCGGATTCCCTGTAGTCAGGGCATGGGGAGGGCACGAACTGCTCTAAGAGGTCTGGACAACAAAGAAGCCCCCGGCCGATGACCTGGGGCTTTTGTGTGGAGCGGGTGACGAGAATCGAACTCGCGCTCCGAGCTTGGGAGTCACGGGGGGCGTTCTCGCCGTCCGTACTGGTCAGCTACACGTACGGTCCAGAAGTGCCCGCTGGATCGGTGTCGTTGGTGACCGTGGTTGACCGCTCCGTACCGCTGCGCGTGGTGCGGAAGTGGCGCGGCGAGCGAGCCTTACCGGTCGTGCAGGACGGTGGGCCGGGTGACGGGTACGACGGTCAGCAGTCCGTCGAGGCCCTTGTAGTCGTCGGGGTTGGTGGTGAAGAGCGGTAGTTCTTCGGCGATGGCAATGGCGGCGATCATGAGATCCGCGATCCGGCGGCGGGGTTTGCGGCCGGCACCGATCACGGCCGCACATACTCTCCCGTAGATGCGGGCGGCTTCGGTGTCGAAGGGGATGGGGTCGAACTCGTTCTCGGCGCGTTGCAGGATGTCGAGGCGGCGACCCCGTTCCGTGTGCTCGTCGTAGTCCTCCTGTTCCTCGTTCCTGCGAACCTCGTGCGGGCCCGCGGAGAGCTCGGCCAGGGTGACGGCGCTGATCGCCACCTCGGCAGGGAGTTCCTGGGGATCGAGCCACTTGCGCAGGATCACGATGTTGGTGTCCAGCAGGCCCTGAGCGTATTCAGCGGGCATAGGGGTCGTCCGTCCCCTGCTCAGCCGTCGCGTCCTGGTCGGACCGGAACGCCTCCAGGGAGACGTCCGACGCGGTACGGGACATGGCGGCGAACTCCGAACGCGGGACGAACCGCCGACGCCTGCGCAAGGGGATTAGCTCGCCGATCTGGTGACCGTCGCGAGTGACGGTGAAGGACTGCCCGCCCTGGACGGCGTCCATGATCTCTTTGGAACGGCTGCGCAGGTCACGTTGGGTGATCTCGGGCTGAGCTGACATTGCTCCAGGGTAGCACTGTGTAGCACCGTGTGCCCCGAAGCTCGGGTGCGGGCGAGCGCGAGCGGGAAATGTCGATCGGCGTCGCCGGCGTCCGAGCGAGATAAGGCTTCGGGCGCGGTGGGGCCCGGCTGTCGGACCCTTCGATCAGACTCGCAGCATGAGTGTCACATCAGATCCAAGTGGGGCGGTCTCTTGTGAGAGGACGCAGAGGTGGTCGACGCTCTGGCGATGAGTTGCCCTGCCAGGGCAGAACTCGCCATGTCAGATGGGCTGGGAGGCTTGGCTGGCTGTTGAACTCAACCGTCGACCACTCCTCAAACTCATCACAAAGACACGGCCTTGACCGTGGGCAGACGCGCTTACCTGCGTTCCTGTGTGGCGGCCGTTGTGGCGAGCTGGGATCTGAGCTCATCTGAGCGCCGCGAACGCGACTGAATGAGAGGGAACCTGGACGATCGAGGGCGCCGAGGGAGTGAGAGTCGTCCCCGATCGGGTGAGGCGAGGGGGATTTGGCCTCGGTGATCACGTGGTGCCTCTACGTTGCGTTTCGCTCTTGCCTACCGTACCCAGCGCTTTGAGGAGTCAACGCAGCATGACGACGCCGCCGGACCAGCAACCCGATCAGACTTACCGACAACCCCCGACAATCATCATCAATAACACCGCCTCCGCCGCCGCATCGGCTGCGGTAATCGCCGGCGGGGCGTCCCTGAGGCGTCGACGTCAGTCGCTATGGGCTCACTTCTGGCTGCTGATGTTCACCGCGGGCATCGGTAACTTCTTCTACGCGGCTCACGTGAGTCGCTGGAACAGGGACCGTGGTCTGTGACATCAGGGCAATGTTTGAGCCGTCTGCCAAGGACACAGTGACGGCGGCCAACTGGTGTTGTTTCCTGCCTCTGGTGAACCGGTCGGGAAGCGACTGCGCCTGCCCGGCCGTCCTTGATCATGGCCCTGGCATGCACGGCAAGCCACTGTCGTCGCAGTAGACGCCTGAACAGTAAGAAGTCGCCACGTTCCTCGCCGGACGCCAGCATCAAGGACACCACGGTGCGCGCAGGGCGGGTGGATTGGGCATCGGGCACACAACGGACACACAACGGGCACAGGACACTTGAGCGCCTAGGCAGAAAAGAACCCCCAGGTGACTGACCTGGGGGTTTGTCGTGGAGCGGGTGACGAGAATCGAACTCGCGCTCTGAGCTTGGGAGTCACAGAGGCACTCCCAGCATCCGTGCTGGTCAGCTACATGTACGGTCCTGAAGTGCCGGCTGGACCGGTGTCGTTGGAGACCGTCGTTGACCGCTCCGTACCACTGCGCGTGGTGCGGAAGTGGTGCGGGGGCGAGCAAGCCCTACTGGTGGGTCCAGGACGGTGCGCCGGGTGACGGGTACAACGGCCGGCAGTCCGTCGAGGCCGTTGTAGTCGAGCCGACCCGATCGCGGCCCTCGTTCCGTCGTTGCCCTCGTCGCGGTCAAGGAAGGCTGTGGCGCCTGGCGGGGCAAGGGCGGGCGTTCGTCATCCCCCCTTCTCGCACTTGCCGTTCCGTTGCGGGACGACGAGGCGGGTGCCTGGGGCTGCCGCCCCGGGCACCCGCTGTCGGTGAACATGACGTTGCCCCCGGCGCGGGAGCGCAGGCTGTTAGTAGACGTCGCGTACGTAGCGCTGTTCGGCCGCGAGTTGCCTGACGTATGCCTCGGCCTGTTCCTCGTCGAGACCGCCGTGGGCGATCGCGATGTCGCGCAGTGTGCGGTCCACGTCCTTGGCCATGCGGGTGGCATCGCCGCACACGTACAGGTGGGCGCCGTTCTGGAACCAGTCCCACAGACGGTGGCCGTGCTCGCGCATGCGGTCCTGCACGTAGACCTTGGCCCGTTGGTCCCGCGAGAAGGCGAGGTCGAGGTGGTGGAGGTGGCCCGAGCGGTGGAAGGCGGTGAGCTCGTCACTGTAGTAGAAGTCGGACGCCTGCCGTTGTTCGCCGAAGAACAGCCAGTTGTGGCCGGTGTCACCGCGAGCCCGGCGTTCTTCCAGGAATCCGAGGAAGGGCGCCACCCCGGTACCGGGGCCGATCATCACCATGGGCGCCCTCGGGTCGGCGGGGGGACGGAAATGGGGGGATCGTCGGACGAAGACGGGGACGGGGCCGTTGTCCGCGTCGTCGGCGAGGTAGGCGGAACACACCCCGGTGCGCGGGACGCCGCGGTCGTTCCTGTAGCGGATGACTGACACCGTGAGGCGGACCTGGTGGGGGTGGGCCATTGGGCTGGAAGAGATGGAGTAGAGGCGGGGCTGTAGGGGCTTGAGGACAGCCAGCCATTCGCCCGCCGTGGCTCGGATCGGGTAGGTGGCGATGACGTCGACGGCTTGGCGCCTCCAGCTCCATTTGGCCAGTTCGCCCTTGTTGTCTGGGCGCAGGAGTTGCTTGAGGTCTCGCTCCGTGGTGCGTTCGGCGATGAAGTGGAGCAGGTCGGGAGTGATGCGGGCGATCTCCAGTCGCGTGCGGAGGACCTCGCCGAGAGGGACCTCGCCGAGGTTCGGAACAGGGATGGATTCGGTGGGGCTCAGACCGGTGACGGTCAGCCATCGTTCCACCAGCCGGGCGGAGTTGGCCGGCCATACGCCGAGGGCGTCGCCCGTCTGGTAGCTGAGGTGGCCTCGGTCGCCCCCACGGGTGTCGAAGGTGAACTGACGGACCTCTTTGCTGGATCCAGAAGAACCGAGGAGCCGGTTGCCGACCAGCAGCGCGGGGAAAGGGGATGCCTTTGTGTATCCCGGTTCGCTCTCTGCCGCGGTTCGTGCCGTGGGCGGTCCTGTTGTGGGACGCGGGGCCGTCGGCGGCTGTGCGGGGGTGCCGGTAGCAGTGAGGGCCTTGAGCACGTCTCCGAGCCACTGGTCGGCGGCCTGCTGGTAGTCCGGTTCGCAGTCGGTACGCGGGGCCAGCCGGGTGGCGCCCAGATCGTGGAAGAGCTCGTCGAGGCGGCGGCCGTGGCCGCAGAAGTCGTCGTAGCTGGAGTCGCCCAGGGCCAGGACGGAATACCGCAGTCCGCTTGCCAGGGGGGTGTCCTGAGTGCTGAGGGCCTGCCAGAAGGCAGAGCCGTTGTCGGGGGCCTCCCCGTCGCCGAAGGTGCTGGTGACGACGAGGACGGGCGTGCCCGGCCGCAGGCTGTCGGGCGTGCAGTCGTCCATGCTGAGGACTCGTGGGCGGAAGCCGGCTTCGGTCAGGCGGCGGGAGCCGGCAGCGGCGACTTCCTCGGCATTGCCGGTCTGCGAGGACCACAGGACGACAATGTCGTCCGGCGCCGTGTCGATGTCCGGCCCGGCGTGGGGGAAAGCGGGCGCGTCGGCGGGGAACGGGGCGCCGACCTGTGGTGCTGTACGGGAGAACACGCCGGCCAGAAGCCCGTTGACCCATCGGGCGCGGTCAGGTGTGAGGGGTGCCGTCGCCGGCAGCATCGGTACGGCGGCGGTGGCGGCGGTCCCGGGAGGCTCGATCCCGCCGAGTCCGGCGAGGAATCCCGACAGATAGACGCGTTCCTCAGCGGGGAACACGGGTGGTGTCAGAGTGTCCGTCCCGAGGAGGCCGCCCAGCGCGGCGGCGACGTCGACGATCCGGCGCTCCGAGCCCGGTGCTTCCGGCGACGGGGAGGACACCGGGGATCGCCCGGAGGCACCGCCCTCGTCCACGATCGGAGTTGCCGCGACCTTGGTGACCATCACCGCGCAGAACTTGAAGCCGGGCTGACGGGAGACGGGGTCGACGGCGTCGTTGGTGACCGCGTTGACGCTGAGGTCCTTGCCGAAGAGGTCGTTCCAGTGGAACGGCGCGAAGCAGTTGCCCGGTCGCACCCGGTCGGTGACGATGGCGGGCAGCACGGCCCGGCCCCGCCGGGAGGCGATCTCGACCTGGTCGCCCTCGGCGACGCCCAGCGTCCGCGCGTCGTGGGGGTGGATCTCCACGAAGGGACCGGGGTTGAGCTTGGTGAGCTTGGCGATCTTTCCGGTCTTGGTCATGGTGTGCCACTGGTGCTGCAACCGCCCGGTGTTCAGTACGAACGGAAAGGCTTCGTCGGGGAGTTCGGCGGGGGCCAGGTGCGGGCGTGGGTAGAACGCCGCCCGTCCGCCGGCTGTCGGAAACGCCGGTCGCGGACGGCTTCCGTCGGCGGGCCCGGCCACCGTCTCCCGGTCGCCGGGCCCGCCGACGTACCGGATCGGGTTGCGGTCACTGCCCTCCGTCGTGGCGCTGGGCCACTGCACGGGGGTGTCGCGCAGCCGCTCGTACGTCACGCCACGCAGGTCGTAGCCCGTCTTTGGGTTCCAGGTCTGCTTGATCTCCTCGAAGACCTCTTCGGCACAGCTGTAGTCGAACGCCTCCGCGAAGCCCATCTCGCTCGCGACGCGGGCGATGAGCTGCCAGTCCGGCAACGCGTGGCCCGGTGGGTCCACCGCCTGCCGGAGCAGCGTGAGGTTGCGTTCGGAGTTGACCATCACACCCTCGCCCTCCGCCCACATCGCGGCGGGCAGGACCACGTCGGCGTACGCGTTGGTCTCGGTCCGGGCGAAGACGTCCTGGGTGATGACGAACTCGGCGGCTTCCAGCCCGGCGATGACGGTCTTGCGGTTGGCGACCGAGGCGACCGGGTTGGTGCAGATGACCCAGCACGCCTTGATGCCGCCCTCGGCCATCCTGGAGAACAACTCGACCGTGCCCTGCCCGGCGTCGGTGCGCAGGGTGCCGGGCGGCAGCCCCCACAGCTGCTCGGTGAACTCGCGGTCCTCCGCGACCAGGGCCGAGCGCTGGCCGGGCAGGCCGGGACCCATGTAACCCATCTCGCGTCCGCCCATCGCGTTGGGCTGTCCGGTCAGCGAGAACGGGCCGCTGCCTGGGCGGCAGATCGCGCCGGTGGCCAAGTGAAGGTTGCACAGCGCGTTGGTGTTCCAGGTGCCGTGGGTGCTCTGGTTCAGGCCCATCGTCCAGCAGCTCATCCACTCCTTCGCTTCGCCGATCCATCGCGCGGCGAGGCGGATGTCGGCCTCCGGGATGCCGGTGATCTCGGCGACGCGCGCGGGCGGGTAGTCCTCCAGGAGGGCGGGCATCGACTCCCAGCCCTCGGTGCACTCCGCGATGAACGCCTCGTCGGTGTGGCCGTCACGCACGAGCAGGTGCAGCAGCCCGTTCAGCAGCGCGAGGTCGGTGCCCGGCCTGATCTGCAGGAACAGATCGGCCTTCGCGGCGGTCGCACTGCGCCTGGGGTCGACCACGATCAGCCTGGCACCCGCCTTGACCCGCTCCATCATCCGCAGGAAAAGGATCGGATGGCAGTCGGCCATGTTGGCGCCGATGACGAAGAAGACATCCGCGTGTTCGAAGTCCTGGTACGAGCCCGGTGGCCCGTCCGCGCCCAGTGACAGTTTGTATCCGCTCCCCGCGCTGGCCATGCACAGCCGGGAGTTGGACTCGATCTGATGCGTTCTCACGAAGCCCTTGGCCAGCTTGTTCGCCAGGTACTGCGCCTCCAGGGTCATCTGGCCGGAGACGTAGAACGACAGCGCGTCCGGCCCATGGGCGTCGAGGATCTCCCGCAGCCGCCGCGCGGTCGCGGTGATCGCCGCGTCTGTGTCGGTCGCCGCGAGTTCCGCGCCTCGTTCCGCCCGCGTCAGCGCCGTGTCCAGTCGGCCGGGGGCCGCGAGCAGGTCCGCGCTGGTCGAGCCCTTCGTGCAGAGCCGTCCGAAGTTCGCCGGGTGCGTCTTGTCGCCGGATGCCCTGGTTACGGTGCGCCGTCCGCTCGACGGGTCCGTTTCGACGTGGAGGGTCATGCCGCAGCCCACTCCGCAGTAGGAGCAGACGGTCTTCACCGTGGTGGTGTCGGCTTGTGAAGCTGATGCCGTCACGGATGCCCCTTTCGGATCAGGTGGGCGCGCTTCGCACCGCACCTTAGGAAGCGTCCGTTGCGCCGGGGTCACGTGTGCCGGTGGCGGGCGGTTACGTCGGGCTCACCTGTCCGGGCCGGGCGCGTGAGCCGTACCGGTGGGTGTGATGGTTGGCCGGGGGCCGTCAGGATGCGACAGCCAGCCGGTAGCCACGCTTGAGTACGGTCTGGACGAGTCCGGAGTAGGGGCCCAGCACGGCGCGCAGGCGCGCGACAGCGGCCTCGACCGCGTGTTCGTCGGCACTGCTGCCCACCCACACGCGCCGCAGCAGTTCGGCCCGGCTGAGTACGTGTCCGGGCCGGTCGGACAGGACCCGTAGCAGGGCGCTCTGGGCGGGGGACAGCCAAATGCATTCCCCCGCCACGAGGACTACGTTGCCCTGGAGAACCAAGTGATCTTCTCCCAGGCGTAGTTCGCGGTTACTCGTCGGCAGGACTTCGACGATGGTGCGGATCAGGGAACCGAGTCGTCCGCGATCGGGGCAGGTCGGCCGGATACCGTGCTCCTCCAGCGGCCGGGCGCAGACCGGGCCGACACAGACCGGCAGTACACCACCGCCCGTGGCACCGACCCGCATCGCGTCGAGCACCTCGGTGTGCAGGTCGAGGGTGCGGGCGATGTCGAGGAATCCGGTGATGGCCGGGGCGCTGGTGAAGGTGACCGCCTGGACCTCGCGGCGTACCGTCTGCTCGATGAGGCGCCGTACGGCGTCGGGGTCCTCGGGTGGCGCCCAGCGGTAGACGGGCACCGCGATGACTTCCGCGCCGCGTTCGCGCAGTGCGGCCACGAACCCGTCCAGTGGCGCACCGTGCTCCTGCACAGCGACCCGCCGCCCGCGCAGGTCGCGGGCGATCAGCCAGGTGAGGAGCTCGTCGTTGGCCTCGCTCGCCGGCGAGAAACCCTCGCCCAGTCCGCTGGCTCGCACGGCTCCGGTCGCCTTGGGCCCGCGGCTGACGACGACGGCACCCCGGCAGGCGTCGGCCAGCCGCCTTCCGAGTCCCCAGCCGTCGGCGGCGCTCATCCAGCCGCGCCAGCCCACCCCGGTGGTGGCCACGACGTAGTCCAGCGGGGCGGCCAGGCAGCGCTCGGTGGCCCCGCGCAGTGCTCTGTCGTCGTCGAGGGGCACGATGCGCACCGTCGGCGCCTCCACGACGCGCGCACCGCGGCGTTTGAGCAGAGCGGTGAGTTCGTCGCGGCGGCGCGCGGCGGTCACTCCGACCGTGAACCCGGTCAGCGGACCCGTCGGCGGATCGTCGGCCGCGGCGGCCGGCTCGGGGTGCGCGGGCGGTCCGGCGTCGGACATGCGACCAGTTGCCATGCCGTGAAGGCTCCGTCAGCACTGTTTCGGCACGGTTCCGCCGTAGTCACGCCGCCGTAAGGCGCGCAGCCTTCAGGGGTACGGGATGTGTCGTACAGGTCACTCAGGAGGGGCGCCCGTGTGAGACACCCGTACCGCCGCGGCAACACGCGCGACCTTGTCCGGTAACGCGTTCGGCTGACGCTCGATGCCATGGCCCGTACTCCCGCCACACCCAGGATCCGCCCCGCCGCACCTGGATTCCCGTCCCTGACGACCTTCCAAGGAGCCCGTCCATGACGCCTCAGCACCTGGTCCTGGTCGGACACGGCATGGTCGGCCAGCGCTTCCTGGAAGCGCTCGCGGAGCACGCCTCGACGACGCCGTGGCATATCACCGTCCTGGCCGAGGAGCCGCGCCCCGCGTACGACCGGGTGCACCTGACGTCCTGGTTCTCCGGGACCAGCAGCGAGGATCTCTCCCTGTGGGGGTCCGGTTTCGTCGAACAGGTCCGTCGCGCGGGGCACAGCATCGACCTGTGCCTGCGGGATCCCGCTGTGACGGTCGACCGCGACGCCCGTACCGTCACCGCTCGTTCCGGGCGCGTTCTCCGCTACGACGCCCTTGTTTTGGCCACCGGCTCCTACCCGTTCGTGCCACCCGTCCCGGGCCACGACGCTCAGGGCTGTCACGTGTACCGCACCATCGAGGATGTGGAAGCCATCCGCGATCACGCTGCCGTCGGCGCCAGGGTCGGCGTTGTCGTCGGTGGCGGGCTCCTGGGTCTGGAGGCGGCGGGAGCGCTCAAGGCCCTGGGGCTGCGGACGCATGTGGTCGAGTTCGCCCCCCGGTTGATGGCGCTCCAGGTCGATCAGGGGGGCGGCGAGATGTTGCGCCGCAAGATCGAGGAACTGGGCGTCACCGTCCACACCGGTGCCGCCACCCAGGCTATCGGCACCGACGGGGAAGGCCGCGTCCGCAGTATGACGCTCTCCGACGGCACCGTCCTGGACGTCGACCTGGTGGTCTTCTCCGCGGGCATCCGGCCCCGCGACCAGCTCGCGCGCGACTGCGGCCTGCCCGTCGGCGAGCGCGGCGGGATCGTCGTCGACGAGCAGTGCCGTACCGCCGACCCGCGCATCTCGGCGATCGGCGAATGCGCGCTGGCCGCCGACGGCCGCGTCTACGGGCTGGTCGCACCCGGGTACGCCATGGCCGAGACCTCCGCACGCCGCCTCACCGGCGGCCGGAGCGGCTTCACCGGCGCCGACACCTCCACCGAACTGAAGCTGCTGGGCGTGGACGTGGCCAGCTTCGGTGACGCTCACGGCACAAGCGAGGGCGCCGTGGACGTTGTCTATGCCAGCAGTCGGACAGGGGTGTACCGCAAGCTTGTGATCGACGCGCGGGGCAGGCTGCTCGGTGGCGTCCTGGTCGGGGACACCGAGTCGTACGCCGTTCTGCGGCCCCTGGCCGTCAGCGGAGCCGTCCTGCCCGCCTCACCCGAGCAACTCGTCCTGCCCGCCGGACTCGGCGGGCCCCTCGGCCCGCTCACCCTCGCCGACGACACCGTGGTCTGCTCCTGCCACAACGTGGCCAAGGGCGCCATCGTCGCAGCCGTACGCGAAGACGGCTGTACCACGCTTCCCCAGGTCAAGAAGTGCACCAAAGCCGGTACCGGCTGCGGCAGTTGCCTCAAGCTGGTCCAGGGGATCCTCACGGAGGAGCTGGAAGCCTCCGGGGCCGAGGTCGCTCGCGGCCTGTGTGAGCACTTCGCCCATAACCGCGCCGAACTGTACGAGATCGTCCGTGTCAAGGGCATCAGCGACTTCTCGCGGCTGCTGGAGGAGCACGGCAGCGGCGACGGCTGCGAGATATGCAAACCGGTGGCCGCCTCCATCCTGGCCAGTCTCGGCACGGGGCACATCCTGGACGGTGAACAGGCCACGCTCCAGGACACCAACGACCACCACCTCGCCAACCTGCAACGCAACGGCTCCTACTCGGTCGTGCCCCGCATCCCCGGAGGCGAAGTCACCCCCGGCGGCCTGATCACCATCGGCGAGATCGCTCGCGACTTCGGCCTCTACACGAAGATCACCGGCGGACAGCGCGTCGACCTCTTCGGGGCCCGGGTCGACCAACTTCCCCTGATCTGGCGACGCCTGGTCGATGCCGGCTTCGAGTCGGGTCACGCTTACGGAAAGGCCCTGCGCACCGTCAAGTCCTGTGTCGGTCAGACCTGGTGCCGCTTCGGGGTGCAGGACTCCGTGGCCCTCGCCATCGAACTCGAACTCCGCTACCGGGGGCTACGTGCCCCGCACAAGATCAAGTCAGCGGTCTCCGGCTGCGCCAGGGAGTGCGCGGAAGCGCAGAGCAAGGATTTCGGGGTCATCGCCACTGCCGAAGGCTGGAACCTCTACCTCGGCGGCAACGGCGGCATGACGCCCCGGCACGCCGACCTGTTCGCCAAGGACCTGGACCACGACACCCTGATCCGCACCATCGACCGCTTCCTGATGTTCTACATCCGCACCGCCGACCGCCTGGAACGGACCGCCCCCTGGCTGGACCGCCTCGAAGGCGGCCTGGACCACCTGCGCGCCGTACTGCTCGACGACTCCCTCGGCATCTGTGCCGACCTGGATGAACTGATGGCCCGTCATGTCTCCACCTACCAGGACGAATGGGCCGCCACGCTGGCCGACCCGGAACGACTGCGCCGCTTCGTCTCCTTCGCCAACGCCCCCGACACCCCCGACCCCACCGTGCGCTTCGTGCCCGAGCGCGGCCAGATCCGCCCCGCCCGCCCCGACGAGGACGGCGACATCCGAACGCCGACGGCCGCACCGCTGATCGCCGGCCCCACGCTGGAGGTACGCAGCCGATGACGACGACGCCCACGGAACAGGCCACCCGTCGGCAGGCGGCCACGCCCCAGGTCGAGATCCACGACGGCCGACGCTGGACGCACGTCTGCGCGCTGGCCGACCTGACACCCGGCCGCGGCGTGCCCCTGCTCGTCGGCGGAGAGCAGGTCGCCGCTTTCCGTGACCGCACGGGGCGGCTCTACGCCCTGGACAACCGTGACCCCTTCAGCGGCGCCTACGTCCTGGCCCGCGGTCTGCTCGGCAATCGGGGGCCGGTGCCCGTCGTGATGTCCCCCATGTACAAGCAGGCGTTCGACCTGCGCGACGGCACCTGCCTGGACGAGGACACGGCGCCTGACGGCAACAGCAGCACCCTGCGAACCTGGCCGATCCGGCTGCGACCCTGAACCGCCGGGGGCACCTCACGGCCTGGTTCACCTCACCATCCGGTCCGCCTCGCCCGCGCCCACCTCACGTCCGGCCACTGTCGTCCTCACAAGGGCCGTCGACCGATGTGCGCGAGCCGTAGCGCGTCGGCGCCCGTACCGAGCGGGCCACGAAACCTCCCCGGCCTAGCGTGAAAATCCGTCGGCACCCGCCGCTGCGAATCCACCGCCGAAGGCAGGCACCCATGAGCGTGACAGTCCACGACCCGAACACCCCCACCACCGCTCCGCCCCGGACCCGGTCCCGGTCCCGGTCCCGCAGACTCGCCGAATGGCGGCCCGAGGAACCGGAGTTCTGGGAGCGGACCGGAGCGGCGGTGGCCCGGCGCAACCTGTTCTTCTCCGTCCTCTCCGAACACATCGGGTTCTCCGTCTGGAGCCTCTGGTCGGTCCTGGTGCTCTTTCTCGGACCGGAGTACCACGTGGACGCGGCAGGGAAGTTCATCCTCACCGCCGTCCCCACGGCCGCCGGCGCGGCTCTCCGCCTGCCCTACACCACCGCCGTGGCCCGCTTCGGCGGACGCAACTGGACCGTCGCCAGCGCCCTGCTCCTGCTCATTCCCACCGTGCTCACCGGAGTCGTTCTCCGCCCCGGCGTCTCGTACACCACCCTGCTGTTCCTCGCGGTCCTCGCCGGAGTCGGCGGCGGCAACTTCGCCTCCTCCATGGCGAACATCAACGCCTTCTACCCGCAGCGACTCAAGGGCTGGGCGCTGGGCGTCAACGCGGGCGGCGGCAACCTCGGCGTCGCCGTCGTCCAACTCGTCGGCCTGCTCATCCTGGCCACCGCCGGTGCCGCCCACCCCCGGCTGCTGCCCCTGGTGTACGTCCCGCTGATCGTTCTGGCGGCGCTGGGCGCGGCCCTGCGCATGGACAACTTCGACGCCCCCGAGGACCGCCGTCACGCGCTGCGCGACGTCTACCGCGAACCGCACACCTGGGTGATGTCCGTGCTCTACGTGGGCACCTTCGGTTCCTTCATAGGCTTCGGCTTCGCCTTCGGACAGGTTCTACAGGTCCAGTTCCACCAGCAGTTCGACACACCAGTCAAGGCCGCCTATCTGACCTTCCTCGGCCCGCTGCTCGGCTCGCTGGTCCGCCCGGTCGGCGGCAGACTGGCCGACCGCTGGGGCGGCGCGGCGGTGACCTGCTGGAACTTCGCGGCGATGGCCCTCGGGGCGGGAGTGGTCCTGATCGCCTCCCTACGGCACTCCCTGCCGCTGTTCCTCACCGGGTTCATCGCCCTGTTCGTACTCAGCGGCATCGGCAACGGCTCCACGTACAAGATGATCCCGGCGATCTTCCAGGCCAAGGCCCGCGCCGCAGTCCTCACCGGAGCCGATCCCGCTGAGATGGAACGCGCCTCTCAGCGCCGAGCCACCGCTCTGATCGGCGTCGCCGGCGCGGTCGGCGCCTTCGGAGGAGTGCTGGTCAACCTCGCCATCCGCCAGTCCTTCCTCAGCGTCCACAACGGCAATGCCGCCTACGTGGCCTTCCTCGCCTGCTACACCCTGTGCCTCGCGCTGACCTGGGCCGTCTACCTGCGTAGGCGCGGAGGACCGCCGCAGAAGTGACCCGGCAGAATCCATGGAGAGCGTCGCCGACACCCGAACACCTCATGGTGTCCCGGCCGTTCGCACCCACGTCACCTCTGGGAGGACCCACGCATGCCGCCACCGACTCCGCACACGCCAGGGCACCGGCGTGTGTCCGGCCAGACGCCGGGACGGCGCGCCCACGGGAGTGGGTACGGTGATCGAACCGGGACATCGGCGCGCGGGGGCGAGAGGAAGGCGCGGTCGGTGACCGAAGTCGTCCTCGCCGTACACGGCACTCGCAACCCCGATGGGGCCACCCTGGTCCAGGAACTGGCCACCGCTCTCGCTGCCCGGCTCGGGCTGCCCATACACCCCGCCTACGCGGATGTACATGGCCCCACCATCGCGGACGCACTGAGGCGTACGCCTGCGGACCGTACTCCGGTGCTTGTGCCGGCCTTCCTGTCCACCGGCTATCACGTTCACACCGACCTCCCCGCCCAGATCGTGTTCTCCGGCCGTACGGACACGATGACGACCCCGCCGGTGGGCCCGACGCCCGCCCTCGTAGCCGCTCTGGCCGACCGGCTCGGCGAGGCGGGCGCCCGGCCGGGCGACGCGATCGTCCTGGGAGCGGCCGGCTCCCGCGACCCGGCGGCCAGGGCGGAAGCCGTCACGATGGCCGAGGCGCTGGGCGACCGACTCGGTACCGCGGTATCCGTCGGCTGGGCGGCATCCGCACGCCCCACCGTCGCCGAAGCGGTCGCGGAACTGCGCTCCCGAGGGGCCCGGCGCGTGTCGGCCGCCACGTGGCTGCTGGCACCGGGACTCTTCGCCGACCGGATCAGCGCCTGCGGCGCGGACGCCGCCGCTTGTCCCCTCGGAACCCATCCCGCCCTGGTCGACGTTCTCGTCCGCCGGGTCGAGGAGGCCACGTGACATCCGACGGCGTCACCCCTGGACCGGCGCCTGAACAGCCCCAGCCGTGCCGGAGGGAGCGGTCCTATCGCTCCCTGTCCAAGGTCCACCCGACGCCGACCGGACACGAGCCGGCCAAGCTGTCTGCGCAACAAAAAGGCCCGGGTCTTTGACCTGGGCCTTTGTCGTGGAGCGGGTGACGAGAATCGAACTCGCGCTCTGAGCTTGGGAATCAATGGCGCCTAGGAGTATCGCAGCACTCTGACCAGGGATTACTAGGGGTCGTCTTCAAAGGTCATATCCAGAGGAAGATGGAGGCGATGGTGACGGTGGCTTGGTACGACTCGCGGGTTTTGTCGTAGCGGGTGGC
>NZ_JBIUXU010000032.1:0-16781 GCF_044744165.1 Streptomyces sp. NPDC087420
TCAGATCCAACGGCGCAAGCTTCGGTCCCGGACGTACCATGACCCAACTATACGGGAATTTAAGACTCAGGATACTAGGGCCTGTCCGGCGGATCGGCCCTAGCCCGTACGGACCACCGAGGTGGCCGACCGGGCGTCCGGGGGGTGGCCTGTAGCCATGGATCGATACGGACCCCGCTCGGCCGCGCTCGCCACGGCCGCCGCTCTCCTCCTCGCGCTCGGGGCGAGCGCCGCCGAGGCCGTGGACAAGCCGACGGAGCCGGGGAAGCTCACGCTCATCAAGACGGCGGTCGGCGACGTGGTGGCGGACAAGAAGGGCAATCCCCTGTACGTCCGCGAGGCGGACAAGCCCAGCGTGTCGGGGTGCACGGGCGCGTGTGCGAAGTCCTGGCCTGCGGCGCTCGGCTCCCCGAAGAAGGCCAAGGACGTGACCGCGCGGTTGTCCAGGACCAAGAAGGACGCGCCGGGCAGCGACGAGCGGCAGGTCGTCCTCAACACCCATCCGCTGTACTACTTCAAGAACGACATGCCGAACCGTCCGAGGGGTCAGAACGTCCCGGGCTTCAGCCTGATCGCGGCCAACGGCAGGCCGCTGTCGGAGCCGAAGACGTCCCCCACCCGGTCCGCGAAGCCCAGCCGGTCCGCCTCCCCGGGGAAGTCCACCGGCGTGATCGCGAGCGCGACGGCGAGGGTGCCGGCTCCGGCGCGGATCGCTACGCCGACCGGTACGAGGCCGCCGCTCATGAAGCCGAAGGACACGACGGCGACAGCGACCGCGAAGCCCCGGCCGAAGCCCAGGGTGACGAGGACGGCGACGAGGAAACCGGCCGTCACCACCACCCCGGCTCCCCGGAGAACAACCGCCCCTGCCCCGGCCACCCGCTCCCGCACCGCGACCCCGGCACGGCCTGTCACGACCACGCCGGCCGTGGTGACGCCCGCCCCGGTGACCACCCGTACCGCCTCGCCCTCCGTCGGCGTCCTCCAGGTCACCCCGTCGGGCGGGGCACGCGGCGGCGCGGACCACCCGGTCGCCGTGGACTCCGCGGCCGCCCAGGGCCCGTCGAGAGCGGTCTCGCTGGCCCTCGCCGCCGCCACGACCCTGGTGGCGGCCGCCGCGAGCACGGCCCTGCTGATGCGCGCCCGGCGCCGGTCGAGGGACGGCCGGCACTGACCGGAAACGGGACCGGCCGCGCCGCCGCGCCGGGGCGGGCGGGGGACGTGACGGTCAAGGTGCTCTTCGGGCTGGCGGCCCTGGGCGCGGTGGTGGCCGTCCTGCTGGCGGTCCTCCCCCAGCGGTCGGCGCCCGCGCACCGTCCCTCACCGGCAACCGCGGAACCGCGCGCGGTCCACGTCGCCGACCCGCATTCCGCTCCGGTACGGCTGCGCATCCCGGCCCTGCGGGTCAGCGCGGCGGTCATGCCGCTCTCGCTCGACGAGAGCAGGACGCTGGACGCGCCGAGCTTCCGCCACGCGATGAAGGTCGGCTGGTACGCCCTGGGCCCCCGCCCCGGCGAACGCGGCCCCGCCGTGCTGGTGGGCCACCGGGACGCCCCGGCGAACCCCGGGACCGTCCCGGTCAGGAACGGCCGCGACAACATCCGTAACGCCGTCTTCGCCAAGCTGGGGCGCCTGCGCGCGGGGGACCGGGTGGAGGCGGAGCTGGGGGACGGGCGGCGGCTGCGGTTCCTGGTGACGGCGGTGGACACGTACCGGACGGAGAAGTTCCCCACCGCCCGCGTCTACGGTCCGGTGCCGGGCCCGGAGCTGCGGCTGATCACCTGCGGGGGCGTCATCGACGCGAACGGCCACTGGGACTCGAACGTGGTGGTCAGCGCGGTGGCGGAGGCGCCGGGCCGCCGAGCCGGGTAGACGCGGGACGGTACGGGGTCAGGCCGCCAGGTTGTTGTCGTCGGGCCGGGGCTCGGGCATCCCGAGCGGCCGGGTCCCGCCGACGGCGCCGGAGCCCGCGATCAGGTCGGCCTCGCGCGCGGCCCGGGCCCGTACCACCCACCCGGCGTGCCGGGAGCGGGAGACCGCCGAGACGAGCGGGGTCAACAGGGCGAGCGCGAGGGGGGTGAGGAGCAGCGCGACGGCCGTACCGAGCGCGAAGCCGCCGATGACGTCGGTCGGGTAGTGGACCCCCATGTAGACGCGGCAGAAGCCTTCGAGCAGGGCCAGCCCGAGCGCGGCGAACCCGAACCCGCGGTGGGCGACGAAGACCGCGGCGGCGATGGCCATCGCCATGGTGGCGTGGTCGCTGACGAACGAGAAGTCGGTCTTGCCGTCGACCAGGACATCCAGGCCCTTGTGGTCGAGGAACGGACGCGGCCGTTCGACGAACCCCCGGATCGGGATGTTGACGAGCACCGCGAACCCGGCGGCGAGCGGCGCCCAGACGAGCCCGGCGACCGCGGTCACCGAGTCCTCGGCGGACCCGCGCTTGCGGACGCTCCACCAGCAGGCGACAACCACCAGGACGAGGGCGAGCATGATCCCGTACTCGCCGACGAACTCCATGACGCCGTCGAACCACGACGGAGCGTCCTTGGCCAGTCCGTTGATGTCGTAGAGCAGGCTGACGTCTGGGTTCGACCCATCCAGTACGAGTCCAGCCATCTGCTGCGGCCCCTTGCCTTGTTCGCCGTGACACCTGCCGCGGCGCGCCAGACCGCGCGCCGCATTCACCAACCCCCGTGGTCAGTAAGGAACATGCTGCGTGATCAAGAGCGCAGCTGTTGCCCATGGAACGGCCTGTTCACGCAGTACGTTCCACTCTCCACCGAACGATCACCATGACGTTATCGAAGAGTGACACGTCGTCGCAGTTCAGGGGGGTGACGGGACGGATAGTTCCGGCCATTCGGCGACCGCCGAATGGCCCTGGAGGGGGTTCCGCCTGGGCGGGGAGAACGCCTGCGGGACGGGTCGTACCGTACCCCTTCGCGCTCCCTTCGCCGGCTCTCCCCGGCCCTCCCCCACTCCCCTCAGACGGAGGGGCGGTCGGGGGGCAGGTTGGTCGGCAGGGACTTCGCCCCGTCCTCGGTGACCCGGGTCGCGCCGAAGTAGTCGGGCTTGTCGATCTTGTCGAACCGGATCACGGCCCCGGTGTAGGGCGCGTTGATCATGTACCCGCCGCCCACGTACAGGCCGACGTGATGAATGGCCCGCGAGTTGTTCAGATCTTCCGAGAAGAAGACAAGATCCCCGGGGAGCAGCTCGTTGCGGGCGGGGTGCTCGCCCGCGTTGTACTGGTCGTTGGCCACACGCGGCAGCTCGATCCCGACCGTGCGGTACGCGGCCTGCGTCAGCCCGGAACAGTCGAACCGCCCTCCCTGGGCGGCCGTCCCGTTCCCGCCCCAGAGGTAGGGCGTACCGAGCTTCTGCTGGGCGAAGTAGATCGCCCCGGCGGCCTGCCGGGACGGCTCGACCCGCCCCACGGGCGCCGCGAAGCTCTTCTCCAGAGTCCGGATGATCTTGACGTAGTTCTGCGTCTCCTTGTACGGCGGCACACCCTTGTACTTGATGACGGCGTACGCGCCCGCGTTGTAGGAGGCGAGCATGTTGTTGGTCGGGTCGCCGGGCACGTCCTTGACGTAATCAGCCAATTCACAGTCGTACGAGGCGGCGGACGGAATCGCGTCCTTCGGGTCCCAGATGTCCCGATCCCCGTCCTTGTCCCCGTCGATCCCGTGCGCGGCCCAGGTGCCCGGGATGAACTGCCCGATCCCCCGGGCGTCGGCCGGACTCTGGGCGGAGGGGTTCCACCCGCTCTCCTGGTACAGCTGCGCGGCGAGGAGGGCGGGGTTGATGGCGGGGCAGAGGTTGCCCCACTGCTCCACGAGCGGCTTGTACGCGGCCGGCACGGCCCCCTTGGCGAGCCCGACGGTCCCGCCGTTCCCCCCGGTGAGCCCGGCGGCGGCGGAGTAGGTCCCGACGACCAGCAACGCGACGAAGGCCATCCCCGACCCACCGACGGCGGACGCGACGAGCCATGCCTTACGCACCGTCAAAACACCCTTCGCGTCAGGGCCGCTGTCCGGACCAGTGTAGGCGGGGAGGGGTCGGATCAGGGGGTGGACGGCGAGGAGGCCGGAAGAGGATCTCGCGATGACCAGAAGTGGTCGTGGATGTCGGGGGGCTGGGGGTAGCCACCGGTGCGGTGCGGCGTGTTCGGCCCGGGGGCCGGGGCGGGGACGGGGGATTCCGCGAAGCAGGGGGTGGTGATGGAGAGGAAGAACTGGCCTTGGCCGCCGACGGCGACGCGCATGCGGAAGTTGTCCGGGGTCGACGCGAAGATCGCGGGGAGATCGGGGTCGGTGTCCACGCTCGTGATCCGGTATCCCCGCGCCTTCCAGTTGCGCTCCACCACACCGAGCAGACTTCCCCGCCGCTCCGCGGAGACGACGGTCATGATCGCGATCCGGCGTCGCACCCTGCCCGTACCGGTCGCGTCATTCTTGAAGTCCGTACAGATGTGGTCATTCGACGGCCCGTGATTCCATCGCAGTCGCGGTACGACGCCTGACAAGGTCTGCTGCATCACCTCATCGGCCTTCTCGGCCGCTTGCCGCATGTTCACGTCGGACGATTTCCTTTCAGGCTTGCGATCCTCCGCCTGAGAACCGCATCCGGCCGTGACAACGGCCAGAAGTAAAGTCGTGAGTAGACGGACAGATTTCACCGGGGCTCCTGAACACTGATTTTGTGACCTCGGCCGGCGACTACTTTCGCAATGTTCTGGGCCGATTCCTCACCGTCGTCGAAGTAGCGCGTATGCGCGTCCACGCCCCCCATGTCCGCGATCGGCCGTGCCCCGTCCGCCACCCGGAACCTCCGCGCGCCGAAGGCCTCGTGCGCCGGGTCCGTTCCGTACCAGATCTCCCGGTCGTCCGCCTGCGCGTCCTGCGCGAAGTACGCCGCCGCGCCACCCCCGACGCCCCCGACCACCGCCCCCACCGGGCCGCCCACCGCCGCGCCCACCACGGCCCCGCTCATCGCGCCCGTCGCCATGCCGCGCGCCTCGATCTTGGCGGGCATGGCGGTCACCGGGTCGTTCTCCGCCGCACCGACGTACACGTGCTCCCTGCCCACACCCAGCTCGTCGGCGGATCTCGCTCCGGTCCCGGGGCTGCCGAGCAGCACGATGTCCTCGGCGCCCGGAACTCCTCCCGGCCGCTGCGCGGCCTGCCCCACGGTGAGCGAGCCGTACGAGTGGCCGATGGCGGTCACATGGGGATTCTCGTGTTCGTTCGTCGCCGAGACACCGGCCATGAACGAGTTGTACGCGGTGGCCCCGGCCTCCGCCCGGTCGGCGAACATGACGTCCGTGTTCCCCGTGATGTCGTCCCCGGACAACTGCGGCGCGTCATAGCCGAGCCAAACGATCGCGGCGCTCGACGGGTCGTACTCGCGGGCCGCGGACGCCGTGTCCGCCGCGCGCCGCAGATCGTTCGTCGCGAATTCCTCGTCCAACGCGGCCCCGAGTCCGGGCACATACGCCGACACGTTCCGCGATGTGTCCGGATTCCCGTACGCGACGATGGCCCGGCCATTGCCCTCGTCACCGATGCCCAGCAGATACATCGGCGGTCGATCGGGGTCGGGGAACCGCAACTGCCGGTCAATCTCCCGCAACCCCGCCAACCGCGTCCGCGACCCCTCGTCCTCCAGACCCTCCAACTTCCCCATCAACAACTGCAAGTTGTCCCGGTTCGCCGCATCCCGCACCACCGCCGGCATCCCGTCCAGATTCCCGATCACGTCCGGGTAGACCGCCAGGTACTCCTCACGCTGCTCCCGCGTCAGGCCGTACCACCACGCCTTGCGTTCCGCCGGCGACGCGTCCTCCGGAATCGCGTCCCGGAGATACCCGTCCGCCGCACCCCGCACCGCCGTCGCGTCGCCGTACGCGTCCGTCCACATCGCGGCCGAGACCTTGAGGCCCTCCTGGGCCGTCAACTTCCTCAACGTGGCCGCGTACCGCTCGTCGATGCCCCGCGCCTCACGCAGCGCCCGCCCGATGCGGTCCACGACGTCCTGGGCCTTCGCCTCGTTCGGGTTGACGCTCCCGTACGCCGACGGCACCGCGGCAAACGGCTCCGCCCCGCTCCCCGCGATCCGCCCACCCGGCAACGGACGGCCCGTCGACCAGTTCTCGCCCGCCTCGGGAAAGCTCACCCCGCCGTCCGGGTGCACCGTGAACCCCAGCGCCCGCGCGTCCTCCAGCGCCTCCCGCAACGCCCGCTGCGGGCCTCTCAGTTCGTGGGCCAGGCTGTTGAGCGTCGTACGGACAAGACCGCACTCCGTGTGGACGTACTGGAAGTTACGGCTCAGATCCCGCAGCCGTACGACCGCCGCCCGCGCCGCCTCGCCCCGCTGCGAGTCCCGGATGCCGGTGAGCAGCTGCCGGTCGATCCGGTCGCGCGCCGCGTCGGCGCGGTTGCTCGCCCGGCCCCAGCCGTCGGCGGCGTCCTCCAGCTCGGAACACCGCACCTCGCGCAACTGGGCCCAGGTCAGCCCCCCACTCACCGACCACCACCGAAGCCGAGGCCGGAAACAAGCCCTGAACCGAGGCCTGCCCCCGTCCCCACCCCCGCGAGCGCCGCCCGCACCGCCGTGTCGCTCTCGCCCAGGTCCTTCGCGACCGCCCTCAGGCTGCCCGCGAGGCTGCCGCACTCCCCCGCGGCGGTGTCGATCCGCCGCTCCCACGAGGTACGGACCGTCCGCAGCACGTCCGCGACCGCCAGGCCCTCCGTACCGCCCGCCAACCCCGCGTGCGCGGCGGCGAATTCGGGCCGGACCTGGCCCAGGTGCGTACGCAGCGCCTCGGCCGCGCCCGCCGCCCCGGTCCAGGGCCCCGCGCTGTGCCGTACATCCGCTCCGCCGCCGGCGCCCGCACCCCCACCGCTCCCCGCCGTCCCCGCCATCCCGCTCGCCCCTGTCCCGCAGTGCCGCTGCCCTCGCCCGCTCCCGGTCCGGGAGGCCGACGGATATCGAGGGATATCGACGGCACTTTCCCAAAGCGGGGCGCGGGGCAATCGCGCGTCAGGACGGCGGCAGGGGGCCCACACGTACGGCAGAGGCGCCCGCGGGCACAGGATCGGCCGGGCGAACGGACACCGTGACAGCCCGGCCAAGTTCACCCGTACGGAACAAGCAGAGCCAGGGCGACGACCCCCGACCCCCTAACCCTTCCGCCCCCCTTACCCCTTCCGCCCCACTCCCCCGAACATCGCCACCTCGTCCGGCAGCCCCTCGCCACCCGACCCCGGCCCCGGCCCCGACCCCGCACCCGTCACCGGCCGCCAGCGCGAGCACGACACCACCCCGGGCTCCAGCACCTCAAGCCCGTCGAAGTAGCGGAGCAGCTGCTCCGGGGTGCGCTGGGTCAGCCGGGGCGTGCCGTTCTCGTTCCAGAAGGCGACCGCCGCGTCCACGTCCGGCATCGCCGGGCTGGTGATCGTGTGGGACAGCACCAGATGGCTGCCGGCGGGCAGCGCGTCCATGAGGCGGCGCACCAGGCCGTACGACTCCTCGTCGTCCTCGATGAAGATCACGACGCCCAGCAGCATCAGCGCGACGGGCTCGCCGAGATCGAGCGTCCGCGACGCGCGCTCCAGGATGGTGTCGACGTCGCGGAGGTCGGCGTCGAGGTAGTCCGTCCTCCCTTCGGGCGAGCTGGTCAGCAGCGCCCGCGCGTGGGCGAGGACGAGCGGGTCGTTGTCGACGTACACGATCCGGGACTCCGGGGCCACGCGCTGGGCGACCTCGTGGGTGTTGTCGGCGCTCGGCAGGCCCGTGCCCACGTCCAGGAACTGTCTGATGCCCACGTCCCTGGTCAGATGTTCGACGACCCGGCCGAGGAACTGACGGTCGGCCAGCGCGTAGTCCCCGATGCCCGGGTGCAGCTTCCTGATCTGGTCGCCGGCCTCCCGGTCGACGAGGTAGTTGTCCTTGCCGCCGGTCCAGTAGTTCCAGATACGGGCGGTATGGGGCCGGGTCGTGTCGATCCTGGCCAGAATCCGCTGGGTGTCGGCGAGCGAGGCGGCGAAGGGGTCGGCGTCAGGAACGGGCGGGACGGCGAGGTCCGCGAGGTCGGAGGCGGAAGCGGAAGCGGCGTCGTTGCGCGATTCGTCTTGGGTCACAGACGCCTTCCTAGTCCAACCCCGTGCCGTTCCAACAGACCTGATCGCGCCCCAGCTCTCCGTATCTCTCCACCGCTCCCCCACCGCTCCCCCACGGCGCCGCACCCCCCGCAAAGGTGGACCAACGACAGTCATTGCCCGGAGTCACGCCCCGTGATACACAGAGTAACCGAATGCATACGTACACAGCCGGTCCGCACCAGGTCAGGGGGCCGGGACCGGTCATATGTGCGGGCATCGGGTAAAGAGAGCCGCCAAGCGGCATACGAGGGCGGTTCCATCAGCGAAGATAGAGCGTGACCCGTGCCATGGGGCCCGGGCGGCGAACGACCCAACAGGGGCGGTGAGTTACATGTACCTGGCGGCTGAAAAGGGCGACATCACCACCATCATCGGTGGTATCGCCCCGGACTGGGGACCCTTCGGGACACTCGGGAACGAGGCCCGGGTGATGATCGAGGTCGTGATGGCGGTGGCCATCCTGCTCTGTCTCGGCATCGCGATCTGGGGCGCGGCGAAGCAGCGCATCGGGGCGACGGCGCTCAGGGACACCTTCAGCGCGGAACAGGGCAAGGGCCTGATCGTCGCGGGGCTGACCGGCGTCTTCATCATCGGGTCGCTGGGCACGCTCTTCACGATCGTGTACGGGATGGCCGTCTGATCCCGGCCGTTCGTATACGGGACGGCCGTCCGATCCCGGCCGTTGTCACGGTCGGCGCTCCCGCCGGCCGACCCGGACGGCCGAGCGTGCTCGGTCCCACCCGTTCGGCCGCTCCGACGGACCTGTCACCCCGCCCTTCCGTCTGCCCTTTCCTCCGGTCCCTCCGGTACGCACCAGGCGTGCGCCCGGTGCGCCCCAACACCACCCGTCCGTCGCACCCACCGGCTGAGGTTGCGTCTCCCTGATGTCGAGTCACCACACCGCGCCCGCGCGGGAACCAGCACGGCTACCGTCGTACTACGCGGACCACGCGGACCCGCGCACGGCTGAGGGGGCTTTCGCGGCATGAGCTTCGGTGACGAGCACGGCTACGGCGACCCGGCACGTCCCGCCCGTACGGACGACAGCTTCGGCGGTACGGGCCAGACGCGCACGCGGCTGCCCGACGCCAGAGGCGGCGACGGCTACGGCGGCGGCAGGCGCCCCGCACGCAGTTCACGCTCCCTCATCACGGTCGTGGGCGTCGTGGTCCTCCTGGTCGCGGCCATCGCCTTCGCGAACCGCGGCGGCGGCGACGACCCGGCACCGGGCGCGGGCGCACCCGAGGGCGCGGGAAACCCGACGGCGGCGTCGGGCGTGAAGCCGGTGACGGGCAAGAACGGCACGATCCCGTCGGGCTTCGCGAGGGACGAGCAGGGGGCGGCGAGTGCGGCGGCGAATTACGCGGTGGCGCTGGGGTCGGACGGGATGTTCAACCGGGTGAGCCGGTACGCCATCCTGGACGCCATCTACGTGCCCGAATCGGCCACCAAACTCAAGACCGTGCTGGACCCCGCCTACGCACCCGCGGAGTTGCAAAAGCTCGGTCTGGACGCCGAAGGGAACCCTCCCGCCGAGAACATCTTCGTCTCCCGGGCGATCCCGGTGGGCACGAAAGTCGAGACCATCAGCGGCGACACCGCCCGGGTCTCCGTCTGGTACACGGGCCTGATCGGAATGGCCGGACCCGGCTCCACCGACCCGGTGAAGACGACCTGGCAGACCGGAACCTTCGATCTCCGCTGGCAAGGCGACGACTGGAAGATCGCGACCGATACGCAGCAGACCGGACCGGCTCCCGTCCCCGGCGATGTCGCGACCTCCACCGCGGACGAGATCAGCAAGGCTGTCGAGCAGTACGGAGGCTTCACGTATGCCAGGTAGCTCCCGACCCCACTCCCGCCCGCTCGTCCGAGCCCGATGGATCGGCGCCGCGCTGGCGGGCGTCCCGGCCACGCTGTTCCTCTTCGCCGCCCGGGCCGCCGCGGCGCCCACTCCCACTCCCACGCCCACGCCCTCCCCGACCGGCGACAAGGTCGACTGCAGCCTGCTGAAGGGCCTGTCCAAGAGCTACTGCGAGTCCGGCGACTCCGCCCGTTCCGGAGGGCTGCCCGACAACCCCGCAGACGCCCTCGACCCCCTCTCCTCCCTAGCCCGAGGCTGCGCCGAATCCGCCTCCTGGGTCGTCGAGAAGCTCTCCGGAGCCGTCGAGGAGACCGCCAACGTCGACTTCACCAACCAGGCCTTCCTCGCCCGGTACGCCATCGTCTTCGCCGCCGCCAGCGTCCTGACCCTCGTCCTGTGGCTCTTCGCCGTCGCCAAGCGCGCCATCCGGGGCGTGCCGTTCACCACCGCCATCTCCGAAGCCGTCGGCTTCCTCTGGCTCGCCGTCCTCGCCTCCGCCTTCACGCCCCTGATCCTCTACACCGTCGTCTCCGCCACCGACGGCGTCACCGAGGTCATCGCCGCCGGCACCGGCAAGCAGACCGACGTATTCTTCGGGTCGTTCTCCGAGGCCCTCACCAAGGGCACCGACATCGGCGGCGGCCCCATCATGCTCATCGTCGTCTCCCTCGTGACGATCCTCGCCGCCGGCGTCCTCTTCATGGAGCTGTTCATCCGCGCCGTCCTGCTCTACGTCGGCGCCCTCCTCGGCGTCATCGTCTACGCCGGACTCGTCGACAAGAACATGTGGGGCCACGTCCGCCGCTGGGCCGGCATCATGATCGCCGTCATCCTCGTCAAACCCGTCATCGTGATCGTCCTCAGCCTCGCCGGCGCCCTCTCCTCCGAGAGCGGCCCCGACTCCTTCTCCGCCGTCGTCACCGGCCTGGCGATCATCCTGCTCGCGATCTTCGCGTCCGCCATGATCTACCGCTTCGTCCCCGGCTTCGGCGACGAGATCGCCGCCTCCCGCGACAACCGCAAGCAGGCCACCGACGGCTCCCGCGCCGCCGCCGCCATCAGCTCCCCCGCCGCCCTCGTCTCCCAGGGCATCAAGACCCACAGCAGCCGCAGCAACGGCGGAGGATCGGGCGGCGGCGGAGGCGGAGGCGGCGCCAGGTCGCAGAACTCCATCTCCGGCGGCGTCGCCGCGCACAGCACCCGCCCGTCGTCCGGAGGCGGCGGCGGAAGCGGGGGCGGCGGCGGACATGTCCCCTCCGCCGCACCCCCGCCCCGTACCGGCGGCCCCACCACCGGCACCCCGCACAGCTCACGCAACACCGGTAACAACAGCACTGGAGGGGGAGGGCGTTGACGACCCAGGCCCACCCGATCGCACCACGCCGCACGTATCTCATCGGCCGCGCCCGGCCGAACGCGATCGTCGGCAAGAACCGCGAGACCGGCGAGATCGCGCTCATCATCGGCGGCGCGTTCCTCGGCATGATGTGCGGCCTGCTCGTCCCGGTCCTGTCCCTGCGGATCGTGACACTGATGGGCTTCCCGCTCATCGCCCTGGCCGCCGTGTACGTGCCGTACAAACACCGCACGTTCTACAAGTGGTTCGAGATCAACCGCAGCTTCAAACGGACCCTCCGCAACGGCACCACCTACCGCTCCGGCGCCATGGAGTCCGGTACGAGCCTCGACGGCCGCGAGGTCGAGATCGGCCCGCCCCCCGGCATCGGCCGCATCAACTGGCTCGCCGCGCCCTTCGGCCCCGACGAGATCGCCGTCCTGCTGCACGCCGACCGCCGTACGGTCACCGCCGCCATCGAGATCGAGGGCCCCGGCGTCGGCCTGCGCGACAGCGAGGACCAGGAAGCCCTCGTCGACCGCTTCGGCACGCTCCTCAAGCACGTCGCCAACGGGGACGGCTTCGTCACCCGCATCCAGATGCTCGCCCGTACGCTCCCCGCCGACCCCGACGCCCACGCCAAGGACGTCGCCCAGCGCGGCGACAACGCGTCCCCCGGCTGGCTCCAGGAGTCGTACGACCAGCTCCAGTCGATGGTCTCCACCTCCAGCGAGCAGCACCGCGCCTACCTCGTCGCCTGCATGCACTTCACCCGCGAACTGGCCGCCGAGGCCCAGGCCATGGCCCGCGCCGCCCGCCACGCCTCCGGGGGGCGGAAGCTCGACAAGGACGCCGGCCTCGCCGTGGTCATGGCCCGCGAGCTCACCGACATCTGCGCCCGGCTCGCCGAGGCCGACATCCGGGTACGGCAGCCGCTCGGCCAGGGCCGCCTCGCCTCCCTCGTGCACTCGATGTACGACCCCGACCACCCCATCGACCACATCCAGGCCATGACCAAACGGAACGCCTGGCCGGCCGAGCTGGACGCGATGGAGCCGACGTACCTCCAGGCCAAGACCCGCGAGTCCTCGACCCGCGCCCCCTGGTGCCACTCCACCGCCTGGGTGAAGGAGTGGCCGATGACGCCGGTCGGCGTGAACTTCCTCGCCCCGCTCCTCGTCCACACCCCGGACGTCATCCGCACGGTCTCGGTGACCATGGACCTGGAGCCCACCGAGGTCGCCATCGAGCGGATGCTGACGGAGAAGACCAACGACGACGCGGAGGCGAGCCGCGCCGCCAAGATGAACCGGACCGTCGACCCGCGCGACATCGCCGCGCACGGCAGGCTCGACCAGCGGGGTGAAGATCTCGCCAGCGGTGCGGCGGGGGTGAACCTCGTCGGGTACATCACAGTGTCGTCCAGGTCGCCCGAGGCCCTGGCCAGGGACAAGCGGACCATCAGGGCCTCGGCCGGCAAGTCGTACCTCAAGCTGGAGTGGTGCGACCGTGAGCACCACCGTGCCTTCGTGAACACCTTGCCGTTCGCGACCGGCATCCGCCGCTGACCGCCGCCGACCCGAAGCCGCAAGCCGTAAGCCGTAAGCCTGTAGACGCCGAACAGAACCCGTAGACGCCGAACAGAAAGGGGCCTGTGGTGCGAGATCCGCTGTCCATCCTCACGGAAGCCTTCACCAGTTTCCTCTTCGGGGCGGTGGAGACGACCCGGTTGCCGGTCCGTACCTCGACGGGCCAGGCCCAGGCCGTCTATCTGCCCACCGCCGCCCCCGGCCTCGGCGACTCCGGCGTGATCATCGGCCGCGAGGTCTACAGCGGCAAGGGCTACATCTACGACCCCTTCCAGCTGTACGGGCAGCAGCTCCCCGCCCCCCACTGGCTGGTGCTCGGCGAGTCCGGCAACGGCAAGTCCGCGCTGGAGAAGACGTACGTCCTGCGCCAGCTGCGGTTCCGCGACCGCCAGGTCGTCGTCCTGGACGCCCAGGGCGAGGACGGCGCCGGCGAGTGGAACCTCATCGCCCAGGAGCTGGGTATAACCCCCATCCGTCTTGACGCGATGGCGGCCCTGGACGACGGGATCCGCCTCAACCCGCTCGACCCGGCGATCACCACGACCGGGCAGCTCGCCCTGCTCCGTACGATCATCGAAGTCGCCATGGGACACGGCCTGGACGAACGTTCCGGCTTCGCCCTCAAGGTCGCGCACGCCTACGTCAACGAGACGATCATCGAGCGCCAGCCCGTGCTGATGGACATCGTCGAACAGCTGCGCCACCCCGAGCCGGAGTCGGCCGAGGCGATGAACGTCGACATAGACGACGTACGGGCCTGGGGCCTGGACGTCGCCCTGGTCCTGGACCGGCTGGTCGACGGTGACCTGCGGGGCATGTTCGACGGGCCGACCTCCATCGGCATCGACCTCGACGCGCCCCTGATCGTCTTCGACCTCTCGCACATCGACCGCAACTCGATCGCGATGCCGATCCTGATGGCGATCGTCGGCGTCTGGCTGGAGCACACCTGGATCCGCCCCGACCGCAGGAAGCGCATCTTCCTGGTCGAGGAGGCCTGGCACATCATCAACTCGCCCTTCGTGGCCCAGCTGTTCCAGCGTCTGCTCAAGTTCGGCCGCCGGCTCGGCCTGTCGTTCGTCGCGGTGGTCCACCACCTCTCCGACGTCGTGGACGGCGCGGCGGCACGCGAGGCCGCCGCCATCCTCAAGATGGCCTCGACCCGCACGATCTACGCCCAGAAGGCCGACGAGGCTAGAGCTACGGGCCTGGTCCTCGGACTGCCCCGGTGGGCGGTGGAGATCATCCCGACGCTCACCCCCGGTATCGCGGTCTGGGACGTGAACGGCAACGTCCAAGTCGTCAAGCACCTGGTGACGGAGGCCGAACGGCCCCTCGTCTTCACCGACCGCGCGATGACGGAGAACTCCCAGGCCTCGGACGCCGCCGACGCCCTGGAGGCCGCCGGGCTGCCCGAGGACGTACGGGCCGCGGACTGGGAGGCGGAGCAGCGTGCGGCGCTCCTGGAGCGACAACGGCGGTTGAACGAGTCCTCCGAGTCGACGGTGGCGTGACATGGAGCGCCACCAGGGCCGGGACGGGCAGCAGGGCCGCCAAGGAGGCGTCCCCGACGGGCTGTTGGTGGGCCTGCTGGCCTTCCTGCTCGGGTTCTCGCTGCTGACCTGGTCGGCGACGGGGTTCGCCGGGGTGTTCGCCCACCGCGGCTGGCCCGACCACGTCACCTTCGCCCGTACGCCCCTGGCGCTGCGGCAGTTGGCGACGGCGCCGCACGACCTGCCGGCGGCCTGGCCCGACACTCCGCCGGGCCAGCTCTCCGGATACGGCCTGTTCTGGGGGCTGTTGATCAGCCAGCTGATGGTCCTCACCGTCCTGACGGTGTTCGCGCTGGGTGTCGTGACCCGCTGGCGGGCCGTACGGTCCCGGCGCCGCGAACAGCTGCGGTACGAGCGCGAGACGGCGGCGGCACCGGAGCGCGAACACCCCTCGCTGCCGCACCAGCCACTCCCCAGGGACGAGGTGTCGTACGGGCCGGGCAAGGGCTCGGGAGCGCCCGTAGCCGCGATGTACGGCCCCGCGGCGGGGCAGTACCCGTACCCGCCCACGCCCGGCGCCGAGGACACCCGCCCTCTCGCCGCGCCGAAGCCGGCTCCGGCTCCGGCATCAGGACCCGTACCGGTAGCCGCGTCCGTGCCCCTTCCCGCACCCCTCCCCGTGCCCGGCACAACCCCACAGGTCGTGTACGGCACCGCCCGCACCCGCCGCCCCACCGCCGTCCAGGCCGTCCTGGACGCCGAAGGCCCGGCGCTGGTCGTCACCTCCGACCCCGGTGTCTGGGCCGAGACCAAGGACGCGCGGGCCAAGCTGGGCCCCGTCCTCGTCTACGACCCCGGCCACCTCTGCGACACCCCGGCCCGCCTCCACTGGTCGCCGGCCGCCGGATGCGAGAACCCCGACACCGCCGCCGCCCGCGCGGCCGCCCTGCTGGCCCCCGTACGCCCGCGCGCCCTCCTCGACACCGCCATGGCCGACACCGCGGAGACCCTCCTGCGCTGCTGGCTGCACGCCGCGGCCGTGGACGCGCGGCCCTTCAAGCAGGTGCACCGCTGGGCGCAGGGCGCGGGCGCCCACGAGGCCGTACGGATCCTCCGTACGCACCCCAAAGCCGCCTCCGGCCTCGCGGGGCTCCTGGAGTCGGCCCTCACCTCGCACCCCGAACGCCGCGAGGTGGCGCAACAGTTGACGGCCCGTACGCTGGCGGCCCTCTCCTCGATCCACATCCGTGAGGCCTGCACACCCAACCGAACGGATTCACTCACGTTGGATTCTTTCGCCGACGAGGGGGGCACGCTCTACGTGGTGGGTGAGCCCATCGAGGATCCCCGCTCCCACCCGGGCGCGATGCCTCTGCTCACCGCACTCACCACACACGTGGTCGAGCACGGCCGCCGCATGGCCGCACGGTCATCTGACGGTCGGCTCGACCCACCAATGTCCCTCGTCCTGGACGACGTCGCGGCGGTCGCGCACCTGCCCCTGCTGCCCGAGCTGCTGGCCACGGGCCAGGACCGCGGCCTGCCGACGCTCGCTCTGCTCCGCTCCAGGGAGCAGGCGCGGGACCGCTGGCCGCACCACGAGCTGCCGGGCTGAGCGGCCGTACCCCCCTGACTGACCGTACGGCGACGGCGTCAGCCGGCGGCGCGTCGGACGACCGCCATCTCCAGCTCCTTCGCGGACGGATCGGGCGCGAACGGCACCAGCACGCCGGTCGGTTCGAAGCCCAGCCTCCGGTACACCGCGCGCGCCCGGCTGTTGCTCTCGTGGACGTGCAACCGCACCCGCTCCAGCCGCGGTTCCTCCAGCGACCACGCCCAGTCGAGCGCCGCGTTCACCAGCCCGTCGATGAGTCCGCCGCCGCGCTGCCCGGGACGCACGAAGACCCCGATGAGGTGCCCCTGGGGCCGCTCGATGGTGGTGCCGAAGAAGTCGGTCATGCCGGCCGGCTCGATCAGCAGCCCGACACTCCCCGACCAGGAGCCGTCGGGTGCCTCGGCGACAAACTGCTGGACCCCGCTCCCCGCGACCACTCCCGCCGCACGCTCCTCCCAGAAGGAGTCGGGTCGCTGGGAGGCCTGCTCGTACGTGTCCAGGAAGGCGATCGACGCCACCGGATCCTGGAGCGCGACCAAGCGCAGTTCCTTGACCTGGGCCCATTCGTCGGCCCGTACCGCTCGTATCACGTGGTTCATCCGTCGGTTCTTTCCTTTTGGCCCTGAACGCAAAAATGCCCTGTACCAGAAGGTACAGGGCATTCCCACGATCAAAGATTGTTCGGCGGCGTCCTACTCTCCCACAGGGTCCCCCCT
>NZ_JBIUXU010000033.1:0-13405 GCF_044744165.1 Streptomyces sp. NPDC087420
ACAACACAGCCCACTCAACATCCGACAACTCATGACGACGCACCACACCCGCCATCCTCCCGCATCACACAAACAGCTTTGAAGACGACCCCTAGGGCCTGCGAGCTGTATTGAAGCCGGTTGGATTGGCCGCTTCTGACCTTGGTATACCGCACTGAAGGGCTGGGATGGGGCTGGACTGGAACTGGGCGGAGGCGCCCGCTCTGCGGCCTCGTCTGGAGCCCATCGTTAGATCATCCCGACTGCCCGGGCCAAGTGGGCACTCCGCCCCGCCTGCCGGGGCGAGACGGATCGCGGCCAGGGTGGAGCGCCGCCGCTCGGTTCGCTGGCCGTGCTTGCGGATCAGGCCTGGTATCTGCCCGACGAAGGTGCCTCGCGGGTACGAGAAATTCTGGCAGGCGAACCGGCGGGTGCGCGACCGCAGGACAAGGCTGCGTTCGGCGACAGGTGCGTCCGCGGGACGCCGCAGGTAGGAGCCGTGAACTCGGCCGGATCAGGTTCCGCAGTCCGGGCGCACGGTGCCTTTCGCGGTGCAGCGCGCTTCAACGCGCACCCCTTTGGGCGCTGTCGCGCCCTCAGTGGGCAGGCGGCGGGGTCGCGCTGGGACCTGGATGATCCCCTTTCATTTAGTTTGTAATAGCACTGTGCATGATCGTCCCAATGAGGTACGAATATCCAACATCGACCGCTGAGCGGGCGTTAGATGCGCTGCTAGGCGACTGGCGTGGGAGGGAACTGCCATGTGGCGTCCAAGTGAGGACGGGCCCCTGCTGTGTCCAGAGCTACTCCTGGGGAGCGAGGAGGTCCCGGAGGCGACGCGGGACCGCATCGCGGACTATCTGCAGCGCGTCATGGCGGCACGCGCTGGGGTTCTCCATGTGTGCAGTGCGTTCAACGCTCTGTACTTCGGCTATGACCCCGTCACGGGCCGCTATGCCATTGAGCCCGATCCGGACGCGTTTTTGGAAGCAAGAGTTGGTGGAACGATCCCCGTGCTGCCAACCGGGGCGTTCGTCCGGTTGAGACGAGGGACGCGCGAAATCTGGGGTGAGATCGCTGCGGTCTTCGGGGCGCTGGAAGGAACGGAGCCGGATGGTTGGACAGCCGCGTCCGTATCCGGCGCTCCCACGGCGGGGGATGTAGATAGGCAGCGTCTGGTGGTTGACACTGGTGTGTTCGGTCCTTTGAGCGCGGAAGAGGTGGTCGAGCAGGGGCGGTGGCTCCGTCCTGAGGGTGGGTTGGAGCGCGGCCATCTCGTCGGACATGTGCCGGTCGCGGTGGCGGGTGTTTCGTCACGGGACCAAGTTGGTTCATTTGCTGCGTTTCTTGCGGGCCCCGGCCGTGGCTTGCTAGATCTCGGGCCTTTGCCGCAGTGGCTGAGCAAGGCGTCGGACGTGGAAATGGTCGCGCGTGCGGTGCGGGCCGCCGTCGCATGTCTGGCCGGCGTCATGGCATCGGCTACCGCGGTCCGAATGTGGGGCCTCTACGGGCGCTCGGCGTCGGCTGCCGAGGTATTCGCCCATTCCGACCTCGCACGGGAGATGTGGACTGCGGTGTCCCGGCCGGCGCCGGGTGGCGCGGCACGCTACTCGGCTGTGTGGCCACTCCTTGACGACCTCATCAGCCATGATCATGGTGACTCGCCCTTGGCTCTGGACGGAGTTGCGGGAGCAGCTCTGATAGTGGACGCCAACCTCGCCTTGGCCGATGCCGTGGTGAGCGGTGAATACCGTGATCGCGTCGACGTGCGAATAGATGACGGCTGGCAGCAGGGTGGGGTCTGGCGAGCGCAGGCGGTCCCGGCGAGTCCCCTTCTGGCGGGCCTCGACCCGCTGACTCCGGTCGGCCTGGGCTTCGACGAGGCCACTGCGGCACAAGCGGGGGCAGAGCCAAGCGGTGAGGGGATCCCCCGTCTTGATGAGAGCCGCGTGCATGTCGAGCACGTCGATGACGAACTGGTCGTATTTACGGTTGCGTTGAGTGCGGCTGATCTGTCGGCAGGCAGGATAGAACTGACTCGGCCGGTGAAGCTGCTGCTCGCGCCCGGGCGAGTGGTTCTACGGCTTCACCACGATGGGCATTTAGCCGACGACATCGCGGTGCAGCAGGCGCGCCACACCTCGTCTGCTGTCTCGGGTGTGGCCTGGCCGGACACCATGTATCCAGGCCTTCGGCTGACGGTCGCTGCGGCCAGGGCCGGAAGGAGACTGGTCGCCACCAGCGTGCGGCTCCCGGATCCGGTGTTTGTTGAGGGTTTCGGGCTTGTGCTGTGGGAGTGTGACTGGGATCTGTTTGCCCAAGGGTTAGGCCTTGACGTTTCGCCGCCCTCTCCGGCAGCGCGAGATCGGTGGCAGTCCGCTGTGGCCAGAGGCGCCTGGCGTCCTGCGGTCGCCTCGCTGGAGTGCCTGGTGGTCGAGGCTCTGAGACGGGACGGAGACGTTGGGTCGGCTGGCAGCCGTGCCCTTGACGGCCGACGTCTGACCGCCTCGTTGTTCGGACCGGACCTCCGATCCCCTGCGCTGCTCTGGACGGTCATCCACACCTGTGAGGACATGGCCGTTCTCGGGTTGCTCACTCAGACGGCTTCTTCTGAAGGCACTCCGGATGTTTTTACCTGGTGGCCGGACACCCCGCAGGCATGGGAAGTGCGTCAGGTCAGCGGGTGGGGCGACAGCGGTGATCTGCTCCGGGAGGCGATGAACCGGCATTGGGTGCGTCCTCGGAAACGGCGCTTGCCGACGGGGCAGCAGGCTACGCCTCAATCGCAGGACGCTTACGCGCGCTGGCGCTTGGCCGTTGAGGGGACAGGTGCCGACACTCAACTCCCCAAGGGGACGACCTTTGTGCACGGGCATTTGCGAGGCACCGGGCCTGGCAAGCCATGGCACCGGCATGTACAGCAACATCATGAAAGGTGAGTCGGAACGGATGATGAGAACCGGAACGACGGCGAAGTCGCGTGGCAAGGATGGGGATGTCCCCACATCGCTGCGGAACGAGGTGGCCGAGGGGCTGATGCTGCTCGGGGATCCCCTGGGCGACGTATTCGCGGTACTGGACAGCAGGCAGTTGAACGATCTGCTGAATCGAGTTGGTAAGACACAGCGCACTCAGCTGCTCCAACGATTAAGAGTTCCCGCTATGGGGAAACTGACGCCCACAATCTGCGGGCACGCTCTGTCGCAGCTGAGGTCCCAGCGCGCGCTTGGGCATCGGCTGCTGGATGCGCAGCTATTGGGCGGCCCCCTCTACGCTGGTCTTTCGCAAGCCAGGATGCAGTGGGTGGAGGGGAATCGGGCAGAGGTTCTGCTGGAGAGTCTGGAACAAGTCCCCCGCGCCGAGCTTCTGTTGACTGCGTTCGCTTTCTGGGACACGGATCCTGGTCAGGCTCAGGTCTTGGCGTGGACACTGAGGAATCGAGCCTTACCGTCCTGGCCCGCGGACCAGGTGACGATCCTGGCGGATGCCTGCCAACGCCTCGCCGACGACTGGGGCGCACGGCGTAGGACGCTCGTGCGCGATGTGGCCTTTCCGCCCGACGCCAGTTTCTGGCCCGGAGCCGCAGGTGATCGCCCCGCACTCGACATGGCTGAGCAATGTGATGAGGCTGCGGGCCGTCTGGAGAGACTTATTGAACTGGCTGCTGCCGACGTACGTCAGGCGGCGGAGCGCCTAGAGGCGGGCGCTTTGCCGGATCCCGGGGCATGGGAGACGGCTGAGTCCCTGCGTAGCTACGTGTCGGCAATACGAGCGGGGTTGGCCGAGGCATGCACGTTGCCGCTTGAAGAACTACCGACGCAACTCCATGAACTTTCCACCTTGCTCAGAGACCGTGCTCGTGACCTCGCAAGCCGGGGGCGGCTTTTGTCGGCGCTGGAGCGCGTCAGATCCGCGACGGTGTCCCAAGAGCACGAGGCCTTTAAGGCACTCCGCACTCACGCGGCCCGGTTGTGCCGGTTGGATACCTGGGACGAAGACGACGTGGAGCTTGCCGAGTTGATCTCAGATGTGCTCGCGCTGGCTGACGCCGTGGAGCATGATGACGACATCCAGGTGGAGCGGCTCGACACGAGGCTGCGCACCGCATTGCCCGAGTCTGTTCGTCCAGTCGTGCTTCTCGTCCTGCGTGGCAAGGCGGCCTTCCTGGCTCGGCCCTCGGCTCAGACGCCCCTGGGTGCCGCAGAATCCGACGGCTTGGCGGAAGATCGAGACCGAGCGGGAGCGGCCCCGGCTCCTGAGCCGGGTCCCGCTGTTCCGCAGGCGTGCCATTCGAGCGTTCGCGCGCAGAGCTCGGATGCCCCCGCGCGGGACGTCATTGAGCAGCCAACATCGTCCAAGACAACGGGGAAGAAGCCTGTTGACCATGGTGCTTCACTCTCGGACATTAAGTCCGACCGGCAGGGTGGGCAGGACAAAGGCAGTGCGACCGGGAAACATGCAGACGCGGGAAGTGTGACTTCGGTCGGGGAAACTGAGCCTCGATCGGATGCCCCAGCGGCAGTCGCGCTGTCCCCAGTGCCCCTGGACGTTCGCCCTCGTTCGTGGGGCGGACTGGCCGATTCGTCTGACGAAACGGTCGCGCAGTTGCTGAGCAGGGGAGAAGCAGCGTTGGCCTACCACGCTGCGCGAGTCTCTAACCGGCTGGAACTCACTGCCAACATCAAGCTGTTCGTACTTACCGACGCGATGCGCACCGCCACCGGAGCGTGCTCGGAATCCTTCCGTGAAGAAATGGCGATCCTGGTCGGGCGTGGGATGCCCGCACCCCTTCCTGACCGCCTCCTGCGCGCGGCGGCGCTGTTCCGTGCCTGTTTGGTATCTGCGGATCCGGCGGCCGGCGAGTTGCTCCGCCTACTCGCCGAATCCCTCTACGAGATGCCGGCGTTCCGCGCGACCCTGATGATCGCTGCGGATGCTTGTGCGAGAGGACAGCTCAGCGTCCACGGGCTCGGGTCCGACCTTGCGGACGGTGAGGGCACCTCCGACACCGACGTCGACGTCAGTTCGGTCTGCGCACTCGCACGGGAGAGCCTGGCTGAGCCCCGCACGCTGCACTTCCCCCGCGCCAACGACATCGTCCGGGAGTGGTGGAGCGAGGATGGCCTGATCGGCAGCATCCTGCATGCGGTGGCGCGCGACCACAGAGCACGGCTGGACTCCGTCAGAGCGGAGTTGGTGGCGCTGCGTAAATCAGAAGCGTTGGAGAAGCGGCTCACTGCCACTGACAGGCAGAAGCGACACAACAAGACGCGCCTCCAGGGAGCGGCCCGACGTCGCATTCTTCAGTACGCCCACGAGTCCCTTGATCTGGCGCATGACTGGCTGACTTCCGTGCAGAACCTCGCCTCGTTTCGTCCGCCTGCGGTCTTTTCGCATCTGGCCGCGACGACCAAGGAATACGGTCAGGACATGGAGACGGAGCTTGCGGCCCTCGGCCAAGAGCCCGACCCCCTGGTGTCTGCTGCCGCCGTACGTTGCCTCGAAGCCATGCGGACGAGCATTTCACTCCTGAACACCGGAAGGATCCCCGGTTCCGAGCCGGTGCCGGCTGTCGCTCTCAATGTGGATCTGTTGCGCTCTACCGGTTTGGAGTTCGACGTCGAGCTGAATTCCATCCGCCCGGTCACGATCGACGACGTACGCAGCGCTCACGACACGGACTGGGAGATGGCGGCGCATCAGCACGCGGTGGCGGAGAACTACGCCACCGCACGGACGGCCCTGGAGATGTTCGAACTAAACGGTGGCCGCAGCGAGAGGGTTGCTGAACTGCGGCAAGAGCACAACCGGTCGCGTGCTGTCAGTCGGCCGGAAGTCAGGGCCCTTCACCAAGATGTCACTCACAGGGCGGAGACGGCAGCTCGGATCGGTCAGCTGCCCGAGCCCGGGCGGTCGCTGGTCACCGCACGACTGGAAGCAGCCGGTGTGGCGTTCGGCGCTGACAATCTTGGCACGATCAGGCGTGAATGCGGTGCGATCGTCGATCAGCTGAATGCTCTGTCCGAGCAGGCGAAGAGCACCTTCAGGACTGCCGCCGCGCAGCGGCTGAATGAGTCGGACGCACCGTCCGCTCTCGCCGATGAGATCCGTGCCCTGATCGCACGTGGTGATCTGGCTACCGCTGAAGAGTTTCTCATCGCTGCTCGTGCCGGGGTCAAACCGCCCACTGCGGAAGCGGTCACGGATTTCGACGCGTTCTTCCCCGCTGTCTGTGAAGCATTACAGATGGGGATTACGGCAGAATTGATTAGGGATGCCGCAAATGGCGAGGGATGCAAGGTCTTGGACTTTTCAGCGCTGACCTCTGCCCAGCGCTCCCAGGCAGCCGAGGCGCTCACTTCATTGCATCAACTGCACAGTCAGTGGAACTCGTTGCGCCCCAAGCCTCACCACTTGCGGCTGGCTCTACGACTGGCGGGCATTGAGTACGGCCAGGAGCGGGATGCTGGCTTGACCAATCCGCCCAATCGCCGCTGGTTCGACATCAACGACGTAAAGCTGGTCGGGCCCGCACGGCTGCCCCAGTTCGGGTCGGGAGCGGGCGGCCGGCTGCGGGTCATGACCACCAGGGCAGTCTCCGATGCCCGAACACTGCTGGGCTGGATCGAGCAGGACGTCAGTCAGCTTCCCGTTCTGGTAATTGTGGCGGGTACGTTGAGCGTTGCTCAGCGGGGCGCCTTGGCCCAGGCTGCTGTAGCACGGAGGGACAAGCCGATTCTTGTGTTGGACGCCGCCGCCCTCGCTTTCCTGGCAGCACGTGGAACCGGATTGTTCGCCACGATGGAACGTATCCTGGCGCCCTTCAGCGCTGTCGCGCCCTACTTCCCGGAAGCCAGCGACACACTGCCGGCAGAGATGTTCTACGGACGCAGCGAAGAACTATCGGCCGTCCTCGACCCGCAGGGTTCGAGCATCCTTTACGGTGGCCGGCGGCTCGGTAAATCCGCCCTCCTCAAGGCGGCGGCGGCCCGTTACCGCAGGACGAAGCACCACGCGAGCCTCTACATTCCGCTCCCGTCGGGGATGGGCCTCACCCCTGAAGTGCTGTGGGACCTACTCGGGCGCAGCCTGGAGCAGTCCGGCATCGCCGAACGCCGAAAGCACCGGGCAAGCACCACGCGCCAGGTGGAGGAGGACATCAACACCTGGCTGAACAAGGACAAGGCGCGGAAACTCCTGGTCCTGTTCGACGAATGTGACGAATTCTTTGACGGCGACGCTCGTGAGAATTTCGTGCACACCACAGCGCTGAGAAACCTCATGAGCGCCACTGGCCGCCGTTTCAAGCCCGTCTTCGCCGGCCTGCATCAGGTGCAGCGGTTTGCCGCGCTTCCCAATCAGCCCCTCGCGGGGGCTCACTTCGGAGAACCGTTGGTCATCGGACCCTTGAGTCCGAGCGCCGCGTACCGCCTGCTTCACGACCCGATGCAGGCTCTCGGGATTCGTTTCCAGAGCGATACTCTGATACATCGGGCACTCGCTTACGCCAACTACCACCCGAAGATCATTCAGCACATCGGGCTCGCGCTGGTCCATGAGACACACGAGCGTCGGACGGCCGGTGATGGGCCGCCTTGGACTATCGACGAGGAAGTGCTGGAGCGAGTCATCGGCTCAGCGGCGCTCACGAAGAGCATCCGAAACACCGTACGCCTCACTCTCCATCTCGATCCCCGCTATAAACTCATCGCACTCGTATTGGCGCTGTATGCCTACCGGCACGGTGTAGACCAGCCTGTCGCCGGCCGCGAACTCCGGACCGAGTGTGCTCAGTGGTGGCCGGACGCATTGTCCGTCACTACTCCCGATGAGTACCGAGCCCTCTTGGAGGAGATGGTTGGCCTCGGAGTTCTGGCAGCCGACGAAACCGGTTGGCGATTGCGATCATCGAACGTACTGCGCCTCTTGGGTACACCGGCCGGCATCGAGGAAGAGCTGTCCTCACAGGAGAGCGAGGCAGTCACAGCCCTGGCGGCCACCCACGCCCGGCGACCTCTGCCTGAAAACAACCGTATTAGCCCACTGACTGAAGCCCAGATCGCCGACCTCACTACGCGGCGCAATGGGCTACGGATCGTGCTCGGATCGCCTGCGGCGGGGCTGACCGATGTTCTTGGTGTTCTCACCAGCCAACGGGAACGAACACCCGGCAGGGTGGCCCCACTGCTCACACCTGCTTCTCCCGGTGACTACAAGAAGCAACTCCAGACAGGAACTCCCGGCCGCAGCCACCGCATCGTCGTCAGCGATATGCGCCAGTTCGGCCCAGCGGCAATGCGGCTGGCTCTGGATCAGGCGGTGACCTTGCAGCCGCCAGAAGGCGTCAGCCGCTGTGTTGTCGCCCTTGTCGATCCGAGCAATCTCGACCATATGAGTGCGTTGACCGCGCAGGATGAGGAGAATGTGCTCTTTCTTCGTCTTGTTACGGCGGACGGGTTGCGCAGTTGGACAGCTGACCAGGACCCGATGGCTTCGTACTCGGATCCGGGCCAGCGCAGTGCCCTGCTCATGGCGACGGGTGGGTGGCCGAGTCTCCTTAACCACGTATTGCGACTTGCGGAACGCGGCTTCTCGTCGCAGAAAGCACTCGTCCAACTCGCAAAGGATCTTGAGGGCGTCGCAGGAGCCGAGCTCCTAAACGCTAGTGGCCTCGCCGACGCCGTAGCTGTACACCCGCTCGTTCAGCATCTCGTTGACTTTGATGCGCCGCTTCCTCTGGAGGACCTGGTTGATCTGCTGGGTCACGAGAACCCAGACACCCAAAACATCCTGAGTGTTTTGCGCCGTATGAGCGTGCTAGTGCAGGTGGGACGAGAGGGGCTTGCCATTGAGCCTGTTCTGGCAGCTGCGTGGAAGCGCCATGGTCCCAAATGATTTCGGGCGACGCCAGGCCAGTAGCCGACGCCGCTTCGTCGTGCTGGCGGGCTTCATGGAGCGAGATATAGAGCAACACCCCCGCCCGGTATGGGGATAAGGATCCGGACAGGTTGCCCTTCGTGCGGGGAGAAGGGGAGCCGTTCCGGCAGTCCACCTTCGACCGAAAGCGACGCAAGGACCCCGTGTTCCTCGGCATGCCGGAGGGCTTCGGCTTCTAATCACCGCCGTCACCACGGCACACGCTCCGGGGCCCACGCTCAAGGACACGATGGTCTGCGGTGGGCAGTCGTCTGAGAAGGCCGCGTTCATCTATCAGCACTCTGACCGTAAGCGGCAGCGAGAGGTCGCGAGTGGGCTGGACAGGATGGTCCGGTCTGCCGGTGCCGAGGACTCTGAGCAGAAAGAAGAGGGCAAGGTGGTGCGGAGGCTCAGACGTGTCTAGATAACAAAGAAGCCCAGGTTGGGAGCACCGTCTTCGTTGTGGAGCGGGTGACGAGAATCGAACTCGCGCTCTGAGCTTGGGAATCAACGGCGCTCCGGAGTGTCGCAGTGCTCTGACCAGGGATTACATGGTTCCGCGAGTTGTACTGGGGCTGATTGGACTGACCGCTTCTGACCCTGGTTTACCGTCCCGGAGGGCTGGGGTGGGGCTGGTCTGCGACGAGCGAGCTACGAGGACGGGTACGGGCATGCTGGGGTGGTACGACGAGCGCCTTCGGGCCTGGGCCATAAGGCGGTGTGCTCTCGCGAACGGGAAGTAGCATCTTCCGCTCACGCACGCATCAGCCGGGACCTGGCGGCGACATCGCTCCGGGCGACTTCCGCCTGTTGGGCCGTCGGGATCAGTACTCGGCCAAGCAACACCAGCGCCATCTCGCCGCAGACATCGACTTCGACTTGCGGCGCCAGATGGCGCCGCCCGCGCCGAGTGACTGAGGAGGCGAGAGCATCCCCCCTCTTGTGCCATGAATGTTGAGAACTGATGTGCATGTCGGCGGGCGACGGTAGCTTCGCCCGTGCCGAATGCGCCGCGGGGCGACTGTCCGCAAGAAGGTCGCCCAGCCACCGCGGCACGGGAGTGTCAGCGGCTGACGACACGACATGTGTCAGAGCTGATCCCGTCGCACATGTACGTATGTCCGCTCACCGTGTGCGTCCGTGATGTCGACGGTGATGCTCTCCCACTCGTCGACGGGCGCCTCCGGCACGTTGCCCGTCTGGTATTCGGCCTCCGCCAGTAGCTCCTCGGTCACCTGCACGCCCGTGAGGCGCTCCGTCAGCGCGAACACGGCTGCCTTCGTGTCGATGTTGGGATCGCTGTCGCGCGTTGGGTGGAGACCGACCTCTCTCATGACCTCGTTCAGTTCGTCGGGAGTGCTGCCGGTCCTGTCCGTCGGCCACTCGAAGGTGGTCCGCAACTCTCCGTCCTCGTACCAGTGGAAGAAGTCCATGGGTTTGCCCCCGTTGCTTGAATGCGAGACAGCCCGTGTTCCGGTGGAGAGGGCCTCCATGATGCTGGGCCGGGTTCCCAGGTCGCCGCCGAACTCCAGCGCGAGGGTCCAGTCTCCTCCCTCGCCAGGCACCGTGAACGCGCCCGCGAGGAAGGACTCGGGAGAGTCCTCGTATCCGTCCAAGATGTCCGCATGCTGCTCGATCAGTTCAACGAGCCCCTCGCACACGCCTTGTGGCTCGGCCCCTGCCACTTCGAGCAGCTCCGCCGGCGAGACTCCCCGCACCAGCGTCAGCGTGTATCCGGCCTCCAGCGCGTACGTGAAGAACGAGGACGGGGAACGTATCCAGCCGTAATCGGCTGCGGTGGCTGAGATCATGCAGCGCATCCTGCCAGTGCCCACTGACACTCGGGTGCGCCAGCCCGAGCCGCTCAGGGGCGTGTGCCGGATGTGGTTCCTTAGTCTTACGCAGCCAGGGGCCCGTCCGTGGGTCGTACTTCCCGGCGAGCGGCCTGCCGAGGATCTCCGGGCGGCGGTCGTTACGCGGCCCGACCACGTTCGTACGCGCGTGACCTCGAGATGGTCTGGACAACAAGAAAGGCCCGGGCCTCTGACCTGGGCCTTCGTCGTGGAGCGGGTGACGAGAATCGAACTCGCGCTCTGAGCTTGGGAATCACGGGTGCCTTTGTGCTTCCCCTGCTGGTCGGGCGGGACTTGTGTGTCGCTGCGGCCGAGCCGTCGATGCTGTGTCTGGCTGTGACTGACCGCAGGATGCCGTTGTGTGTGGTGCGGAAGTGGTGCGGGGGAGGGAGGGCGTCGGGGTTCGACATCTTCCATGGGGCCGGCTCGGCCCCCGCGATGATTCCGGGATCTCGGCGGGAGGCTGGCGGCGGTCTGTGGGCGGCCGTAACCTGTTCGCTGGAGAGGTGTGTGCGACTGGTTGGCTGATTTGCTCTGTTTGTCGCTCTCGCTGCAGTTGGTTCAAAACTTCCTTGCTCGCTAGGAACCTGCTGGTTACGCAGTGTGCTCCCCGCGCCTGCGGGGATGGACCCTGACCCCGGAGTCAGGGCGGTGAGCCGAAGCTGTGCTCCCCGCGCCTGCGAGGATAGCCCCAGGGCCTCTGCCGCCGCGGGGGACGGCCCGTGCTGCTCCCCGCAGGGACGGACCCATCCGGTACGCGGAGACCCCTACGTTGACCGACTGCTCCCCGCGCCTGCGGGGATGGACCCATGGCGGCGATGCCCGCGAACATCCGTCCTTCCTGCTCCCCGCACCTGCGGGGATGGACCCGTTGGCGCGCAGTTGCCTACCGCCACGCAGAGTGCTCGACCCTGTCTGCCCGATGGCTGCCTGTGTCGGCACCAACACGGCTTCCCAGCAGTCGTGTTGGCTGATGCGGGTGCTCATGCCGCGATCAGCGGCCGTGTCGGTCAGTAGTTTTGGGACGGCTAAAGGTGTGGCGCGCGTCGCGCGAAGTCGGTCTCAGGATTCGAGAACGTGTCCAATGAATATTCGACAGGTCTCCGAAGCGCGCTCGTTGCTCCTATTGACCGCTAGGTGCAAGTGGTGCGCGGTCCTCAAATTGGACTAGACAACAAGGAAGCCCCGGGCCACTGGCCTGGGGCTTGCGTGGAGCGGGTGACGAGAATCGAACTCGCGCTCTGAGCTTGGGAATCAACGGCGCCTAGCAGTGCCACAGCGCTCTGACCAGGCGTTACTTGGGCTACGAGCTGTGCTGGAGCCAGTTTGATTGACCGTCTTTGACCGTGGTCTACCGCACTGAAGGGCTGGGATGGGGCTGGCCCGTGACGAGGCGGTTGCCGAGACGGCTCGGGTGGTGCTGGGCAACCGATGGGTCGATGCTGTCGCAGAGGAGCTTGGCTTGCTCTGCGTCCCGCAAAAGATCTCGAGCGTCGACGGGCCGCTGAGAGACATCCGCCGCTTCTGCCGTGAGTGTCGTGCAATGATCGGCCGATGATGGGCTGGATTGGGGCTCGCCTTGCTGCACGTCACCGGCGGCAGGCTGACGAGGCGATACGGAAGCTGCGCGAGGATGTCGAGGTGCTTCATATCGGTCCTATACCAGGGCCGGTTCGAGTGGCATTACGGCGATACCACCAACGGAAAGTGCGAACATGGGTGTTATGGACCGTGTTCCTTTACGTCTGCCTACGCGGGATCGTCGGTGCGTTTGCCGGCGATTTGAGGAAAGCGAACGAGCTCCTCGAGCAGGTCCCGTACTACAGCGATTCGAAGGTCCTGGTTGAGCTGGCTCTTGGCGACATAGGAGCGGGTGGGGTGGCGCTGTTGCTGGCGGCGTACCCGCTGCGGTTCGTTGTGGCTTCCGCTGCTCGGATGTGTGGTGCAGGGGGTTTTACCTTCGAGCGCGTCAGCGTCTGGGCTTGCCTGATTGGGCAATGTGCGGACGTCGTGCGCTCCTCGGGAAACCGCGATCACCACCTCAGCTCGATTTCACTACGTCTCCCGGTAATGCGCGTGCGAGGGGCGCGCATCGCACGAGGCACTGTTCCCATTTTCTCGCGGCGCAACGGACCCTTGAAAGCGCACGCGGCTCAGGTCGTAGGGGCATTGCGGTGTGCGGAGGCCGAGTTGGACAAGGAGCCTCAGAAGGCCGCGCGTGACCTTGGGCGCCTGGCATTGACGATCAGCGAGCGGTACGCCTCGGGGCGGCTCGGGGCACTCTTGGACGAAGGCGACCTCAAACCACCGCGTCGCATGGGTGACGCGTTGCGACTGTCCATCACAGCGGTTCTTGTCGCGGTGATCGTTATCGTTTCAGCGCGGCACGGGGTTCCAGAGCCAGCTGCGATCGCCGCAGCGGTGGTGGTTGTGGCGATCCTCTACCAAAGCGCAACAGCCGGTGGAATCGCTGGTGTCGGTTTAGTTGTCATTGAGATCGTGTTGAACGCATTTTTCTCGGGCAAGTAGCCATCCGCCAACCAAGCGCCGGACATCTGGCTTACAACGGCTAACACAATGAGGTGGATCGGGCCTGGTGGCCGTGTCTGCGTCATGGGGTCAGCGTTGTCCGGGCATGGGGGCTTCGCCGTGGATCG
>NZ_JBIUXU010000034.1:0-8865 GCF_044744165.1 Streptomyces sp. NPDC087420
CACCAGCGTCAACGCACCACCGACCACCCGCGCCCGCAACATCCCGTGCCCGTCCAACAACACACCCACAGCACGGCCCAACACATCCAGGTCCAAATCCGCCGGAGCACCCACCACCACCCACTGGGCGTTCTTCGGCAGAGCCGCTCGTTCCCCCGAGGCACGCATGGCAGGCGTCCAAGGAATCTCTCCCACAGCCACGTCATCCACGTCGTCACTCTCAGCAGCCCCCGCGGCTTCAACCGCTCGCGCCAGCCGTTCGACGGTCTTCTCCTCGAAGACCTGCCGAGGGGTGATCACCAGCCCGGCCCGCCGAGCACGCGACGCCAACTGCATCGACATGATCGAGTCACCGCCCAGCTCAAAGAACCCCTCGTCAGCCCCCACCCGCTCCAACCCGAGGATCTCGGCGAACAGAGCAGACAGCTTCTCTTCCGTCTCCCCTACCGGCGCACGACCCGAGGCCCCTTCACCCACCTCGGGGGCAGGAAGGGTGGCCCGGTCGACCTTGCCGTTCGGTGTCAGGGGCAGGGCGTCCAACGTCACCAACACCGCCGGCACCATGTACTCCGGCAGCGCCTTTCCGACGTACTCGCGAAGCTCGGCTACCTCGGCCCCTTGCGTCTGCGGTACGACGTAGCCGACGAGCTGCTTGTCGCCGGGGCCGTCCTCGCGGGCCACGACAACCGCCTGGGCCACTCCCGGATGGGCGGAGAGGACCGCCTCGACCTCGCCCAGCTCGATACGGAAGCCACGCACCTTCACCTGCGCGTCAGCCCGCCCGACGAACGCCAACTCCCCCTCACCGTTCCAGCGCGCCAGATCACCCGACCGATACATCCGCTCACCCATCGCGAACGGACACGCCACAAAACGCTCCGAAGTGAGATCAGGACGGGCGACGTAACCACGAGCCAGACCCGCACCCGCCACATACACCTCACCCGTCACACCCGGCGGAACCGGACGAAGAAAGGAATCCAACACATAAACACGAGAGTTGGACAACGGACGACCAATGACAGGCGCCTCGTCCGCCGACGCGATACCTGCGTCGACCGGACCGGCTGTCACCATCACCGTCGCCTCGGTCGGCCCGTACGTGTTGACCACCTTCGCCCCAGGCACCCACCGGGCAGCGAGATCCGCGGTCAGGCGCTCCGCACCCAGCACCCACGTCTTCACCCCCGACACCTGCTCGGGATCCAGAACCCCGAGGAGAGAGGGCACCACACTCGCCGTGGTCACACCGTGGGCCGCGATCATCCCCGCCAACGCACCTGGCTCCGCACGCTCCTCACCCGTCGCGATCGCCAACGTGCCACCCGAACCCAGAACCACCGCCACATCCAGGATCGCCGCATCAAAACTGAACGAAGCAAACTGCAACGTCACCACACCAGGCCCAGCCCCCAACACCGGAGCCATAGCCCCCACCAGGTTCACCACACCCCGATGCCCCACCGCCACACCCTTCGGCCGACCCGACGACCCAGAGGTATAGATCACATACGCGAGCTGGTCCGGATCCATGACACCCGGCAACACGACCGGATCAGGCACAGCAGGGACTTCCTCCAGCAACACCACACGGGCCGGCCCCGAAGGCACCCGAGCCAACGTCTCCGCCGTCGCCAGGACCACACCCGCACCACTGTTCCCGATCATGTACCGCAACCGATCGGACGGATACTCAGGATCAAGCGGCGCGAAAGCCCCACCGGCCTTCCACACCGCCAGCTCCCCCACCACCACATCCACCCCACGCGGCAGACAAAGACCCACCACCCCCTCACGCCCCACACCCACACCCACACCCACACTCACCAAAAACCGGGCCAACCGGTCCGACCGCTCATCCAACTCCGCATACGACAAAACCTCAGAGCCCGACCGAACCGCCACCACACCCGCACTCGCACGAACATGCGAGCCGAACAACTCCAACAACGACCCCCCCACCACAAGCCGCCCCGTGTCATTGAACGCCCCGACCACAAGCTCCCGCTCAACCTCCCCCACCACATCGATCCGCCCCACGGCCACCAACGGATCAGCCACCACCTGCTCCAACACCCATACCAGCCGACGCCCGACCCCCGACGCCTCCGCGAGGGAGAACAGATCCGGCCGAAAGGTGAGGCGGACCTGAAGGCGGTCCGCCGGGGCGATGCCCACGGCCAGGGGATAGTGCGTACCAGCCAGGGTGTCCAACTGTCGGATCGACACAGTGCCGTCATCCCGGCCGGACTCGGAAAGAGCGACCGAGTTCCGGGGGTAGTTCTCGAACATGAGCATGGTGTCGAAGGAGGCACCCGGACCGGCGATTCCCTGAATCTCCGCCAGACTCATGTGCTGGTGGGACATCAGACGTGTCTGCCGTTGCTGAAGGTCGGCCAGCGTCTCCAGGACCGACCGCGCGCCATCCAGCCGTACCCGTACCGGCAAAGTGTTGATGAACAGCCCCACCATGCCCTCCACGCCAGGCAGCTCCGGGGGACGCCCGGCCACCGTCGCGCCGAACACCACGTCGTCCCGCCCGGCCAGCCGCGCCAACACCAGCGCCCACGCACCCTGCACCACCGTGTTCACCGTCAGCCCATGCGTCCGGGCCAGTGCCGCGAGGCCTTGAGTGGTCTCCCGGGAGAGGTCCACCGAGGTCTGCCCGGGGGCGACCGATGTCCTGCCCGGGTCGGCAGGGGCCACGAGTGTCGATTCCTCGACTCCCGCCAGTTCCGTGCGCCAGGCCTCCCGAGCCGCCGACTTGTCCTGACGGCCGAGCCAGGCCAGGTACTCGCCGTACGAATTCGTCCGCTGAAGGCCCGAAGCCTCGCCTCCGGCGGCGTAGACGGCTGCCACCTCGTTGAGCACGATCGGTGTCGACCAGCCGTCCAGCACGATGTGATGGCTGGTGACGACCAGGCGGTGCCGATCGTCCGCCAACCGGATCAGCAGCAGCCTGAGCAGGGGTGCCCGGGTCAGGTCGAAGCGCTGCGCCGCCTCGACGTCCGCCAGCCGTTCGGCCTCTGCCTGGGCCGCGGTCGCCGGCAGTTGCGAGAGGTCGACCTCCTGCCAGGGCAGTACCGCGTCCCGGGTGACAACCTGGACCGACTCGCCGGTCGCGCTCTCGTGGAAGCTCGCGCGGAGGACGGCGTGCCGTGCCACCAGGGCCTCCCACGAGGCCCGCAGTCGAGAGGTGTCCAGCCGGCCGTCGAGGGCCAGCGTCCGCCGGGTCTGATAGACGTCCGGTCCCGCCTCGTCGTAGGAGGCGTGGAAAAGCATCCCCTCCTGCAACGGGGCGAGCGGCCAGATGTCCAGGAGGTCCGGAACGGCATGCTCCAGCTCCTCCACGGCCGTCTGTTCCAGTGCCACCAGCGGAAAGTCGGAGGGCGTGTGTCCGCCGGCGACAGGGCTGGTCGTGTGGGCGGCGAGACCGGACAGGATGGTCATCCACGCCTCGCCGAGGGCCTCCGCGTCGTCCCCGTCGAGAAGGCCGTCCGGCCAGCTGAGGCTGAGTGTCAACTCCGGCCCCCGCACGGTGTCACGGATGACGGCACCGGCTTCCAGGGTGTGCGCCAATGGCATGTCCGGATCGGCGGAGCCGCCGACCGCACTCTCCCCCGCCATCTGCCACGGCCGGGCCGGCCCCGCCTCCGCGGACACGGCGGCGAACCTTCCAAGGTAGTTGAAGCCGATCTGCGGAGCCGGGGCCGCAGAGAGCACCTTCGCGGTCTCCGCGTTGAGATGGCGCAGGAGTTCGTAGCCGGTCCCGTCGCCCGGCACGGCACGGCTCTGTTCCTTGACCGCTTTCACCAGGTCACCGGCCGCGGCCCCGCCCTCGGTCACCACACCCAGGTCAATGCCGGTCACGTCCAGGCGTACCGGCTGCACGCTGGTGAACCACCCGACCGTACGCGACAGATCGAGGTCCCCGACCGGCTCGCGTCCGTGCCCCTCCACGTCCACCAACAGGTCCGCAGCCTCCGGCCGCCACCTGCCCACCGCCCCGGCCAGCGTCGACAGCAACACCTCGTGCACACCACAGTGGAACGCCACCGGAGTCCGCCCCGCCAGAGTCGCCGCCTCCCCGGCCGGCACCACCCACTCACGACGACGCAACGTCCCCGCCACATCCACCACCGGATCCAACGGCCGACGCCCAAGCAGCGGACCTTCCTCGCCCAACAAGCCCAACCAGGAATCCAGTTCGGCGGCCCGCTCCGGGCTCATCGCCTGCTCGGCCAACAGCCCAGCCCAGCGGCGGAACGACGTCCCGACCGGATCGAGTACGGCAGTACGGCCGCCGGCCAGATCCTCATACGCACGCTCAAGATCCGGCAGCAAAATCCGCCACGAGACTCCGTCCACCACAAGGTGATGCACCACCAACACCAGCCGACCCACCCGACCAGGCCCCGCATCCACCCACACCACCTGAACCATCACCCCAGCCGCAGGATCCAACCGCCCCACAGCCCCACGAGCCACCCGACCCGCCACCACATCAAGGCTTTCACCACCGGCCCCAGCACCAGCACCAGCCTCGACCCGGGTGATCAGGCTCGCGGCATCCACCGACCCCGGCTCACCCACCACCAGCGTCAACGCACCACCGACCACCCTCGCCCGCAACATGTCATGCCCGTCCAACAACACACCCACAGCACGGCCCAACACACCCAGGTCCAAATCCGCCGGAGCACCCACCACCACCCACTGCGCAAAACCCGCGCGAGCGGCCCGCTCGCCCAGAGCCCGCATGACGGGGGTCCACGGCACCTCACCGACACCCACGTCACCAGCACGCACGGCCCCACCCGCGCCCACCACTTCAGCAACCAGCGCCAACCGCTCGACGGTCTTCTCCTCGAAGACCTGCCGAGGCGAAATCACCAGCCCGGCCCGCCGAGCACGCGACGCCAACTGCATCGACATGATCGAGTCACCACCCAACTCGAAGAACCCGTCGTCAGCCCCCACCCGCTCCAGTCCAAGAACCTCCGCGAACAACCCACACAACAGCTCCTCGACCACACCCACCGGCGCCCGCCCCGACACCCGGCCGGCGAAATCCGGCTCAGGCAGAACAGCGCGATCCACCTTCCCGTTCACAGTCAACGGCAGGGCATCCAGAACAACCACCACCGCCGGAACCATGTACTCCGGCAGAACCCCCGCCACATACGCACGCACCGCCGAGGGATCAACGCCTAAACCCTCCGACACCACATAGCCGACAAGCCGCTTCTCCCCCGGACGGTCCTGTCGGGCGACAACGACGGCCTGGCCGACGGTCGGATGGGCGGACAACACCGCCTCCACCTCGCCGAGTTCCACCCGGAAGCCCCGGATCTTCACCTGCTCGTCCGCCCTGCCGAGGAAGACCAACTCCCCGCCGTCGGTCCACCGCACCAGGTCCCCGGTGCGGTACAACCGCTCGCCCGCCACGAACGGAGAGGCCACGAACCTGCCCGCTGTAAGCGCCGAACGCCCCAGATACCCCCGCGCCAGCCCGGCGCCCCCGATGTACAGCTCCCCCGCCACGCCCGGCGGTACCGGAAGCAGAAAGGAGTCCAGGACGTAGGTCCGCCGGTTGTCGAGCGGGCGGCCGATGGGCAGCACGCCGGGCGAATCGCCGCCCGGGTGCAGGACGTGCGACGTCGCGCAGAGGGTGATCTCGGTCGGACCGTACAGGTGTCTGACCGAGACCTCCGGGCAGACCTCCCGTACCCGGCGGACGGATGCGGCGGGAACCACATCGCCGCCGGTCAGTACCTCACGCAGGCCGAAAAGACTCTCGGGGGACTCCTCCGCCAGCACCCGGAACAGCCCGGCGGTGACGTGTGCGACCGTCACACCGTCGGCCACCGCCTGGCGCAGTCGCTGGGCGTCGACGGCGCCGGGCCCGGCGATCACCACGCGGCCGCCCGCCGCGAGCGGGACCCACACCTCGAACAGGGAGATGTCGAAAGCGTGCGGGGCGTGCATCAGGACCGCGTCGTCCGCGCCGACAGACCAGCCGCGCTCTCCGACGAGAGCGGCCACACTGCCGTGCGGGACGGCCACCCCCTTGGGCACCCCGGTCGACCCGGACGTGTACATCACATAGGCCAAATCCTCGGCAGACGACAGAAACCGACTGCCCTCATGAAGGGAGACCTCGGAGGCCTGAGAAGCCGAGGAAGCCGAGGAAGCAGCTACGGCCGCCGCCACCACCGGATCGTCCAACACCAACGCATCCGGCACGAGTTCCGCAGGGAGCACACCGCGCGTCTGCTCCGTGCAGACCACCCTCGCCGGGGCGGAGTCGGACAGCAGGAACGCGATCCGCTCGGCGGGGTAGCCCGCATCCACGGGTACGTACGCGGCTCCGGCCTTCCAGATCGCCAGCAGGGTCACCAGCAGATCGGCGGAGCGCTCCATCAGCACGGCCACGCGGTCGCCGCGACGGACACCGGTGCCCGTCAGGTACGACGCGAGCCGCGCGGAGGCGGTGTCCAACTCCTCGTACGAAAGGTGCGTCTCCCCGTCGACAACAGCCACGGCGGCCGGCGCGCGCCGCACCTGGGCGGCGAACAGCTCGGGTACGGAGTGGCTCAGAGTTGGGGCCGCCGTCGCGTTCCAGGCCTCAACGACCTGTCCGTGCTCGGACCCGGTCACCACGCCGAGCCGGCCGACCGGCAGCGACGGATCGGCCACCACCTGCTCCAGGACCCGCACGAACCGGTCGAAGACGGCCTGGGCGGCAGCGCCGTCGAAAAGGTCCGGCCGGTGGTCGAGCTTGACGCGCATCGTGTCGCCAGGTGCCACGACCAGCGTGAACGGGTAGTGGGCCGCCTCCTGGCCACCGGAGAGACGGATCGCGAAGCGGTCCGGAGTGGTCGGTTCGGCTTGGGGCAGAGGGTAGTTCTCGTAGACCACCAGCGTGTCGAAGATCGCGCCGGGGCCGACCAGGCGCTGGATCTCGGAGAGTCCCAGGTGCTGGTGGGACATCAGCGCGGACTGGCGCGCCTGGAGGTCCGTCAGCAGGTCAAGGAGGGGCTGCCCGCCGTCAAGGCGTACCCGTACCGGCAAGGTGTTGATGAACAGGCCGATCATCGACTCGACGCCCGGCAACTCCGCGGGCCGACCTGCCACCGTCGCCCCGAACACCACGTCCTCCCGGCCGGCCAGCCGCGCCAGCACCAGCGCCCATGCCCCCTGCACCACCGTGTTGACGGTCAGGCCATGGGTACGGGCCAGGCGCACCATGCCCCGCGCCACTTCCTCGGGGATCTCGGTGATCAGGCTCTCGGGGGCCACAGGCGTCCTGCCCGGATCGGCCGGCGCCACCAGCGTCGGCTCGTCGGCGCCCGCCAGTTCCTCCCGCCACGCGGCGCGCGCGGCTTCCTTGTCCTGCGCTGCCAGCCAGGCCAGGTAGTCGCGGTAGGGGGAGACCTGCGGAAGCCCGGCGATCGCGTCAGCACCGGATACGGCACCGGATAGGGCACCGGCACCGTTTCCCCGCCCGGCAAGCGCACTCGCACCCCCCGCCTCGTAGATCCGCGTGAGTTCGTTGATGAGTACGGGTACGGACCAACCGTCCATCACCACGTGGTGGCTCGTCAGCACCAGGCGGTGCCGGTCCTCCCCGAGCCTGATCAGCAGCACGCGCAGCAACGGAGCCGAGGCGAGGTCGAACCGCCGCGCCTGCTCCCCGGCGGCCAGCCGCTCGACCTCGGCGGACGCCTCGACCTCCGGCAGCCCGGAGACATCGGCCTCCTGCCACGGCAGTACGACCTCTCGCGCGATGACCTGCACGGCATCACCCGACTTGCGCCGCCGGAAACTCGCCCGCAGCGCCGCGTGCCGGGCGAGCAGCGCCTCCCACGCCCCCCGCAGCCGGTCCGCGTCGAGCGGACCGATCAGGTCGAAGTTCCGTTGTCCCTGATAGACGTCGGGGCCCTGGTCGTCAAAGGCGGCGTGGAAGAGCAGCCCCTCCTGCAACGGCGAGAGCGGCCAGACATCCTCGACACGGGATCGGGTCATCACTTCTTCTCCTCAGCGGCTTGCATCGAGATGTCTAGAAGTCGTGGTTGTTGTCGTTGTCATCGGCGAACTCGGCTTCGAGTTCGTCCACTTCGTCCTGTGCGAGGTTCAGAAGACCGAAGTCGGAGGGGGTGTGTCCGCCTGCGGTGGGGGCGTCGGTGTGGGCGGCGAGTCCCGCGAGCAGATCAGTCCAGGCCGCGCCCAGCGCCTCCGCGTCGGCCGCCTCCAGGACTCCGTCCGGCCAGCTCAGCGTGAGCGTCAGCTCCGGACCCTCAGCCGTGTCACGAATGACAGCACCCGCCTCGACCACATGCGTGACCGGCATATCAGGATCGGCGGAACCACCCACCGCACTGTCCCCGGCCATCTCCCACGCCCCCACCGAAGCAGAACGGCCGGACACAGTAGCCGCCGCGAACCGACCCAGATAGTTGAAACCAATCTGGGCGCGAGGAGCAGATTCGAGAACAGGCCGAGTCTCCGGGTTGAGATGGAGCAACAGTTCGTAGCCAAGACCGTCGCCCGGGGCCTGGTTGACCTGCTCCTTGACCACCTTCACCAGGTCGCCGGCGGCGGCTCCACCTTCGGCCGCGTCCATCAGGTCGACGTCGGTCACGTCCAGGCGTACCGGCTGCACGCTGGTGAACCACCCGACCGTCCGTGACAGATCAACGTCACCGACGGGCTCGCGTCCGTGCCCCTCCACGTCCACCAGGACGCTCGCCGCTTCCGGCCGCCACCTGCCCACCGCCCCGGCCAACGTCGACAGCAACACCTCGTGCACACCACAGTGGAACGCCACCGGAGTCCGGCCCGCCAGTGTCGCCGCCTGCCCGG
>NZ_JBIUXU010000035.1:0-8345 GCF_044744165.1 Streptomyces sp. NPDC087420
CGTCCGGTTCCGCCGGGTGTGACGGGTGAGGTGTATGTGGCGGGTGCGGGTCTGGCTCGTGGTTACGTCGCCCGTCCTGATCTCACTTCGGAGCGGTTTGTGGCGTGTCCGTTCGCGATGGGCGAGAGGATGTACCGGTCGGGTGATCTGGCGCGCTGGAACGGTGAGGGCGATCTCGCGTTCGTCGGGCGGGCTGACGCGCAGGTGAAGGTGCGTGGCTTCCGTATCGAGCTGGGCGAGGTCGAGGCGGTCCTCTCTGCCCATCCTGCCATCGGTCAGGCGGTTGTTGTGGCCCGAGAGGACGGCCCCGGCGACAAGCAACTCGTCGGCTACGTGGTCGCGGCCGACGGGACGGCACTGTCCGTCGGTGACCTGCGGGCGTTCGCGGGTGAGCGGTTGCCGGAGTACATGGTGCCGGCGGTGTTCGTGACGCTGGACGCGCTGCCCCTGACCCCGAACGGGAAGGTCGACCGCCCCGCCCTGCCTGCCCCCGATCGTGGTGAAGCCGCCGCCGGTCGTGCCCCGGCGGGTGTGGTCGAGGAGCTGCTCTGTGCGCTGTTCGCCGAAGTTCTCGGGCTGGAGCGCGTGGGCGCCGACGACGGCTTCTTCGAGCTGGGCGGCGACTCGATCATGTCGATGATGCTGGTGTCCGCCGCCCGGCGCGCCGGGCTGGCCATTACCGCCCGCCAGGTGTTCGAGCGTCGTACCCCCGCCTCGCTGGCAGCCGTGGCCGTTCTCGCCCGGGACGTACCGGTGGGCGGCGGTGATCCGGGCGTGGGCGACGTGCCGCTGACGCCGGTCATGCGGGAACTGATCGACCGGGTCGGCCTCGACCGCCTGAGCCAGGTCGTACAGTCCGGCGCCGTGTCCACCCCGCCCGGCCTGCGGTACGACACGCTGGTCCGAGCAGTCCAGGCAATCGTCGACCAGCACGACATGTTGCGCGCCCGGCTGGAGACGGAGACCGAGCCGCAGCGGCTGGTGGTGGCCGAGCCGGGGGCCGTCTCCGCCACGGCATGGGTCCGCCGCGTCGAGGTGACCTCCGCCGACCTCGATCGCGTGATGGAGCGGCAGATAGAAGCCGCCGTAGACCGGTTGGATCCGTTCTCCGGGACCGTGGCACAGGTGGTGTGGCTCGACTGCGGGCCGCACGTGCCCGGTCGGCTGCTGATGACCGCGCACCACCTTGTGGTCGACGCGGTGTCGTGGCGGGTGCTGCTGCCCGGTCTTGCCCACGCCTACGAGGAGTTGGCGGCCGGGCGCGAACCCGTGACGCTGCCGGTGCCGACGTCGTTCCGGCACTGGTCACGACGCTTGGCCGAACAGGCCTCCGGAGAGGCCCGGTTGGCGGAGCTTCCGCAGTGGGCGCGACTGCTCGGCTCATCCGAGCGACCCCTCACCGAGCAGCCAGTCGACCCCACCCGTGATCTCGTCGCCACCGTGCGTCGGGTCTCCGTGACAGTGCCGTCGGAGGTGACGTCCGCGCTGCTGACCGCCGTACCGGCCGCCTTCCGGGCCGGCATTGACGACGTCCTACTGACCGCGTTGGGCGCGGCAGTTGCCGAGTGGCCGGGCGCCCGGAACGTGGACTCGGGGGAGGCGGACCGGGGGAACGCAAACCCGAAGGACGGGCACTTGGAGGACGGCGGGTTGCTGGTGGACGTGGAGAGCCACGGGCGGGAGCCGCTGACGGAGGGAATGGACCTGTCGCGCACGGTGGGGTGGTTCACCGGCGCACACCCGGTCCGGCTCGACCTCGGGAGGGTCGACGCGGCCGAGTTGCGGTCCGGCGGTCCGGCAGCCGGCCGGGCGCTGAAGCTCGTCAAGGAGCAGCTGCGGGCGGTCCCCGGCGACGGTCTTGGGCACGGCCTGCTCCGGTATCTCAACCCCGAGACCGGGGCTGTACTCGCGGAACTGCCGTCGGCACAGATCGGCTTCAACTACCTGGGCAGGTCTACGGCGGGCACCCCCGTGGATACCGCCACCGGCATCTCCGCAGGTGCCTCCACCGGCACCACGCCGGGCACCTCCACCAGCACACCCACGGACACGCCCCCCTGGACGCCGACCGGTGAACTCGCCCTTACCGCCGGCTCCGGCGGAAAGTTCCCCGTCATGCACGCGGTAGAAGCGATGGGCGAGGTGCGCGACCGCGCCGATGGCCCCGAGCTCACCCTGACCGTCGCCGCGCCCGGCCGCCTGCTGGACGAAGCGGCGGCACGCGCCCTCGCGGAGGGCTGGGCGGCGATGCTCGCCGGTCTGGCCGCGCACGTCACCCGCTTCAGCGGTGGCGGCCGTACCCCGTCCGACTTCCCGTTGGTGGCGCTCGAACAGCACCAGGTCGAGGCGCTGGAATCCGCCGTCGACGGGCTTGTCGACGTCTGGCCGCTCGCACCGCTCCAGGAAGGACTGCTGTTCCACGCCCTCTACGACGAGCAGGCCACGGACGTGTACGTCGAGCAGATGGTCCTCGGCCTCGAAGGCCCGCTGGACACCGGCGTACTGCGGGCTTCCTGGCAAGCCGTCCTGGACCGGCACCCGACCCTGCGGGCGGGATTCCGCCAGGTCGCCGGGGTGGAGCGACCGGTGAGGGTCGTGGTGGACGAGGTCGTGCTGCCCTGGCGGGAGGAGGACCTGTCAGGTCGGGATGAAGCCGACGCCTGGGCGGAGTCGGAACGCGTCGCGATCGAGGAACGCGCACACCGCTTCGACGTGGCGCGGCCGCCCCTGCTGAAGGTACTGCTGGTCAAGACCGGGCCGGACCGCCACCGCATGCTGGTGACGCTGCACCACCTCGTACTCGACGGCTGGTCGCTGCCCGTCCTGCGCCGCGAACTGTGGGCCTGCTATGCGGCGGGCGGCAGTGCGGCCGGTCTGCCCCCGGTGACCTCCGAGTGGACCTACCTGTCCTGGCTGGCGCGGCAGGACCAGGAGGCGGCCCGCGAGGCCTGGCGCGCGGAGCTGGCGGGCCTCGAGGAGCCGACGTTGGTCGCTCCCGCCGACCGGGACGACCCCGGAGCCACGTCCGAGACGGTTTCCGGCGAGGCGCCGCACCACCTCTTTGAGGCCCTCGGTGCGCTGACCCGAGGCCTGGGCGTGACCCTGAACACCGTCGTCCAGACCGCGTGGGCCCTTGTCGTCGGCCAGCTGACCGGCCGTGACGACGTGGTCTTCGGCGCCTCCGTGGCGGGCCGGCCCGCCGAACTGCCCGGCATGGAGAACATGCTCGGGCTGTTCATCAACACCGTTCCCGTGCGGGTCCCCCTCGCCCCGGAACGGACCGTCACCGACACCCTGACCGACCTCCAGGCACACCAGTCGGCGCTGCTCGACCACCAGACCCTGCGCCTCAGCGACATCCACCGCCTCGCCGGACCCGGCTCCGGCTTCGACACACTCCTCGCGTTCGAGAACTACCCGTCCCGGATGAACCCCGCGACCGCCTCGGGAACCGACGGCCAGGCCCCCGAGGGTGTGACGCTCACCGAGGCCTGGATGCGCGAGTCGGTCAACTACCCCGTCGTGCTGGTGGCCGACCCGCTCGACGGGCTCCGCCTCCGCCTTTCCTATTGGACGGACATCCTCGACAGGCCCACCGCGGAAGCCCTCCTCGGCCGCTTCCTGCACACCCTGGAACAGTTGGCCGCTCACCCGCACACGCCTGTCGGCCGCCTCACGCTCACGGACGGAGGCGAACGGCGCCGGGTCACCGAGGAGTGGAACGCCACCGCGCGCCCGATGCCCTCAGGCTCTCTGCCGGAGCTGTTCCGCGCCCAGGCGGCGCGCACCCCGGACGCGGTGGCCGTGACCGAGACGGACCGCGTGTGGACGTACGCCCAACTTGCCTCGGCAGCCGGTCGGGTGGCCCGCGGACTTACCGCCCGGGGGGTGCGCCGCGGCGACCTGGTCGGGGTAGCGCTGGAGCGTTCGGCGGACTACATGGCCGTGGTGCTGGGAGTGCTCCAGGCGGGCGCGGGTTACGTACCGGTGGACCCGGACTGGCCGGAGCGCCGTGTGCGGTTGATGCTGGAGGACACGGTGCTGAGCGTGTCCGGGCCGCATACGGCGGACACGTCCGCCTTCGCTGACGCGGTACCGGCCGGAACGCTGCTCGCGGAGACCGGGGAGCCCGCCGCGTCCGGCCTGGGTGACAGCGGCGAGACGCGGGTGACGGCGCGTGACGTGGCGTACGTGATGTACACGTCTGGGTCGACCGGCGTACCCAAGGGCGTGGTGGTCACGCACGCAGACGTGGCGGCGCTCGCGTACGACAGCCGCTTCGCGCAGGGGCACGAGAGCGTCCTGGTCCACTCCGCGCAGACTTTCGACGCCTCTACGTACGAGCTGTGGGTGCCTCTCCTCCGGGGCAGGCGCGCGGTGATGGCCCCACCGGGCGTTCTGACCCCGGCGCTCGCACGCGAGTGGATCGACCGGCACGGAATCACCGCGATGTGGCTCACCGCCGCCCTGTTCCACCTGTTCGCCCAGGACGACCCGGGCTGCCTGCGCGGGCTGCGCGAGGTGTGGACCGGTGGCGACGCGGTCCGGGCCGAAGCGGTCCTGCGGGTACGGGAGGCATGCCCCGGTCTGGTCGTCGTGGACGGATACGGCCCGACCGAGACCACCACCTTCGCCACCTCCCACCGCCTCGAACCGATGACCCCCGTGCCGTCGGCCGTGCCCATCGGCAGGCCGCTCGACAACATGCGCACCTTCGTCCTGGACTCTTTCCTGCGGCCGGTCTCCGCCGGGGTGGCGGGGGAGCTGTACGTCGTCGGCGCCGGGGTGGCGCGTGGGTATCTGGGGCGTCCGGGGTTGACGGCGGGCCGGTTTGTGGCTTCTCCGTTCGTGCCGGGTGAGCGGATGTACCGCACCGGGGACCTGGTGCGGTGGACCGGGAGCGGTGATCTGGTCTTCGTCGGCAGGGCGGACGAGCAGGTGAAGGTCCGGGGATTCCGGGTGGAACTCGGCGAGGTGGAGGCGGTGTTGTCCGCCCATCCGGGCGTCGGGCAGGCCGTGGTGGTGGCCAGGGATGTCGGCGCCGGAGATGGCGGGGCCGCCGGCGCAGGGGGCGGGCTCCCGATTGAGAACGGGTCCGGGGAGAAGCGGCTTGTCGGCTATGTGGTGTCGGAGGGTTCCGGCGTTGATCCCTCGGCGGTGCGTGCGTATGTGGCGGGGGTTCTGCCGGAGTACATGGTTCCGGCGGTGGTGGTTGTTCTGGATGCCCTGCCGTTGACTGTGAACGGGAAGGTGGATCGCGCTGTTCTGCCTGAGCCGGATTTCGCCGGCCGGGTGTCGGGGCGGGCGCCGGTGGGTGTGGTCGAGGAGCTGTTGTGTGGGTTGTTCGCGGAGGTTCTTGGACTGGAGCGGGTGGGGGCTGACGACGGGTTCTTCGAGTTGGGTGGCGATTCGATCATGTCGATGCAGTTGGCGTCGCGTGCTCGGCGGGCCGGGCTGGTGATTTCGCCTCGGCAGGTCTTCGAGGAGAAGACCGTCGAGCGGCTTGCGAGGGTCGCGGAGTCTCTTGTTCGTGAGGACAGCAAGCCCGCCGATGACGTCGGGGTGGGCGAGGTGCCGTGGACCCCCGTCATGAAGGCTTTGGGAGAGCGGATCGTAGGGGCGCGGTTCACCCAGTGGGTGGTGGTGGGTGCTCCGGCGGATTTGGACCTGGATGTGTTGGGCCGTGCTGTGGGTGTGTTGTTGGACGGGCATGACATGTTGCGGGCGCGGGTGGTGGGTGGTGCGTTGACGCTGGTGGTTGGCGAGCCGGGGTCGGTGGATGCGTCTGCTCTGATCACTCGGGTTGAGGCGGGCGTCGAGGGTTTGGATGTGGTGGCGGGTCGGGTGGCTCGTGGGGCTGTGGGGCGGTTGGATCCTGCGGCTGGGGTGATGGTTCAGGTGGTGTGGGTGGATGCGGGGCCGGGCCGGGTGGGTCGGCTGGTGCTGGTGGTGCATCACCTGGCGGTGGACGGAGTGTCGTGGCGGATCCTCCTGGCGGATCTTGAGCGTGCGTATGGGGATCTGGCGGCGGGGCGTGCGGCGGTGCTGGAGCCGGTGGGGACGTCGTTCCGCCGGTGGGCCGGGGTGTTGGCCGAGCAGGCAATGAGCCCGGAACGGGTCGCCGAACTGGACTCCTGGTTGGGAGTTTTGGGGGACAGAGACCCCGTACTGGGCCGTCGGGAGTTGGAGCCGGCGATGGATGTCTCCAAGACGTTGCGCCGCCAGGAGTGGGTGGTGCCGGCAGACACGGCGGCCACATTGGTGGGGCGGACTCCGGTGGCTTTCCACTGTGGTGTGCATGAGGTGTTGCTGTCGACGTTGGCCGGGGCGGTGGGCCGGTGGCGGCCGGAAGCTGCGGACCTGTTGGTGGACGTGGAGGGGCACGGACGCGAGCCGATCGGGGACCTCGATCTGTCGCGTACGGTCGGCTGGTTCACCAAGATTCATCCTGTACGGCTGGACGTGACCGGCATCGATCTCGCGGACGCGGCCGTGGGAGGCGCGGCGGCCGGTGACCTTCTCAAGGCGGTCAAGGAGCAGTCCCGTGCCGTACCCGGTGATGGGCTCGGCTTCGGCCTGCTCCGGCACCTCAACCCGGAGACGGCGCAGGTGCTCTCCGCGGCCCCGGCTCCCCTGATCGGCTTCAACTACCTGGGCAGGTTCGCGGCCGGCACCGGGACGGCTGCGGTGGGCGCCTGGGAGATGGCCGGTGAGACGGCCGTGGCCGGTTCCTCCAACCCCGACATGCCCGTGGCTCACGTGGTCGAGGTACGGGCCGTCGTGCGCGACACGGCCGAGGGTCCGGAGCTGACGCTCACGCTGAGCTGGCCGGAAGCGGTCCTGGCCGATGCCGAGGCAGCGGAACTGGGCGAGACCTGGATGCGGATGCTGGCGGGTCTGGCGGCGCACACGGACACCCCGGGAGCGGGCGGGCGCACGCCGTCGGACTTTCCGTTGGTGGAGGTGTCGCAGGCGGGTGTGGCGGAGCTTGAGGGTGTGGTTCCGGGTTTGGTGGATGTGTGGCCTTTGTCGCCGTTGCAGGAGGGTTTGCTGTTTCACGCGGCTTATGACGGGGACGGGCCTGACGTTTATGAGGGGCAGCGGTCGCTTGTGGTGGAGGGGCCGTTGGATGTGGGGCGGTTGCGGTTGGCGTGGGGGGTGGTGTTGGAGCGGCATCCGGTGTTGAGGGCGAGTTTCCATCCGGGTGTGGCGGTGTCGGGTGGTGCGGTGCAGGTGGTGTCGGGGCGGGTGGTCCTGCCGTGGACGGTGGCGGATGTGTCGGGGCTGACGGATGTCGAGGCGACGGCCGAGGTGGAGCGGCTGTCCGCCGCCGAAAAGGCGCACCGCTTCGATCTGACCCGGCCACCCCTGCTCAGGCTGCTCCTGATCCGGCTGGCCGAGGGCCGGCACCGCTTGGTCATTACCAGTCATCACATTGTGTTGGATGGTTGGTCGTTGCCGGTGTTGGTGGGGGAGGTGTCGGCGGCGTATGCGGCGGGTGGTTCTGGGCGTGGGTTGCCGGTGGTGGGGTCGTATGGGGAGTACTTGGGGTGGTTGGGGGAGCAGGACAAGGAGGCTGCTCGGGAGGTCTGGCAGCGGGAGTTGGCTGGGCTTGATGGTGCGACGTTGGTGGTGGCTGCGGAGTCGGTGCGCTCGGTGGTGGTGCCGGAGCGGGTGCGGTTCGCTTTGGAGGAGGGGTTGTCGCGGGGGTTGGGTGAGTTGGCCCGTGCGCATGGGCTGACCGTGAATACGCTGGTGCAGGGGGCGTGGGCGTTGGTCCTGGCGCGGTTGGCGGGTCGGGAGGATGTGGTGTTCGGGGCGACGGTGGCCGGCCGGCCTGCGGAGTTGCCGGGTGTGGAGTCGATGATCGGGTTGTTCATCAATACGCTGCCGGTGCGGGTGCGTCTGGATGGTGATCGGCCCTTGCTTGACCTGTTGGCGGATCTTCAGGCGCGGCAGTCGGTGTTGATGTCGCATCAGCATGTGGGGTTGCAGGAGATCAACCAGTGGGTGGGCGCGGGAGCTGTCTTCGACACGTTGGTGGTGTACGAGAACTACCCGCGTGCCGCGACCGATCCCGTGACGGGCCCCGACGCCATCACCATCCGGTCCGCAGGCATCCCTCTCGACGCGGGCCACTACCCGCTGAGTCTTGTTGTGGATCCAGGACACGAACGCCTCCACGCCGAACTTGTCTATCGGCCGGATGTGTTCGATCGGGCGCGGGCGGGTGAGGTGTTGGCGTCGTTTGTGGGGGTGTTGGAGCAGTTTGTGTCCGATTCCGGGCGGTTGGTGGGTCGGATTGGTGTGGTGGGTGGTGCCGGTCGTGAGGTGGTGGTGGACCG
>NZ_JBIUXU010000036.1:0-6429 GCF_044744165.1 Streptomyces sp. NPDC087420
TTTTTTTGCGAAGCCGTTTGTTGCTTACTTAATTCCATAATTCATCTCAAATCTTATTTCTTGGATATCTATATTACGTGAGTAAAGGACAAATTGCTGCTGAAATAGTCAATCATCGGGTGCAATTTAGCTTATAACTTCTTTTTTGGCTAAAAAAAACGCGAACGAAAAAAAAATGCAAAAAAGGGGTTGCCAGATTTTTCTGACTCCCTATAATGCGCATCCACTGACTGGGAACAAGACAACGCAAAGCGCGGTGAACACTGAAACGGCAGCGAGAGATTCTGAAAAGAAAAAGCAAAAAATTGCTTGACTCTCACGGAGGAAAACGTATTATACGCCTCCTCGCAGCAACGACCCAGAAGGTCAAATTTCAATATGAAATGCTGCAACGCTCTTTAACAATTTATCAGACAATCTGTGTGGGCACTCACAGGACACTATCAAAAAAATATTTGATTTTAAGTCTTGAAGAGTGACTAACACGTTAATTCATATATATGAAATAAGGTAGTAACGCTTATTCTGGAAGGATAACGCGAAGGCAAGCAGAGATAACCCGAGACAGTACTTAGGTACGGCGAGGGTAAGCGATGCGAAGCCGACAAAGTTAGCCGAACAAAAGAACGTTACGGTCAGTAAGACATTCTTTGAGCATCAAGCTACTTTTAATTGAAGAGTTTGATCATGGCTCAGATTGAACGCTGGCGGCAGGCCTAACACATGCAAGTCGAGCGGTAACAGGGGAAGCTTGCTTCTCGCTGACGAGCGGCGGACGGGTGAGTAATGTATGGGGATCTGCCCGATAGAGGGGGATAACTACTGGAAACGGTAGCTAATACCGCATAATCTCTAAGGAGCAAAGCAGGGGAACTTCGGTCCTTGCGCTATCGGATGAACCCATATGGGATTAGCTAGTAGGTGAGGTAATGGCTCACCTAGGCGACGATCCCTAGCTGGTCTGAGAGGATGATCAGCCACACTGGGACTGAGACACGGCCCAGACTCCTACGGGAGGCAGCAGTGGGGAATATTGCACAATGGGCGCAAGCCTGATGCAGCCATGCCGCGTGTATGAAGAAGGCCCTAGGGTTGTAAAGTACTTTCAGTCGGGAGGAAGGCGTTGATGCTAATATCATCAACGATTGACGTTACCGACAGAAGAAGCACCGGCTAACTCCGTGCCAGCAGCCGCGGTAATACGGAGGGTGCAAGCGTTAATCGGAATTACTGGGCGTAAAGCGCACGCAGGCGGTTGATTAAGTTAGATGTGAAATCCCCGGGCTTAACCTGGGAATGGCATCTAAGACTGGTCAGCTAGAGTCTTGTAGAGGGGGGTAGAATTCCATGTGTAGCGGTGAAATGCGTAGAGATGTGGAGGAATACCGGTGGCGAAGGCGGCCCCCTGGACAAAGACTGACGCTCAGGTGCGAAAGCGTGGGGAGCAAACAGGATTAGATACCCTGGTAGTCCACGCTGTAAACGATGTCGATTTGAAGGTTGTTCCCTTGAGGAGTGGCTTTCGGAGCTAACGCGTTAAATCGACCGCCTGGGGAGTACGGCCGCAAGGTTAAAACTCAAATGAATTGACGGGGGCCCGCACAAGCGGTGGAGCATGTGGTTTAATTCGATGCAACGCGAAGAACCTTACCTACTCTTGACATCCAGAGAACTTAGCAGAGATGCTTTGGTGCCTTCGGGAACTCTGAGACAGGTGCTGCATGGCTGTCGTCAGCTCGTGTTGTGAAATGTTGGGTTAAGTCCCGCAACGAGCGCAACCCTTATCCTTTGTTGCCAGCGATTCGGTCGGGAACTCAAAGGAGACTGCCGGTGATAAACCGGAGGAAGGTGGGGATGACGTCAAGTCATCATGGCCCTTACGAGTAGGGCTACACACGTGCTACAATGGCGTATACAAAGAGAAGCGACCTCGCGAGAGCAAGCGGAACTCATAAAGTACGTCGTAGTCCGGATTGGAGTCTGCAACTCGACTCCATGAAGTCGGAATCGCTAGTAATCGTAGATCAGAATGCTACGGTGAATACGTTCCCGGGCCTTGTACACACCGCCCGTCACACCATGGGAGTGGGTTGCAAAAGAAGTAGGTAGCTTAACCTTCGGGAGGGCGCTTACCACTTTGTGATTCATGACTGGGGTGAAGTCGTAACAAGGTAACCGTAGGGGAACCTGCGGTTGGATCACCTCCTTACCATTGAAGTGTTTTTGTGAAGTGCTCACACAGATTGTCTGATAGAAAGTAGAGCAATAGGCTATACGTGGGAGACTTATTCGCAAGAATAGGGCTTACATGAAAAGCGCAAAAAGTTTTTGTGATTTTCGTGTCCCCTTCGTCTAGAGGCCTAGGACACCGCCCTTTCACGGCGGTAACAGGGGTTCGAATCCCCTAGGGGACGCCAATTGCGCCGATATCGAGTGAAAGACGATGTCCCCAATAATGATTAAGCCAATTATGTAGATAGTTGGTTTAACAATTATGCTCTTTAACAATCTGGAACAAGCTGAAAATTGAAAACAACGCACATTGTTTATCGCTTAAACAATGTGAGAGTCTCTCAAAAATCTCAACTTGAATGTGCTTCTCTGAAGCATCGAGTCGACGAGCGACATGAGTTCAAGGCAGCCCGCGCACAGCAAGCGCAGCGTACTTAAAGTACGTGAGCATTGCGAGCACGGACTAACGCCGAAATCATGAAGCACAGTCACTCGTTGTAAGAAGACACCTTCGGGTTGTGAGGTTAAGCGACTAAGCGTACACGGTGGATGCCTAGGCAATCAGAGGCGATGAAGGACGTGCTAATCTGCGAAAAGCGTCGGTAAGGTGATATGAACCGTTATAACCGACGATATCCGAATGGGGAAACCCAGTGCAATTCGTTGCACTATCGTTTGATGAATACATAGTCAAACGAGGCGAACCGAGGGAACTGAAACATCTCAGTACCTCGAGGAAAAGAAATCAACCGAGATTCCCCTAGTAGCGGCGAGCGAACGGGGAGCAGCCCAGAGTCTTAATCAGCATTAGCATCAGGAGAACAGTCTGGAAAGGCTGGCAGTAAAGGGTGATAGCCCCGTATCCGAAGGTGTTAGTGTTGTGAACTCGACGAGTAGGGCGGGACACGTGTTATCCTGTCTGAATATGGGGGGACCATCCTCCAAGGCTAAATACTCCTGATTGACCGATAGTGAACCAGTACCGTGAGGGAAAGGCGAAAAGAACCCCGGCGAGGGGAGTGAAATAGAACCTGAAACCGTGTACGTACAAGCAGTGGGAGCACCCTTTAGGGTGTGACTGCGTACCTTTTGTATAATGGGTCAGCGACTTATATTCTGTAGCAAGGTTAACCGTATAGGGGAGCCGTAGGGAAACCGAGTCTTAACTGGGCGAATGAGTTGCAGGGTATAGACCCGAAACCCGGTGATCTAGCCATGGGCAGGTTGAAGGTTGGGTAACACTAACTGGAGGACCGAACCGACTAATGTTGAAAAATTAGCGGATGACTTGTGGCTGGGGGTGAAAGGCCAATCAAACCGGGAGATAGCTGGTTCTCCCCGAAAGCTATTTAGGTAGCGCCTCGTGAACTCATCTTCGGGGGTAGAGCACTGTTTCGACTAGGGGGTCATCCCGACTTACCAACTCGATGCAAACTACGAATACCGAAGAATGTTATCACGGGAGACACACGGCGGGTGCTAACGTTCGTCGTGAAGAGGGAAACAACCCAGACCGCCAGCTAAGGTCCCAAAGTCATAGTTAAGTGGGAAACGAAGTGGGAAGGCTCAGACAGCCAGGATGTTGGCTTAGAAGCAGCCATCATTTAAAGAAAGCGTAATAGCTCACTGGTCGAGTCGGCCTGCGCGGAAGATGTAACGGGGCTAAACTATGCACCGAAGCTGCGGCAGCGATATGTAGATATTGTTGGGTAGGGGAGCGTTCTGTAAGCCTGTGAAGGTGTACTGTGAGGTATGCTGGAGGTATCAGAAGTGCGAATGCTGACATAAGTAACGATAATGCGGGTGAAAAACCCGCACGCCGGAAGACCAAGGGTTCCTGTCCAACGTTAATCGGGGCAGGGTGAGTCGACCCCTAAGGCGAGGCAGAAATGCGTAGTCGATGGGAAACGGGTTAATATTCCCGTACTGGTGATAATTGCGATGGGGGGACGGAGAAGGTTAGGCTGGCCGGGCGACGGTTGTCCCGGTTTAAGGATGTAGGCAGGTGAATTAGGCAAATCCGGTTCACTATATGCTGAGGTCTGATGACGAGTCACTACGGTGGCGAAGTAGCTCATACCCCGCTTCCAGGAAAAGCCTCTAAGCTCTAGATTATCATTAATCGTACCCCAAACCGACACAGGTGGTCAGGTAGAGAATACTCAGGCGCTTGAGAGAACTCGGGTGAAGGAACTAGGCAAAATGGTGCCGTAACTTCGGGAGAAGGCACGCTGGCATTAGGTGAAGTGGTTTACCCATGGAGCTGAAGCCAGTCGCAGATACCAGCTGGCTGCAACTGTTTATTAAAAACACAGCACTGTGCAAACACGAAAGTGGACGTATACGGTGTGACGCCTGCCCGGTGCTGGAAGGTTAATTGATGGGGTTATCCGTAAGGAGAAGCTCTTGATCGAAGCCCCAGTAAACGGCGGCCGTAACTATAACGGTCCTAAGGTAGCGAAATTCCTTGTCGGGTAAGTTCCGACCTGCACGAATGGCGTAATGATGGCCAGGCTGTCTCCACCCGAGACTCAGTGAAATTGAACTCGCTGTGAAGATGCAGTGTACCCGCGGCAAGACGGAAAGACCCCGTGAACCTTTACTATAGCTTGACACTGAACATTGAGCCTTGATGTGTAGGATAGGTGGGAGGCTTTGAAGCGTGGACGCCAGTCTGCGTGGAGCCAACCTTGAAATACCACCCTTTAATGTTTGATGTTCTAACGTTGCCCCGTTATCCGGGGTGCGGACAGTGTCTGGTGGGTAGTTTGACTGGGGCGGTCTCCTCCCAAAGAGTAACGGAGGAGCACGAAGGTTGGCTAAGCATGGTCGGACATCATGCGGTTAGTGCAAAGGCATAAGCCAGCTTGACTGCGAGAGTGACGGCTCGAGCAGGTACGAAAGTAGGTCTTAGTGATCCGGTGGTTCTGAATGGAAGGGCCATCGCTCAACGGATAAAAGGTACTCCGGGGATAACAGGCTGATACCGCCCAAGAGTTCATATCGACGGCGGTGTTTGGCACCTCGATGTCGGCTCATCACATCCTGGGGCTGAAGTAGGTCCCAAGGGTACGGCTGTTCGCCGTTTAAAGTGGTACGCGAGCTGGGTTTAGAACGTCGTGAGACAGTTCGGTCCCTATCTGCCGTGGGCGTTGGAAGATTGAGAGGGGCTGCTCCTAGTACGAGAGGACCGGAGTGGACGCACCACTGGTGTTCGGGTTGTCATGCCAATGGCATTGCCCGGTAGCTAAGTGCGGAAAAGATAACCGCTGAAAGCATCTAAGCGGGAAACTTGCCTTGAGATGAGTCTTCCCTGACCCTTTAAGGGTCCTAAAGGAACGTTTAAGACTAAGACGTTGATAGGTTGGGTGTGTAAGCGTAGCGATACGTTGAGCTAACCAATACTAATGAACCGTGAGGCTTAACCTGACAACACCGAAGGTGTTTTAGAGAGACGAGATAGTTTTCGAATATGCGTGAGAAGCCGAAAGGTGACGGACACAGCAGCTTGTTCAAGATTGATGTTCTGGTTTAGCGAAGAAATGCGCTGAACGGGAACGAACCGAATTTGTCTGGCGGCAATAGCGCGGTGGTCCCACCTGACCCCATGCCGAACTCAGCAGTGAAACGCCGTAGCGCCGATGGTAGTGTGGGGTCTCCCCATGTGAGAGTAGGGAACTGCCAGACATTAAATTTAAAGGTTGTGTCAGTACTAACTGACCGCACCATATTGCTGATATGGCTCAGTTGGTAGAGCACACCCTTGGTAAGGGTGAGGTCCCCAGTTCGAATCTGGGTATCAGCACCATATAATCGGCATTTAAAAAGAATTTACCTAGCGGCAATAGCGCGGTGGTCCCACCTGACCCCATGCCGAACTCAGTAGTGAAACGCCGTAGCGCCGATGGTAGTGTGGGGTCTCCCCATGTGAGAGTAGGGAACTGCTAGGTTTTAAATATAAGAAGCCACCCAATGGGTGGCTTTTTGCTTTCTGACGCTTATGAAAAGTAAGTAAATCATTCCATAATGATCCCGAAATTATCTTATTTTATTATTCTTGCTACCCACGATTAAGTCTGGCTGATAGACTTACTTCATTATTGTTATATTTTTCCTGAAGGTAGTAATGAATCCAACTTCTGAACTCAAACCATTCAACAGCTTTGGTATTGATGCAAAAGCATTATCAGTTTTTAT
>NZ_JBIUXU010000037.1:0-5770 GCF_044744165.1 Streptomyces sp. NPDC087420
TGCACGTCGGGGACGCGGGGCGTGGTGCCGGCGGGGTTCGGTGGCGAGGTGGTCGTGCTGGATGATCCTTCGGTGCTCGCCCGGCTGGCGGAACTGGACGGTGGCGCGGTCGGGGACGGGGAGCGGTTGTCTGCGCTGCGGCCCGATCACGCCGCGTACGTGATCTACACGTCCGGATCGACAGGCACACCCAAGGGAGTTACCGTCCCCCACGCGGGCCTGAGCAACCTTGTCGCGGATCGCGTCCGGCGCTACCGGATCGACGCGGACAGCGGGGTGTTCCAGCTCGTCTCACCGAGCTTCGACGTCTCGATGGCCGACATCTGGCCCGTACTGTGTGCCGGCGGACGGCTCGTCCTCGCTCCGGGACGACTACACGACACCTCCGGTGACGAACTGGCCGACCTGATGCGTACCCGACACGTCACCCACGTCGCCGCGACCCCCACGGTGCTCGCGCAGCTGCCGGCGGACCGACTGCCCGAGCTGCGCTCCATCGTCATCGGTGGCGAGCCCGGGTCCGGGGAACTTCGGCGCCGCTGGGCGGAGGGCCGTGAGCTGGTCAACGAGTACGGTGTCACCGAGGCGACGGTCGCCTCCACCGTGAGCCGGCCCCTCGGCGGAGGAGAGACACCTCCGATCGGCCGACCCATCAACAACACACGTGTGTACGTCCTGGACTCCTTCCTGCTTCCGGTACCGCCGGGCGTGGCGGGGGAGTTGTACATCGGGGGCGTCGGGGTGGCGCGGGGGTATCTGGGGCGTTCGGGTCTGACGGCGGGCCGGTTCGTGGCCTCTCCGTTCGCGTCGGGTGAGCGGATGTACCGCACCGGGGACCTGGTCAGCTGGACCGACGACGGCGAACTCTTCTTCGTCGGCCGTGTCGACCATCAGGTCAAGATCCGGGGCCACCGTATCGAACTGGGCGAGATCGAAGCCGCCCTCGCCGACAGTCCCGGTGTCGCCCAGGCTGTCGCTCTTGTACGGGAAGACCGCCAGGGACCGCGCCGTCTCATCGGCTACGTGGCGCGAAGCGGACCGGCACTGGACGGTCGGGCGGTGCGCGAGCACGTTGCCGAGAGGCTGCCGGAGTACATGGTCCCAGCGGTGGTGGTCGTCCTGGACGCCCTGCCTCTGACGTCGAACGGCAAGGTCGACCGGGCGGCCCTCCCCGACCCTGACCCCGCCTTCGCCGAACGAGCGGTGGGACGGGCACCGGTGGGAGTGGTCGAGGAGCTGCTGTGTGGGTTGTTCGCGGAGGTTCTCGGGTTGGAGCGGGTGGGGGCTGACGAGGGGTTCTTCGAGCTGGGTGGCGATTCGATCATGTCGATGCAGTTGGCGTCGCGTGCTCGGCGGGCCGGGCTGGTGATCACCCCTCGGCAGGTCTTCGAGGAGAAGACCGTCGAGCGGTTGGCGGAGACGATCAGCGCTTCCGGCGCGGCTGAGACGCCCCTTGCCGGAGACGTAGGGGTGGGCGAGGTGCTCTGGACGCCTGTGATGCGGGTGCTGGGCGAGCGGGTGGTGGGGTCGGGGTTCGCGCAGTGGGTGGTGGTGGGTGCTCCGGCGGATTTGGACCTGGGTGTGTTGGGCCGTGCTGTGGGTGTGTTGTTGGACGGGCACGGGATGTTGCGGGCGAGGGTGGTGGGTGGTGCGTTGACGCTGGTGGTGGGCGAGCCGGGGTCGGTGGATGCCGCGAGTCTGATTACTCGGGTTGAAGCTGGTGGTGAAAGCCTTGATGTGGTGGCGGGTCGGGTGGCTCGTGAGGCTGTGGGGCGGTTGGATCCTGCGGCTGGGGTGATGGTTCAGGTGGTGTGGGTGGATGCGGGGCCTGGCCGCGTGGGTCGGCTGGTGTTGGTGGTGCATCACCTGGCGGTGGACGGTGTGTCGTGGCGGATCCTGCTGCCGGACCTTGAGCGTGCGTATGGGGATCTGGCGGCGGGGCGTGCGGCGGTGCTGGAGCCGGTGGGGACGTCGTTCCGCCGCTGGGCCGGGGTGTTGGCCGAGCAGGCAATGAGCCCGGAGCGGGTGGCCGAACTGGACTCCTGGTTGGGTGTGTTGGGCGAGCGCGATCCGCTGCTTGGGCGTCGGCCGTTGGATCCGGTGGTGGATGTGGCGGGGACGTTGCGTCGTCGTGAGTGGGTGGTGCCGGCCGGGGAGGCGGCGACTCTGGCGGGGCGGACTCCGGTGGCGTTCCACTGTGGTGTGCACGAGGTGTTGCTGTCGACGTTGGCCGGGGCGGTGGGCCGGTGGCGGCCGGAAGCGGCGAGCGTGCTGGTGGATGTGGAGGGGCATGGCCGTGAGCCGGTCGGTGGTGTGGATCTGTCGCGGACGGTCGGCTGGTTCACGAGTGTCCAGCCGGTACGGATGGACGTGACCGACGTCGACCTGATGGACGCGGCCGGGGGCGGGGCCGCGGCCGGTGACCTGCTGAAAGCGGTCAAGGAACAGATCCGGACCCTGCCCGGTGACGGGATGGGCTACGAACTCCTGCGCCATCTCAATCCGCAGACCGGCGCTGTCCTCGCCTCCGCACCGCGCGCGCAGATCGGCTTCAACTACCTGGGCCGCTTCGCCGCGGCCTCAGTGGAGGCGGGGCCGGCCCGGCCGTGGCAGATGGCGGGGGAGAGCGCGGTCGGCGGTTCAGCCGACCCCTACATGCCGGCGGCGTACGCGCTGGGGGCCGGTGCCGTCATCCGCGACACCGCGCACGGCCCGGAGTTGACGTTCAGCCTCAGCTGGCCGGAGGGCCTTCTCGACGAGGACGACGTGGAGGCGCTGGGCGAGGCATGGATGGACATGCTGTCCGGCCTGGCCGCTCACACGGACGCTCCCGCCGCCGGCGGACACAGCCCCTCCGACTTTGGGCTCCTGCGCCTCGTACAGGACGAAGTCGACGAATTTGAAGCGATTGCCGCACGCCTCGAAGGAGGGCTCTCCCAGTGACATCAACCCGTGGTGCCCAAAAGTCGGCCCTGGCGGAGGTATGGCCGCTGTCGCCGTTGCAGGAAGGGCTGCTCTTCCACGCGGCCTACGACGACCAGGGGCCGGACATCTACGGTGTGCAGTTTGTGCTCGCCGTTGACGGCCCCTTGGACGCCGCGCGGCTCCGGGCATCCTGGGAGGCCCTGCTCAGGCGCCATGCGACTCTGCGGGCCAGCTTCCACCGGCGGGGGTCCGGCGAGGCGGTGCAGCTCATCATGCGTGAGGTCGCCCTGCCCTGGTGCGAGACCGATCTCTCGGATCTGCCCGAGTCCGAGGCGGCGGCGCGAATCGCCGAACTCGCCGGACGGGAACGGGCCCAGCGACTCGACTTGACCGTGCCGCCGCTGTTGCGCCTGGTCCTGATCCGGCTCGCCGACGACCGCCATCGCCTCGTCATGACGACCCACCACCTTTTGATGGACGGCTGGTCGATGCCAGTCCTGCTGAGTGAACTTTCGGCGATCTACGCGGCCGGAGGTGCCACCAGCGGACTCGGACGGGCGCACTCGTACGGCGAGTACCTGACGTGGCTCGACCACCAGGACAAGGAAGCCGCACGAACCGCATGGCGGGCGGAGTTGGCCGGCATCGAAGAGTCGACGCTCATCGCTCCCTCCGACGCGACGCGTACCGCCGTACTACCCGAAGAGGTGACGGTCGAGCTCAGCTCCGAAACCAGCGCCGAACTGGCCGGGTTGGCCCGGACGCATGGTCTGACGGTGAACACGGTGGTGCAGGGTGCGTGGGCGTTGGTGTTGGCGCGGCTGGCCGGGCGGGACGACGTGGTGTTCGGCGCGACGGTGGCCGGGCGTCCCCCGGAGCTGCCTGGCGTGGAGGGCATGGTGGGGCTGTTCATCAACACTTTGCCGGTACGGGTACGGCTGGATGGCGCGCGGTCGGTCCTGGAGACGCTGGCCGACCTTCAGCAACGGCAGACACGTCTGATGTCCCACCAGCACATGGGCCTGGCCGAGATTCAAAAACTCGCCGGCCCCGGGAGCGTCTTCGACACACTCGTCGTCTACGAGAGCTACCCGCATGTATCCGCGGACTCGTCAGCTCCGGACGCCCTTTCGATCTCCATCCTCGAAGGTCACCAGTCGACCAACTACCCGCTGACGCTGGGCATTCTGCCTGGAGACTCGCTTCAGATTCATGTCACCTACCGGCCGGATCTGTTCTCTTTCGCGGAGGCGTCGGGGGTCGGGCGTCGGCTGGTTCGGGTGTTGGAGCAGGTGGTGGCTGATCCGTTGGTGGCGGTGGGGCGGGTTGATGTGATGGGGGAGGTTGAGCGGGAGCTTGTGGTGGGGGCGTTCAACGGTACGGGGCGGCCTGTGGTGGGGGGGTCGTTGTTGGAGTTGTTCGGATCGCACGTTGGCGCGAGTCCGGGTGTGGTGGCGGTTCGGTCGGGCTCTGAGGTTTTGTCGTATGCGGAGTTGGATGAGCGTTCGGACCGGTTGGCCCGGTTTTTGGTGGGTGTGGGTGTGGGTCGTGAGGGGGTGGTGGGTCTTTGTCTGCCGCGTGGGGTGGATGTGGTGGTGGGGGAGTTGGCGGTGTGGAAGGCCGGTGGGGCTTTCGTGCCGCTTGATCCTGAGTATCCGTCCGATCGGTTGCGGTACATGATCGGGAACAGTGGTGCGGGTGTGGTCCTGGCTACGGCGGACACGTTGGCCCGGGTGCCTTCGGGGCCGGCCCGCGTGATTCTGCTTGAGGAGGTTCCGGCTACCACGGGGGCCGAAGATCTTCCGGGTGTCACCGATGCGGACCAGCTCGCGTATGTCATTTACACCTCTGGGTCGTCGGGTCGGCCGAAGGGTGTGGCGGTGGGGCATCGGGGTGTGGTGAACCTGGTGGGGGCTATGGCTCCGGTGTTGGGGGCTGGGCCTGGTGTGGTGACGTTGCAGTTCGCGTCGTTCAGTTTTGATGCGGCGATCCTGGATGTGGCGGTGGTTCTGGGTTCGGGTGGCACGTTGGCGATCGCGACGGGTGAGGAGCGTGCGGAGCCAGGTGCGTTGGCCGGGATGATCGCGGCCCACGGCGTGACCACGGCCAGTGTGGTGCCCTCTTTGCTTGGGGTTCTGGATCCGGCGCAGGTGCCTGGAGTGGACACGTGGGTGCTGGGTGCTGAGCGTTTGACCGCGGATCTCGCTGCTCGGTGGGTGCGTGGAGCGAGGGTGGTCAATACGTATGGGCCGACCGAGGCGACGGTGATGGTGACAGCCGGTCCGGTGGACGCGCGTATCGCGTCGGCGGATGAGGCGCCTGTCATTGGTCGTCCGTTGTCCAACTCCCGTGTTTATGTGTTGGATTCCTTTCTTCGTCCGGTTCCGCCGGGTGTGACGGGTGAGGTGTATGTAGCGGGTGCGGGTCTGGCTCGTGGTTACGTCGCCCGTCCTGATCTCACCTCGGAGCGTTTTGTGGCGTGTCCGTTCGCGATGGGTGAGCGGATGTATCGCTCGGGTGATCTGGCGCGCTGGAACGGTGAGGGGGAGTTGGCGTTTGTCGGGCGGGCCGACGCGCAGGTGAAGGTGCGTGGCTTCCGTATCGAGCTGGGCGAGATTGAAGCGGTGCTGACGGCTCACCCGGCTGTCGGTCAGGCGGTTGTTGTGGCCCGAGAGGACGGCCCCGGCGACAAGCAGCTCGTCGGCTACGTCGTTCTCCGGAGCCAGGACGTAAGCACGCTGGAACTGCGCGAGCACCTCGCCGACGCGCTGCCGGAGTACATGGTCCCCGCCGCGCTCCTCGTACTGGACGCCCTGCCCCTGACACCGAACGGCAAGGTCGACCG
>NZ_JBIUXU010000038.1:0-3396 GCF_044744165.1 Streptomyces sp. NPDC087420
AATCCGCTGGGAACGACGCGCAGACATCCACGAAGCTTTCCTCAAGATCGCCTGCTGCCTCATCACCCACCGACAGATCAACTCATTGTGTTAGCCGTTGTTAGGCGTCCGCCACCCTGCTCAGAGACCTGGAGGTTCATCATGGAGGGGGGACAAGGATCGAACTCGCGCTCGGAGCTTGGGAATCACCCGGCACTTGAGCATGCGTACAGCCTCTGAACTGCGACAACGCTTGCCGAGGACCTTCTGTCGGGTGCCTCTGGCTTGCCCTCGTTGGCCGTGTTTTACCGCACCTACTGGCACGTTGTGGCACGTTCCCATCCACGGCACCCAAGCCGTCGGAGAGCCTCGTCTCCACCTCCTCGGCTACGACGACTGGACCGGCCCCGGCTCCGCCACCCTCATCGGCGTCGGCCGCCCCGCCCGCGACGCCGTACGCGCGGATCGCTGACCTCCTCCGCTGACAGAGGCATCCGCGTGCACCTTAGGTGTATCAGTGTCAGACCAGGGGCGTACGTTCGCGGCATGGACATGGGAGACGCCCCGGCGTGGGTGGGAGCAGGTCTGGGGCTGGCGGCCTTCATCGTCAGCCTGAGATCAGTGAAGCACAGCAAGCGTGCGGCTGACGCTGCCGAAGGTTCGGCTACCGCTGCTGAGCAGTCGGTGGTCGAGACGCGTCGTTCGAGCGATGCCGCAGAGAGGTCGGCGGCAGCGGCCGAGGAGACTCTTGCCGACCAGCGGCGCGAGGTGGCCGAGCGGCGCAGGCAAGAGGAAGAGGCCAGCCAGCCGCGTGCGAAGTTCCGTATCGAGCACCGCAGCAGGGCCGTCTGGGAGCTGATCAACTACGGGACGGCCCGTGCAGAGAACGTTTGCTGTCTCGACGCACCCGGCGCTCGGGACGAATGGCCGACCAGCCTCTCCGTGGCAGCGGGGGACGTGTACCCCTTCATGATGGTCGGGGCCATGGCGGAGCCCATTCCCTCTGTTCTTCGTGTCGTCTGGGAGGGCCAGGACGAACCGGTGCCGCTGCGCGTCCCGCCGCGTCTCGGGTAAGCGTCGACCGAACCCCGTAGGGGCGGTGCGGCCGGACAGCTCAGCCCTGGTTGCCGAGCGGCATGTGCAGGGCCTCTCGGCGGATGCGTACCGCGATGGCCTGGGCCTCACGGGCCCGGTCGGCGGCTTCACCCGCAACGTGCTCGGGAACGGGCTTCGGGTTGCCGCGCTCGTCCAGGAGAAAGCCCGCCTTATGCGGCAGGGGGCGCACCCACGCCCCGTCGTAGCAGTCCTGCCACGAGAACGAGTGACCGCTCGGCGGGCAGACGAAGTCCGCGTGGACGGTGGCCAGTAGGTCGTGGATGGCTTCCGAGTCCGGCCCACCTAGTACGGCCTCGTGCGGGTCGGGAAGTTTGCGGGCGATGAAGTTCGCGGCGGTGACGCGGGAGTGACTCATGACACCTCATTTTTGTCGGCCCCGCGCCTTGTCCACAGTTTACGGCGCGGCGCCGACACTGGTCCCCCAGCCGGAAAGCTGGCCACATGGCCGGCAGGTCAACCACCGAACCCCGCCGACGAATTGAGGCTAAGGTCAATACCGGTGATTTAGGCACGCCACGACGAACTCGGTGAAACGGCCGGTGTCGGCGAAGTAGTTCGGGTACGCGTCGCGCAGCTGGCTGATCCGGGCGATGTTGATGAGCACCGCGTCCAAGTCCTGGTTGTCCAATGCCTCCAACTCGGTGATCCGGGCCTCTGCGGCGGCCAGCGTCTCGTGTACCGTCACTGTGAGCCGTCCCTCGGTCCGCCAGAGCTCGAGGGTCAGGGCGTTCCGGCGGTCGGTCTTGGCGTGCTCGCCCACGATCGCCGCGTAGCCCCTTAGCCGCTCCAGAACGCCGACGTTCGCCTCTAGGAGCGCCAACTCAGCCGCCAACTCCTCCCGCGTCCCCTCGGCGCCGGGTACCGGGGTGGTGCCTTCCTCGTACGCCATGAGCGAGCTGACTAGGACGAAGAACCTGAGCACGTTCGCGTCGCCCTTCCCATACTTCAGTTCGCTGCCCGAGAACAAATCCATCGTCTCGACGGCGGTCGCCCAGGCGTGCTGGAGCTGCGTGCGCACCTGCAGCTCGATCCGCAGGCCGTGGTATTCCTCTTTCGAGGCTCCGTACTCGTACACCAGGTGAACACCCCGGTAGCCAGAATTGCGTGGCCCCGGGTCATCACGTAGGTAGTTGTAGACCTTATTGACGCGGTTCTTGCTCCGTGGCAAGTCGACCAGGACGCTGAGCAACTCGTCCACCTCGGCGACGGTGCCGAAGACCACCCGGCAGCCCCCCAAGTCCTGCATGGTGGTCACGCTCATCGTGGGGTGGCGCTTCAACTTGTCCAGGATCGTGGGCAGGCGCTTCCGGCGCTCGGCCACGACGGCGTTCGGGTTCACGGCGAGCGCTCGCTGCCGCACGGTCACGGTCACCGCGTTCAGAGGAAATGCATGGGCGAGACGGTAGTTGCTCAGGACGTCCCGCGCCTCCCTGATCTCCTCGGGCGTGCCCGTCCCCTTACCGATCATCCGGCTCGCGCGTTGGACGCGCTTGTTCGAGTTCTCAGGCACCACCCACTTCTTCATGGTCGCGACCGTACAGGGCCGCGCAGACGCCCGCCTGCGGTTATCGCCGCGTTCGGCGCGGGCCTTTCCGGAGGATGGCTCGATGCCTTTGCGGGCGATGCGCTGGCGGATGCGACGCTCGGGGGCGGGATCCTGCTTCCGAGCGGCTGCAGGCCGAGGCTGTCGTGCGTGTTGGCGCCGGAGACGCACAGGGGCGGTCCGTCGCGGTCGGTGATCAGATGGATTTTCGATCCCGGCTTGCCGCGGTCGGTCGGATGCGGTCCGGTGAGCGGCCCCCTTGTGCCGCCCGGACGCTGACGGAGTCGATGGCGCATCGCGACCAGTGCAGCTCGCCCCGAGTCCCGAGTTCGTCGAGGAGCACCCGGTGCAGCCTGGCCGACACCCGCTCACGGCTCCACTGAGCGAAGCGTCGGTAGGCGGTGGGCGGTGGGCCAGGCTGGCCCCAACGCCGGAGGCAACTGCCGCCGGGTGCAGCCGCCGGTGGCCACGAAGATGATCGCCGCCAGACATTCACGGTCCCCAGCTCGTCGGCGGCCGCCGCCCTGCGGGCGGGTGATCTCCGCCGGCGGGACCACCCGCCGGAACAGCGTCCACAACTCGTCTGGCATCAGCCGCTCGATCAGCTCCGTCATGTGCGGTTCAACGAGCGAATCACAACATCGGAAGCGACGCCTAACAACGGCTAACACAATGAGTTGATCTGTCGGTGGGTGATGAGGCAGCAGGCGATCTTGAGGAAAGCTTCGTGGATGTCTGCTCGTCGTTCCCAGCGGATG
>NZ_JBIUXU010000039.1:0-2675 GCF_044744165.1 Streptomyces sp. NPDC087420
TGCGGCGTGGAGTGTGGCGTCGAGCAGTGCGGGGTGGATGTTGTAGGTGTCGGGGTCGGTGGGAAGGTCGATCTCCGCGTAGATGTGGTCGTTGTGACGCCACATCTGACGCAGCCCTTGGAAGGTTGCGCCGTAGTGGTATCCGTATGTGGCGAGGGTGTCGTAGGAGATGTCGACGGGCTGTGCGCCGGCGGGGGGCCAGGCGGTGAGATCCCAGTCCGGGACAGGCGTATCGACGTCCAGGACGCCCGTCGCGTGACAGGTCCAGGACGTGTCGGCGCTCGTGTCGGGGCGTGCGTCGATACGGATCGAACGTGCGCCGTCACCCGCGGTGGCCTCGCCCACCTCCACCCGCAGCCGTATCGCACCGTATTCGGGCAGGACGAGCGGGGTCTGCACGGTCAGTTCACGGATGCTGCCGCAACCGACCCGGTCGGCGGCATGCACCGCCAACTCGACGAAGGCGGCACCGGGCAACACGATCGTGTCGGCAACCTCGTGGTCGGCCAGCCACCGATGGGTGGCCAGGGAGATCCGGCCGCTGAAGACCATGCTGGTGGCACCCTCGGTGACAGCACCGAGCAGTGGATGACCCGCCGCCGTCAGTCCGACAGCACCGACATCACGTCGGCCGGCGTCGGGACCGAGCCAGTAACGCGCCCGCTGGAAAGGATAGGTGGGCAAGGTCACATGACGGCCACCACGCTGATGCGCGGGAACACAGTGGGTGGTGGCACCGGCGGTGAAGGCATCACCGGCGGAACGCAGGAAACAGCTCAGGTCACCCTTGTCCCGACGCAACGTCCCGATACTGCGGGCGGACCTGTCCGCACTGTCAATGGTCTCCTGCACACCGGGAACCAGAACGGGATGGGGACTGCACTCGATGAAGACGTCGAAGCCGTCTGCCAACAACAGCCTCGTCGCGACTTCGAACTCAACAGTGCTGCGAAGATTACGAAACCAGTAATCGGCATTCAATTCTGTGGTATCGACCCGCTGCCCGGTGACGGTGGAATAGAAGTCGACATCACTGTGCTGAGGGCGGATCGGCGCCAGCAGGTCCAGCACCTCATCACGAATTTGGTCGACGTGTCGGGAATGTGATGCGTAATCCACGGGGATTCGCCAGGTACGTACACCCTCGGCCTCAAAAGCGGCCTCCAGCTGATCGAGGGCATGCGCGCTGCCCGAGACCACCGTGGAACTGGGGCCGTTGATCGCGGCGATACCGATATCACCCTCCCACCGCTGCAAGCGCGGCCGCACCTGACCGACCGACAGCGCGACGGAAACCATGCCACCCTGCCCGGCCAGCGCACGAATGGCCCGACTACGCAACGCCACGACCCGCGCCGCGTCCTCCAGCGACAACGCACCGGCCACACACGCCGCGGCGATCTCCCCCTGCGAATGCCCCAGCACCGCGGCCGGCCGCAATCCCTGCGACTGCCACAACGCCGCCAGAGAAACCATCACCGCGAACAACGCCGGCTGCACCACATCCACCCGCGTCAGCAAAGCCGCACCACCATCGGTCAGCAAGACCTCCAGCAGATCCCAATCAACATACACAGACAAAGCGTGCGCACACTCATCGAGCCGGGCCCGAAACACCGGAGCCGTCACATACAGATCACGAGCCATCGCATCCCACTGCGAACCCTGCCCCGGAAACACCAACACCGTATTACCGGCACCAGCCGTCCCCGTCACCACATCTTCGGCGGAAACACCATCCGCGAGACAACTCAACCCCGCCAGCAACTGATCACGAGTGGCACCGACCACCGCACCACGATGCTCGAACACAGAACGCGCCGCCAACGTCGCGGCGACATCCACGACCGACACCCCGGAGTCGACGGCCGCCGCGATCCGCCCCGCGTACGACCGCAACGCCTCCTCCGTCCGCGCCGACAGCACCCATCCGACCGGCCCTGCCGCAACATCCACAACCGGCTCCGAGGACAACGACCCCGACGACCCGGCCCCGGACACCTGCTCCACCCCGGGCGCCTGCTCCAAGATCACATGAGCGTTGGTACCGCTGATACCGAACGACGACACCCCAGCACGACGCGGCCGCCCCCTCGAAGGCCACTCACGAAGCTCGGTGAGCAACCGGACCCCCCCGGGTCCCCAGTCCACATGCGACGTCGGCTCATCAACATGCAACGTAGGAGGCAGCACACCACGACGCAATGCCTCCACCATCTTGATCACACCACCGATCCCGGCCGCCGCCATGGTGTGACCAATATTCGATTTCAACGAACCCAACCACAACGGCTGATCCTGAGAATGCTCCCTCCCGTACGTGGCCAACAACGCCTGCGCCTCGATCGGATCACCGAGCTTCGTACCCGTACCATGCCCCTCGACAACATCGATATCCGCACCGGTGAGTCCGGCATTGGACAACGCCCCGCGGATCACCCGCTGCTGCGACGGACCGTTCGGCGCGGTCAGACCGTTCGAAGCACCATCCTGATTCACCGCCGAACCTCGCACCACCGCCAACACCCGATGCCCATTGGCACGCGCGTCGGACAACCGCTCGAGCACCACCAACCCCGCACCCTCACCCCAACCAGTACCGTCGGCCGACTCCGCGAACGCCTTGCACCGCCCGTCAACGGACAACCCACGCTGCCGGGAAAACTCCACCAACA
>NZ_JBIUXU010000040.1:0-2618 GCF_044744165.1 Streptomyces sp. NPDC087420
CGAACACGCCGTGTCCACCGTCACCGCAGGCCCCTCCAGACCAAGGAAATACGCCAACCGACCAGACGTAACACTGCCACTGGTACCGGTAAGCAGCAGCCCGTCAACCTCCGCCGAACCCTCGTGCATCGGTGGCCCGTATTCCTGGAACAGTGCGCCGATGAATACGCCCGTGTCACTGCCGTGCAGCGAACCAGGCTCGATCCCGGCGTCCTCCAACGTCTCCCACGCGGTCTCCAGCAGCAACCGTTGCTGCGGATGCATCGCCAGCGCCTCGCGCGGCGAAATCCCGAAGAATCCGGCGTCGAACTCCCCCGCGTTGTCGAGGAAGTAGCCCTTGTCGACGTAGCTCCTGCCTGTTCGTCCTGGGTCCGTGTCGAAGAGGTTGTCCAAGTCCCAGCCACGGTCTCGCGGCAGCCCGCCAACAGCATCCCGCCCCGATTGCACGAGGTCCCACAAACCGCCTGGTGAAAAAACACCACCGGGATATCGGCACCCCATGCCGACGATGGCGACCGGCTCGTCGTCCGCTGCAGAGGCGGGCGCCGCAGTCGCCGGAGTGACGACCTGGGGGCTCCCGCCCAGCAGTTCCTCGCGCAGGAGCACAGCCAGTGTGGACGGGGTCGGGTGGTCGAACACCACGGTGGCCGACAGCCGCAGTCCGGTAACTTCGTTGAGCCGCTTACGGAGCTCCACTGCGGCCAGCGAGTCGAGACCGAGTTCCCTGAACGCAACGGCCGGCTGTACGGAGCCGGCGTCGGCATGGCCAAGCACGGTGGCGGTGTGGGAGCGCACCAGGTCGAGCAGCTCACGGTCGACGTCCTCGGCCGGCCGGCCAGCCAGCCGTTCGGCCAGCGTCGAGCCGGTCGCCGTAACCGCGGCCGCCGCGCGCCGCGTCCGGACCAGCCCACGCAGCACCTCCGGCAGGCTCGCCTCCGTGGCCCGCGCGCGCAGCCGGTTCAGGTCGAGCGCGGCCGGTGTCGCGGTAACCTCACCGCCGGCGATCGCCGCGTCAAACAGCGCGACGCCTTCGTCCGACGGCAGCGGTTTCAGCCCGGTGCGTGCCATTCGAGCGATGTCCGCGTTGTCCAGGTCACCGGTCAGTTCGCTGCGTTCGCTCCAGAAACCCCACGCGAGCGAGGTCGCCGACAGTCCGGTGGCGCGGCGGTGCTGGGCAAGCGCGTCGAGGAACACGTTCGCGGCGGCGTAGTTTCCCTGGCCCGCGTTGCCTATCGTGCCCATGATCGAGGAGAACAGCACGAACGCGGACAGCCCGAGGTCCCTGGTCAGGTCATGCAGGTTCCACGCCGCGTCCAGCTTAGGCGCCAGCACGGCGTCAAGCCTTTCCGGCGTCATCCCGGAGATCAGCCCGTCATTCAGGGTTCCCGCGGCGTGAACCACACTGGTGAGCGGCTGGTTTGCCGGAATTCCGGCGAGCAGTGCGGAAAGCGCGGCCCTGTCGGCCACGTCGCACGCAGCAACCCTCACCTCGGCGCCCAGCCCGGACAGCTCGGCGACCAGGCCTGCGGCTCCAGGAGCGTCCGGCCCACGCCGAGAGACCAGCAACAGTTGCCGCACCCCGTGCTTCGTGACCAAGTGCCGGGCGAACAGCCTGCCGAGTGTTCCCGTACCGCCGGTGATCAGCACAGTGCCGTTGGTGTCCCACCGTGACAGCGACTCCGGCCCGCTCTGCCCCTCGAAGTCCGACCGCCATTGCACACTCTCCGGTTCCCGCAGTCGGTCCTTGGTACTCGCCCTGGCCAGCCGCGGCACCACGACATGTCCGTCACGCAACGCGAACTGGGTGGCGTCACCCGCCAACGAGGATGGCAGCGCGGCCAGCGAGCGATCATCGTCGTCCACATCGATCAGGATCAGCCGACCAGGATTCTCGTTCTGAGCGGAGCGGAGCAACCCCCAGAGGGGTGCGACGGAAAGGTCCGGTGCGGGCTCGCCGTATCCGGTCATCACCGCACGCCGGGTCACCACGACCAGCCGTGCATCCGCGAACCGGTCGTCGGACACCCATGCCTGAACCAGATCGAGCGCACCGTACAGCGTCGCGCGGGCGGCTCCCGGGACGTCTGGCGCGTCGTCACCTTCGATGCACACGACCACGTCGGGCGAGTCGCCGGGTATCGCGGACAGCTCGGTGAACTCTTGCCAGTCGACGCCGGTTTCCGTCGCCGAGCGCAGGCCGAACGGGTCGTGGCCGAGCTGCGAGAGTGCGGTGGGCGGTACTGCTTCTGCCGACGGCGCGGGTATCCATTCCAAGGACAGCAGGAAGTCTCGGTTCACCGCCGGAGCGGCGAGGTCGGCAAGGTCGGCCGGCAGCATGGCCAGCGACGCCACCTCGGCCACCGGCTTGCCCGCACCGTCCGCCGCGCGCAACCGTAGTGCGTTGTCCCCCACGGTCGTCACCGATATCCGCAGCGCGGAGGCGCCGGAAGCGTGCAGCGTTGCGCCTTCCCAGGAATACGGCAGTCGTATCCGGCCGTCATTCGGCAGGATCTGACTCATCAGTGCGGCGTGGAGTGTGGCGTCGAGCAGTGCGGGGTGGATGTTGTAGGTGTCGGGGTCGGTGGGAAGGTCGATCTCCGCGTAGATGTGGTCGTTGT
>NZ_JBIUXU010000042.1:0-1600 GCF_044744165.1 Streptomyces sp. NPDC087420
CGGTCCACCACCACCTCACGACCGGCACCACCCACCACACCAATCCGACCCACCAACCGCCCGGAATCGGACACAAACTGCTCCAACACCCCCACGAACCACGCCAACACCTCACCCGCCCGCGCCCGATCAAACACATCCGGCCGATAGATCAGGTCACCCTGCATAGGGTCGCCGGGCGCGACGATCAACGTCAGCGGGTAGTGGCCGGTGTCCTCCGGTACGTCGGCCGGGCGGATGGTGATGGCGTCGGGGCCAGTCACGGGATCGGTCGCGGCACGCGGGTAGTTCTCGTACACCACCAACGTGTCGAAGACGGCTCCCGCGCCCACCCACTGGTTGATCTCCTGCAACCCCACATGCTGATGCGACATCAACACCGACTGCCGCGCCTGAAGATCAGCCAACAGGTCAAGCAGAGGCTGATCACCATCCAGACGCACCCGCACCGGCAGCGTATTGATGAACAACCCGATCATCGACTCCACACCCGGCAACTCCGCGGGCCGGCCGGCCACCGTCGCCCCGAACACCACGTCCTCCCGACCCGCCAACCGCGCCAGGACCAACGCCCACGCCCCCTGCACCAGCGTATTCACGGTCAGCCCATGCGAACGGGCCAGCTCACCCAACCCCCGCGACAACCCCTCCTCCAAAGCGAACCGCACCCGCTCCGGCACCACCACCGAGCGCACCGACTCCGCAGCCACCACCAACGTCGCACCATCAAGCCCAGCCAACTCCCGCTGCCAGACCTCCCGAGCAGCCCCCTTGTCCTGCTCCCCCAACCACCCCAAGTACTCCCCATACGACCCCACCACCGGCAACCCACGCCCAGAACCACCCGCCGCATACGCCGCCGACACCTCCCCCACCAACACCGGCAACGACCAACCATCCAACACAATGTGATGGCTCGTCACGGACATGCGATATCGCTCCGGCGCCAGCCTGACGATCAGCACACGTACCAACGGCGCCTCGGCCAGGTCGAACCGCGAAGCCCGCTCAACGGCGGACAGCCGCTCCACCTCGGCCGTCGCCTCGACATCCGTCAGCCCCGACACATCCGCCACCGTCCACGGCAGGACCACCCGCCCCGACACCACCTGCACCGCACCACCCGACACCGCCACACCCGGATGGAAACTCGCCCTCAACACCGGATGCCGCTCCAACACCACCCCCCACGCCAACCGCAACCGCCCCACATCCAACGGCCCCTCCACCACAAGCGACCGCTGCCCCTCATAGACATCAGGCCCGTCCCCGTCATAAGCCGCGTGAAACAGCAAACCCTCCTGCAACGGCGACAAAGGCCACACATCCACCAAATCCGGAACCACACCCTCAAGCTCCGCCACACCCGCCTGCGACACCTCCACCAACGGGAAGTCGGAGGGGGTGTGTCCGCCCGCGGTGGGGGCGTCGGTGTGGGTGGCGAGTCCGGCGAGCAGATCAGTCCAGGCCGCGCCCAGCGCTTCCGCGTCGGCCGCCTCCAGGATTCCGTCCGGCCAGCTCAGCGTGAGCGTCAGCTCCGGACCCTCAGCCGTGTCACGAATGACAGCACCCGCCTCGACCACATGCGTGACCGGCATAT
>NZ_JBIUXU010000043.1:0-1422 GCF_044744165.1 Streptomyces sp. NPDC087420
CATATAGTCTGAGACCTGATGCCGAGCCGATTGTGGTGAAGTGGATGATCCTATGCTGTCGAGAAAAGCCTCTAGCGAGTTTCATGGCGGCCCGTACCCTAAACCGACTCAGGTGGTCTGGTAGAGAATACCGAGGCGTTCGGGTGAACTATGGTTAAGGAACTCGGCAAAATGCCCCCGTAACTTCGGGAGAAGGGGGGCCATCTTGGGTGACGGAATTTACTTCCTGAGCTTGGGGTGGCCGCAGAGACCAGCGAGAAGCGACTGTTTACTAAAAACACAGGTCCGTGCGAAGCCGTAAGGCGATGTATACGGACTGACGCCTGCCCGGTGCTGGAACGTTAAGGGGACCGGTTAGTCACATTTCGGTGTGGCGAGGCTGAGAACTTAAGCGCCAGTAAACGGCGGTGGTAACTATAACCATCCTAAGGTAGCGAAATTCCTTGTCGGGTAAGTTCCGACCTGCACGAATGGCGTAACGACTTCTCGACTGTCTCAACCATAGGCCCGGTGAAATTGCACTACGAGTAAAGATGCTCGTTTCGCGCAGCAGGACGGAAAGACCCCGGGACCTTTACTATAGTTTGATATTGGTGTTCGGTTCGGCTTGTGTAGGATAGGTGGGAGACTTTGAAGCTTGGACGCCAGTTCAGGTGGAGTCGTCGTTGAAATACCACTCTGGTCGTGCTGGATGTCTAACCTGGGTCCGTGATCCGGATCAGGGACAGTGTCTGATGGGTAGTTTAACTGGGGCGGTTGCCTCCTAAAGAGTAACGGAGGCGCCCAAAGGTTCCCTCAGCCTGGTTGGTAATCAGGTGTTGAGTGTAAGTGCACAAGGGAGCTTGACTGTGAGACCGACGGGTCGAGCAGGGACGAAAGTCGGGACTAGTGATCCGGCGGTGGCTTGTGGAAGCGCCGTCGCTCAACGGATAAAAGGTACCCCGGGGATAACAGGCTGATCTTCCCCAAGAGTCCATATCGACGGGATGGTTTGGCACCTCGATGTCGGCTCGTCGCATCCTGGGGCTGGAGTCGGTCCCAAGGGTTGGGCTGTTCGCCCATTAAAGCGGTACGCGAGCTGGGTTTAGAACGTCGTGAGACAGTTCGGTCCCTATCCGCTGTGCGCGTAGGAGTTTTGAGAAGGGCTGTCCCTAGTACGAGAGGACCGGGACGGACGAACCTCTGGTGTGCCAGTTGTTCTGCCAAGGGCATGGCTGGTTGGCTACGTTCGGGAGGGATAACCGCTGAAAGCATCTAAGCGGGAAGCCTGCTTCGAGATGAGAACTCCCACCCCCTTTGAGGGGTTAAGGCTCCCAGTAGACGACTGGGTTGATAGGCCAGATGTGGAAGACCGGTAACGGTCGAAGCTGACTGGTACTAATAGGCCGAGGGCTTGTCCTCAGTTGCTCGCGTCCACTGTGT
>NZ_JBIUXU010000044.1:0-1148 GCF_044744165.1 Streptomyces sp. NPDC087420
CTAGTGTCCTGAGTCGGTAATTCGTCGGCAGTACGAGGCGAGGGATTCGAGGATCTGGTCGGCGGTCTTGGTCCAGATGAACGGCTTGGGGTCTTCGTTCCATGAGTCGATCCAGGTGCGGATGTCCTTCTCCAGTGTCTGGACCGACTTGTGGACCCCTCGCCGTATTTGCTTGTTCGTCAGCTCGGCGAACCATCGCTCGACCAGGTTCAGCCAGGACGAGCCGGTGGGTGTGAAGTGCATGTGGAACCTGGGATGCGCCAGCAGCCATTTCTTGACCGCCGCGGTCTTGTGGGTTGCGTAGTTGTCGCAGATCAAGTGGACCTGGAGCCCGGCGGGGATCTCCTTGTCGAGCTTGTTCAGGAACTTTCTGAACTCCTCGGCCCGGTGCCGGCGGTGGAGGGACCCGATCACCTTGCCGGTGGCTGCGTCGAAGGCCGCGAACAGGGTGGTGGTGCCGGCGCGGACGTAGTCGTGACTGGCCCGCTCGGGCACCCCGGGCATCATCGGCAGCACCGGCTGGGACCGGTCCAGTGCCTGGATCTGCGACTTCTCGTCCACACAGAGGACCAGCGCCCGTTCCGGCGGATCGAGGTACAACCCCACCACGTCATGGACCTTGTCGACGAAGAACGGGTCCGTGGACAGCTTGAATGTCCCGGACCGGTGCGGCTGCAGGCCGAAAGCCCGCCACACCCGCGAAACGGTCGACTGCGACAGCCCGGTCTTCCTCGCCATCGACCGGGTCGACCAGTGCGTGGCGTTCTCCGGCTTCGACTCCAGCGTCCGGGCGATCAGATCGGCAACCTGCTCGTCCATCACCGTGCGGGGCCGACCCGGACGTGGCTCGTCCGACAACCCGTCGAGACGGTCCGCCAGGAAACGCTGACGCCATTTCGAGACGGTGTCGCGGGACACCCCGACCCGCTCCATCACCACGCGCGTCGACACGGGGAAACCGTCTTCCCCGACCTCGTCGCAGGCCAGGACCACCCGGGCCCGCATCGCCATGTCCTGCGCGGCCTTACGCCGCCGCACCCAACCCTCCAACACCGATCGCTCAGCATCAGTCAGATCCAACGGCGCAAGCTTCGGTCCCGGACGTACCATGACCCAACTATACGGGAATTTAAGACTCAGGATACTAG
>NZ_JBIUXU010000045.1:0-1037 GCF_044744165.1 Streptomyces sp. NPDC087420
TGGGCTTTAATTTCAGTACTCATCATGACCTCTTTTTGTTTTGTCCAGCGGTACTGCTGAATAAACGATCTTCCACTGGAAAAGTACACACCGAGAGCAGTTTACAGAATTGTTAACACCCTGAAAAGGCTCATTTCGTGATGTAACTCCCAACCTTTCGTAGCAGCAGCAAAAAATTCTGCCTCAGCCTAAATCATAACCACCCGCATAGCGGGTGGTTTGCTCTAGCCCTATAAGGGCTTATTACCGACTGCGCCTAAATGACGCTGCTTTCTCTTCGTTCAAGCTAAGTGTCTTTGCTACTTTGTCTTACCCCTTGAAGGGGTCTATATGCTCTTTCGTACTCAGTTTATCTGACATTAAATCTGACTTTTCTTGCTCTCTGATATACTTCTGAATTGTTGCTTCATTTAACCCTACCGTACTTACATAGTAGCCTTCTGACCAAAACTTTCTATTGCCAAATTTATATTTTAAATTCGCATGTCTATCAAAGATCATCAACGAACTTTTACCCTTCAAATACCCCATAAAGCTTGAAACACTTAACTTTGGGGGAATACTGACTAGCATATGAACATGATCTGGCATCAGATGCCCTTCGATTATTTCAACACCTTTATACTTACAAAGGTCTCGTAATATCTCACCCACACTTGAACGAATATTATTAAAAATCACTTTCCGTCTGAATTTCGGCGAAAAGACGATATGGTATTTACACAGCCACTTTGTATGCGCTGAGCTTTGTGCTTTAATGCCCATAAACACCTTTCCTTATTTAAGTTACGAATATTAGCTTGAACATCTATATCGTAACGGAAAGGTGTTTTTCTTGGTATAACCCTTTGACTCCACCCGCAAAGCAGGTGGTTTTATGTTTAAGACGCTAACGCGACTTAAACTGGCTAAAGCCATAAATAAAAAAGCCAATGTGTTTCCACATTGGCTTCAATTCGCTTTGGCGATAAACAGCATACTAGAGATACTGTTTATCTGTGCGATTAAAGAAAATTATTTTTTCTTTTTCGCTTTTG